>DATDFV010000092.1:0-32372 GCA_036522415.1 Pyrinomonadaceae bacterium | reverse complement strand
GGGACGCCTGCGCTCCCAGGACCGAGGTTTTTGATTATTTTCACAGCTTCTGCCGTGTGGGGGATTTGCAATGTTTTTGCTGCTAGTTCTCCTTGCCAGTTTTCAAGACACACTTTAATCTCCGCCGAATGGTTCGCATCGCAATCATGGGCGGAGGCATTGGTGGTCTAACTACAGCGATTGCCCTTCGACAGTTCGGTTTTGAGCCACAAGTCTACGAGCAAGCACCGGCATTGTTAGACGTTGGTGCGGCCATTGCGATTTGGCCAAACGCAATGCGTGTGCTTAAGCGGCTCAAGCTGGCAGATGATCTGCTCGACAAAGCGGGCGAGATGAAAGCTGTCGAGTGGCTCGATCAAAATGGACGATTAATAAACCGCGTTTCCCTCATAAACATTATTGGTAACTCTGCTGCTGTCGCGTTACATCGCGCAGATCTTCAGGAAATTCTTGTCCAGGCGCTTCCTGCTAACTCGATTCAGCTCGGCAACTCGTTCATTGATTACAGTCAAACCGCCGATCAAATCGTCGTGCATTTTGCGAACGGCAACTCCATTGAGACCGATGTTCTCGTCGGTGCTGATGGAATTCACTCCACGGTGCGCACCAAATTTCTAAACGACGGGCCACCCAATTACCGAGGCTACATGGTTTGGCGCGGCATTGCCCAAAATGCACCCGCGAGTTTGCCAAAGGAGACAGCAATCGAACTCCACGGCAAAGGTAAACGCTTTGGCATCGGGCCAGTAGGAATGGGAAGAATAGGCTGGTGGGCTGCAGCAAATGCTGCGAACACGAGCACGACTGCCTGGGAACGCAGCGGCGATCGCAAGACCTGGAAACAGGGCGAACCTATCTCTTCAAAGCAAACTCAGGACACGCAGCGAGAATTGTTGAGACTATTCGACGGGTGGCATCGACCAGTTCTGCAACTAATCGAGGCGACACCTTCTGGTTCAATTCTCAAAACGGGTGCGTTTGATCGGCCATCGAGTCGTCTTTGGGGTCAACAATCTGTGACTCTACTCGGAGATGCTATTCACCCGATGACGCCAAATTTCGGCCAGGGAGGTTGCATGGCCATTGAAGACGCAATGATCCTCGCCAGGTGTTTCGAGAAGTACGGCGCTGAGGAGCTTACGCTGCGTCGCTATGAAGAATTGCGGCGGAGTCGAACCAAAGACGTCACGCGATATTCGCGTCTGTATGGGGCAATCGGTCAATGGCAAAACATCTTCGCATTAGGATTACGTAAATCGGCGTTATCGCTGGTTCCGGAAAACGTCGCTCGAAGATTGATGCAAATAGTTTTTGATTACGATGCCGGTGAGGTGAGGATCTAAGAAATCGTCCGCAGATTACACAGATTGCACAGATTTTCTTTATGCCTGAGTTAAAGCGAAATTCGAATGCTTCAAGCAAAATCTGTGTAGCAAACCAACAACTTCTTGTTTTTTGAGTAAGATTTCTGGTCCCGAAGGGACCAAAGTTAATAGCCGTGGGCGAGCGGCTTTGCGCGAAGCCCACGGGAATGACAGGGAAAGATTGAAGACCCTGAAAGGGTCAGACCATGAGCCCTGTTCGACCGTTTCAGGGTCGGATGGTGTGATCGATTAGTTCCGTGGGCTTCGCGCAAAGCCGCTCGCCCACGGCTATTAACTTTCATCCTTTCAGGATGGTTTGGTTGCGACCTAAGCCGCGCTGTGTAATCTGCGGATGATCCCTATTCGGCCCTACTTTTACCGGTTCGTGGCTCCGGTTCCTCCCGCCGCAACCGGATTGCCTTCGATATCGAGAATCGTGATCGGCGCGATATTAGTCGCCTTCAGCGCAGCTTCGATAGCACTTCGATCACCCACAATCACGATCGCCAGATGAGCTAAGTCGATGTACTGCTTTGCCACGCGCAGTAAGTCGTCCTTCGTAATCGCCGAAACATTCTTCTCGTAGTTTTGATAGTAATCGTCCGGCAAGCCCTGCACTGCGAGCGTCGTTATCGAGCTGCTTACCGCCGAGACCGATGCAAACCGCGCAGGCAGTCCTTGAATCAAGTTGTCTTTGGCCGTCTGCAACTCTTCATCAGTGATTGGTCGGTCACCTTCAACCCCTTTGAGTTCCTTCATGAACTCAATCAGCGCGGCATCAGTCTTTGCGGAGAAGATTGCACCAAACGCACGAAACGCTCCCGGGCCTTTTCCAAAATCGAACCCTGAGCCCACACCATAGCTGTAGCCTTTTTGCTCGCGAATATTGGCGTTCAATCGCGATTGAAACTGACCGCCCAGAATCGTATTCAGCACTTGCAGAGCAAAATAGTCAGGAGTGTTGCGCGGGGGGCCTGGCAAACCGATGTATACGACAGACTGTGCAGCGCCCGGCTTGTCAATCAGGTACATTTTTGATGTTTGCAATTCCGGAAGCTTTGGATAATTAAACGACGGCTTATCTCCAGCCTTGCCCCATCCTGCGAGACCTTTTTCAATCGACGACTTCGCCCTGGCAGTTGTGGTGTCGCCGACTACCGTAATGATCGCCCGTCCTGGTTGAAAATAGGCTTTTGAAAAAGTAACCACATCGTCACGCGTGATCGCTTTGATGGACGCTTCGGTGGGACGCTGGCCATACGGATGAGCTGCTCCGTAAAGAACTTTTGCAAATACCTGGGCGCCTATAACGTTTGGTTGATCTTTAGCCTGAGTAAGATTGACAAGAGTTCTCCCTCGCAGTCTTTCCAGGGCATCGGCGGGAAAAGTTGAGTTCAACATCATGTCCGCAACTATTGCTAGTATCGGTTCGAAATTTTTTGAGGTTGAAACAAACCCGATCGAGCCTTCTTCGGCGCCCACAGCAGCGCCAACGTTAGTGCCGAGCAGTTGGAGGGCATCTGACAGTTGATCGCCTGTCTTGGACGACGTGCCTTCAGTCAGCATTGAACTTGTCATTGCCGCAACACCGTGTTTGCTTTCAGGCTCAAACTGATTAGAACCACCAACAAACGTAATCGTGAATGAGATCAAGGGCAGGTTGTGACGCTCAGAAACGATGAGCGTAGCGCCGTTGCTCAACTGAGTCTTTGTCCAATCGGGCACACGCAAAGCCGGACTCGGTCCCGGCGGTGGAACTTTTGTGCGATCGAGTGTTTGCTGCGCCAGTGAAGCAACGCTTGCCAGGAGAATTACAACGGTCACAAACAACGCAGTTACTGGATTGTGTCGTTTCATTTTCCACCTCCTGCACCTTCGGTTCTGATCAGGCTCACTGCTTCGCTTTCGCTCGCCTTGGAAGCCTGATCACGCTTGCCCTTTGGCACCACACTCAAAACGATTCGGTTACCGCTTAAATACTGCGCCGCAACTCTCTTCACGTCGGCTGCTGTCACTGACAGTGTCTTTTGATAGTCGGTGCTGAAATGGCCGGGGTCAGCATGAAAGACTGCGCCGTCAAGTAACCGATTCGCCTTACCGAGATTGGATTCGAGTCCACGAAGGAAACCCAACTCAAGACCAGCTTTCGCTCGCTGGAGTTCGTCCTGGGTTGGTCCCTCCGCAATGAACTTCTTGATGACTTGATCGACAGCATCTTCGATTTCAGTGAGCGTGTGATCCGGCCGCGGTATCACAACCAGCTGGAATTGGCCCACGTCTTCATTACTGTTCTCAAAAGCAGCGATATTCGAAGCGATTTGCGAATCGTAGACTAGAGCTTTTGTCAGCCGCGCAGTTCTAGATCCCGAGAGGATAGAACTCATCACTGACAGCGGAATGTCGTCCGCATTTTTTGAGCCAACACTTGGCCACTGAATATAGAGACGAGGTACTTGAACTCTATCTTCATAAACCAGACGTTTACTTGCATCCAGTTTCGCCAAAGCAATATTCGGACGGTCGACAGTCTTACCCGCTGGCAAATCGCCAAAGTACTTCGTTATCCACGCCTTCGCTTGTGTGGGATCAAAATCTCCAACGATCGCGAGGAACGCATTGTTCGGCGTGTAATATTGACGGAAGAACGCTTTGACATCTTCCTCTGAAGCGGCACTTAAGTCAGTCATCGATCCGATGACTGGCCACGAGTACGGATGTCCCTTCGGATACATCGCCGCATAAAAAATCTCACTGACGCGTCCGTATGGCTGATTGTCGTAGCTTTGGCGTCTCTCGTTCTTGACGACGTCGCGTTGGGCGTTGAGCTTTGTAATGTCGAGAGTGTCGAGCAGGAAACCTAAGCGGTCGGCTTCGATCCAGAGTGTCGATTCCAGGTAATTCGAGGGAACGTTTTCGTAGTAGTTTGTGCGGTCGTTTGTTGTCGAGCCGTTGTTGTTGCCGCCAACACCTTCAGTCAACTTGTCATGCAAACCATAAGGCACATGACCGGAACCAGTGAACATCATGTGCTCGAAGAGATGCGCAAAGCCGGTACGCCCCGGGATCTCGTTCTTTGAACCCACGTGATACCAAACGTCGACCGCGACGGTTGGAGTTGTTTTGTCTACTGAAAGTATTACGTTCAGACCATTCGGAAGTTTGTAGGCTTCGAATGGAATCTTCACTACGCTCGAATTTCCGTCCTTCTGCGCAGTCACAGATTGGCCGACAGCAATCGTGAGAAATAACGCAAAGACGGACAAAACACTTCTATTCTTAGTCACGGCAACTCCTTTCGCTCGGTTGGATCTTTTCAGGATGGCCAGGCGTGCAGGCGTATCGTAGGGAGGTGAAGGTGCGGTGTCAAACGTTGGTCGAACCTGATACGAATTATTGGAGCGGACACCGAAATTCACGCATGGGGTGGTGATTTGTGGCGCTTAGCTCCGGAGGAGTGAGATGTTTATAGATGCGAGTTTTGTCGTGGATCCTAACTCCGGAGGAGTGACATGTGACGAGGACCATTAATTAGCACGCGGCCAAAAATCTCTGACGATCTGACTCCGCTACCTCTCACGAGTGGCGTGCTCGCAGGCACAACATCTCACTCCTCCGGAGTGGAGACTACCTTAGAACACCTAGCTATAAAAATGTCACTCCTCCGGAGTGAAGAGCGCACTTCCCTAAAATCATCGACGACCGTACTATTCCCTCATGCAAGCAATTCAAGTTTCCCAACCTGGTGGGCCAGAAGTGCTCAAACCTGTCGACGTTGCCGTTCCAACTCCCAAACCAAACGAAGCATTAGTTCAGATCAAAGCTGCTGGCGTTAACTTCATCGACGTCTATCTTCGGGAGGGTCGCTATCCAGCTCCGTTGCCTTTCATCAATGGGCAAGAAGGTGCCGGCATCGTTAACGAAGTCGGCTCGGAAGTTAGTGGCTTGAATCGGGGCGATCGCGTCGCGTATACGAGCTCGCTCGGTAGCTATGCTGAATATGCGGCCGTACCAGCCGCGCGGTTGGTGAAGATTCCTGACGAGCTAACGTTCGAACAAGCCGCCTCCGCGATGTTACAAGGCATGACAGCTCACTATCTCCTACACAGCGGCTACCAGTTGCAAAGCGGAGAGACGGCACTAATTCATGCCGCTGCCGGAGGTGTTGGCCTGTTGTTGGTGCAGATGGCAAAGAAGATTGGCGCGCGTGTCATTGCAACCGCAGGAACAACTGAAAAAAGACAACTTGCGCTTGAAGCCGGCGCAGACGAATGCATCGTTTACACTGAAGCGGACTTTGAAGCCGAGACGAAGCGACTGACTGACGGCAAAGGCGTTCATGTTGTTTACGACGGAGTTGGTAAGGCGACGTTCGACAAAGATCTGGAAGTGCTTCGGCCACGCGGCTACCTTGTTCTCTTTGGCGGTTCAAGTGGTGCGGTTCCGCCTTTTGATCTAATCAAGCTCTCGACGAAAGGCTCGTTGTTTATAACTCGACCGACGCTTGCGCATTACACGGCGACACGAGAAGAGCTCGAGTGGCGGGCTTCGGATGTGCTTGGCAGTATTGCTAAAGGCGATTTGAAGCTGCGGATACATAAGACATATCCATTAGCGGAGGCCGCTCAAGCGCATCGTGATCTCGAAGGAAGGAAAACGACGGGTAAGTTGTTGTTGATTCCTCAGTGAGGTTTTCACTCCGGAGGAGTGAAATGTTTATAGATCGTGAACCGGAATGAATACGGCACTCCTTTAGGAGTGCGATGTGCCGGTGCAAGTATCGCAAACAAGAATTACGAATCAGGTGTGTGGCGACCGAATTGAAACGCCACGCTAACATTGCACTCCTAAAGGAGTGCGTGGATTCTTCTTGATTCGTGATCTATAAACATGTCACTCCTCCGGAGTGAAATACGAGGAAGAGTTTTAAACTAATCCTCTGCCACAACCAACCGAACCAGTGTAATCTCTCCGCATGCCCTGGTCTCAAGTCTACGATCCCCTGGGCCATGTCTGGCTCTCGACTCTTTTTGCGGCACTTCCTATTGCAGTTCTTCTCGGTGCCCTCGCCGTCTTCAAAATCAAAGCTCACAACGCGGCTCTGCTTGCATTAGCAACGTCGAATCTAGTTGCAATTGTGATTTTCGGAATGCCGACCAGGATGGCTCTCGGAAGTTTGTTGTTAGGAGCAGCATACGGATTATTTCCGATTGGCTGGATCATTCTCAATGTCATTTTTCTTTATCAACTCACAAAAGAGCGCGGACTCTTCGACGTTCTGCGTCACAGCATCACGGGCATCACAAAAGATTCACGTCTGCAATTACTGCTGGTCGCATTCAGCTTCGGAGCGTTCTTTGAAGGAGCTTCAGGTTTCGGAACACCGGTAGCAGTCACTGGTGCATTACTTATTGGGTTGGGCTTCTCCCCGTTGTCAGCATCTGGACTCTCGTTGATTGCCAATACCGCACCCGTCGCATTTGGGGCACTAGGCACACCGCTCATCGGATTACAAAGTGTGACAGGACTCGACCTGAAGGATCTGAGCGCGATGGTTGGCAGACAATTGCCGTTCTTCTCGCTGCTCGTTCCGTTTTGGTTAATCTGGGCGTTCGCGGGATTTCGAGGCATGTTGCAGATCTGGCCCGCGATTTTTGTAGCCGGAATCTCTTTTGCTATCCCGCAATTCCTCATTTCAAATTTTCACGGGCCCTGGCTTGTTGACGTGGTTGCGGCAATGATCTCGATGGGATCGTTAGCACTCTTTCTTAAACTCTGGAAGCCTTCAGACGTTTGGACGCTGGACGCTCAACAAAATACAAAGCACGAAGTACAAAGCACGAAGCTGGTACTAAAAGCCTGGCTCCCCTGGATAATTTTGAGCGTCATCGTTTTTTTGTGGGGGCTTCCGCAAGTCAAAACTGTTCTCGATGGTCTGTCGGCGCCAAAGTTTCCGGTGCCCTGGCTGGATAAATTAGTCGTGCGCGTTCCACCTGTCGTCGCGAAGAGCGCACCTGAAGCAGCAGTGTTCAATTGTAACTGGCTATCAGCAACAGGAACCGGGATCTTTATCGCATCGGTTATCGCAGGATTCGGGATGGGTTATTCCGTTAAAGGACTCTTTCGTCTGTACTGGCAGACAATCAAACTCGTGCGTTTTTCATTGCTTACCATTTCAGCGATGCTCGCAATTGGATTCACTACGCGCTACTCGGGCCTGGACGCGACACTTGGTCTAGCTTTCGCGAAGACTGGCTTTCTCTACCCATTCTTCGGTGCGATGCTTGGTTGGTTGGGTGTGGCATTAACTGGTTCCGACACTTCATCAAACGTACTTTTCGGCAGTCTCCAGCGAATAACGGCAACGCAACTCGGCTTGAGTCCGACGTTGATGGCGGCAGCAAACAGTTCAGGTGGTGTCATGGGAAAAATGATCGACGCCCAGTCGATCGTGGTGGCCAGTACTGCAACCCGCTGGTACGGCCATGAAGGAGAGATCTTGAGATTTGTTTTCTTCCATAGCCTGGCTCTGGCATCTCTCATGGGCCTGCTGGTATTGCTGCAGGCCTATGTGCTGCCGTGGATGATCGTGCGCTAATCGGCTTCCACAAAACCGAATCCCCAAACGCGAAGTTTGGGGATCGTGCAAGTCCTCTCTGAAAAACTCCGGCGCTATTCGAGTTCCTCGAATCCCCCAAATGCCCGTTTGGGGGATTTTTTGTACAAAAGCCGTTTGAAGCTATATAGGTCATATATAGTCCTATATGTCCTATAAATCTTCTCTCGTCGATCTTGACAGATTTTTCGCCTGCCCCCTATAGTGAATCCCGCAATGCTTAGCGCTCGCACATTTTTCTACTTCGCCTTTACATACCGCTTCTTCTTTTTTAGGAAGAGCGGATTGGCGATGCGCGAAAAAGATGTGCTGACAACCTGAACTTAAGCACAAACTTTCAAACGAGCCAGCCGCTATTCCTAAAAATCGCGGCTGGCTTTTTATTTTTGAACAATCGGAGCATGGAAATGGATATCGAACATTGGCGACACGAAATCGACGAGATTGATATGGAGCTCCTGCGCCTTCTGAATATGCGCGCCCGGCTGGCAATTAAGGTCGGCGCATTAAAGAAAGCCGCGGACCTGCCATTCTGTGATCCGGAGCGGGAACGCAATGTTCTCGATCGTCTGCAGGAATTGAACGACGGACCATTGGATACCCAGGCAGTCGGCAAACTCTTTCGGCGAATTATTCGTGAATCACGTCGGGTTGAATCGAGAAGTGTCGAGAGCGCGCACCAGCATTAAATAGATGAATACATTCAGCAACAACACTCGGGTGGCGTTTCAGGGAGAG
Source organism: Pyrinomonadaceae bacterium (assembly GCA_036522415.1). Taxonomy (GTDB): domain Bacteria; phylum Acidobacteriota; class Blastocatellia; order Pyrinomonadales; family Pyrinomonadaceae; genus PSRF01. The sequence continues at coordinate 23,657 of DATDFV010000092.1, read as the reverse complement.
CGAGGCGCTTTTAGTGAAGAGGCAGCTGTAAAGCTTCTCGGCGACTCGATCGAATTGGTTCCGCGCCGAACATTCAACGCGTTGTTTTCAAGTCTGCGTGAAGGTGTTGCTGATTATCTCCTTGCTCCAGTTGAGAACAGTATCGCCGGGGCCGTACGTCCGTCAGTCGAGCTCTTGAGAGAGAGTCAACTGGAAATTGTCGACGAAGTGACGATTCCAGTGGGACAAAATCTAATTGCTTGTCCAGGTGTTAAGTTCGACGAGATTCAAGAGGTTCAGTCGCATCCGATGGCACTGGCACAGTGTTCTCGGTTTTTCAAACAACATCCTCAACTAAAGCAGATCGTAAGCGACGACACCGCGGGAAGCGTTGCGGAAATAGTTCAGCGCGGTGATCGGCATCGAGCAGCCATTGGCAGTAAACGCGCCGCTGAGATCTACGGCGGCGTAATCGTTCGCGAAAACATACAGGACACGAGCGACAACTTCACTCGCTTTCTCCTGCTTTCCAGGCCAACTCAAAAGGAAGTGTGAAACCATGATCGTCAACATGAAAAGAGCCGCTACCGAACAAGAAATAAATCACGTGATCGATCGAATTAAGGAATGCGGATTTCAAGCTCACGTAGTGCGCGGCGAAGAACGCACTATCATCGGAGCCGTCGGCAGCAGCGGTCGTCGATCCGAAATCGAAGCTTTGCGCGCCGCACCCGGCGTTGCGGAAGTCATTCAGATTTCGCATCCGTTCAAGCTCGTGAGCCGACAACTGCGCAAAGAACACACGGTGGTCGATGTCGGCAATAAAAAGATCGGCGACGGAAGCCTCGTTATAATTGCCGGCCCCTGCTCCGTTGAATCGCGCGAACAACTTCTCGAGACCGCGCGAGCCGTGAAGGCATCAGGCGCCGATATGCTACGCGGTGGCGCATACAAACCGAGGACATCGCCATATGATTTTCAGGGACTAGGAGTTGAAGCGTTGCGTTTCCTGGAAGAAGCCAGCAAAGAGACCGGGCTACCCATTGTTACGGAGGTCATGAGCGAGGCGGATGTCGAGGTGGTTGCCGAATACGCACACATGCTTCAGGTCGGAGCGCGCAACATGCAAAACTTTTCGCTGCTTCGCAAACTTGCAACCGTGAAGAAACCCATTCTCCTGAAGCGCGGTCCTTCCGCAACGGTTAAGGAATGGCTGTTGGCCGCGGAGTACCTGCTCGCTGGTGGTAATCACGATGTGGTTTTGTGTGAACGAGGTATCAAGACATTCGAGACTGCTACGCGAAACACTTTGGACTTGGCAGCGGTCGCGCTGGTCAAGGAGTTATCGCACCTGCCGGTATTGGCGGACCCTTCCCATGGAACAGGCTTGCGCAGTTTGATAGCTCCGATGTCGAAAGCTGCGGCCGCTGCCGGCGCCGATGGATTGATTGTTGAAGTACACCCGTGCCCGGAGCGAGCGCTTTCAGATGGTCCTCAATCATTGGACCTGCCAGGGTTTGAGACATTGATGAAAGAGTTGGGACGAGAGCCGGTAAGAGATGTTAAGGCAGCTTAGCGATTTCCAGCCTCAGCCGGACTGAACAGCCAGAATTGAACAACTAAGGAAGGGCAGTTTACCCCGCTGTTTCCAGACAACTTAGATCGGGTTCCAGCGGGGATAAACCGCCCCTTAGTTGTTCAATTCTGGCTGTTTCAATTCTGGCTTGTTCAATTCTGGATGATGGTTACTTCAAGTTCGAAGATTCTTGGCATAGAAGATAAAACGCGAGAAGTAACTGGTGTCTACGAGAGAGATGATGAAAGGACGACACGTTGGCGTTACTTCTCGCGATGTCCAACATTTATTCAGGACTACGTTGTTTTCTCGGCAACTCCTTTTCAGTCTTCACAATTGTTCCGTCAATCGCGTTGACCATCACATGAGTTATCGTCGAGTTGCCTTCTTCTCCCGATAAAATCATTACGTGGTAATAGACTTTGTCCTCGCGTTCACCGATTAGATTGCATTGGAGAGCGGTTCCTGGATACTGTCCGGTGGCAATCTGAACAGCCTGATCCATGCTGATCCTGGCCCACTTCGCTGCTTCTAATCCAGCGCCTCTATTTTCTCGAATAAAGTAATAGACTTCTCCCCCTTCGAGCTGTTCCTTCCTCTCCCGTAACATCCTCGAGAGTTTCTCTCGAACTTCGGGATTTGTTTCCTTCTGCAGACCTTCAGTCAATTCCTTAATTTCTCGTTCCAGCTTTTCCCGATTCTCACTTTGGATCTTTTCTTTCTGCTGTACCGGAGCAACTTCCGAATTCAGTCGATTGAGACGCATCGCTGAGGCAACAACAACAATTCCGGTTACCACCAACGCGGCGGCGATTGCAGGAACCAACCATCTTCTTAATCTGTCTTCCATAAAGACGACCTCCTTTTATTTAACAAGAACCTATCGTCCTGGGACCGCAGGCGTCCCGGCCTGCCCGCGTTACCTATCATGTCCCGTGTTGGTTAAGTAGCAGGCGGGGACGCCTGCGGTCCCAGGACCAAGGGCCTTAAGGTCTCTCGGCACTTCGCATCTTCCTCGGCAACTCTTTTTCGGTTTTGATAATCGTTCCGTCGACCGCATTCACCAGCACGTGATTGGTCGCTGGCTCGTTTTCATCCGTCGACAGAATTACGACGTGGTAAAAAACTACCCCGTCTTTCGCGAGCTTGCCCGGTTCTTCCCAGTGTTCGCCGTTCAGGCTGCACTCCAAAACTTTGCCCGGACTTTGGCTGGTTGCGATCTGAATTGCCTGATCCATTGGTATCCGTGCAAGACGAACGAGCGCGGCCTGCATAACGTCACGAGCTTTCAGTTCTTCCTCCTCATGACGACGTTTCATCATCAAAAACTCACCGTCGACCTCTTTTGTGCGGGCTTTTTCTTCTTGACCCGCCGCATATCCAATCTGGTACTCCTTCGATTCTCTACGTTCCTTCGTCCTCTCTTTTTCCTTTTGCTCCTTATCCTTTTGGTCTTGATCCTGACTGGCGCTCGCTTGCTCAACATCGAACTTAGTCGCGAGTGAAGCTGCGGCCAGGGAGGGAATAAGAAGTAATAGCGACACGAAAAGGAGCATTGATTTCTTCCAACGAGCATTCTGCTTTTGTTTCTTCAATAGAGACATGACACGAACCTCCAGAATGTCGGCATCCGCGATGCCTACGGTTGTGGTAACGGAGAGACGACGCAAAGCTGGCGCGCAACTGGCCAGCTGTACCAACGAGCGAGCGTATACCTCCGGGTTAAGTATTCGCTCCGCTACTAATTCGTCACAAGAGAGCTCACGGGTCTGTCGAATGCGACGACGGATGAGCACCGCAGCAGGATGAAATGCAAGCAACACAAAAAGAAACTCATAGACGAGGTTCAACGCGTAGTCTCGTCGCTGAACGTGAATCAGCTCATGCCCGATTGCAGAGATCAATACTTCTTCGTTCGGCTCATCAAGCAACGCTTTGGGCACGATAATTACCGGAGTGAAAACTCCAATCGTAATTGGAACCGGAACCAGTTCTGAGAAACAGATCTTAGCTGAAGGCCCACCTGCGGAGATTGCAGTTGAACATTTCCTGATCAGACCCGAGAGCTGGTCATTGGCATCGGCTTCAACCGCGTTCAGTCGAAGCTTTCGGGTCAGATAGAACGCCCGGAACAACCGAACGGCGCCATACAACAGAACAAGCGAGTACGCCAGCGTCAAACCGACCGCCAGCGACGCGTTGAGACGAAACGTATCCGAGGGAACTTTTGGCGCAGTGAATTCAAAAACTCGTGCGTTTCCAATCGCTATCGGCGGGATTGTGGGTTGAAGATAAGTTGCAGTTTGAACTTGCTGCGCTCTCGAAAACGTTGAGGTCAAAATGTCGGACGACGTCGTTAACGGGACAATAACCGACAACAAAAGCGCAGCCACCCAAATCCAGTGACGATAACGCGCCGCTGAGTTTCGTAGTAGCCAGGCTGAGATGGAAGCAAGGCTCGCAATCAGTGCAATCTGCCATACGCTGTTCAGCAGAAATGTGAGCAGGAGCTGACTAATCGTTCTCATCGCGTTTCTCCTCCACTTGTGCGACAAGCTTTTGCAGCCGCGCGAGCTTCGCCGGTGTCAGGTGTTTAGTTTCGAGCAAACTCATGACGAGACTCTCCGCCGAGCCACCGAAAAGCCGATCGACAACATCGGTGACGTGTTTGCTAACAACCTGCTTTCGGCTTACGGCAGGTCTATAAAAATAGGCGCGGTCTTTCAGAGTTCGTTTAGCCTTCCCTTTTTTGTGCAGGATGTTGAGCATCGTCTGGACAGTGGTATAGGCAAGATCGCGCTTAAGTTTTTGCTGGACGGTCTGAACGTTTGCCGATCCGGTCTCCCAGAGAACGTGCATTATTTCCAGCTCCAACGGTGTCAGGTGCTCGGACTTACTACGGGCCATACTATTTGATGTCTCCTAAGTTTTTAGGAGTATAGGGAGGACGACCGGTGCTGTCAACTAATTTTTTAGGAGACAGAGATGGAGAAATTTTGTTCGTGCGCCCCATCGAACAGAAGCCCCATCCTCAACACACGTAAGCTCTTCAGTCGGAGCGCGGCGTCCTCGGCCGCGTCCTTCGAACACAAGCCTCTCTGAATGATCGTGGTTCTGATCGAGGGGGCGGGCGGCCGAGGACGACCGCGCTCCGACTGAAGAGCTTACGTGTGTTGAGGATGGGGCTTCTGTTCAAGGGGACTTAAGATTTGGTGGCCGGCAATCTACAATCTAAATTCTATGAATCGACGCACCCTCATCTACGGAATTATCTACGGAGTCTGCGGCGGCCTTCTGATCGCTTTTCTCAAGTACATTGAATATCGCTTTATCGTCGTTGAGCACTCGATCGAGATTTACGGCGGGTTGACTGCAATTCTCTTTGCCAGCGTGGGCATTTGGTTGGGACTGAAGCTGACGCGAAAAAAGGAAGTGGTAATTGTAAAGGAAGTGCTGGTGACTTCAGCTGAACCATTCCTGGTCAACCAATCTAGGGTCCGAGATCTCGGGATCACTAAACGCGAGTTGGAAATTCTGGCGTTAATCGCTCAGGGCCTCAGCAATCGTGAAATTGCCGAAAAGCTCTTCGTGAGCGAAAACACCGTCAAGACTCATTCGAGCCGGCTGTTGGACAAGCTCAGCGCCAAACGTAGAACCCAGGCGGTTCAGATTGCGAAGGAGATGGGGCTGATCAGGTGATTGCCGATTTTCGATTAATAGGTCCTATGGGTCGATGGTCCTATTTCCTCACCCAAAAGCATGATTTTTCGATAAATCACTCAAAAGTATGACGACATTCCAATGATGCGACGCTAGTTTACTGGTCGAACGCTAGTCCCAACTTTGCAGGCAGGAGAAAAGAAATGAAAAAGGTGGTCTTAACTTTCGGTCTAATCTCGGGCGCAATCTCAGCAGGATTGATGTTCGCCACGCTACCATTCATTGACAAGATTGGCTTCGACAAAGGGGCGTATGTCGGGTATTCCGCGATGGTGCTTGCGTTTCTTCTCGTCTTCTTCGGCATTCGTTCCTATCGCGACAACGTTTCGGACGGCTACATCAGTTTTGGTCGGGCCTTCTCGGTAGGCATTTTGATTACACTAATTTCCTGCGTCTGCTATGTGATCGCGTGGGAGATTATTTACTACACCTTCATGCCTGACTTCTGGGAAAAGTATTCAAATTACGTTCTGGAAAAGGCGAGGAGTTCAGGAGTATCGGCCGAAGAACTTGCAAGACAAACACAAAGCATGAAGGATTTCAAAGTCATGTTCGACAATCCCTTCTGGAATTCACTTTTTACGTTTACCGAACCACTACCCGTCGGCATCCTCGTGACCTTAATTTCAGCTCTTATTCTCAGAAGGAAGCGGAAGAGTTTGAATGGAGAGGAACAGTTGATGACGAGTTGAGACACTGCGAATCACAGATTTCAGATCCCAGATCTCAGAATGGGTCGAACTAGAAACTCAGATCTGAGATCTGGTATCTGGGATCTGAGATCTGGGATCTGAGATTTTCTGCTTAGCGTTTTCTCGCCGTGACAACATGCGCGGCAAACGGCAAGACAAAGGCATTACCTTCGGCGTAAACGGCCACGCCATCGGCAATCTGTTTTGAGATCTTATTCAAGGCATCGTCGCTCTGCCGTGCAAACAGTGCAGCGGTTCGAACCCCGGCATATCGTTCACACTCAAACAGGAATTTCGCAGTTGGAACCTTCCAATTCGAAGTAACAGTTTCAAACCGAACCGAACCACGCTCGAATCCAGCATCGTTAAGCACCGCCGTGCATTCGCTTGCTCGACCGAAGCAAAAATAATCGGGGCCTTGCGGTAACGGGATTTGCAGATCCGCGTGCTCCCTTATCGCATCATCTACAATTTTAGCGCCCGGACTTAGATCGGGTCCTGCCCAAACCGTGAAAGCATAACAACCACCGGGTCGCAAAACGCGAAAGCTCTCAACGAAGGCCGCTTCTGGTTGCGAAAGATGAAGCAGACCAAAGTTCATCACCACGGCGTCAAATGAATCCGGATCAAACTCAAGCGCTTGAGCATCTCCAATAGCAAAATGAATATTGGGATTCCGCTGCTTCGCGAGTCGAATCATCTCCGGCGAAAAATCGATACCAATGGGTTCAGCACCGACCTGTGCAACTGCCTCAGAAACGTAACCGGGTCCACAGGCGACATCCAGAACCTTTTGCCCGGATGCGACGCCGGCAGCTTTAATCAGCTTCGGGATGAAGCCGCGCGTAAGCCCACTCCACGCAGCCTCATATTTGTGCGCGACGCGCTGCCAGCCTTCACGTTCAAATGCTGCAAAATCGGTAGACATGTAATGGTTCTGGTCAGTGAAAATAGGTCCAATAGGTCATATAGGTCCTATAACTCTTGACGCTTAGCCTCTGTTCTCCAAAACGGTTAGAATGCGTTCGCTTTCCTGCTGACAAACCAATAAACGGTTATTCAAACTTGCTCTCGAGGCTCGACACCATGAACCTTCGTTCGATCTGCACTACTGTCTGTCTTGTTTGCTGCCTGCTCACCATTGCAGTTCACGCGCAACCACCGTCTACGGATCAAATAAAAGGTATGAAGTGGCGCATGATCGGTCCATTCCGCGGTGGCCGCACTGTCGGTGCGACCGGGGTGCCTGGTCAGCCGAATGTGTTCTACATCGGCGTGAACAACGGAGGTGTTTGGAAGACCACTGATTACGGCCATACGTGGCAACCAATCTTCGATGATCAACCCACCGGTTCAATTGGTGCTCTTGCCGTTGCTCCGTCGAATCCAGAAATCATATACGTCGGAAGTGGCGAAGGGTTGCAAAGACCTGATCTTTCGACCGGCGACGGCATTTACAAATCAACCGATGGCGGCAAGACCTGGCAACACCTCGGGCTGCGTGATGCGCAACAAATCGGCGCAATCCTTGTAGATCCAAAAGATCCGAATCTGGTCTATGTCGCGGCTCTGGGTCATCCCTATGGTCCAAACGAAGAGCGCGGGGTATTTCGTTCAACGGATGGCGGAGAGAGCTGGCAAAAAGTTCTCTATAAGGACATTGATACCGGCGCGATTGCCCTTGCGTTTGATCCCTCAAACTCAAGAGTTATCTACGCAGATCTATGGTCCGCGCGGCAAGGTCCCTGGGAAAACGGCGCCTGGCAGGGCCCCGGCAGCGGTCTGTACAAAACCACAGACGGCGGAAACACCTGGAAACAACTCACCAAAGGCCTCCCCACATTCGAACAAGGTCTTGGACGAATAGGAATCGCGGTAGCGCCGAGCGATCACAATCGCTTGTACGCGACGGTCGATGCCGGACAAGCGGGCGGGATCTATCGATCAGACGACGCCGGTGAGTCGTGGGAAAAAGCGACTGGCGAAAGACGAGTTTGGGGTCGCGGTAGCGACTTCGCTGAGATCGACGTCGATCCTATTAACAAGGAAATCGTCTACTGCTCGGCAGTTGAAGTCTACAAGTCAACTGACGGAGCGAAGACCTTCACTGGATTCAAAGGCGCACCGGGCGGCGATGACTATCACACGATGTGGATCAATCCTGACAATCCCAGGATCATGTTGCTGGCCGTGGATCAGGGAGCAGTGGTTACGGTGAACGGCGGTGACACCTGGAGTTCCTGGTACAACCAGCCAACCGCGCAGTTCTATCACGTGATTACTGACAACCAGTTTCCATACTGGGTGTATGGAGGTCAGCAAGAGAGTGGTTCAGCAGCGGTCAAAAGCCGTGGTGACAATGGCGCGATCTCGTTTCGAGACTGGCGCACGGTTGGGGTCGAAGAATACGGATACGTTGCGCCTGATCCGTTGAACCCGAACATTATTTACGGTGGTAAAGCGACACGGTTTGATGCAACCACAGGACAAGTCCAAAACGTTGCGCCAGAAATCTTGAGAAGTGGTAAGTATCGATTCCTGCGCACGGCCCCTATTATGTTTTCGCCGGTCCGTTCGGACGTGCTCTATCTCGCTGGTAACGTGTTATTCAAAACGACGAACGGTGGGATGAGTTGGGAGATTATCAGTCCGGATCTCTCGCGTGAACGACCGGACGTACCTGACAGTATCGGTGTGTTTCGACGGCCGGACATGGTCACACAACCTCGTCGTGGTGTGATCTATGCGCTGGCACCTTCACCAAAAGACATCAATACGATCTGGGCTGGAACGGATGATGGTCTTGTTCATGTTACGAAGGATGGTGGTAAGACGTGGAAGAACGTAACGCCAACGGGACTTACTTCGTGGAGCAAGATCTCACAAATCGATGCCGGTCATTGGGACACGTCAACGGCATACATCGCCGTAAATCGTATTCGGCTTGACGATCAAAAACCGCACATCTATCGAACCACGGACAGTGGAACAACGTGGACTGAAGTTGTTGCCGGCTTACCTACAGCGCCAATCAATACTGTTCGCGAGGATCCTCAGAAACGTGGACTCCTTTTCGCTGGAAGTGAAACTGCTGTTTTTGTCTCGTTCGATAACGGCGATCACTGGCAATCATTGAGACTCAACATGCCTGCAACCTCGATTAGAGATCTCGTCGTCCATAACGATGACGTTGTTGTGGGAACTCATGGACGATCGTTTTGGATCCTTGATGACATTACGCCCCTGCGTCAGCTTTCATCATCGTCTAACAGAGCACGGCTGTTCGCGCCACAGGTCGCTTATCGAGTGAAGCGAAACGTGAACACAGATACCCCATTGCCACCAGAAGAACCGGTCGGACAAAATCCGCCGGACGGAGCAATAATTAACTATTACCTTCCAACCGATGCGCACGGACCCGTGACGCTGGAAATCTACGATAATAAGAACCAGCTGGTACGCCGGTATTCGAGCACCGACAAAGCAGAGCCAATCGATGAAAAGCCATATCAGGTCCCTGCTTATTGGTTCAGGCCTCCTCGAGTATTGTCCGGCGGAGCTGGACTTCAGCGGTTTGTCTGGAACCTGATGTATGCACCACCTCCTGCTTTTAGTCATGGTTTCCCGATTTCAGCTATATATAAGGACACGCCACTTTATCCCGAAGGCCCGATAGTCGTGCCGGGTATATACACGGTGAAACTTACCGTGAACGGGCAAACGTCAACTCAGCCACTAACTGTAAAGATGGATCCAAGAGTAAAGACGGGCGCGCCGGGATTAACTCAACAATTCGATCTGTCTTACGAGGCTTACAAGGGAATGGAACAATCCTTCCAGGCGGCAATAGAGATAAGGAAATTGCGTGATCAGATCAGCGCGGCTGTAAATAAAGTTGGCAGACGCTCGCTTGCCGATTCGTTGATGTCGCTTGAAAAGGAAGCGGCCGCCATCGGAGGAGAAGGACGGGCCGATGTCAGTTCGCCGGGACTGCCAGGCGGTTCGATCGACACACGTAATCCTAATCTGACAAGTCTGAATAATGGTTTTTCCTCTTTGCTTGAGAATCTACAAAGCGCCGACATGGCTCCGACTGATTCCACTGTCGCTGCAGCGGCCGAGTTAAAACGAACACTCGCGAAGCTGCTGTCGGATTGGAATCAGGTAAAGACCAGGGATGTCGCCTCCTTGAACGAACAGTTACGAGCGGCAAATCAACCAACGTTAAAGCCGGAGTAGAAGTGAACCAGTTGATCGTTTTCTACGATGGCATCTGTGGCCTGTGTAATCGTCTGGTCCAGTTTCTACTGAAGCGTGACAAACACGATCGACTGCGGTTCGCGTCGTTGCAGAGTGATTTTGCTTCGAAAGTTCTCGGGCGTCACGGAATAGATCCGAAGGATTTGGACACCGTGCATGTTGTCGAAAACTACGAGCAGACAAATGAACGAGTCTTCAATAGATCTGGTGCAATACTACGAGCGAGTCGGGAGCTTGGCGGGGTGTGGGCAATAGGTGCGAGATTGGGTTCGTGGGTGCCGCGACCATTTCGAGATCTCTTCTACAGATTCGTCGCGAATAATCGATATCGAGTGTTTGGTAAATATGAGACGTGTATGCCGCCGGAACCGCAACAGCGGGCGAAGTTCCTGGATATGTGAGGTTCGCATTATGTCGGCAACGAAGAGACTCACTCCAGAGGAGTGAGATATTTATAGATTGCGAACGATAAAGAATTAGGCACTCCTTTAGGAGTGCGACGTTCCGTAGGTCAACTATTTCGAATAATGTCGATCACTAGATTCTAAATAAATGGAACTCCCTGCCAACATCGCGCTCCTAAAGGAGTGCCTGATTCTCTACCGTTCGCGATCTATAAACATGCCACTCCTCCGGAGTGATCCGCTTCGCTGAGAGTTGTAATCAAGTTTTTACCTAGATCGGAGCAGGCTGATGACCAAATCTCTCGTGTTCCTGATGACGCTTAGTTTGTTATCAATTGCGATGTGCCCAATTACTTCAAAGGAACCACCCCAATTCGACGTTCTGATCAAAAACGGGCGCATCGTCGATGGTTCTGGTCGTCCTGGGTACAACGCCGACATCGCAATCAAGAATCAACGCATCGCTCGGATCGGGAATCTCGCCAACGCTACCGCGGCAAAAACTATCGACGCGAACGGAATGGTTGTGGCGCCCGGCTTCATCGATATGCTCGGCCAGTCCGAAACGTACCTGCTCATCGATCCGCGAGGAATGAGCAAAGTAATGATGGGAGTCACTACCGAAATTACCGGCGAGGGTGAATCGATCGCGCCAATCAATGATCGCCAGATTAAGGAACAGGAAGATTTTTTGAAACGCTTCAACCTGACCATCGACTGGCGTACACTCGATGAATACTTCAAGCGACTTCAAAAACAAGGCTCAGGTCTGAACCTCGGCACATTTGTTGGGGCAACTCAAGTTCGCGAGTACGTGATCGGTTACGACAATCGTCCGCCAACTGCCGCCGAATTAAACACGATGAAAGATCTCGTCGCAGCAGCAATGCGCGACGGAGCACTTGGCGTGTCTACGTCGCTGCAGTACATACCTGCGAGATTTGCTAAAACGGATGAAATAGTCGAACTCGCAAAAGTGGCGAGTCAATACGGCGGCATCTATGCGACGCATCAACGCAGTGAAGCGAATGCGTTGGACGAGTCGTTGAATGAAGTCTTTGAAATAGCCAGGCGCGCGAATATTCCTGCTGAGATCTGGCACCTCAAGACTGCATACAAAAAGAATTGGGGGCGGATGCCGGAGATTCTCGAAAAGATTAAAGGTGCGCAGGCGCGAGGTCTGAAAGTTTCCGCAGACATTTATCCATACATTGCCGGCAGCACAGCATTGAGCGCTTGCTTGCCGCCGTGGGCACAGGAAGGCGGCAACGAAGCAATGCTTAATCGTTTGCGCGATCCTGCGTCGCGTGAACGCATGAAGAAAGAAATCTCCGAGGATCACAAAGACTGGGAAAACATATATCTCGGCAGTGGCGGACCGAGCGGCATTCTCATTGGCTCAGTTGTGAATCGAGATCTGGACGCGATGCAGGGCAAACGTCTTTCCGAAATCGCGGAAGAACAAAAGAAGGATCCGTTGGACGCGTTGTTTGATTTCATTCTTGCCGATCACGCGCAAACAGGAGCGATCTACTTCATGATGAGTGAAGATGATATGCGAGCCGCGATGAAAGCTCCGTTTGTCAGCTTTTGTACTGACAGTGGATCGCGAGCGACTGATGGTCCGCTTGCCGGATCGAAGTCGCACCCGCGCGGCTGGGGAAGTTATCCACGAATCCTTGGACGATACGTCCGGGACGAACACTTGTTATCGCTGGAAGACGCCATTCACAAGATGACTGGTGGACCTGCTGCGCGAGTGGGTTTGAAAGATCGTGGATTGCTGAAGGCAGGGATGTTTGCAGATATAACCGTCTTCGACCCAAAGACCGTCATTGATAGAGCAACGTTCGAACAGCCAAATCAATATCCAGTTGGTATCGAGTATGTGTTGGTTAACGGGCAGATCAGTGTTGATAAAGGGCAGCGCACGTCAGCACTGGCCGGACAAGTGATCCGCGGACCGGGATACAGGAAGTGATTTGGAAAATGTCCGACGAACTTTAGTTTGTCGTGCGTGCCTCAAGAACCCGACCGGGCTATAGAAACGGCGCACGACAAACTAAAGTTCGTCGGACATACTTGTGCTCAGATCGATCCGATAATCTTCCGGTAATCTGCTTCTGAAAACGCCTTCAACGTCTCCGTTTGCACATTGCCTTGGGATCCGAGCGACAGGATCGCCGCTGCGTAAGACTCATCGTCGGGTGCATCGATAACACAGAGTAAATCGTATCGACCCATCGTCAGGTAAGTGTCTTTGATTTTTACGCCCGACTTCTTAAAAGCCTTTCGTCCTGCATCGAGACGGCTGGGGCTGTCTTTGATTGCACTAATTCCCTGTCCGGTCCATTTGAGAAGCGCTATGTAAGTTGGCATACGAGGTTCCTTTCTCTGATTGGGTTTCGGTCTTTGGTTTTTGGTCTTTGGCCTTTGGACTGTGAATCGTCGAGATCAAGAAATGTGACGAAGCACAAAGGCCAAAAGCCAAAGGTCAAAGACCAACTGCGTCAGTCACACTCTTAGAAATATCTTTTTCCGGTACAACAACCACATCAAAAACAGCCAGAACAAAATAAAAGCAATCGCGTACGCGAGAGATGCATTAATGGTTGTGGCCCAGGATAAAAAGAAGTGGCGGAAGATCCAACTCTGCAAAGATGTCGTTCCTCCAATAGCTGTCGGCACCTTGATCAATTCCATCGTGTCGACCATCAATCCAGATCCCACGTACAACGCAATTGCATTCACACCGAACACGATAAATGGCCACGCCCAGCGTCGATAGCCTTTGATATCAACTAACCAGTAACACAGAGCGAGCAGTTGCAAGCCTAAACCGGTCGCAAAGACGGCATACGAACTCGTCCACAACGCCTTGTTAATTGGAAAGAAAGAATTCCAGGACCAGCCAACACCGACGCATACCGCTCCAGCAAAAAACAGGCCCGCAGCTTTTTCGAATTGCGTTCGTTCAGTGCGCAACCAATGACCGGTTAGCACACCAAACAGCGTTGTTGATATTGCTGGAACCGTGCTCAGAATTCCTTCGGGATCGTAAACCTTTGCCTGCCTCCAGACGTGCTGGCCAAACACTATCCGATCGATGTACGAGGCAAGACTCCCTTCTTTGGTCAGATCACCTGCTGCATATCCCGGCGCGGCAATTTCTGTCATCGCAATCCAGTAAATGAGCAACAACGCAACTGCGATAATCGCCTGAGTTCGTACTGTGGTGGAAAGGAAGATAACTGCTGTTATCAGGTAACACACGGCAATTCGCTGGAGAACTCCTGGTATGCGAACCGTCGCAAAGTCAAAATATGGATACAGATTGAGGAAGAAGCCCAGGGCAAAAATGATTAGCGCACGCTTTAGAGCTTTTACATAGAGTGGTCCTTTTGGTGCATCCTCCTCAACTCGTCTGCCAAGTGAAAGTGTTATCGCTACACCAACAATAAAGAGGAAAAACGGAAAGACCAGGTCCGTAGGCGTCCAGCCATCCCATTCAGCGTGCTCGAGCGGCCAGTAGATGGCGCTCCATGTTCCCGGATTATTGACTAACGTCATTCCGGCAATCGTGATTCCGCGGAACACGTCGAGGGATATAAGTCGATTAGGGGAAGGTGTCGACATGATTTTCTTAGTGTCCGATATGCTTTAGAGCCTCTTGCAAAAGCCATCACTCCGTAGGAGTGCGATGTTTATAGTATTGCGCGTCCAGCACGGATCGCACTCCGTCAGCAGTGCCATGTTTGTCAATAACTAATCTTAATTATCATGCGACATGGTAAAGCCAAGGAGTCATTCTTTTGTTGCGCCACATAGCACTCCTAACGGAGTGCAACTATTAACTACCCCTGGTCTATAAACATCCCACTCCTACGGAGTGAAGACTTTTTCCAGAGCCTCCTTAACTTGTCGGACATTGTTATTGCCGTAGTTGCGTTTGTGGCGGCCAAAATCTTACACCCAACCCGAACTCCTCAGGATTCGGCAATATTGATTTCTCTTCATAGCCACGCATCGCTTCTTCAACTTCACGACTTTTCGCCAACCAGATCGCAATAGCCTGGTCATATCGCGCCAGGACACTGTCCAACCAATATGGACGATTCTCCGCCAACCATCGCTCACGATAGCTTGCTTTTAGGATCGACAACTCTTCTGCCATCTCGCGCAGCTGGTTGTAAATCGGGCTGGCGTATCGACGAAGCCGGCGAACTTTCGAACGATCGCCCAGGTTCAAATACGCATCCCAATATTCGCAACTAAGTTTTTCAACTGTTTGAGCGCGTCTGCCAAGATGATCAAATCGTCGTGCAGCAAAGAGCATTGACGAAATCATCGAATCGTTTCGTCTCGCTCTTTTACCATTTAGCAGCAGGGTTTCTTCAGCTGCTTCAACCTGCAAACGCATCTGCCTGATTTTCTCCGCGTTCGCACGTGCGCTAGCCTGATAGTCCGTAGTAAATGGATTGCGCCAGAAGGCGTCATCGCTTGTGCCGATTCCGAGAACAGTATTGACACTTCCGAGAGTGTGAATCACGGACACAAACTGATCGCCATCGTTACGAAAGAAGGCCCAGTCAAAGTCAGCATCGAACAACTTTTGATCCACGGGCCCTGACTGCCAGGCAGCTGCTGCGCCCAACACAATTCCGTACCAGGTCATCTCAAACAATGACTCACCATCATCGTCCCACGTCGTGTTGAGCATTCCAGTGGCGCCTGCCGCCTGGCCATCGCGAACGAAGTTGATGATGTTTATTGAAGAAGCATCGACGTTTGGAAAAATCTGATTCCATCCCCAGACACCGGGACAGACGAACTGTTCGAGGCCTGCTTCTTTGAAAGGTTTGATTCGGCTGTCGTAACTCTCTTTCGGCGCGTAATCCCAATTGGCCACAATCATCTCTTTGGGAATGTTGCCGATCAGACTCGGGTGATTCAACGCGATGTCACCCCAGAAGATCAGTTTGCGATCGTATTGCTTCAACAGAGCGCGAACTCGATTGAGATGTTCAAAATAGACTACGCCTACACTTTTCAATCTGGCGGCTTCACGGCTTTGGCCCTCACCGAGTTCGAATGTTTCATCTTCACCGATGTGAAAGAATTTTCCAGGGAAGAGGTCGTTTAATTCACGATACCAGTCGGCAATCAGTTTGTAGGTGCCTTCCTGCTGGGGGGAAAGCACGTCGCCATAAGGCGTTTCCGCAAGCGAGTTGTACTTTTCGTATCTAAGCGCCTTGTGTAAATGTCCGAACGTTTGTTGTTCTGGAACCAATTCGATGTGATAGGACCTGGCATAAGCAACTAACTCGCGAATCTCATCCGGCGTTAATGAACCACCCTCGGGACCGATGAGAGGATGCGTTTGACTGAAGAAGGTGTGCTCCATGTAAAACGAATGCATGTTGAGCTTGTAAGTTGCAAACGTTCGCAGCTGTCTCTTTATGTAATCGACGGTTGGAATCGGACCTCGACTGATGTCATCTGAAACACCTCGCCAACGCATTGCGGGCCAGTCGATGATTCGCACTCCTTGTATATAGGCGGCGTTTCCTTCACCGCAAACGAGTTGTTTCAGAGTTTGCAAACCATAGAAGACGCCGGCCGGACTTGCGCCTGCTATCACCACGGACTCTGGAGTGACTGAAAGCAGGTAGCCTTCTTCATTGATTGTTGTCGGCACGTCGAAGCCTGAGGCTTTGAGGCTTTGTTGAATCGCCGGCAGCGTAAGCAAACCTAAAATGATTGCCTTGCGTCCGCGACCGCGGTTTATCTTCAGACTAACGTTGGCAGTGCTCTTGACGTCAGACACGAAATCGTCGGCGGCAAACTTGTCATCAGTAGAACGTGAATCGGCGAGCACGATGTGCGCGTTCTTATCGAGCGGAAAGTTTTGGCCAGTGGCTTTCAACTCGCGCGGGCGGGGAATGATCGAGACGCGGTCCTGGGCGTTAGCGTCAAGTAATAACAACGGCACGAAAAGCAAGAGAACGATCAGACGCAGACTGATAGTTCGTGTTAGATTGTTAGCCATTAAGAAGGTTGGCTTTGCCGTTACTGGATTGTAGGCTGGAAATATCGGCAGAGTATTTAACTTAAAACGCCGTCGAATTCAACAGAACACGTTGTGACTTTGTTCTTGTTATGCAGTTCATGCAATTTCACTCCGTTAGGAGTGCAATATTTATAGACCGCGCACGAATAAAGGACTCGCACTCCGTCAGGAGTGCCATGTTTGGGTGATCGTTATCTCGCGAATCCGTCTGAATTTTGATGACCGTGCAACATCGCACTCCTAAAGGAGTGCATGATCCTTATTTCAACCGGACCTATAAACATGCCACTCCTACGGAGTGCAACCAGACCAATCACAAGTACAAACAACGACAATGTCGCTGATGCTGTCTGAAATCGCTGAGCAACCCGCCGCATTAGCTCGCACTATCAGCGAAGAGCGCAGAAAGATTGGCCGGTTAGGCCAAACACTAAAAGAGCGATCCATCAACCTCATCGTTCTTGTCGCACGAGGAAGCTCTGACAACGCAGCCTTGTTTGGTCGTTACTTGCTCGAAATTACTACTGGCATTCCAGTATCACTATCAGCTCCTTCCGTCCACACGATCTACAACGCGAAACTAAAACTGGATCACACGCTCGTTGTCGGTGTCTCCCAATCTGGCGAGGGAGAAGACATCAATCTCGTATTAGACAGTGCACGACGCTGCGGTGCGTGCACAGTCGGCATCACGAACGAGCCAAACTCATCGATGACCAGCTTGGTTAATGAGACGTTGTTGATGCATGGCGGTCGAGAACGTTCAGTTGCGGCAACGAAAACTTTCACGGGTCAAATGCTCCTCTTTTATATGCTCGCCGCGGAGCTGGCCGAGTCGTCTCCTTCGTTCTCTTACGAACGCATTCCCGATTTCGTCGCCGCAGCACTCGAGCAACAGCCTGCAATTCTCGAACTGGTTCAACGGTATGTGTTCATGGAGAACTGTGTCGTCGTCGGTCGTGGTCTCGCTTATGCGAATGCTTATGAACTGGCATTGAAACTGATGGAGACTTGTTATGTTGTAGCGGAACGTTTCTCCTCGGCTGATTTCCTGCATGGTCCGCTCGCAATGGTCGAACGTCACTTCCCGGTGATTCTATTTGCGCCGCCGGGCAAGATGCTGGCGGGAGTGAAGAATCTGATCGAACGACTTCGCGAACTGCACGCCGACACGTTGTCTATCACGAGCGATATTGAAGCGGCAGGTTTGTGTACAAGGTCGATTATTATGCCGCGTGAGATCGACGAGTTCCTGGCACCGATTCCGTACATCGTGCCGGGACAGTTGTTCGCGGCTTTATTAGCTGAGGCTAAGGGATTAGACCCAGACTCGCCCAGATCGTTGTCGAAGGTTACGAGAACTCTTTAATTTCAGATCCATAGGACCTATAGGATCTATTCGACCTATTAACGATGAACATTGAACTCAAAGACTTGTCCCACAATCCAGTCTACCTGCAGGTTCGTCAACAGATCGAAGATCAGATCAAGAACAAGTTAGTCTCGTCGGGCGAACCGCTTCCCTCGCCCGCCGCACTTGCCTCCAAACTCTCAGTTGATAAGGGGGAGATTCAGAGAGCTTACTTTGAACTGGAACAGAGTGGGCTCGTGAAGAAACAGAGCGGGAAAGATTTTCTCGGGAAGCCCAAGGTTACTTACAGCGTGGCCTAAAGAACATTCCGAAGACCCACGAAATCCAGCAAGGTTTGAAGGATGACATCTGCAAACGGATTGGCAACTATCCCCGCAGGAATTGCGAAGATCACGAGTACCGCCGCGACATTTCGCGAACGCTTGGCCAGTAGGAAATCCGGATCGTTGGTTAGAAGGTTAGAGAACTTAAGCTGCCAACGTACTAACAGTACTAGCGTCGTCAAGAAAGTCACTGCAAAACCCACGTAGCCAATCGTCAACACCAGGCCGACCGCTAAAAATACAAACATCGCTACCGCCGCATTTCGTAAAAAACTCGCATCGCTGTAGGCCTGATTTGCTTTCTCCTGCCGTTCAGCAATCAATGCAGCAATGCCGGGATCAATCGCCACTGAACAATACTTACAGGTGTTCATCGAGTCGTTGATCATCTCGTTGCAATTGGGGCAGCGAAACGTGCGAGGATTAGTGATCATTGAAGGATCTCCTTGAGATTGGGCCGCAGAATAGCAAAAGAAGAGCGCTTGTGACTAACCCGAGTAGCGCATGCTATTCTTGCCGAGCGTAAGAAGAAGCATTAATACGTGCGAAAGTGGCGGAATTGGCAGACGCGCCAGACTTAGGATCTGGTACCGAAAGGTGTGGGGGTTCGAGTCCCCCCTTTCGCACCAACAGATGAGCTTTGTGCTTCGTGCTGGGCAGGGTCAGTACCACCTCGCGGTAGCCGGTGGGTACGAAGTGAGATCTAGACTAGCGTACTAAACTAGGACTTCGTACCCACCCGCTACCGCGAGGTGGTACTGACCCTGTCCAAGCACGAAGTACAGAGAACAAAGCACAAAACAGAATATAGAATACAAATGAAGACCGAATTAGTAGACGTCTCGGCCACCCGTAAAGAAATCAAGATAGAAATCGAGCCGGCCCTGGTTCGTACCGCGTACGATCGGATTAGTGAACGTTACGCGAAGGGCGCGACTGTGCCCGGGTTCCGCCGGGGTCATGCACCGCGGTCGGTTGTTCGCACGCGCTTCAAAAGTGAGATCAGAAGCGAAGTGTTACGCGAGCTATTACCAGATGCCGTCAGCAATGCTATCGGAGAGCATTCGCTTGCGCCTATTGGCGAACCGGACGTCCAGCTTGATAACACAGACGCACTCGAACACCTGGGCGATCAACCCATCACCGTAAAAGTCGGGCTCGAGGTTTTTCCCCAAGTCAAACTCGAGCAATACAAAGGTCTCGAGGCCGTTCGTCGCACACGACCAGTGACTGATGCTGATGTCGATCAGACAATTGACAGTCTGCGTGAAGGTTTAGCCGCGTTGGAGCCAGTTGAAGATCGCGGAGCGGAATCAGATGACACCGTAACAATCAATGTCAGAGGCAAGTTTGTTGATGAACCGGAGACCGAAGAGATTAAAGCTGACGACGTCGAGGTTGTTCTTGGTGGTGAGGGCGTACAACAAGAGTTCACTGACAATCTGCAAGGCACGAAACCAGATGACAGCAAGACTTTCTTAGTCTCTTATCCAGAAGACTTCTCATCGAAAGGTCTCGCCGGCAAAAAAGTCGAGTACGAGGCGACGGTTACTGCGGTCAGGCGTAAAGTGCTGCCCGAATTAGACGACGAATGGGCAAAGAGTCTTGGCGATGAATTCGAGTCTCTGGATGTCTTGCGGAATAAAGTCCGAGAAGACTTAGAAAAACGATCAGCTACGGAATCTGACAACAAATTACGCGCCGATGTCGTACGCAAACTTCTCGAGGCTCATGAGTTTGAAGTGCCTCAGAGTCTCGTTGAGCATGAAGCCAGTCATCGACTGCAAAGTATTGTCCGCGACATGATTGGTCGTGGCATCGATCCGCGTAGTCGCGAGGTCAACTGGGAGGGTGCGCGCGACGAACTGAAGGTCCAGGCCGAGAAGGATGTGAGAGCGAGTATCTTGCTCGAACAGATAGCCGACGAGGAAAAAATCAACGTCTCCGAAGAAGAAATTGAAGCTGAAATTGAGTCGATCGCAACTGCATCACGACAGTCAAAAGAGCAAGTACGTGCTGCCTTGACAAAGGATGGGGGCGAACGTAGCATCGCGCACAGATTGCGCAATCGTAAGGCGCTTGATCTTTTGATAGCTAATGCAAGCGTGACTGAAGAAGAGTGGAAGGAAAGTTAATGTCCGATATGCGTCCGTCTTGTCCGACGAACTTTAGTTTGTCGTGCGTGGAATTCAGCTAACACGATTTCTACAGGGTTCGCTCAATAACGCACGACAAACTAAAGTTCGTCGGACAAGACAGAAACATATCGGACATTCATTTAGAACGAGGTTAGACTTTATGGCTTTAGTCCCAATGGTGGTCGAGCAAACTTCGCGAGGCGAACGCGCCTTCGATATCTACTCCAGACTGCTAAAAGACAACATCATCTTTCTCGGCACTCCAATCGATGATCAAATCTCAAACCTTATCGTAGCTCAGCTTCTTTTTCTCGAAGCCGAGGATCCCGAAAAAGACATCAATCTCTACATCAATTCTCCAGGTGGATCGATCACTGCCGGCATGGCTATCTACGACACGATGCAGTTCATTCGACCCGATGTCACCACGATCTGTGTGGGTCAATGTGCTTCGATGGCGGCACTACTTTTGGGTGCCGGCGCGAAGGGTAAACGCTTCGCCTTGCCAAATTCACGTATTCTGATTCACCAACCCTCTGGAGGCTCGCAAGGTCAAGCCACCGACATTCGTATTCAAGCTGAAGAAATCCTGCGCATGCGCGAGCTCACCTCTCAGATCATTGCCAAACACAGTGGCCAATCGTATGACACTGTAGAGCGTGATGTTGAACGCGACAAAATAATGTCTGCCATGCAGGCGAAGGAATATGGTTTAATAGACGAGGTGATCGCACACCGCGAGTAGACACGATTCCCCAAGGAGCCTCTTCAGTAGACTATGGTGAGACGAACCGATGACACTTTACGCTGCTCATTCTGTGGTAAGTCACAGAACGAGGTTAAGAAGCTCATTGCCGGACCCACCGTCTACATCTGCAATGAGTGCATCGACATCTGCAATGAAATCATCACCGACGATCAGCAGGCAGAATCGGTAGCCACTCGACCACCGTTACCCAAGCCGGGCGAAATTAAAAATTTCTTAGATGAATACGTAATCGGCCAGGAGGAAACCAAGAAGCGCCTGGCCGTCGCTGTGTATCAGCACTATAAGCGAATCGAACTAGGCCGTCGTCGTTCAGACGTAGAGATTCAAAAGGCAAACATTCTTCTGGTCGGACCGACGGGTACCGGTAAGACCTTGCTTGCTCAAACGCTCGCGCGGATGTTGAGCGTGCCGTTCACGATTGTCGATGCCACGACGCTGACTGAAGCCGGGTATGTTGGGGAGGACGTCGAAAATATCATTCTCAAACTCCTGCAAGCGGCGAATGGTGATGTCGAACGTGCACAACAAGGAATCATCTACATAGATGAAGTCGATAAGATTTGTCGCAAAGATGAAAACCCTTCGATCACACGAGACGTATCCGGTGAGGGCGTTCAGCAAGCGCTTCTAAAGATCCTCGAAGGAACTGTAGCGAATGTTCCACCTCAGGGCGGTCGCAAACATCCACATCAGGAATTCTTCCCGGTGGATACCACCAACATCTTATTTATTTGTGGCGGCGCATTTGTCGGTCTTGAAAAAGTCATTGAGAAGCGACTGCGCAACAAGTCTCTGGGCTTCCAGGCGGAAGTAAAGTCAGGGAGGCACCGCCATGCGGAAGCGCTGGCACAGGTTCAACCCGAAGACTTGATTCGATTTGGGCTGATTCCGGAGTTTGTCGGCCGTTTACCGGTTGCAGGCGTGTTGCATGAACTGGATGAAGGCGCCCTGATTAAGATTTTGACTGAACCAAAGAATGCTTTGGTAAAGCAATACCAGAAGAAGTTTGATTTTGACAACGTCAAACTCAAGTTCACCGAAGACGCACTCAAGGCTGTCGCCCGACAGGCAGTTGAGCGTAAAGTCGGCGCTCGTGGACTGATGATGATCCTGGAAGAACTCCTGCTCGACGCGATGTATACCCTGCCCTCGCAGAAACGCGTCAAAGAATTTGTCATTACCAGCGAAATGGTCGAAAGGCGCCGCGCTGTGCCTGGTGAAGGACTTACGGGCATCGACGGCGCAGCGGCTTGATGGTATCTGTCCGCTTCCTGACAAAGTAGCGGAACCCACCGGAAATGATCTAGAATTAGCCATCTTTTAATTAAGGCGAGACGGCAATTTGGCGGCTCGCCTTTATTGCAAAGGCCCCGGAAAATCAGTTAGCCAAAAACATGGAAGAATATTCAGATAGAACCCCCGCCGACGTCGCCTGGTATCCTATGGTGCCAATCCGCGATGTCGTTATTTTCCCCTTTACTAAAGTTGCTTTTAAAATTGGTCGCTCTGGTTCCGTCCGTGCTTTGGAGCAGGCGCTGGCCACCGATCGCACCATATTCTTAGCTACTCAACACGACGCCACCGTGGATGAGCCATCGCCGGAACAAATCTATGGCGTTGGCACCCTGGGCAAGATTCTCCAGTCTCAAAAACAAGACAACGGTCAAATTAAGGTTGTTGTCGAAGGACGCGAACGCGCAACAACTGTTCGAGTCGAAAACACTGACGGGGCGTTTCTCGCGCTCGTCCGTCGTGCTCCTATCGTCAACGAAGAAGGAACCCGGCTCGATGCGTTGATTCAAAAGGTAGGTCAACTCGTTGAGCAACATCTTCGTCTTGCGCCTGATACCCAAACGGATGCATTGCAAACTGCGCTTCGCAATCAGGAACCATCGCATCTCGCAGACGCCCTCGCGTCTCAGTTAAAGGTTTCCGTAGAAGATAAGCAGGGACTTCTCGAGATCTTCTCGACCCAGGCACGACTGCAGCGTCTTATCGAACTACTCGAAACGGAAATTGAAAAGCGTCAACTCGACCGCACCATTCAAACCCGCGTGAAGCGCCAAATGGAAAAAGCTCAAAAGGAGTATTACCTCAACGAGCAGATCAAGGCGATTCACAAAGAGCTGGGTCGTAAAGACGAAAAAGCTGAGCTCGAAGAACTGAAGAAGAAGATTGAAGAAGCCGGCATGACCGACGAGGCAAAAGAAAAAGCGATGCAGGAACTGCACCGCCTCGAAGCAATGCCGCCAATGTCTGCTGAAGGAACGGTCTCACGCACGTACATTGATTGGTTGCTGAGTGTGCCATGGAAGCAGAAATCTAAAGAGATCAAGGATCTCATTAAGGCTGAA
>DATDFV010000091.1:0-3554 GCA_036522415.1 Pyrinomonadaceae bacterium | reverse complement strand
CCATCCATTGATTAAAACGTCTTGCGTGCTCAAGCTCGGAGAGGATGCGCGAACCATACTCATCTTCCATGTAAAGATCGTCGATCAGCCAGAAGTGAACCATCGCTCCCAATGCCCGCAAACCATCTCGTGTTGTGATCTTCTTTCCTTCTTCACGAGTTCGCGGTAGGTATCGAATGGGAGCTTCAAATACTCTGGCGCGTCTTTTCGCCAGTTTGAAAGTTAGTTCAACCTCAAACCGAAAATCGTTGCTTCTGATTGGTATGGATTTTAGTAAGTCAGTCTTGACCGCTTTGTAACAAGTCTCTAAATCGGTCAAGTTCAAATCTGTAAGCCAGTTACTGAGCGACGTTAATATCTTGTTGATCGTTGTGTGCCGGTGCATTAGCGCACGACGATACGGAGCGGATAGATATCGGGATCCAAATACAGCGTCCGCACCTTCTTTCGCAAAGGGGAGAAGCAGGGAAGGTATGTCGGAAGGATCATATTCCAAGTCAGCATCGTGGACGATACTGATGTCTCCGGTTGAACGTGCTATTGCTTTTCTCAAAGCAGCACCTTTACCGAGATTCTTTTCATTTCGAAGCAGGACCAGTCGCTGATCCTGCGCCGCCAGACGCTGCAGGATTTCCCACGTGCCGTCGGTGCTCCGGTCATCGACGACGATCACTTCCAGACTGCTAATTAATTGATCTTCGAGTGCCAGCACGCGCCGCAAGCTCGCTTCAACCACATGTCGCTCATTGTAAACGGGAACCAATATACTCAAACGAAATGACGTGAGGCTGTCCTGAGATGGCTGCGACTTCTTTTGAGCGGCGGATTCCGCGAAACTGGTGGTAAATCGAGGTGCTTCAAACTGGATCCGCTTTAACTTCGCGATCTCTTCTTTCATTTTGGGCCCATCCACGTGAAAAGTTTCTCTCTGATGACGCCGCGGTCAGCTACTGGGTAGAGAGATGGGAGAAAGAGTTCTGCAACGGATATGCCGTTCGAAAACCGGATAAAGTACCAGCAATTGCGACGGCTTTATGCGCAGTTTAACGACAACTGCTCGCCAGCGAGCAGCAGGGTGGTAAGAGGTATCTTTGCGGTCTACAGTCCGGAAAGTTGTCTAGTTTCCCAAAATACTAAAGATATTCGAAAAATCGTCCGTCCATGTCCTAAAGCCTGGCGACGCCCCAAGCTTTTTCCATCGTGTGTCTAACGTTAATCGCTTTAGGTCCTCTGGTTTACGTGCAAAGACGACCCAGGTTGAAAGGTCTTTTCCCTGGGTTTCCTCCTCCGAACTAATCTCGTCTTCACGCATTATGATTGCCGGAACTCCATAGGTTGCAGCTGCACTACCCAAAACGCGTGAGAGATTCAAATGGCGATTGGAAATGTGAAACGCCAGTATTCCTTCCTCGGTTAACTTCGAAAAATATAATTCGATAGCTTCGAGGGTTAGTAGATGCTGAGGTACCGCATCCGAACTAAACGCATCGATAGTTATTAGTGAGTAGTAATTCGGAGCTGCTTCTTTGAGTCGCAGACGTCCATCACCAATCACTTCCCGCACCGGTGCTTGAGCGCACTCTGAGAGATAGGAGAAGTAATCCTGAGTATGAGCTATGCGCACCACAGCAGGATCGATTTCGTAATAAGTCCACTCCTGGCCTGGTACGGCGTAGGCTGCCTGAGCACCTGCTCCGAGACCAACAATCGCAACGCGCACGTTCGATCGGTTTGATAACGTTTGAGCAATCGAGCCAAACGGTCCCGTTGGATGGTAATACCCGGTAGGCTTACAGCGCACAGATGCACTTGTCAGCTGTCGACCATGTTGAGTCGTACCATGCAAAAGGTAATGTACGCTGCCCAAACCGTCGCTCATGACGCGTAAAACCCCAAAAAAATTCCGCTCCGCGTGCAAGGTGCGAACTCTCTCGGGCCAATAAAGTGTTCCAGCGAGCAGGATTGCTAACACCGCAAGTGCGAATCGGGCCGGTCTCTCAACGAATGTGTAAGTAACAAACAACGAGATCGCGAAGGCCAGTAACAGAAGCGGTGTTTGCGCTTGAATTCGCTGCAGTAAAACCACAGTGCTGCCTAACAATAGCAGCAACAATAGTGGAGTGAGCCAGTCCCAACGATTGAGTTTGGTCGTAGTTGCCCGCAGGACGCAGGCCACGACGATCATCAATGGGTATTCAATAATCGTGTGAAACAGCAAAGGTGCGACCAGAGCGTTGAATAGTCCACCCAGCGCTCCGCCAATCGCCAACCATAAATAGAATTCTGTCAGATGCCTGGTTGTAGGTCGGTCATTTGCGAGCTGACCATGACAGACCATGCATGCTGCAAAAAAGAATGCGACGTGCATGGGAATAAAGAACCAAAACCTTATTGTCGCTCCGCAGGACAGTGAGAAGACAACTGGCAATACGAAAAGAGGCAGGAGGAATCTTTCCCATACTCTGACGCTTGCGTTCTTCCGGGCGAATTGAAGAATAAATGAAAGCAAGTACAGCGATAAGGGAATGACCCAAAGTAACGGCACCGGCGCTAAGTCGGAGGAGATATAGGTGGTTACTCCCAGCATCAAACTCGAGGGGACCATTGAGAGTACAGCCCATTTCAGTCGTCGAGACCACGCTATTCTTCCTTCTACATCATCAGGAGTCAGCTCCGAAACGAACGCCCTCGGCTCGTCAACATCCGCCGTTCGACTGTTAACGAGGAACACGATTGCGCAGGCCAACATGAGTGTTACGCCCATCCCGTAACATGCGGCCCAAAGAACACTTTGCTGTCTTAATTTCAAATTTGGTTCGATCAAAAGAGGATAGCCTATCAATGCCAGGAGACTACCCAGGTTGCTTGCAGCGTATAAAAAATATGGGTCGCGTGCCCGCTTATGTTTCATTTCGGAGAACCAGGCCTGCAACAAAGGAGCATTGGTGGACAATATGAAGAAAGGAAGCCCGACAGTTGTGATAAGAGTCGCCACCAGCCACATTGGCGCGTTGTGCGACGAGACAAGCGATCTAAGGGCGGAAGCCGAAACGCCGATGGGTAAAACGGCGATGGCGGCGAATAGAAGTAGGACATGTAACACGACGTGTTTCCTTGAACCTACCCTGGTAGGAATGCTGTGAGAATAGAGGTATCCGCCGAGCAACGTTACCTGGAAGAACACCAGGCAAGTGTTCCAAACGGAGGGACTGCCGCCGAGGTAAGGAAGCAAGAGCTTCGCGACTAGAGGTTGAACTGAGAAAAGAAGGAAAGCACTAACAAAGATCGCGATTGAAAAGAGCAGGGGAATCATTCGACTGGAGGAGCGACATTACTTAAAAGCTTTTTGATCCTTTCAGCACATAGATAATTGCTCACCGAAGATTGGTCCAGGTTTTGAACCCGATGAGTATTAGGGTTTGAAGCTCCCTTTTCTTCCAAAACCCTGCTCGAACGAGGTCGAGGTTGGTGGGGCGTCGCTCGCCTTAACGGTCTCCCGATCGCGATAAACCACCCCACCTGGTCGGGGCCGTAAACCAGAAACTTCAGCAGGC
>DATDFV010000090.1:0-27676 GCA_036522415.1 Pyrinomonadaceae bacterium | reverse complement strand
ACGAACAACTGCGACGGCTGGCGCGTTCCTACATGCGACGAGAACCCAAGGGGCATACCCTTCAGACCACAGCGCTCATCAACGAAGCTTATGTGCGATTGGTTGATCAGCATAGCGTCCGATGGCAAAACCGTTCGCACTTCTTTGCTATCTCGGCGCAGATCATGCGGCGCATTCTTGTCGATCATGCGCGACAGCATCTACAAGCTAAGCGCGGTGGCGGCGCAAGAAGGATTTCGCTGGACGAAGTGATGATTGTTGCGAAGGAGCGTTCAGAAGAAGTTCTAATGCTCGATGAAGCGCTCGAGAATCCCACATGGTGCTTCAGCCTGCGGCAAGTGAGTTGGGAACAAAGCGATTGATTGTCGTTGCCGATGGCGTGCTGCAGTACGTGCCATTTGCGGCGTTGTCAGTTGGAAGCAGTTACCGCCCAATTATCCAGGATCATGAAATTGTCAGTCTGCCATCAGCTTCAGCACTAGCCGTCCCGCGTCGAAACCTGGCGAGTCGTAAACCCGCAGCGAAGTCGCTTGCTGTCATTGCCGATCCTGTATTTTCCGTAAACGATTCACGATTGAAGACTGCTCGATCCGTTACAGTACGTCAGGCGCTTCCGGCAAACGAGACAAGAATCATTGAACACTTGTCTGATAACGCCACCGGTCAGCTTCAATTCGACGTTTGCCGTTTACGCGTCAGGAAGCCGATCAAATCCTTGCAGTCGCACCGTCTGCGTCTAACCTGAAGCTGTTGGACTTTCGTGCCAATCGATCACAAGTCACCAGCGGAGAGTTGAGCAAGTATCGCTACATCCATTTTGCGACACATGGATATCTGGACAGTTCTCGATCTGATCTGTCTGCAATCGTTCTTTCTTTAGTGGATGAAAGGGGCAACCCGGAGGATGGATTTTTACGCGCGCTCGATCTGTATAACCTTAACTTGCCGGCGGAACTTGTGGTTTTGAGTGCGTGCGAAACGGGACTTGGCAAAGACGTCAAAGGGGAAGGTTTAGTTGGGTTGACGCGAGGGTTCATGTACGCCGGCGCGCGACGCGTCATCGTCAGTCTTTGGAACGTCATCGACAAAGCGACTGCATCGTTGATGGAACGCGTCTATGCAGGAATGTTGAAGACGCACAAGACTCCTGCGGCGGCACTGCGAGCGGCTCAGATCGAGATGTTCAAGCAGCAGCAATGGCAGTCGCCGTATTACTGGGCAGGGTTTGTGTTGCAAGGTGAGTGGAAGTAATCGTACGACAGGCTGTCAGCCTGTCGCGGTTCGGTTGCGCGACGGTTATTGCAATGAGCTTTATGGTATACGCAACGACAGGCTGACAGCCTGTCGTACATCGGGGGCAGAAGAGAAGGGAAGGATGAGAGTACGAGCATTTTTGTTTCAAGCATTTGTGATTGCGACCTCGATTGCAATCATTGGGCAGACGCCGAATGAAACAACGCGAAAGTTGTGGGATACCGCTTTCCTCAACACAGCAAAAAGCAAACCGAGTCCTCGACGTCGCAGTTATCGAATAGCGACACCCAAAGTGCCGATCGATAATGTCGCGGCTGATTCCGTCGTCGGCGTTACGATCTGGCGTCTCCGACCTGCCTCATCACGCGATTCAGGCGAGCGGATGACCGTTCATGAAGATTCGGCCAACAGACAGTGGACACCGGAGCGCATTTCACCGGAGACCAAACTGCTCCAGGGCGATAAGTTGCGCATCAGCGTTGAAGGCGCACGCAAGGGTTACCTATACGTAATCGATCGAGAGCAGTATGCAGATGGAAGTTTAGGTGAACCCTATCTGATCTTTCCTACGACCCGAACATTGAACGGCGATAATCGAGTCGATCTTGGTAAATTAACTGAGATCCCCGCTCAAGACGACGCACCACCATACTTCACTGTTCGCAAGAGCCGGCCCGATCATGTTGCTGAAGTTCTAAGCGTTTTAGTCAGCCCGACACCATTTGAAGGAGTTGCTATCACTGACAAAGCGCAGAAGCTTTCAGACACACAGGTGGCAGAGTGGGAAAAACAGTGGAGCACCGGTGTCGGTTTTTTAGAGATGGACAAGTCCGTTGGCCAGGCCTGGACGAAAGAGGGGCGCGATGCAGGTAGTAACACGCGTGCGTTAACTGCAGAAGGTCCGGCACCTCAACTGTTGTTCTATCGCGCTGCTGCGAAACCTACCGATCCGTTGTTTGTAAAACTCCAGCTTTGGTACCGCGTAGTTCCCAAAGGCTCCCACCCTTGACGTAGCGGGGTCAGGAGCAGGAGCGGTAGCAGGAGCCGCAGCGTGCTGCTCATTACGCCGGCTGATGCATCAGAAACTTCGTGAAAAAGAGTGTTAAGAAAAAATAAACCTCAAACAAAGAACAAGTAAGGAAGGGCGGTTTACGCTCGCTGCTGACCAACATTTTCGCCGTTTGAGTAGGCACCAGCGGGGGGTAAACCGCCCTTCCTTACTTGTTCCTTCCCAGGATCTCTTGTGTTCTTCATATGAATTGCCCGGCACAACTGTCGATAAAAGAAATTTGTAATGCCATTGTCGATCTCCTCACGCTCCGTTCGATATATGTTTAGGACGATATTTTTTCGAAGGAGAAATCAATGGCAACGAAACCAACGCACGAACAAGCACAACTACACTTACAGGTTTACGATCTGCGTCGCGACCCCCGTCTACGCCAGGCGCGCGATTGGTTCCAACAGCACTACAACGTCCAAACAATTGACGAAGCGATGAAATTCATGCAGCCGGATTCCGAGGGCGGCACGTTCATCGGCATGGTGATCGGCTACTGGGAACAGGCCTGCGCACTTCTTAATTATGGACTGCTACACGAAGGGCTTTTCTTCGAGACGAGTAGCGAGTTCTACATTGTTTGGGACAAGTTGAAGAAAGTGTTGCCCGAATTCCGCGAGAAGTTTGGCGACAAGCACATGCTGGAGAATCTGGAGAAAGCTGCGGAACGCTACGAAGCATGGGCAGAGCGTCGCAGCCCCGGCTCGATCGAGAAGATGCGTAACATGATGAATCAACCGCGGCCACAAACAGCAAAAGCCGCAAACCGCTAAAGGTCGATCAGGCAAAAGACTACTCGGAATAAAAGGGCGGTTTACCCCCGCTCAGAACCGACCTAAATGATCGGGCACCAGCGGGGATAAACCGCCCTTCCTTACTTGTTCTTGTTGAGGTTGTTATTGCAACTCAAGCCCACCATCTGGAACTCACTAGTGCTCCAGCGCTTTAGCCAGTTGGACCAGCCCTTTCCGAATCGCTTTCTCATCAAACGCCGCAAAGCCCATCAACACTCCCTTCGGATCCGATCGTTTCAAGGTATATCGATCGAGTGCGATGACTTCCACGCCTTGCGATGCTGCCGCTTTTTCTGCTTGTCGCGAACTCATACCGTTCTCCAGGAACCCTACGGTATACAGCCCGGCCCGAACATTCGAAATCTTAAGCAGACCGCTCAAATAAGTGCGCCCGCCCTCGAGCAGTGCTGCAAGACGTTCGGAGTACAAGTTGCGCATCCGTCGCAGATGTCTTCCCAAGTGTCCGCCTTCGATGAAGTCACAGAGTATCAACTGGTCGAGGCTGAGATTCCGAAAGTCAGTTCGATAGCGGTACGCGAGAAAACAGTCCACCAAAGAGGAGGGCAAAACCAGAAAGCCAATACGCAACGAAGGAAACAGTGTCTTGGTGAATGATCCAACCAGGATTACATTCGAATTCCGATCCAGTCCTTGTAGTGTTGGCACCCGCCGTCCTGCAAACCGGTACTCACTATCGTAATCATCTTCGATGATAAAGGCGCCGGCGCTTGACGCCCACTTCAGCAGCGCCATGCGCCGCTCAAGTGACATTGTCACTCCCAGGGGAAATTGGTGAGCTGGTGTGACGTAGGCTCCTCTGGCTTGCGAACAAATCTTTATACCCGCTTCGACATCCAGTCCGTGCTCATCTACAGGCACCGGAATAATCCTGGCTCCGACGTTGCGAAACGCGATGTGTGTTCCAAAGTAACCCGGATCTTCCAACCATACTGGCTCATCCGGCTTCAGGAGAACACGCGCGAGAAGATCCAGTGCCTGTTGCACTCCCGACACCACAATGATCTGATCTGGACTACAGTGCACGCCTCGCGAGATGGAGAGGTAATGTGTGATTGCTTCACGTAATGGTCGATACCCGCGTCCGTCGTCTTCAGTTCGCAGCCATGATGCAAAACTCCGCGCTTGTTTGGCCGCAATGCTTCCCCACAGCCTGGCTGGAAATTCATCGATAGCCGGATCGCCTGCGTGAAAGGGACGACCACGTTCTATCGGAGCGAGATCAACCCATGCCTTTGGTCGTGCATAAGTTGCAAGCACACGACGAACGTAAGCGGGAGGTGTCTCATGACAGTTCACTCGACCCTTAACAGTGGCCAACTGATTAACCCATGTTCCCAATCCGACCTGACACGACACGTACCCTTCGGCTTGAAGGCGTTCGAAAACACTGACCACCGTTCCTCGCGAGAGTCCGTGCTGAGCGGCAAAGTCTCTCGATGCGGGCAGCCGGGTTCCTGGCGCGAGTCGACCGTGAAGAATAGCGGCGCGTAGTTCAGCGTAAAGCCAGCTCGTCAGAGTCTGGTTGTCCGGACGCGAGTCCAGCGTGAGTTCGTAGCTGCTGATTGCTTTAGGCAAGTGATCTCCGAATTAACTTAAATCGTCGTCCTGGGACTGCAGGCGTCCCCGCCTGCCCACGTTCCGCCCAACCGTGATCGGGAAGTTGGTTCTATTCGGCGGGGGCAGGCGGGGACGCCTGCGGTCCCAGGACCACGGTCTCTCTGATTGGTACAAACAAATCATCTCAAAATGGCTCTGTTCATTGTACCAGTTGTTAACTAACATCTGAGTCATCATGAATGAATCAGCAAACTCTGCAGTGTCCAAAGGCGCCGTCTACCTATTTGCCCTCGCGACGATTGCTGCTGGTGTCTTCGATCTTAAATGGGGCGAGTTTGAAGCTGCTCATCAACCAATCGGCGCGTTGGGCGAAAACATTCCTGGGCAAAAACTCTTCGCGTACATCACAGCTGTCTGGATGATCCTGGCGGGTGTCGCGATCCTCTGGCGACGAACGAGACGTGGAGGTGCACTCGCAGCAGCGCTTATCTACCTGGTGTTTGGCCTGTTCTGGTTACCGCGGTTCTATACAGCGCCGCATGTGCTCGGTTTTCGCTTGACCTTGATCGTCGGACTTTTGGCGGGAGTCTTTACGCAGCTAATGGTCGTAGCCGGCGCACTCGTTCTCTTCACGTCAGTCGCGGGCTCGTTACACAAATCGCGCGCTGTTGCTCGTTGGGTAATTGGATTGGCGGCAGTTCTTTTTGGGGTCGTACATCTCACCGGGGTTCAAGACGTCGCAGGAATGGTTCCGAAATGGATGCCACTCGGTGGATCGTTTTGGGTGATACTCAGCGGAGTCGCGTTCTTGCTGGCAGGCCTCGCCATCCTTGTCGGAATTCTGAACAGACTCGCCGCTCATCTGCTCGCATTAATGATTGTGCTCTTCGAAATTATCTTGATACCAATGGCGTTCGCTAACCCTGGTAATCACATCGCGTGGGGTTCAAACGCATACAGTCTGGCCGCAGCCGGAGCAGTGTGGATTTTTGCGTCGTCCATCAGTAAGGCGCAACAACAACACGACACCGCAGCCTACCCGAGTTCTTTTCATTCGCCACAAGCTTCTTCTTAGAACACTTCTCTGCGTCTCTGCGTTTTCTGCGGTTAAGGATCGGGCGACGTATTTTCGAACCGCAGAGACGCAGAGAACGCAAAGATAGCGCAGAGAAGAAGTTTCAAATCACCTATCTGTGAAAATCCGTGTTCATCTGTGGCTGCTCAATCTGACGCTTATTGCGATGTCGGCATGAAGCTTAAGTCGGGCATGAACCGCGAAATCGACCGCTCGACATGGGCGACGACGCCAGCGGGCAGTTTTTGTAGCAGCTTCTGTGCGCCCTCGTCGCCGAGTGCCTGCACAATCACCGGTCCTTTATCCAGATCCGTAAAGCTATCGCGCATCGTCAGCGTGACGTACTCATTAGCATCGCCGCCAAAAATCGTCTGAGTTACGAGGTAAGTAACTTGAGCCTGTTTCATAACGGGCATGTAGTCGTTCTTGATGTAGTTTTCGAATTCGGAGTTGCGATTAGGGGATACACTGATTGACGTGACCACAGCCAGTTTGTGTTGGGCCGATGGTTGGCGATCAAAACTCAGATCGGGCCGGGCTCGAACTATGAATCTGTGGACACTGTTTACCAGCGTGGCTCCTTTCGTTAGCCAGGCCGCGAAGCCCTGTGCGCCTAACCCTCTCTCAAGAGCGCCTGGTCCGTCGTACTCAGCAAGTTTTCCCACCGGAGAAACGAGCACGTACTCAAACGCGTCGCCTCCGGCTGGTGTGTTTTGCCAAACTTCGCGCCACATGAGTCCGCCCTTCTTAAGCCCGGGATTGGTTGTGTTCTTAATGAAGTCTCGAAATTCGGCGTCCATTCCAGGCTTCACACTAACAACCGTTATATTCAGAAACTGAGGAGCCGCAACTGGCGTTGGTGTTGGAGTTTGGGCGAAGGAGCGGTGTGTGTGTGCACCACAGAGGATTAGTGTCGTTATGCAGAATGTCTGAAACATTCTCGAAGCAGTCTGGTTCATGTTTAATCCTTCTTTCTGGGGAAAAGTGGTTTTGGAGAATCCATTGACAAGAGACCATTAAATGATTGGCGATTGCCAATTGTAGATTTTTGATTGCTGTGCTCGGTTAACGACCAGACGGCAGCGATTGTGACTTCCGCCCATGCGAACAAATCTTAAGATTGAAAATCGATATCACAGGGTAAGGTATTAAGTGGTTCAGCATGCATTAGCCTCGACATGTGCCGGGTCGTCAGTGTGCTGGAAATCTGCTTTGTGGGCGGATGCTATAACAAGGCATTCAGCCAATCAAGGATTCTTTTGGAGTGTCCCAACGAGTCGACAATCATCCCGATCTTGACTGCAGAGCGTCACTGCTTCTGTAATAGATACAGATAAGTTTGAAATCTTCTCGGCGCTACCTCTGCGTTCTCTGCGTCTCTGCGGTTTGAAAGTACACACCCGATCCTAACCGCAGAGACGCAGAGACGAAGAGATAACGCAGAGAAGTTTCTAAGAAGACGACACTCTCTTTGGAGGCCACAAATGAGACTATGGATTCTGGTCCTTCTCATCGCATTGAGCGTTGGCACCACTCTCGCCCAGGACAAATCAACCTTTCGCGCCAGACGTGATCGCGTCATTCAAGCCGCTCCAGACGCCCTCGTACTCGTGCGCTCACGCTCAACCGTGATGGTCGAAAACGAGGACGGTTTTCGTCAAAATGCGCTCTTCTATTATCTGACCGGACTGGAAAATGCCGTCGGAGCATTACTCGTAATCGATTCGCCCCGACACGAGTCGTGGCTGTTCGTACCATCGCCAGGACAACTCTCCGGTTTCGGCCGCTTCATGCACCCGCCTTACGCTTATGTCGAGCATGGCCCAACTTCGGCGGCACGCGTTGGTTTGGAGCATGTTGTAGTCTGGGACGAGTTCCCATCATTCATTGATCGACGGTTATCAGAAGATCCGCGCATCGTCATACGTGGTCCATTCTCGAGCGATAAGCCACGCACAACGCCCGCCTTACTGATAGGGCAGACCGAAGTACAACTTTGGGAAAGTGTCTTAAGAGCTCGCTGGCCGCAAGCGCAATTTGGCTCGATGCCCGACGCGATCGCACTCCGCGCAATCAAAGACACCACTGAAATAGAAACACTTCGGCGTGTTGCGCTGAGTAGTGCGGCGGCGCTTCGTGCAGGTCTCGCGGCGCTGCGGCCGGGCCGGCGTCAGCGCGAAGCCGAGGTTGACGTCGTTGCCGCTTGCGTTCATGCCGGCGCAGAAGCGGTCTCGTTCTGGCCCTGGTTGATGACTGGGAGCAACTCAGACCTGACAGTAGCTGTTCAGTCATGGGGCGACAGGCGTTTTCTCGATCGTCAGATGCGCGCGGGTGAACTCGCTCGAGTCGATGTAGGTTGTGCCCAGGAGAATTATGAAGGAGATGTTGGGCGCACAGCTCCGGTGAGCGGACGCTTCGACGAAGGGCAACGCGAAGCATGGGATCTATTCGTTGCTGCTTATCGTGCGGGACTTAATGCGATCAAACCTGGCAAGACATCGAAAGATATTTTCGCTGTCTGGCAACGCGCGTTTCAGGAGCGGCGCTCACAACTGCGAACCGCCTTCGCGAAACGTACCGCTGAAATCGCCTTATCGAAGGAAGGTGAATATTTGTGGCAGATGCACGGCGTGGGCCTCGAGAGCGCCGAAGGTTTAATTGATAAGCTCGCTGTCGGTCAGGTCCTCGCATTCGAACCAATATTAGTTGTGGACGGTGTGGGCTTGTATCTCGAAGACATGATTCTGGTGACGCCCGCGGGCGCCGAGGTGTTGACCACAGGATTACCGTACACATCCTCTGAGATTGAACTCGCCGTGCGTCGCCGGTGATGAACGAACTCGCCTTCAAGTTCAACAAAGCAACAATGTAGGTGGTGGGATGGACAAACCGTCCGCCACGCAACAACCCTTATGAACACTTTGGAACTTCACTTTTACCATCGCATCCTCTAGATTTGTCTGCGATGAAACAGTGCCGCAAGTGCAAACGCAAGTATAGGTATAAGTCGTACAAGTACTGCCCTCATGACGCCTCGCCGTTGTCGGAAGGTTTGGAGGTAGATGCGACGCTGGATTTGAAAGACCCACTCAATCTTGACGCCACAATCGTCATTAACGCCGACCTCTCTGACACTACGAAGCGAACTTCCAAAAAGAAGCGCGGAGCCAAAAAGAGTCTTATCAACGATCCCGTGATCGCGATCTCCATCAACGAACAGTTTCCACACTGCGAGGCTGCTGATGATCTTTACACATGTACGCGAGGTTTATGGAGACTTAATCGCACGCGGGCAGAACAAGCGAAGTACGCATTCGCGATTTATCAAGGTGAGATCAAAGAGGTCTACGAGATCGACCAGTGGTTCCCCGCGACTAAGGCCTTCAGCGACTACTGGGTTTCAAGACTAAAGAGTCAGGGCAGCCGCATTTCCCCCGCCGACCTCATCGGCCGCTACGAATTCGCAGGCCACCTCGCACCCGAGCCAATCCGCGAGAAGTATGTCGGAAAAAAGATTCCGAAACGTCACTCCGGAAATCCGATTATGTATTTCAACTGTTAGATCAGAAAGTGTTTGACTTGCAATAACGTTCTGAATGAAGACCAAGTAAGGAAGGGCGGTTTACCCCCGCTGTGATCCCGATAATTTAGTCAGGAACAGCGGGGGTAAACCGCCCTTCCTTACTTGTTCTTTTTCGCCGCTCTTCCTTTTTCTGAGCTGGGGTTAAATTCAGTGGACACTGCCTTCGTAGAAGGCACTCACACTAGCGCTTTCGGAACACGAAGATTGAGTTCCCAATCATCGCTTCAGGTTTTTGGTTCCTGTAAATATCAACAATCTCTTCCTGTTTGCCCGTCAGATCGACCTCAGCGAAGTACCACGCACCAATAGCTACATATTTTGTGTGAACCTCTTCTGAACTGGTGTCTTCAGTCGTCTGCGCCGCTGCCGGATTAGGTTCATCCCCGTGTGAATCCAAATCGGATTCGGCGTCTTCGTCATCCGGTTCGTCTGGAATATCCCAGCCTGGAAACTCTAAGAATTCGACTCCGTAATAGTTCAGAAACTCACCACCAATCAGCATGCCCGTAACTCGGTTTTCTCCGTGCGCCAGAAGATACCTGGCAAGTGGTTTAACCTCCTGACCAGTTTCTACGTTTGAATCAGAGAGTTTGGTCCACCCTGCGGATGAACCACCTGCAAGCGGGCTGAAATAGGTGAGGTAATTTGGATACGAAAAGATCGATATCAGCAGGTTTGGCAAAACAAGAAGTAGAAGAACGAAGCCCGGCGCCAAAGAATTCCGGTACTGAGATAAGCGCTCAGCGGCAGCACAGATCACTCCCGAAGACGCGATTGCGAGTAGAGGAAAGATTGGAAGAATATGACGAACGCCAATATCCATATGTGACGTCATGCTTAATCCGAGGAAACAAAACACGGGCACCAGCACATAAAGCAAAACATAGCGCTTGCGCGCAAATACCTGGACCACAGCCCAGACAAATCCACATACCGACGTCACCAAAAATGGAATCGTGGTTTTCAACGCGAACGCAATAGGAAAGTAGTACCACCATCCCGTTTCAGAAATTCGACCGAGCAGGAATGCAGTCCTACCCTCACGACTATCCTGAACCACCATGTCTATGCCATAGATAAAGTAGTGCGGTAACCAGAGTGGAACATGTGCGAGAAGTTTTTCGAAGATCGTGGCGGACGTACCCGTCAGATATAACCAACTGGCTATCGTCGCACTTACATCTGCGTCGATACGTTTTATCTGAAAGGCGTAGCTGCTGATCAAAATGAAATATGCAACAAGGAAAATCAGGCAGAACTGAGAGGCAACTTTTATCCAGCTCCTGCTGTTTCTTATCAGTTGCTTAGCCCAATGAACGATCACAATCAGAACACATGCGGGCAAGAGAGGTACGAGCGAGTATTTCGTTACCAGACCTAAACCCAACGCCGCACCAAGCAACAAAGCGTCGATCGCGCGAGACTGACTTAAGAATTTTTTCAAAGCCGCCACAAACAAGAGCAGCGAGAACGCCGCCGCAACATCGTTTTGAACAACTATGGAGTTGCCGATGATGTTTGGCTCAGTCGCTGTTAGTAGCGTGGCAATCAGCGCGGCCACCGATCCAAACAATTGACGCGTAAACCACCAGACAAGAAGTAACAGGAGCAAAGGTATAACCAGCATTGGCAATTTTGCGTAGAGCACGATTTGGGCAAACTTGTCTGCGTTCATCTGAAAGAACTCGCCTGCGATCTTTTGCATGCCGTCTTCCGGATCACGCGGTGTAGTCGCCTGCTGCCAACCAGGCGAATCAAAGGGAAACCGTGCGTGTGTTGCCCACACCCCCAAACCACTGAGTAGCTTGATCAGAGGAGGATGTTCCTGGTTTAACCGGAAATCGTGTGTAAGGAGATAAGAGTAACCTGCCGGAATATGTATCGAGTCGTCGATGAAAGGTGCTTTCTCCCTGACTAGGAGGAGCGACGCGGAAAGAAATGCAACGAGGATTAAGGTTAAGAGCGCGGCTTCAGTCCGGGGACTAATTTGGATCGCACGAAGATACCTAGACCCTTGCCCATCGAATGACCTACCCCTGCTCATGATTGATGAGGATAATTTACTTCATCAGGCATGCAGGTAGTTAGGTCAGCCGCTCGGTTTCCGATTCAATAACAAACAGTTGATCTGTAGAATCTGTGTTCATCTGTGGCAAATTCACCTGAAATCAATCTCAAAGGCCTTTCACCAGAACAAGTCAACAATTTGCTTCCTGAAGGTCTCATCTCACTTTGTTGGCGCGGCAGTGTGGCTCATGGCATGTACGTTCCCAAGAGCGATCCAGACTCAATCGACGACAAAGATGTGATGGGCGTTTACATCGGGACCATCGAACACTATCTCGGCTTCGGTCGCATCGACGTCTACGAACAATGGGAAGGCGAATGGGATTGCGTCTTCTACGAGCTGAGAAAGTTCATCGGTCTGCTGCTGAACTGCAATCCAAACGTGTTGAGTCTGCTGTGGCTGAAACCCAACGGCATCATTTTCGAAAGCGAGATCGGAGCACGACTGCGCGAGCATCGCAGCTTATTTGTTACGAAGAAGGCATATCACTCTTTCTCCGGTTACGCGCAAGCGCAGTTTAAGAAGATGATCTCATTCAATCAGGAAGCTCAAGCCTTGATGCAACAACTCGAAGATCAACTGGCTGGCTTCGGTATCGATCCTGAATCAGCCGATGCCGGTCACTCGTTGCGAACAGTAGCTGGCCAACCGTTTGTTGGCGCAACAACTGAAATGATGGAGGTGGTGAAGCGTTATCGAGGTGAACGGCGTCGCTACTACAGCGGTGGTTACATGGGTCAGAAGCGCCGTGAGTTGGTACGGCGAGTCGGCTACGACGCGAAGAACGCGGCGCACTTGATTCGACTTCTCAGGATGGGCATCGAATTCTTAACTGAGGGCACTCTTCACGTCGAGCGGCAGGACGCGCCGGAGCTGTTATCGATCAAGCGAGGCGAATGGTCTTTGGAGAAAGTAAAGACTGAAGCTGAACGTCTATTCCAACTCTCGCAGGAAGCCTACGTCCGTTCGACCCTGCCACCCGAACCGGATCGAGACCACGCGGAGAAGTTGTGTGTGGAGATGATCAGCACGTATCACGGGCTGGATCGGTAAATTCTTATTCGTGTTGGTTCGTGTGATTTCGTGGATCACTTTTCTCTGGATGCAAAAAGACTTCTGGACACCACCAGGCTTTAGCCGGTGGTGTTTCAATTTCTCAGCTACAACGGAATTTAAATAGGCTTCTGGACACCACCAGGCTTTAGCCGGTGGTACTTCAATTTCTTAGCTACCGAGCGAAAGTCATACGTGATTCGCGACAAAGTTGAACCTCCACCGGCTAAAGCCTGGTGGTGTCCAGAAGCGTTACAGACGATCCACGAACATCACACGAACTTAAAACCCGTGTTCATCTGTGGCCAACTTCAACTACCATTCAGCAATCAATCTCAAATTTCTGACAGGCAAGAATCATGGACGAGCAATCTCCCCAACCATCAACACATCTCACACCGGATCCCAATTCGCCTGCCGAATACGAGCGCGATGGATCATCGCGGAAGTGGTTCACGCTCGATTTCACACCTCTGCGCGACTCACGTGAATTTCGACTGCTCTACATCGGCCAATCAGTCACCTTCTTTGGCTCGATGATGACCTTCGTCGCTTTGCCCTGGCAGGTTTTCCAATTAACAAAATCTACGGTTGCCGTCGGCATGTTGGGAGTCGTGGAGTTTGTTGCTGTTCTCTTCATGGGGTTCGTCGGCGGTGCTGTTGCTGACTACTTCGACAGACGTCTCATGGTCCGTCTGACAGAAGCCGCGCTAGCACTCGGTTCGGTCGTGTTGATACTTAATGCGCTGCTCTCACGTCCGCAGGTCTGGTTGTTATTCGTATGCGCTTCGCTGTTTGCTGCCTTGACAGCACTACAACGTCCTTCATTGGAGGCGTTAATCCCGCGAATCGTTAAGGCAGATCAGATGCCCGCAGTTGCTGCGCTCCAGGGTTTCCGCGGCAGCTTGGCGATGATTGGTGGCCCGGCCGTCGGCGGAGTACTGGTCGTGACGTTTGGTCCAGCTTTCGCGTTCTCGGTAGATCTGCTTACGTTCATCGTGTCGTTGATGGCGCTGGCGTTGATGCAGGCAGTACCACCACCACCCGACGCCGATCGCCCGGGCATAAGATCGATCATTGACGGTTTACGTTACGCGCGCAGCCGGCAAGAGCTGCTGGGCACTTATCTCGTAGACATGAATGCCATGTTCTTCGGGATTCCGATGGCACTCTTTCCCGCGATCGCACAAAACTACGGCGGTGCATCAGTAGGCTTGCTATATGCAGCGCCGGCAACCGGCTCGCTCGTAGTTTCACTGATGCTTGGATGGACGAAGCGTGTGCACCGTCATGGACTGGCGGTCGGAATAGCGGCGACCTGCTGGGGACTTGCGATCCTTGCGTTTGGTTTCGCGGGACGATTATGGCTGGCACTTCTGTGTCTCGCCGTCGCGGGTGCATCCGATATGATCAGCGGCGTCTTCCGGATGATTATCTGGAATCAAACCATCCCGGATCATTTGCGTGGTCGTTTGGCAGGAATTGAATTGATCAGCTATCACACCGGTCCGATGCTGGGGAACGCTGAGTCGGGAATCGTCGCCAGCTTGTTCAGCATTCGGACCTCGATAGTTTCAGGTGGCATTCTTTGTGTGTTGGGAACTGCCGCACTGTTGTTTGCTCTTCCCGGGTTTAGAACATACGACGGCAGAGTTGGATTATTACGGAAACAGAAAGACGAAGCCGCGCGAACTGAAGGGTTGCAAGCACAAGTTTCGACGACGGATGTTGGTGTGTAAGGGGAGCGACTCAGGAAAACAAGAATTGGATAGAACAAGTCGGGAAGGGGGCAAACGGGATCAACTCGTACTGAACCCAACCAGGCCCTGAGCGCGCCCCCGCAGGTTCCAAGCCCCTCTTGATCATCCCAATTCTCCAAGGCGCTAAAGCAGATGGGTTGGTATTTATATGGGTAAGGGTTAAAAAGAAAGCAACATAGGGCTTGCAACCTGCGTGGGCGCGCTCGCGGGCCTGGTTGGGAGGATTCGTGTTTGGTCGCTTGTCCCCTTCCTGACTGCGCTTTCTTTTGATGAGTTTGTGTTTGGATTGACGGGCTCACTTTACGGTCGCCGTGAACACCTCTTCCATTAGCAGCGGCCGTCTACAACCACTCGAAGGATCTAGTTGACGCCGGCTATCAGTCCAGATGGGATATGAAGTTCCTCCAAAAGACACAAGGCCTTCGTAATCTCCTTGTTGATTTCCGTAATTGATGCCATCACAAGGAAACACGCCGGCACAATCATGCTCATTTGAGCTGGTCGTGCTTACCCTAACGTCAGGATCGGGAAACGACACGCCGCCATTCGTCGATTTGGCAAGATAGTAATCAGTCTGAAAACGAAATCCTGTTGTGTCGTTGCGCGTGTCGTAGAAAGCGACGTTCACGTCACCGGTAACTGCATCCACTGACATCCAGTGATTGAAACGATCGACAGGATTCGAAAACTGGTCTGGTACATGAATGGGTGTTGACCAGGTTGCACCGAGGTTGTCTGAATAGGACAGGAATATGTCCGTCACTTGTGCAGAGGTCAGATCCAGCCAACTACAGTAAATGCGTCCGCGATGTGGCCCGCTGGAACGATCGACATCGAGTGATGGATATACGAGTGCTCGGCGGAACGACTCTGCTGGGATCCCAATATCAAATGCCAGAGTCTTTGTTGATACCGTGGTGGGTGTGCCCCACGTTTGTCCGCCATCAAACGAACGGTTAAACACAATCGCGTTTGCTTTGAAATCGTTCCACGCCGCATAGACTTCACCATTTGGACCAACAGCGGGAGACGCACCAATCGATTTGCCTGGACCATTCGGGTCGTCGATGCGCGTCGAAGTAAACGTCGCTCCGTGGTCAGTCGATCTGGCTAGTCGCACGCCACCTGAAATGGATCCGCCGGAAGATGCATCCCACGCGATATAAATGTTATCGCGAAACGGGCTGGTTAGATTTGCGTCTGCGGTGATCATCGGCTTGTCGTTGAAATGATTACCGCCGTCCTGGAAATCGAAGAAGGCAACGCTTGGATAGGTTTGTCCGCCATTTGTTGATCGCGCGACTGCCATTTCAGATCCGTTGACTCCGTTGCCGTGCCCGAAAAAGACGACGATGTAGCCATAGAAGATATTGCCACGTGAGTCGAATGCGAGTGATGGATCCGAACCGAAGTCGGTACCATTGTTGGTTTTTGGCGGAGGCAATGGCAAATCAACACCGCCCCAGGTGGCGCCGCCATCGGTCGAAAAATAACCGCGCATTGGTAGCCTGAAAATTTCGTTCGAACCACCCGCCAAAATAGTCGGGTTTTGGGTATTGATCGCGATGAATGTTTCGCTTTGTGGTCCACACTCGTTCGAGACGTCAACATTGCTGCCAACGTTGACTGAAGTGGTGGCCGCAGGTGCTGGGTCGGAGCCGTTATTTAGAATGAATTGATACTTGTCCCACCACGTCGGGTTGTGAACTGTGCTGTCGGCCGATACAGGTGGAGTCGAATTTGTCATTGCGAGTGCAAAGAGTATTAAGGCAAGAATCAATATGATCGAAAGTCGTTTGGTTTTTTTCATGAGTCGCAGCCTTCCCGATGTAAGAAGTTTTAAATTAGGGGGTAGAGACGTACTGCTCGCGAGTGACCTGGGTGTCACTCGTTTAAGAAAGCGCAGTCAGCGTATTGTCCGGGACCACTGACTACTCCGCACGATTGGATGGGCGGTATTTTACTGCAGATTATCCGCAGATTACACAGATTACGCAGATTCTTTAAAGGACGGGAAAGCCCCACTCCATTCACACAAAGGAATCTGTGTAATCTGCGGATAAAATCACGTTTTCTTGACTTACCTCTCGCCGCTCCATTAGATTCTCGAACGCATTTCACTTCCAATTCACCGCAGGTAAAGCGATTACTCTTCCACTTAATTCCCAGTTCGGTCATTACGAAATTCGTTCCCTGCTTGGACAGGGCGGCATGGGTGAAGTTTACCTGGCTTACGACTCACGCCTGCGCCGGCAGGTTGCAATCAAACTTTTGCCAGTCGAGTTTACTGAAAACAAAGCTCGCCTCTCTCGTTTCGAACGCGAAGCCTACGCCGCCTCGAGTCTCAACCATCCCAACATTCTGACCATCTACGAGATTGGTGAACAAGACGGTCATCACTTTATCGCGACGGAGTATGTTGAAGGTGAGTCGCTGCGACAACGACTCACGCACCCATCGATCGAACTCCGCGAAACGCTGGCCATCGTTATCCAGGTTGCTGATGCTCTCACGGCCGCGCACGAAGCCGGCATCGTGCATCGCGACATCAAACCGGAAAACGTGATGTTGAGACGCGATGGTTATGTGAAAGTGCTCGACTTCGGCCTAGCCAAACTCGCCAAACTCGCCAATGAAACGCCACCAACTGAAGTAACTCCGGAAGCACCAACCATGACGCGAGTTGTCAAGACCGACCCTGGCGTGGTGATGGGAACGGCGAGCTATATGTCACCGGAGCAGGCACGTGGTTTGGAAGTCGATGCACGCACAGACATCTGGAGCCTTGGTGCGCTGCTCTATGAAATGGTAGCCGGACGTTTGCCGTTTGAAGGTGCGACCACGACGGATGTACTTGCAGCAATCCTCCATCGTGAGCCTCCTTCGTTGTTGCTCTTCAATTCCAATGTGCCTGCTGAGTTGGAACGGATCGTCGAGAAGGCCCTGACGAAAGAACGAGAAGAACGATATCAACTCGTGCGCGAGCTCAGTCTTGATTTGAAACGATTGAAGCAACGTCTTGAGATGGATGCTGAATTGGAGCGAAGCGTTACACCCGATGCGCAACTGCACCGCAGCGTTTCG
The DNA here is from genome assembly GCA_036522415.1 of Pyrinomonadaceae bacterium. GTDB lineage: Bacteria > Acidobacteriota > Blastocatellia > Pyrinomonadales > Pyrinomonadaceae > PSRF01. The sequence goes on along the minus strand of DATDFV010000090.1, from coordinate 10,367 downwards.
CCAACCGCGATCAATCCGGTTGCAGCTTCCACTGCTGAAGCGCATGTGGCCCACACCCTATCAAGCGCGGAGTATGTTGTTGGAGAGATCAAGCGTCACAAGCTGGTGGCATTATTGTTCGTTGGAGTGATTGTTGTTGGTATTGCGGGATTAGTTAGTTATTACAAGTTTTCTGGAAGTCGCTCCGCGGGCCTAACCTCAATCGCAGTTCTTCCGTTTACCAATGCCGGCGGCGACGCAAATGCAGACTATCTCTCGGACGGCATCAGTGAAAGCCTCATCGACAAGCTTTCACAGTTACCAGGCATGAAGGTCATCGCCCGGAGTTCGTCGTTCAAGTACAAGGGAAAGGATGTCGATCCACAGGAAGCGGCTAATGCATTAGGTGTCGAAGTTATTCTAACTGGGCGAGTGGTCCAGCGTGGCGACCAGTTACAGGTGCGCGCTGAGTTAATCAACGCCCGCGACAAGACGCAGCTTTGGGGAGAGCAGTACAGCCGCAGCATCACCGACGTGCAAGCGGTGCAGGAAGAGATCGCGCGCGCAGTATCAGGCAAGTTGCGAGTCCATTTGACTGGCGCGCAAGAGCAACAACTTAGTAAACGCGCGACGACCAACCCAGAGGCTTACCAACTATATCTCAACGGCGTCTATTACCGTCGCAAAGCATCACTCATGGTGCCGACTGCGGTTGACTACTTTAACAAGGCAGTGGCGCTGGATCCCAATTTTGGACTTGCCTGGTCTGGACTTGCCGAGGCGTACATCTTCATGGGTAGCACCGGTGAAATTGATCCCAGGGAAGGGGTTCCAAAAGCGAAGTTGGCGCTAAATAAAGCCCTCGAGTTGGATGAGTCGTTGGCTGAGGCACACGTATCCCAGGCACTCCTTATGATGAATGACTGGGACTGGAGTGGCGCGGAGCGAGAGTTCAAACGTGCTTTTGAATTGAACCCAAACCTGGCTGAGGCTCACCTGAACTACGCGAACCTTCTATCGCGATTTGGGCGGCATGAAGAGTCGATAGCAGAGGTAAGGCGCGCGCAACAGATTGATCCACTGGATCTCCGTATGAGGGTTGGCGAGCCTCTAAGTTTGTTCTTTGCGCGGCGCTACGATGAGGCGCTGCAAAAGCTTGATAGTCTCCTGAAGTTGGCGCCAGATAACGAGACTGCGCTGATCTTTCGGGCTTACACCTATGATGCTTTAGGGAAGTATAACGAGGCGATCGCAGACTATAAGAAGTTTGTGAGCATGGGCGACACAACCGCGAGCACTCAGTGCTATTTAGGTTACTCGCTTGCGCAGGCGGGTCGGAAAAGCGAAGCACAAGTCATCCTTGAAAAGCTTAAGACGACGAAAGAATATGTCTCACCAGCCGAACTGGCGGTCCTCTACGCCGGTGTGGGCGACAAAGAGGGTGCGATTGCATCGTTGGAAAAAGCCTATGCTTCGCATGATTTGCAGATGCAGTACCTCACAATAGATCCACACTACGACAGCCTGCGCAGCGATCCGCGGTTTGTGGAGTTGATTAGGAAAGTGGGCTTGCCGCAGTAGTTCGATGCTTTGCTCTAAGTAGCAAAGAGCATTCTTGTTAGTGTTATTTCGTGTGGTTTCGTGGATCGTTTTAGTTAGCAGAAAAAAGCCATCCACGAATTCACACGAACCACACGAAGCTTTCAGTAGCAAAATTCTAACGCCCATTAACTAAATCACGTCACTGACTAATCGTGAACTGGTAACACTTGCTCGTCAGCACAACCGCACCCGTCGCCTCCTCGACAACTCTAAAGTGAATATCAAATTCCGTCCCCGCCGGAAACGCTGCTACATTTCGAAAGACGAAATATGACATACGTCCGATGTGATGACGCAGTGTTGCCTCAGCGCTGCGCCGGTGGGTTCTCTGAGTTCTCACTTGTGCGATGCGTTTCGCTTCAACGCTCGGGGAGCGGCAAGAGACGGTCTATAAGTCAAAAGAAATAGATCTGTCTCTTGGTGACAACCGAAAATCTGCGTGGTAGGGTCACATAACCCCCTTTAAAAAAGAAGCACAACCTCGACGTCGCGTGGATGTCCCTCTTGTGTGTCCGTTAATTGAGGCTTCGCACCTCGCGCTATTGCGGGGTGGTACTGACAGAGTGCGCCGGACATTTACCGGCGTTACTTCTGCCGTGCCTTCTGATAATCCTTTATGAATTCCTTCACGACGATATCTACAACCGTGCGAGCGACATCTTCACGGGTCATCTTTGTCACGCACCTTTGCGTATGCCACGTCTCACCAAACACGACCGCAGGATCAGCAAAATAACTCGAATTCAAAAATGGTCTCTGGCCAGCGACAACTTGTGTATTAGCAAGTCGACCCATGATAACTCGCTGCGTAAGCGCCACCTTGACCAAGCCGCTATAGCTGTTGTTGTTTTTGTCGTCCTGGGAAACTTCCACTTTGATTTTGAGAAATGGATGTCCCTCTTTTGCCATTGTCTTGAACTCGGCAATATCGACTGTCTTGAGACCGGCGTTATTTAAGCTGATTTCAATCGACTTTATCATTTCATTAATCTTGAAGCCTTGCGTAATGAGATCCAGGGTAATCCTGTCAGACACAACAAACACTCTTGGTAAGAAACTGAGAGACTGGATTTCGTTGGTCCTCAGGGATTCTATTAGAGCTTTGGCTTCAGCATCAGGAAGCACCTTTTCGGGTGCTGATTTCGGTACGGGTTCTTGCGCGCTAACAACAACGCAAAATAAAATGCTTAATAGAATCGCAGTGAGAAAATTGAGTTTCATGACGTCCTCCTTCTCTGAATTCTTGTTAGTTGTCGTCGCAACCACTAAACCCCAAAAAGCACAAGCACTCTTCCGACCAGGTCAACCGTTTGCTTCATGGCTTTAAAAACGTTCGCGACCTTCTCAAGACCGGAAATCGAATTCTTTATCTGATTTGTAGCATCGATTGTTTGGTCCATAAGGTTTGGGTACGTCGCGCTGTTGGTGACTAATTGTCGATTGAGCAAATCGTAGTAGGCATGCTGTAGTGCTGTATATTCAGCCTCCACAGCTTTTACCGCCTGCGGTCCTCCTTCTTGGAAGGCACGATTGATCAAATCGACGCTATTGCTTTCGTATGCGTTCAAAGCCTCACCAATTTCTTCCAGTACGGCGTCCTTCTTGGGATCGTTGTTCATTTGCGGGCTCCTTCAGCTATTGGTTTTCAGTTCCCCGAGGATGGTGACAATACGATCGAGCGACGAGACGATATCGTCGTAAGAAGGTTTTTCCTCGGTAAGTTCTTTGTGAGCCTTTTCTAATTGACTGAAGGCCTCGTCAACTGCATCGAGATGCTCTTTGATTTCGGTGATTCTGGAATCGAGCCGAGCGGCTTCTTGAGCTTTGTAAGTATTTATTAGATAAGAATCAGCATACGGATAGGTCACGATCTTACGCAGTTGCTGAAGATCAAACCGATCTGCCTCAGTCTTATTCAGTTGATCAATGTAGGCACTTCTAATTCGAGCCAGATAGTTGTCCCAAATCTGACGATCGGATTCCCACAATGCTCGGTGAGCTTTGATGAGATTCGCCAAGGTCAAACTGTACTTGCGAATATCTTTAGCTTGCTTGCGATCAACGATCAGACCAGTCAAACCTGACAACGCACTGGAGACGCCCACAGGAATATTCGGAACAGCTTTGATGTTGTTGATACTGTTGTTCAATTCGGTGACCGCCGCTGCACTCTGATCAGCAAAGGCCGTCTCAGAAAGCGTTTGCAAGGCTGCGTAAGCTTTCGCAAGTTGTTTGTATAACTTCTCTCGCTGCGTGATTTGATCCTGCTCGAGCTTGTTATGATCAACTATCGGTAAGTCTTCGGTCCCCATAGCCGGAGGTCTAACGAGTATCCCAACTCGCAATCGTTGTTCATAGTCAACTTGTTCAAACTCATCAAGCTCGGCAATCACCTTCGCTGCGGCTGTTCCAACATCCTGACCGCGGGATCCGATTTTTGCGCCGAGCTTTCTAACCGCACCCTCGTCACAGCCGGAGAGTATTAGTAAGCCCGCAATGAGCAAGGCTGAGATTGATCTTTTTATTGTCTGCGACATAATTGCAGCTCCTGAGATCAAAAGAAGTGTCAGGCCTTCAAAACAGTATCCTCTAGCTCTATATGTTGCTGGACTCAAAAACGTTTCACCTGAACAGAAACTGACGGTCTGGTTCGTGACAGGAAAATCTTTCTCGATCGAGAACTTGCGCGTCTCTATGGTTTCCACATGCGTTCTTAACCAGGCTGTCTCACGAATGCTGATCGATTTCACGAAGACTTTTTGTTTCGGCTTTACCAAACATGAAGTTGAGGAATGGGAGAAGTTAATGCGTTTAAGGTCACAAATGGTGACCTTAAAGAAAGCGCAAGGAACGCAGATCAAATATAAGCCCGTATGCCTTTACCGAGCATGGAATCCTCATGCTGTCGAGCGTTTTAAAGTCGCCGCAAGCAATTCAAGTCAACATACAAATCATGCGCACCTTTTTAGGTTACGCGAGATGCTTGCTTCTAATGCGGCGCTAATCCAACCGTTAGACGAACTCGAAAACAACTATGACGTGAAGTTCAAGATTGTCGTTCGCGCACTTCGTAAGCCGATATGTAAAGGAAAGTGTCACCCAAGACAACAACTCTGTTTAAATCCTCAACATTCAGTCTCAAGTTTTCCTCAAGTCTAATCCTTATCCTTCGAGTGTTCGATTTCAAACTCCTCCAAGACTCAATTCGCCCACGACTTTCGGCCCCTGAACTTCCCGACACAAGTTTCCTTACCGCTCTGCACAACAGTTGCGGCTTCCATTAAGGAGAAACTGATGAAACGAAAAAGGAGATTATTGCCCAGCTTTCTCGCCCGTTCGAGATTCAGAGTAGCGTCGCTTGCAACTGCAACGATTTTGACGCTCGGTGTTTTGGTCTACGCAGCCTTCTTTCAAAGCTTTGAAACTGATGACGCTGGTTGGTTTGGTGCAACAAGAGTTGCCACCGGCACACACGGCGTCCCTTCCAAGACAGGGGCCTTCCACGCAGAGGATGGTGGTGGCGCCTTCACTCGTTGGGGTGGTTATAGTCAAACCTTCCCGGTTGGTGGCTACACCACATCCATCGACATCTATCTCGATATCTCGCCGCCCTACATGAATGGCAGCACAACGCCTTATGCGAATGATACGAGATTCGATTGGTCCTCGGCGATTGGCACACCCGATTGCGCCCATCGTCGTGACTTCGTCTTCAATGCCGGCTTCTATACCGATACCGACAGCACGGGCTCGGGCCCACGCTTCGTGATTAGTGCCAGCAACAATGCGACACGAAGCGGAGCGTTCCCAAAAAATCCCGGCAGAATGCCTTACACAGTTACCACGGAAGGTTGGTACACCTTCGAGCATAGATTCCGTGACAACGGTTCGGGCGTGCTCGCCGTGGATTTGACTCTCAAAAATTCCGTCGGTGTTCCGCTCATGATGTGGACACTGAGTGATCCATCCGATGTTATCGGCTCAACAGTTGGGGGGAACCGTTACGGCTGGTTTGTCATCGACGAATTTCCGACTGGAGTTGCGTTCGATAACTCTGCGCTGGTTGGCTTCCAGGATTACTGTACTCCTCCTCCGAGCACTACCGGGGCGAAGGTAACTGGCGGTGGATGGATCGATGTTCCCGGCGGCAAGGCAACGTTCGGTCTCACTGCTCAGGCTAAAGACGCCATGCCCAGTGGGAATCTTACCTACCAGGATCACGTTCAGGATCGAACTGTGAAGAGCACCACGATCACTGCGGTGATTGTGAACGATAACTGCGCGCGAATCTTAGGTACGGCAACCGTGAATGGTAGTGGGGCGTTCGGCTTCGACGTCACTGTTTGCGACAACGGTGAACCAGGAAAAGACGTCGATACTTTCACTATCAGTATGAGCGACGGATACAGCGCCGGCGGTACGTTGCGCGGCGGTAACATTCTGATCCATTGAAAGGAGGCGACATGAAAAAATTTATTAGTGTGATTCTTATCGTCCTTGGTTGGTGTGTGCTTCTGTTAGAACCAAGTCCAGGGGTAGCAGCTTCCGAATCAGGTACGCTGACATGCGCTGCGCAAACAGTATTTACAACGCCGGCAAGCTTCAACTCCATCTCGCTTAGCGCATTGGATGTTGGTGCTGGTGTTTTCATTGAACCAAGCGGAACGGCTAGCGGAACGCTCAGTGCTGTGCTGCTAGGGCGCTCGATATTAGGCCAGGCACAGCAAGTTGTAATCGATGGAACGGTGCTTCGAGGGGCGATAGCACCGGATGGTCGGGCTTATATTAGTGGCGTGGCAACAGTCGGTACCTTGCAGGGTGTCCCATTCAGCCTGGTAGCAACGACTAATAGCGCGACGTTGACAGTGGGCTCGGTCGTCTTGCCGGCAGCGACCGTTAAAGGAGGGCTTATAAGTATCGAATAAGCTAACGTTGAAAATGCGTCTGTGCGTCTCAGCGGTTTAAGATGGCTCTTTACCTCAAACCGCAGAGACGCTCAGGTACCCGCCCAACAGATTGTCAGAAATTACACGGACATGACCAAGCAACTAAGAGCGATCAAATTAATCAAACTACGGTCAAACCTAAAAGTCGACCTAACTAGTCAGTAACTCGAGTAGCGCGAAGAGAACGAACAAAACAAAGCCAAATACCTTAATCCTCTTCTCGGTAATAGGCTGCTTTTTCAACCAGCCAAAGTAACGAACGATTAGGTTGCCTTCAATTCCGTCAACAGCGTTTTGTTCTGCGGCGGACAGTGTGTAAAGAAAAGGGTAGGCAAGCGCCTCCTTTTTATTGAAACGTTTTGTTGTAAGCCGCACAACCGCAATAAGAGCTCCCCAAGCAAGAATTGGAGCACTCGATATGCTTTGACCAAACCGAATGACTCCGATTGAAATTGATGAGACAAATTTCAAACTTTCCATCAGACTGGTCCACTTGATGAAATCAAACAGCGCCAGAAGACCGATAAGATAAAGACCGATACGTGCAAGCTTATTGACCTGGCCAATGGTGAACCAGAGTATGTGATAGTGAGATTCTAAGTCGCCCAACCACCAGTGTATGAGATAGTTTTTCATACTCGTGAACCTCCAACGAAAGAATTGACGTCGACGATCCCGGTCTTCTGCAAATGTAGATCGTGACTGCTGAATCTCGAAATGGTTTGGTGAGATCTTGATGATGTGTCGGATGGTTAAGCTTCTAACGTTTGGCCCTGAATGTAGCCACAGATGAACATGGATTGCACAGATTCGCGGTAAAGAAGTTACCTGTGGTGTACCACGAAATATGGTTGGTTTGTGAGGGTCTTGTTGAAACCGGGGTGCAGAGAAGTTGCGCCAGTCGTGTCGCTTAGTTCGAAGTAGTACTGAAGCGGATAATTCGCATTCGTGTAGTCTGCGGGAATGATCGCCTCGTATGCAGAGCCCTTCGCCGTGTAAGCAGCCGCTTTTCTCTCCATCTCAACGACGTTGAATCTTTCTGCCTGGTTGACGACGCGGTAATACAGCTTGGCCCACTTGAGAGACGTCTCTACCGTCAGCTCAATCTGCAAAGGCTTGCCTGGATAGAAGTGGCTGGCCGGCGCGTGGTGAACCGGTAGCTCGGGTCGCTCGATACGAGTTAGCACTTTCTTTGTGAGCGATGAAACTGAAGGGGATGATGCGGAAGGTTTGATTGACTTCGGCTGTGCAGCGATTGACTCACTGTCGTTTTCGATGGCAGGTAAACGATCAAGCCAGTGCCCGTGAAGTTGAGGTAATTCCCCCACGGTGACATCTGACATGTAAACCGACTTCGCGCTGTTTGCGAACAGAGCCCAATGGTCCCTCGCTTTCAGGTACTGTTCGTTACACATTTCGATTGGTGCAAGGTCGCCACTTTTCTCGAATAACCTATAAAGAACGGCAGCGCGAAATTTCGCGGCAAAAAACCGACCCAATCCCAACTGAATCCTAATGTCACTTATCATTCGGTCAATTGATCGCGCTTGCTCTTCGACTTGCTTGTCATCCAGCGGGGCCAACAACGAAATCAGATCTTGAATGGGACTGCGAGTTTTTGATCGCTTAGAGCCAGTTGCCCCCAGCTTTGGCAAAGCCAGAGCAAGTGAAAGCGCCCGCTCTCCTTCCTCTACATATTCTTCAAGCCATTGAGCCACCTCTAATGGAGAGTACTTTCCACTCACCTCGCCACGGAGTAGATCGTCAGCGTAATCGTTGATTCGATAAAAGAGTTGCGGATCGAGCGGACTGACATTGCCGAAGACTTTGGGTGCGGGAGTGTCGCTGTAGGAACCGGGATGCATGGCATCGTTCAAAGAATGATTCAGATACATCTCGGGCCAGTAGTTGTTGTTTGCTGCGGACGGCAGATGCGCCGTTGTGATCAGCGGCAGGATTCGGCTGGCGTTTGCAAGAGCTGGTTCGAGTCCATTTGTACTTGGGCCAAGGTTCTTTCGTAAGTAGCGTCGCCAGGTGTCTGGATCCGACTCCGGGTTATAGAGCAGACGACCCCAGAGCCTGTACGTGTATTCATACTTCTGAAAATCCCAGCGCGTTCTCACTTTGGCATCGGCATAGGCACAACGATCTCCTGCGATTCCGGAGCCGCGACGGCCTTTAAAGGTGAGCGGTTCCATGATCTCAGCGCCATCGCTGCCGCAAAATCCGAACGCTCTTGAATAAGCGGCCGCCGCAACCGGATCACCCCACAATAGAAGTCGTTGAGTGCCGGGCCAAACTCGATGAATCACCTTCCATGTTCGATCCTCGCGCAACAGATCTCCATATCCATAGCGCATGAAACTACGCGAACCTTCGCTCAAGTTCATGAGACGGCTCGTCTGCTTTTTGGGATCCGGCACTTCGAGTTGGCGAATATCAGTTTGGTGATAAGGAAGGCCCAGGTGTTCGGCCCAAAACTTTGGTGACACGGTTACTGGTTGCCGCGTGGCCAACGCGTTGCGCAACATCGTTTCGTCGAGACCTTTCGGATGCAGGTCAATCTCAACGCGACGGCCACAAGTAACGACACCTTCAAAGATGGTTTGCCAAAATTGATAACTTCCTTCTTCCACGCCACTCTCGCCGTGCGTTCGTATTGTTACTCCAGTGATCGACGGAACCATTTGCAAGAGTAGGCGCAATGCGTCTCGACAATACGCGGCGTGTGTTTCACGCGTCAGGCCTTCGATGGTGTAGTTGGCTTTTGGACTATCAATCCATTCGTAACCATGCATCCAGAGTCCAAGCTGGAAGTCGAGTCCGCGCGCAACTGTCTGTTCGCCGATGAACTTCAACATCTCCAGGTTGTGATCGCGTTCGGCATCCGCTAACTGCAGGACTCGAACGTTGTATCCGGGAACGGAGAATAGAAATGGATAGGGGAACAGAAAGTACGCATCTGTGACGCGTCGAAGAAAGTCGTAGCCAAGACTGAGACTAAAGTTGAAACGATTGAAACGTTGAGTGGCAAGCATGGTGAGGTATTGGGACCAAAACTCTCGATCGTTGAACCATGGTTTGTCCTCAACGTCGCTGGCAAAGAGCCGCAGCACGCTGCGAATTGAGTTTGCAGGATGTTCGGAAACAAACGAGTTGATGCCGAACGGGTTTCTGCCGGGCATCGTTGTAGTGTTGTCCAAACGGTCTGAGAGTTCGAGAAGCGCATACACGAGTCCGCGTGAATCTACGCCACACGCGAGAAGCATGTTGTCATTTGTTGGAACAATGGCGAGAGACTCGGGCAAATCTGCGACTACAACGCGAGCACGCTTCAAAATTGATTGCGCCACTGTGGATTGCGATCCGGCGACAACAACAATAACTTTCGACTTACTTACCTGTGGCAATTCTTCGACCGTGAGGACTTCGAAGTTCCGTTTCGTCAACGACTGTTCAAGTTCGTGAATGGCCCAGTGGACTGGTGCAGTGTTAGCGACGGTGTCCTTTGGATTGACAACGAACTTGATTTGTCTGCGTTGTGTTTTGCCTGGAGATAGAAATGGTAGGGCAGGAAGAGAGCTAGCTAGTCCAATGAACTCACGTCGACTTAGGTTGCGCATAGTTAGGGATTTGAATGGGAACTACATGTTACTTAACACCACCCAACTTCGAAGTCCAATTCAACACGATAGTCATCGGCGTCTCACCGGGAAGTCATTTGTGAGGAACTCCTTTGAAATGTGAACCTAATCAGTGAAGGCATTGTGCCCGGAACCCTAAGATCTTGCCAGGACTCAACGCAGAATTGCTCTAATGGTTTCAAGATCGTTGGCTTGA
>DATDFV010000089.1:0-8098 GCA_036522415.1 Pyrinomonadaceae bacterium | reverse complement strand
TCATTTTTCTTAAATTCTATGAAGAGCTTCCACAATACGACACCCTCATTCATCTCATTGATTTTGATTTACAGGTCACGGCTGCAGGATGCGATTCTTGGCCATCTTCTTAGCGGAATCGTAGCAACGCTTGCGAATCGCGATACGTCATCAATCTTACGAACGCCGCTTTACAAATCTCGCCCGTTTCTCGTTTAGGCTTTCTCTCATGAGTCATTGGGTTATCAAATGAGTTTCGATACGAGGACGATTGTGGTCGCTCTGCCGGCTTCAATCACATTCATGCAGCATTACGACGCGACCTTAAGAGCCAGCCCCGCGCCCTTACCAAAGTACCTTCAGTGAGAGCTGTCCCGAGCGAGGGCCTCCCATTTGATATAGCGCGTTGAGACCACCAAGCGAGGCGTTCAGGGTCTGAGTCGCTAGGCCAAAGTCTCCGTTGCCGAGAACTTTTGAGACACCGCTGAAATTTGGGTGATTGAAGATATTGAAAAGCTCGGCGCGTAGCTGCAGTTTTAGTTTTTCACCTAAATTAAATTGACGTCTCACTGCGAGATCTACTTGCATTGCGTCAAATGCTCGCAGTCCATTTCGTTGAAAGTTCCCTTGCTGTCCAGTCGGCGGAGTGCAAAAAGCGCCTTTTGCTACCCCTAGCGGATCGCAACCGGCGGAAACAATCTGCGCGCCAGTAGGAACCGCAATGTTTAATCGCCGGCCGCCAGGAGCCGTCGGATCATTAACATAGACTGGCACCCCAGAAATAAGATTCGGCTGTACCGAGTTAAACGTGGCCCCCTGGACGACGAGAAAGTTGTCCACTGTCGGATTATACGGAGGCGCAGACTGGTAACGAACAAGCAGGTCGGCACCCCACCAGTTGACCAATTGACTAAGCACGGATGTTTTTGTGAGTCTCGGCAGATCATAGCTAACAGCTGAGGAAAATATATGCCGAACATCGAAGTTCGAAGGCCCCCATTCCGGCACCAATGGACCCGCGGGATTAATAAGAGGAGTCAGATTGGCTATATTGCTGGACAGAGTGTCCCGCGAGCTACCCAGAGTGTACGAGGCCAGTGCCTGCAGTCTTCGACTGAGGCGGCGGTTATATTGCAACTGCAGGGCGTCATACCTTGATCTGGAAAGATTCCGGCCTACATTAAGAAAAAGAGTTGCACCGGCTTTAAATGGTGAAGGTACAACATTTTGTTCATATCCCAGCAGGCGCCGTCCGCTCGCGCCAACGTAGGTTGCCGTCAAAGTCTGCGACTTACCTATTGCCTGCTCCCATGCCGTATTCCATTGCCACGTATAAGGAAGTTTAAGGTTGGGATCAAGCTGCGTGAAAGAGCTAGGCACATCTGTCCCAGGAACAGGCGGCGTCCGATTAGCAAGCGAGAAGGGTACATTAAAACGGGTCGTACTCACATAGAAGGGCCAGCTCAACTGAAAGGCTTCGGCTATGCTGCCCAAAGCGATGTCATAAAACTGACCCACACCCGCACGCAGCGTAGTCTCCCATCCGGTGTTTCTGCTGAGCTGATAGGCGGCGCCAAATCGCGGAGCAAAGAATCCAAGCCGAGTGTGAAACAGCGGCGTCCCCTTCGGCGCGATCTGCACGTTCTGCGGCGGGTCAACCTCGAGCCCCAGCAGGACTTGCGGGAACTGCCCTGTCGCCTCGCCTGGGGAAGGCACACGCTCGAAACGCAAACCGTAGGTTAACGTCAACCGCGATGTTGTTCGCCACGTGTCCTGCGCGAACAGCGAGAGCGCCGGAACAATAGCCTCTCGCCTATTTGGTACGGAACTCGATATTTGATATAGAAGTGCAGTAAGGCTGTTAATGCCGGCCACACTGAAAAATTGGATATTCTCAAAATTACTTCCCGTACCGTCATCCGCGAAAACCGGCAACAGACGCCGGTAGTCGACACCAAATTTCAATTGATGGGCACCAGTCAGATAAGAGCCCGTTCCCACTATGTTGAACTGACGCTGAACGTTCTTAGCTCCCGTCCCCCAGCTCCACACACCTGTGGTACGAGTTGGTCCACTAAATACGACGGTAGAGTTTGTAGGGTTCCGACCTGGAATAAAGATATCCTCGGCTCTCGGTATAATCGCACCACCAAAATTATCCAGATCGAGAAATGATTTGACTACGTTGCTCGTCCAGTTTGCACGAAGGTCTGCAGTCAACTCTTTAGAAACAAGCCATGTGACTCCTCCTGTGTACGTGTCGTTAAGAGTGTTGGTGTGGAGTATTGAACTAATATTAGTTCCGCGCTGCGCCGCCTCCGACGGCGCATGGTTGAATCTGAAAAACCCTGTCAGGCTCTTTGTTATGTTTCCGTCTATTCTTAGCCCGAAGATATTAAAATTGGCAGGGTCGGAGTAGCTTGCAGCAAGCTGGGCCGATCCATTTCCAAAGTCCTGCCCGTTTGGAAGAGGCGATGCACTTAGAAATGGTTTTAAAATGGCAGGTGTCGTTGGCGCCGTACGTATTGAGGCACTAGGCACAAGAGTTACCTTACTCTGTGGTTGTTGAAGTCGGAGCCCCTCGTAAGAGAAGAAGAAAAACAGTCTGTCTTTACCACTCCATAATCCTGGACCTCCTTCGCCGAACCGGGGCAAATAAATGGGACCACCCAAAACTCCAGAAAACAGACTCTGTCTCTCCTTGGGTTTCGGCTGCCTGTTCGCGTTAGCGAACCAGTTGTTTGCGTCTAAGGCTTCATTGCGAAAATAGTATGAAACACTTCCCGTGACATCATTCGTTCCGCTTCTGGTCACCAATGAGACCTGGCCGCCGGATGCACGCCCGAACTCAGCCGCATAGGATGAGGTCTCAATGCGAAACTCCTGAAGCGCATCCAGAGAAACTAGGCTATTAGTGCCGCCAAGTGCCGTCGCACCGATGCCTGTGCCAAATCCGGCCTGACCAGTAGTACCGCTGAGTCGGGTCGTGACCATTCCGGTATTAGCACCGACACCGTCAACGGTGAAGTAATTAGAAGTGGTTCGCTGACCATTTACGCTAAACTGCCCGCCGGACGTCCCGCTCGCCGCGTCGTTGGCCGTTAAAACAACACCGGGCGTGAGTTGGATGAGTGCCTGCAGACTGCGGCCGTTAAGCGGCATATTTGCCACGAACTGGCGGTTCACTACCGTTCCGACGCTGCCATCCGTCCTCACTGTCTCAGCGTCCGAATCAATCGTGACTTGCGCATTCACATCGCCCGCCTTCAACTGAATCTGCAGCGCCTTATTATCACCGACGTTCAACACGACGTCATTGACTTGCACAGGTGAGAAGCCTTGACTATCAATCCGCAACGTATATGTAGCAGGAGGTAATAATGGCAACGTGAAGTGGCCGTTGCCATTCGTGGTTGTTTGACGCCGCAGACTAGTCCCGACATTCTCGATCGTCACTGAAGCATTTGGTATGACGGCACCACTTTGATCTTCAACCGTGCCGGATAGAGTCGCAGAGGCGGATTGTCCGACGGCCCATGATCGTGAAAGCACGAATATAACAAGAAGCAGAATAAGCAGGACTGTGTTTCGTAGTTGAAATAGTGAACTCGGGATTCTGGGCGTAGTCATAATTATCTTCCTCTCTGGAAATCAGAATGACAATTGAATTGCAGGCAAGCGCGAGCAGTTGGGCAGCCAGTATTTACGGATTGCCTACTTCTGGGCAGCACTTCCGATTCTTAATGCCGCTTTCTCCGACTCGATTAACGAATTCCAAAACTCAAAACTTTTTAAAGGCGCGACACCGGTTGAACCACTCGACACAGAGAAGGAGCCTCGCACGCGGTCATAATTTGCGGCAGCCATCTCAAAAAGCTTTTGGACCGCACGAACCAAATCAGCGTCGTTCTCGATCCTCAGATCAAACCCTGAAGTATCTGCTTCTGCCGAGGGAAAAAACACAGGCTGTAGCTCACGACGCAAGGTTACGGTGTCGTGCTCGAAAGCAATTGCGTGCGACCGGATCAGCCCAAGCCATTTCGCACGCGCCTCCGGCTGCAGCGCGCGCAACTCTTCGGATGAAAATTGATTCACCAGCCGCTTCATCGCACCAGCATGACTAACGGCCTGGCTCGAAAGGTTGATCATTCGAGACGCGAAGCGGCGCACGTCCTCCGTATCCTGAGTACCTTCAATGTGGAAATAGCGCCGCAACTCTGGACCAACAGGAATTGACTCGCTCGCGATCGCAAGCCGTTGCACATCCTCTGAGGAGGAAGGCTGACTTCTTTTTATTCGCGCTGCAGCTTCTGCGGCAGTCTCAATCTCGATTCTCACGGCTCGGTTGACAGCTATCGATGAAAGCGCCTTCACAATCTCCGTTTTGCGCTCATTCGTTTCAACAACTCCACCAACTTGAAGCTTCCCATCAGCGGTGCGCGTCACACTCACTTGCTCACCCATGTCAGCACCGGCCTGATTGAGCAAGCGAAGCACTTCAACTTCGAGTTCGGGCGTAGCGAATACTGGTGGCGCGGTCACAGGAAGGCTAGGCGATGAAGGGACAATGAGATGAGGCGATGTCATTCCCGCTCCAAGCAGTTCTGGTTCAGGCTCAAAGACGAAAGGGGCGACCGTGACGGGTGGACGCCGTTCAAAACTCGTCTCTAAAAAACGATACTCAGCCAATTGCCGAACACCGACTGCCGATTTATCTGCTTCAGAAACGACCAAGGTCATCTCGGTGACATGTAGATCCGAACGACTCAAAACCAGGGACCCTCGAACCAGTGCCGGCTGAACGGCAACTGCGCCGTCGACGTCATCGATCAACTGATAATTGATGACATAGGAAGCTGGCCGGTCTTCGATCTTTGCTGTTGCGGTGTCGCCAATTAGCGTCGCGAAATCTCTGGCGGAGGGATCTATCTGCCAAAGTTCAGAATCATGAATTGCGGACTGTGGACTGCGACGCTGCACCTGAGTCTTCGATGCATGGTGGTAGATCGTTTGCACTCCGTCCGACCTGGTCCAATCACCACGAAGCAGATATCCCTTTTCATCGTAGAGGCGACGAGCCGTAATGCCTCGTTCCGCACTCTGCCAGATCTCGACGCGCTGGCGCTTGATGCTCGTCGGCACGGTAGTTAATGCTCCCGGTTCTGACAAGACGCGCTCTTCAAGTGTGACCGTTCGATGCAGCACTTGATCGGGTTGAGCACCAAGAGTTTGTTCAGCCGCATTTGCGCGGGCGAGAAGTTCTTCAGCGGTAAAGACTTTTTCAGGACCGCGACTTCGACTCACAAGCCAAACAGCCGCAAAGGCGAGCAGAGCAACCAGAACCGTTGCCGTAGCTGGACGGAACCAGAAGCGCGATCCAGCTTCAAACTGAAGTAAACAGCGAAGAGCTGACTTGAACTTGCGCGTCCTGGGAGCCCGGGCGTCCTCGCCTGCCCGTTCCGCCGACCGTCCAAGATCGTCAACAGCAGGCGAGGACGCCTGCGCTCCGAGCACTGAGGTACCTACGGTCGTGGGCTCATGCGATGCGTTTTGAGTCGGATCGTGATACGTCACATGAACCTGGGGCCGGCTCTCGGCAAACTCAAGCATCATTTCCAAGGCCCGCCCATCGCTCAATTCAACCCGCTCTCGATACTCGCCTGGCCCATCAGGCGGTGGCTCGATACTGCAAAAAAGCAGACGCACATCGCGCTCGCTGAAAACCTCAACAAAACTGATTCGCTCTTCAAGATTGACACTTAGGCTCTGCTTGTTGTGCTCCGATGTAACGGTGTGCGCCCCGACTATGAATCCATTTACAGAAACGAGCAGCTCCTGAGGCCGATGCTCGTGCAGCTCTTTCACCTGCTCGCGATGCCGCTTCAAGAAATTATCCATTTCACCCCCGCCTGCGCCTGCTCCGCCACTCGATGGACCGCCAGTTCCGCCAGTCTCACCTTTGGGATTCTTGTCACGACCCAACATCTCTGCCGGATGACGCGTTGACAACAACGGCAATCCAAGACACTCGTTGACACCATCAAGGCAACGCATACAGCTCACAATATGTGCGAGTGTTTTGCAGTCGATCGGTTCTGCACCCACCAGCAGGAACAATGCCTTTAAGTCTTCCCATGTAAAGCATTCGCCTGTGGCGGATTGAAAGATCACTCTGCACAAATGAGGCAGCAGACCCTCAGCGTCTGCTTCGATCTCAGAGCTGAACATCGCTTGGCTTGGTTTTTCGTTAATGAAGACGAGTGAACCACGATCTGTCAGATAGGCTTTTGCTTCAGTGCGAGCAGTCTGCAAGGAGCGATCAACCGCGGCGCGGTTGATCCGCAAAATCGACGCTATTTCAACAGGGTAGTAGCCGTGGAAGAAGCGCAAGATCATTACACTTGCAACCTTCGAGGTCTCTCGACGAATGAGCGCGTATTCACAGATGCCGCGCAACTCGTCCCACGCTTGAGATTCAGTCTCTTTACGAAGCGCCTCCAGACCGGCTGACGCGGATTCATATTCGACCAGGGGTTTGGCTACCTCACGTATTCGTGAGGCGCGGCGCAATTGCGACAGGTGCAAGTTGCGCAACATGGTGCTTAGATAACCGTCCAAGTTCTCGATCGAGTTGAGATCTGGATGACTGACAGTGAACTGGAGAAAGACGTCGTGAAGTAGGTCTTCAGCTTGCTGCTGATCGTTTTGTACGAGGCGTCGCGCCCACGAGCGTAATTGTTCATAGCGCTGTAGAAACGCTTCCTCGTGTTTTGGAGGTGAGACCTGGGGTTTCAGCATGTTACATATATATGACGCCGGTCTTAACGTAATCTCCGTTGAAGTAACGGATGAAATGAGGTTTTTGAAAAGATTTATATAACTTTTGAGGGTTAGATGGCTGTACGTCGCCACTGATCTTGCCGACTTTTGTCAAGGTTTTTGCTGACCTGGCTAGGTCAGCAAAGACTTGTCAAATCGACCCGTGCTATTTGCTCGGCGTAACTCTTTCGTACAGGAGCACTTAAGCCGGGTTCTGAAGGCCCGCTTCGAGGAGGGCCGGTTGGCACTTTCGGTGGCAAAACCCTCGGACCCTGCCCAAAGTCACCAACTTACATGGCGAAAGCGCTTCGGTCGTCATTTTATATTGTCAACGACGGGAATACGCTGCCAGGCTGTAAATTAATCAGCGACAGACACTTAGCAGCAGTCTTTGAACTGCCGACCAGACGAGGAGGTCAGCAAGTTTAGAGGTACACCTGAGGAAGAAAAACTTCTCAAGCTGCTGACCCGGCTAATCGAAGATTTTGAGCAGAGATATTACCATCCAAAGGAAGCGACTCCTTTGGAAGTCTTGCTGCATTTGATGGATGCAGCTGGAGTGAAGCAAAGTCAGTTATCGGAGGTTTTCGGGTCGAAAGGCATAGCGTCTGAAGTATTGAATGGAAAGCGGGGCATCAGCAAGAATCAAGCAAAGGCACTGGCGAATTACTTTCACGTGGCAGCTGACTTGTTTATCTAACCCAACTCTTTACTATATTTGGAAAAGAACCGCTCAGACGTAGCGACAGCCTCGCCCTGTGGCTTGACCAGATAAACCTCGTCACGCTCTTCAAGCCATCGCGCAGCTGCATTGTTACACCACGAAGCGAATGCCTGATCGTCAAACGGTAAGTCGGCTTCAAGTGACTTCACCACCATCTCAATAAACTTCTTCCACCGTTCCAGGTAGTAAGTTAGCAGCAGGCCATTCCATTGGCGACTGGCATAATCTCTTAATCCATTGCTCGAACGATGCCAGCAGGTGATGATCTCGCGCGCATTGGTTTCGTAGTAGTCCGCTTCGGTCGGTGAGCCGCCCCATTTACGAGCATTGGCCAACCACGGCCCAAGCAAGAATTCATGCCGCGTACCGAGGAGTTCATCAAGATCCTTTCCGACTTCAAGAAATCTTGAGGCATCGCGTTTGAATGCCGCAACATCCTTGTGCGTGTAGGCAGCGACCATGCTTCGATAAA
Organism: Pyrinomonadaceae bacterium; assembly: GCA_036522415.1. Lineage (GTDB taxonomy): Bacteria > Acidobacteriota > Blastocatellia > Pyrinomonadales > Pyrinomonadaceae > PSRF01. Next base: position 104 of record DATDFV010000089.1, on the reverse strand, counting down.
CATCAAGTCCATAATTGCAGAGTACCTGCCGCGTAAGATTCACAACATCAAAGCAGTAGCCGTCCGACTCATGGCAGGTAGCTGATGCTTGCAACATAATCTCT
>DATDFV010000088.1:0-13579 GCA_036522415.1 Pyrinomonadaceae bacterium | reverse complement strand
CCGGACCTTCTCCTCTTTCTCGCGCACCGCTTGCGATCGTTCCTTCTCCAGTAATTGATAACCCTCGGTTCTTGCCGCACGCAGCGCGGAGTTATATTCCGTCAGCTTCTGATCGGTCCGTTTCTGCATTTCCTGAGCCTCATCAACTCGTCCGAGGATGTGCTTTTCTCTGTCAGCAAGGATCTTGTTAATCGGCCTCAGCAACGTTCGATTGAGGACGGCCACCATCAACGCCACCATCACAAGGTGAACGATTAATGTGCCGTCTGGCACCAACTGAATAGAGCTCTCCGCTAAAAACATTTCGGAATCCTCAACAGTAGGGAAAAACAGGTTGCTGAAAAGCGCGCGAGTCTAACATTCGCTTATTTAGTCGGTCAACCGAACCACACTCCAGCATCTTGAGGCATTTGAAGAATCGAGCAACCGCCGAAACCAAAACCTATTTGGCATTTCGCTGTTATAATCTACAAGTCATTGTCCAGGATTCCGGGTGTCACTTGTATGATTTACACGTCATGCTGATGGCGGGTGAGAATGGAGTAGATGCGATCCAGGTCCATATCGTTAAAGAACGCGATTTCGATTCTACCGGGACCGTTCAGTGACCCTTGAAGAATTCTGACCTGTGTACCAAAGGCGCGGCGCAGTTTGTTTTCGGCGGCTCGAATATTTGGATCCGCCGTATGGGTTGTGGAACGACGAGTTGAACCAGGAGTCTCATCGAGATGCTTCTTCACCAAAGCTTCGGTCGCTCGAACTGATAATCCTTTTTCGAGGACATGCCGCGCCACTCGTCTTTGCTGATCAATATGTGGCAACCCCAGAACCGTACGCGCATGACCAGTGGAGAGGCGACCGTCTTCAACCAAGCGCTGAAGATCGTCTGGTAGCCGCAATAATCGAAGGTAGTTTGTGATGTATGAACGGTCACGACCAAAACGCGACGCCAGAGCTTCCTGCGTCAATCCAACTCTTTCGATTAGCTTTTGATAGGCCTGTGCTTCTTCTATTGGATTGAGATCCTCGCGCTGCACATTTTCTGTTAGAGCGATTTCCAGAAGATCGCTATCCGCCACCTCCTTAACGATGACAGGTATCGTGCCTAGCCCAGCTCTTTGCGCCGCTCGCCAGCGGCGCTCGCCGGCGATCAACTCATAACGGCCACCCTTTCTTCTAACAAGGATTGGCTGCACAACGCCATGTTCTCTAATGGATACCGCGAGCCGCTCAAGCGCTTCTTCATCGAACCGCATTCGTGGCTGTTCGGAACCGGGATCGATAAGATCGAGTTCCAACTCTAGAGTCTCCTGTCCCGTGCTAACTATTTGATCCGAACCCAACAGAGCTCCCAGTCCCCTGCCCAGCGCCTTTCGATTCATATGCAATCTCCCTGGAGATAATTTCACGCGCTAATTGCGAATAGGCCTCCGCACCTTTTGAATGCGGGTCATAGGCGATGATCGGTTTTCCATAGCTCGGCGCCTCCGCAAGCCGAACGTTCCGTGGGATGACTGTCTGAAAAACCTGCTGTCCGTAAAAATCCCGGAGGTCTGCGGCGACTGCCGACGACAGGTTTGTTCTTTCGTCGTACATGGTCAACAGCAGGCCTTCAATTGTGAGGCTTGGATTGTGGAGCCGGCGAATCCTTGCGAGGGTATCGAAAAGTTCGGTAACGCCCTCAAGCGCGTAATATTCGCACTGTATGGGAACCAGCAAGGACTTCGCGGCAGTTAAGGCATTTAGAGTGAGAAGGCTAAGTGACGGCGGGCAATCGATAATGAAGTAATCGAAATCTGCCTCAACGGCCGCCAAGGCTTGTCTCAACCTCGACTCACGATGCTCTATTTCGACCAGCTCGATCTCCGCCCCTGCCAAATCCCTGTTTGCCGGGACGACGAACAAGGACGAGATTTCGGTGGGAACAATCAGCCCGCCTAGAGGCTCGTCCAAAACGAGCGAATGATAGAGACTTCGCCTGAAACTTCCTCGCTGAATGCCAACACCGGACGTGGCGTTCCCTTGTGGATCCGCGTCAACCAGCAAGACACGAAATCCCGAGGTCGCAATTATGGCGGCCAGATTGACGGCAGTGGTTGTCTTGCCGACCCCTCCCTTTTGATTGGCTACGGCTATAGTCTTAGCCATAAATGGCGAGCAAACCCTCGTTGCGTTGGTCGGCCTAAACTAACATAACCTTCACGCAACCGGCCACCGATTCGATGTTATGCCAGGTTTTATGAGGACAGGCATGTTTCACGTGCCCGTCGAAGTGACGGGACACGTGAAACATTCAAACGCTATTCTGCTGCGATGAGAGATGTACGAGCAGGGTTGATAAGGATCCCGGAGTCATCCCCGGTATCCTACGGGCTTCGCCAAACGTTGACGGTCGAACCCGCTCAAGCCTTTCAACTATTTCATTGGAGAGGCCGCTAAGTGCTCGGAAACCTAACTGGCTCGGAATTCTAAGGGCATCGTGCTGATAGAGACGTTCAATCGTCGTGGCTTGTGACCTCAAATAGCCCTCATACAAATTATCTGCGAGAGATGTTTCGAGATCCGAGGCACGAAGCCCGGCTTGAACCAAAACCGGAAGTAACCTCCGCACAAAATCCGGCGTGACACCTGGCCGCTTCGCCAGCTGAGCTAACGATATGACATCGCCCAGGTCGGTTTGGAGTTGCGCCTGGAGCGCCGCGTACTTTGGTTCCGATCGTCTGAATCGAGTGTTTTCGAGAGCCTGGCGCAGTTCTGCGAGTCTGTCCCGACGAGCGTTAAATCTATCCCAATCAGAATCTCCAACCAGCCCGAGATCACGACCGTATTTCTCCAATCGCTCGTCGGCGTTGTCATAGCGAAGCGCGAGGCGGTACTCGGCCCGAGATGTGAAGATTCGATATGGTTCGTCAACACCTTGCGTTATCAAATCCTCGATCAGAACTCCCGTGTACGCTTCTTTCCGATGCAGCCTGAACGGCGATCTTCCCTGTACAAACGACGCTGCATTTATGCCTGCCATTAAGCCCTGACAGGCAGCCTCTTCGTAACCCGTGGTTCCATTGATCTGCCCGGCGTGAAAAAGACCTCTGAGTCTACGCGTCTGCAAATCTGGTCCGAGCTCTCGAGGATCCACGAAGTCGTATTCGATGGCGTATCCTGGTCGGATGATTCTCGCTTCATCTAATCCTGGTATCATCCGAATCAGATCCTGTTGGAGCTCAGCCGGCAACGAAGTAGAAAAGCCGTTTAGGTAGACTTCATTCGTGTCGTGCCCTTCAGGCTCCAGAAACAACTGATGTCGAGATTTGTCAGAGAACTTGACGACCTTGTCTTCGATAGACGGACAGTAGCGCGGTCCAATGCCTTTGATCTTTCCTGAGTAGAGCGGGGACTCTGACAGATTCGCGCGAATCACGTCATGAAGACTTGATGTGGTGTAACCCACGTAACACTTGATCTGCTGCTGCTCGATTTGATCCGTCGCAAATGAAAACGGTACTGGTTCTACATCACCAGGTTGCGGCTCAAACCGATCCCAATCGATCGTTCGACCATCAAGTCTTGGGGGCGTGCCCGTTTTCAAACGGCCGATTGGAAAGCCAAGTCGCTTCAACGAATCTGCCAGCTCAGTGGCAGCAGGTTCGCCTGTGCGACCGCCGCTGTACGTCCGCCGTCCGGTGTGGATTAGCCCATTCAAGAACGTGCCGGTCGCAATCACAATCGCCGCGGCGCCAAATCGTCTTCCATCCTCGAGATCGATTCCAACAACCTCGCCCTGATGAATCACAAGATCAACTACCTTGCCTTGTCTCAAAGACAGGTTGGCAGTTGCTTCCAGAACGCGCCGCATTTCACTGCGATATAACATCCGATCAGCTTGCGCGCGCGGCGACTGAACGGCAGGTCCTCGTGAACGATTGAGCAACCGGAACTGAATTCCGGTTCGATCGATTACGCGTCCCATGATTCCGCCAAGCGCATCGATCTCTCGAACCAGGTGACCCTTCGCAATTCCGCCGATGGCCGGATTGCAAGACATTTGTCCCACGAGATCCAGATTGAGAGTAATGAGGGCCGTCGATGAACCTAGTCGTGCGGCGGCGGAAGCCGCTTCACAACCAGCATGCCCGGCGCCGATCACAATCACGTCAAATGATTCGTCGAAAGACATTCTTACTTACCTATACAAAACGTTGCGAAGACTTGCGACAGAATATCCTCGGTGGTCGTTTCACCCGTTATCTGACCGAGATACTTAAGTGCGTTGTGAAGAGAAACAAGAATTAGCTCCTCGCTCAACTCGTCCTTTAAAGCACCGATTGCATTGTCTAACTCATCCTCTGCCGATTTGAGCAAATCGTAGTGCCGGGCATTGGTGACCAGCAAGCCTTCATTATCGACGTCGCCTCGATGAAGAAACGCGAGTATAGCAGTACGCAACGATTCAATGCCTTCTCCGGTCAGCGCCGATATTCGGACCAAATCTTTCTCGGTTACGAAATCCTTTGAGACCGCGAGATCACATTTATTGAGAACTCGGATTGTGCTCCTGTTTTGATCTCGATTAACTAACGCTCCGGAGGAATCGCTCGCATCGATCACTTCCAGCACGAGATCAGCATCAACAATTGCCTGTTGCGTGCGTTCAATTCCCAAACTTTCAATCGTGTCTGTCGTCTCTCTCAAGCCTGCCGTGTCCGTTAAAAGAACTGGTATTCCCTCGAGGTCGATGGTCTCAGAAAGAGTGTCGCGGGTTGTGCCCGGGAAATCGGTGACGATAGCGCGATCGCGAGAAACCAGACGATTGAACAAACTTGATTTACCGACATTGGGACTTCCAACAATCGCGACCTTGATCCCTGACTGTAGAAGTCGACCAGCCGAATAGCTGTCCGCAAGATTGAAGATGTCGTCGCTAACCGATGACAACGTCGCCTTAATTGATCCCAGTTCAGCTGAAGGGAGATCATCTTCAACAAACTCTACTGCCGATTCAAGCAAAACAATAACGCTGATTAATTTCTCCTCAATGCTGGCGATGGTCCGCGATAACTCACCGCCAACCTGCCGGGCTGCCTGTTTAACTGCGGCATCGGTTTGTGCTGCGATCAGATCTCGAATCGCCTCAGCCTGGACCAGATTGATCTTCTGATTTGTTAGTGCGCGCAGAGTGAACTCACCGGGACCCGCAAAGCGCGCTCCCAATGAAACTGTCAAGTCCAGGATCTTGCGAACGATTACTGGCGAACCATGGCAACTGATCTCGATTACGTCCTCACCGGTTACCGACTCAGGCCCATTGAAGTAGGTTACCAAGACCTCATCGATGGTTTCGTGCGTTGTGGGTAGCTGAACATTAGTAAGCGTTGCGCGCCTGGCTTTTACATTGTCTAAGTCACTGGAGAGTTTTCTAGTGATGAAGAGCGCCTCAGGACCGCTCATCCGAATAACGGCGATTGCTCCACGTCCAGGTGGAGTGGACAGCGCAACTATAGTGCTCATTTGCTTTGAAGATTGCCTAGCAGCAGAGGAAGAGGATCTGCTTACGAGGAACGCTTTAGTCCGATTGTTAACTTTCGATCGGCACCTTCACCTACAGATTCAGTAAACAGATCCGCACTTTCGGCCAGGGTAAGATGGATTATTCGCCGCTCGTTTGCGTTCATCGGTTCAAATGTAAAAGCGATGCCGGTCTGTCGTACCCGGTTCGCCGCCAGATTTGCCATCGCCTGCAGTTCCGCTTCCCGCGTCGCACGAAAACCTCGAACGTCACAAACTAAGCGTTCGCCGTTCTCCAAATTGCGACCGAATATTTGATTCACCAGATGCTGCAAAGCTTCCAGCAGTTCTCCGGTCTGAGTTTGTAATAGTTCCGCATCTCGACCGTCGAGATCCAAAACAGGTCCGGTCAAACCAGGTTTGACAGTCACACTGAGCTGCAGGCGGCTTCCGTCAAACACTGACTGTAAAAACTCACTCGCTTGTTGCGGCACGTCGCTCATTAATCACCTCAAGCACGCGCCACTAATGGCGTGGCGGGTTTCTTTCCTCCTCGAGGATCTTTTTTTCCATCGGCAGGCGGTGTTTCATCTTCGTCTGTCTTGGTCCAACGGTTGATTAAGAATTGCTGTGTGAATCCTACGATGTTGCCAACTAGCCAGTAAAGAACCAGACCCGAAGGCGCACTCCATAAAACGTAAAGCATGAACAGCGGCATTCCAACCGCCATCATCTTCCGCTGCAGAGGATCAGCCGATGGCGCGGGAGTAACCAATTGCAGGACCACCATAGTTCCTGTCATTAGAATCGGAAGCATATGAATCAAATACGGCTCTGCTGCTGACAAATCCGGTATCCACAAAAAACTCGCTTGTCGAAAATCCAGCGAGATAGTGATCGCTCGATATAGTGCGAACAAGAATGGCATCTGGATCAAAAGCGGAAGACAGCCTCCCAGAGGATTGCCTTCCTTCATCAAGCGCAGTTGCTCCATCTGCAGTTCTTTCAAACGCGGATCGTTTTGCTTGACGCCCTTGATTTTTTCCTGCAGCTCTTTCATCTTCGGCGCAAGCTTCTGCGCCTTCTTCATTGATTTCGAGGAGCGCCACTTCAAGGGAAAGAACAACGAGTAGATAACGATGGTGAAAAGTATGATTGCTACGCCATAGCTGCTCGTAAGTTTGTAGAGATACGAAATCGCCATCAGGATTGGCACCGCGAGCGGTCGCGAAATCGTCCCGAGGAACCCGTAGTCAATCAGGCCTTCCAAATCAATCGGACGCTGCGCCAGCTTGCTGACCTCCTGGCTGGCGGATGTCAGCAGATAATGATCTTTGGGCCCAGCATAAATGAGAGTGTGCGATCCGTCTGAAGGGATGGCGACGAAGCCGGTGGTTAGAAATCGCTTTTCTGGTTTGCTGCCATTGACTTGATGTTCATAAGCGATAGTCCGGTACTCCAATCCTTCCGAAGGCTTTAGAGGGACCGCGACCATCGCAAAGTAGGTATCACCGACACCTGCCCAATCCACTGATCCACTTTGGACCAGCCGATCAGGACTGTTTTTGTTTCCATTAATTGAGGCCGCCTGATGCCGTTCAATTTTGCCGTTTACGAATGCAATGGCTTCAGGCGCAACTGAATAAAAAGTGTGGTGAGTAACCCCCTGGTCACCGATGCTCGGGCCGATCGTCAGCTTGGCAGGAACAGGCTGTTCAGCGCGTTTTACGGTGACACTCAGATCCGTTGCATATGTATCGCCATCAAAGATAAGAGCCTTTCTAACTTGAATGCCACTTGAGTCATCAAGAGCAAAAACCAGCGCCTTCTTTTGACCTGTAGAAAGGTTGATTTCGAGATTGCCGGTGCTGTTACTCTCCGCTCCTTCCAAACGATAAGTCGCTGCCACGAGGGTTCCGTCTAACGAAGGATCTCCCGTCTGTATCTGAAGCGGCACCTCACGAGGCTGACGTTTCAGGCCTTCTGGTGAAATGAGCTCTAATGGAATCCGGTCACTCTTTTTTCCGGCAACCGAGAAAATCTCCGCACCGCCATTCTTATTACTCTTGATTATCCAACTGATCGGTTCAGCTCCACGCGTATCAAATTTCACCTCGTAAAGAGGCGTCTTGATAGTAATGATTCGCTGCGGCGCCGTGTTTTGGGCAACAGTCACTGGCGCCGAACTCGATGGTTGGGTAGCTGGGGTTGCGTTGTTAGTACTCGACGAGTTTTGTGAAGCGGAAGGGCTCGCGGCCGCCGGCTGATTATTCTGAGGCTGCTTTACCGGATACAGATAACTCCAAATAAACAGAATTGCCGATGAAAGTATCACCGCCAATATTAATCGTTTCTGTTGCATAACTCTCTGATCTAATCCTTAGCTCGGTCGTTTACTTTACCGGGTCGTAGCCGCCCGGGTGAAATGGGTGGCATCGCAGGAGGCGGCCGAGCGCGAGTCGGGAACCTCGTAGCGCCCCGTAGCGAGCAATTGCATCAACAGCGTATTCCGAGCATGTAGGAATGAATCTGCAAGCGGGAGGTAGAAGCGGTGAAATCGCCAACTTATAAAACTTCAGAAGTGATATTAGAACTGTCTTCACTCGAATATCGCTTGGTCAATACGTGTCTCCGCTAAAGTACGTTTCGTTCAAACTCTCCAACTTTGCCGACTACATCCGCAAATTCCTCTGCCGGCGATTTGAGCTTAACGCTTAACAGTGTAGGTTTCGCATTCAACACCCAATCGTACTTGCTCGTTAGTGTTAGCAACGAAGGCTCGTTGAAGCGAAAGGCCTCCCTCATCAACCGTTTCGCCCTGTTTCGATCGACGGCTTTCCCAATCGCCTTCTTCGAGGCGGTAACTCCCAGACGATGATGTTGCCCGTCGTTGCTGATGACAAAGACCGTAATAAACCTTCCGTCGTATCGTCTGCCTCTCTTATATACGTATTGGAACTCGGTTGAGTCTCGCAAATAATTACGCATGCCTCAATTGGCTGGAAAGGGGACCTAGTAATGCGAGGGAGTAAGACGCTTCCGCCCTTTGGCGCGCCGTCTCTTTAGTACTAAGCGGCCGTTCTTGCTGGCCATCCTGGCTCTAAAGCCATGCGTTTTAGCACGGCGCCGGTTGTTGGGTTGGAACGTTCGTTTCGACATAGTCTGAAGTTTCTCCTCTTGGCGAAAATCGTAAGACTAAACGCGCCTTTGGGTTATGTCAAGAAAGCGCTTGGCTTCATACTTTGACTACTCCCAGCACGTACGAGATGCAGTTCTTTTTGAATGGCTGAGCGACTCGTGGCACCATCTCATGCCCGCGTTTTTTAACGCATTTAACGTTGTGTTGTTTTATTAAAGTGTTGCCGCTTGATCATTGGAAAAGTTCTGTGTTAGTCTCCGCAGGTTTTCCGGTTCAACCCCGTGTAAGTGATTGATAAGAAAAGACTTTAATGCATCACTTTAACGGTCGGATGCTTTTTCCACTACCTGTGGAAAACGCTGTGGAAATCACAGCCGAGCGGTTTCGCCTAATCAAAATCAAGGAATAACTGGGATAGGGTAGGTTAGAGTTCTCGAAGAACCGTTACGGGTTCTATCGTGCGGGCTTTAGTCAAAATTGAACCCCCTCCAGCTCTGAGTCTTCAAATGAACCCATCAGTTGAAACCAATGTTTGGGGTGAGATTCTCCATTCATTGAGCGGCCGTCTAAATCAGCAAACTTTGGAAAGATGGTTTGGCCCGATCGAGTTTGAACGTTTGGATAGTACCGGCCAGGTCATTCATCTCCGAGCTCCAAACGAAGTGATCAAGAACTGGGTCGTCAGCAATTATTCCAAGCTCCTGGACGAGTCTCTGAACGATCTGCGGCTGAATGGTTATTCTCTGGGCTGGGAAATCGGTCAGCCTGAGATCATCCAACGTGCGTCGATATCTCACACCCCAGCCAACCTCTCGGACAGCACTGCCGGCACCGCGGTTGCACGCGCTGTCAGCGAACGTCAGAGTGACGCGATCATCGACAACGTCGGCCACTATGAACCTGGTCTCAGTTCTCGGTATACCTACGATAGTTTCGTTGTAGGCTCGTGCAATCAATTTGCACACGCTGCTTCGATGGCTGTAGCTGAGGCGCCAGGTCGTACTTACAATCCACTATACCTTTATGGGGGTGTGGGACTCGGCAAAACGCATTTGATGCACGCTTGTGGTCACGCGATCAAAGCACGAAATAATCATCTGAAGCTTTGCTATATCTCGTCAGAGAAGTTCATGAACGATCTAATCAATGCGATTAGATACGATAAGACCCAAAGTTTTCGTGAGAAGTATCGGTCCGTTGATGTTTTGCTGATCGACGACGTTCAGTTTATGGCCGGCAAAGAGCGCACCCAGGAAGAATTCTTCCACACTTTCAATGCTCTCTACGACCAGCAAAAACAGATCGTAATCAGCTCCGATTGTCCGCCGCGCGAAATACCCACTCTCGAGGAACGACTTCACTCCCGTTTCGAGTGGGGCCTTATTGCAGACATTGAACCTCCGGATCTCGAAACGAAGGTCGCCATTCTTAAACGCAAAGCTGACTTGATGAATGTGAGTATTCCGGACGACGTCGCGATGTTCATTGCCGGCCGCGTGAAGAGCAATGTACGCGAACTGGAAGGCTCTCTAGTCAGGTTGATCGCAATTGCTTCGTTAAGGGGCGAACCGATTACCAAGACGTTGGCGCAGAACGCAATTCGCAATCTCGCAAAAGAAGAAGAGGCCGGAGTCGTAACCCTTCAACAGATTCAGAAGTTGGTAGCGTCGACCTACAAATTGAGTGTTGACGAATTGTTATCGAAGAACAATGCGCGACATATTTCGCATCCTCGGCAGGTTGCCATGTATCTTTGCAAGAACCTCACCAAACATAGTTATCCTGAGATCGGTCGTGCATTTGGTGGAAAGCATCACACCACGGTGATCCATTCCGTTGAGAAGATTGAGACGCTGGTCGGCAGCGATGAAACGCTTCAGAGACTAATCACCGAACTTTCCGAATCGTTACAAAAATAGGATCGGCGAACACTTTTTGCACAGTCCACAAAGAACGTTTTGTGGAAATATGGTAAGGTTTGGCTTCCACCAAATTTTTCCGAAGGCAGGAGAGATAGTAACTTAGATTTTCCACAGTGTTTCCGGGAAACTAAGTTAACTCGAATCGGCTACTTAGAAGCTTATTCACAGATTCACAGGCTCCTACTAGTACTACTAGATCTTTATATGATTTAGTTTTTCGATTAGCAGAAGAAATATGCGCGGAGGATTTCGCGTTGAAGGAGTAACTCGATGCAATTCGTAGTTAGCAAACAAAATCTCCAAAGAGAACTTGCTTTCGTGCAAGGTGTTGTTGAGAGAAAGAATACGATTCCTGTCCTCTCGAACATTCTTATCGAATCAGTTGGTGAAAGTACGATCCGCATCACGGGAACGGACCTGGACGTAACGATCCGTTGCGATATGGATGCAGAGGACATCAAGAATCCGGGCGCCATCTGCGTTCAAGCCAGGAAGCTTTTCGAGATCGCTCGCTTGCTGCCGGATGCGCCAGTCAGTTTCACCAAAGAAGACAACGAATGGGTAACGGTGAAATGTGATCGAGCTCGCTTCAAACTTGTTGGCGTGGCCCGTGACGCCTTCCCGGAAGTCCCTTCATTCAAATCCGCGCCAACTAAAATCCCTGCAGGTGTTTTGAAGACGTTTATCGACCGGACCATCTTCGCGATAACTCAGGAAGAGTCACGCTACACTTTATCTGGCGCCAAATTTGTTTTAGATGATGCGAGCGCCAAGATGGTTACGACCGACGGTCATCGACTCGCCTACGTCGAACGAAAGAATGTCGCTACAAACGGAAGTACTCAATCAATCGATACTCTTATTCCGCGCAAGACTCTTGCGGAGTTGACGAAACTAACTGGCGGCTTTGATGGCGACATCAGTTTGGGAATGGATGAGAACCACATCTACTTCGAAATTGGAACACGGCTGCTAATCTCACGAATGTTGTACGGACAGTTTCCAAACTACGAAATGGTAATGCCGAAGAACAACGACAAGTCCGTTGAATTTGAAAGCGGTCAATTGAACCTTGCAATCCGAAGAGTTGCACTGATGGCTGACGAGCGCTCACATGCCATCCGGTTTCACTTGGAACCGAATCAACTCGTGATCAGTTCTCAAAACGCCGAAGAAGGCGAAGCAAATGAAACACTGCAAACGGATTATGCTGGCGCCGAGACTGACATAGGTTTCAACGCTCAATATCTTCAAGAATTTCTGAATGTGATTGGTGATGCGAAGATTGCTTTTGAATTCAAAGACGGCAACTCGCAGGCTCAACTCCAACCATCTGAAAAGGCAGAGTACGATTACAAGTACATCGTGATGCCGATGAGGATTTGAAAAGCAAGAACCACCGATACCACAGCGCTCTTCTGTTAATTCAGGAGAGCGCTTTGCTATGTAGTGAAAGATCAAGAAGGCCTCTCTTTGATGTGTTAAACTCCATCGATGCTACTTGCTGAAATTGAAGTAACTAATTTCCGCAACCTGACTGGAAAACTAGCTTTTGGTCCTCATCTAAATCTCGTCTACGGAAATAACGGCCAGGGCAAAACAAGTTGGCTGGAAGCGATTCATGTTCTGGCCCGCACGAAGTCGTTTCGCACAACGCGACTTCAGGAGACGATCCGCTTTGGTGAGACATCCGCCTCTGTTAGCGGTCGCGTTATTGCCGGGTCAAATTTAGAGCGCGACCTGGAAGTTGCGATAAACGAGAATTCCAAATCAATCCTCGTAAACTCCAAGCGAGAACCCTTCACACGCTATCTTTCTCAGTTACAGGTGTTCTCGTTCACGGCTGCCGATTTGGACGTCGTGCGCGGGATGCCAGAAGCGCGGCGCCGGTTCCTTGATCGAGGTATCGCTTCACTGCGCCCGTCTTATCTACAAACGATTGTTGATTACAATCGGGTCCTGAAACAGAAGAACAAACTGCTTCACATAGCCGATGAAGAACAATTGAGTCTCGACAAAGTGTCGGAGTTGATTGCTCCCTGGAATGATCAATTAGTGAGTTTGGCCGCGGTTATTCACAGCGAGCGTATTGAATTTGTGGAGAGTATCAACGCAGCACTAGAGCGCCAACTTTTTGATCGAAGCGACTTAACAACTCGGTATTTATCGAAGCTGGAAGGCAAAGGTGATCTGAATGCGTTCGAGTCTGTTATGAGGGCGCGCCTTGCACTGAGACTGTCCGCTGAAATTGCCGCCCGTCATTCTCTGATCGGTCCGCACAGAGATGATTTGGAGGTGTTGTTGGACGGCCGGGAAATCAGGGTTTTTGGCAGTTCCGGTCAACAGCGTAGCGCATTGTTACTATTAGACTTAGCGGCGATTTCAGTGTATAATTCCAGGTTGAATGATCAGCCGGTTTTCATCATCGATGATGTAGACGCAGAACTTGATGAAAGACGCATTAGAAGGCTACTTGAGTACCTTGAGAATCGAACCCAAACCTTCATTACGACCTCAAAACGGACTCACGTTCAGGGCTTCTTTTCGACAGCAAATGTTTTTGAAATTGATGATGGTCGAGTGTGTGGTAGCAACTCGACTGCCGCAATTGCTTCATCGCGGTGACTGGCCGATTAAGAGTCCAGGAGAAACTATTGGTAACAGCTGAACCTAAAATTACGCAAAAGAAAAGCATGGCTTACGATTCTTCATCCATAACAATTCTCGAGGGGCGCGATGCGGTTAGAAAGCGCCCGGCAATGTATATCGGCTCAACCGGTGAAATAGGTCTGCACCACATTGTGTACGAGGTTGTTGATAACTCGATCGATGAAGCGTTGGCAGGTTATTGCGACACGATTGAAGTCACAATTCATTTAGACAATTCCATTACTGTGATCGACAACGGGCGAGGTATTCCAGTCGACGAAATCAAGAAAGAGAAACGCTCTGCCGCAGAAGTGGTGATGACGAAGTTGCACGCCGGCGGAAAGTTTGACTCAAACGCTTATAAGGT
>DATDFV010000087.1:0-26002 GCA_036522415.1 Pyrinomonadaceae bacterium | reverse complement strand
GAAAACAATCCGGTGAAGGCTCGTCTCTGTAAGGAGCCCAGCGATTGGCCGTTTAGTAGCGCCTGGTTTCGTAAGCACGGGCGGAAGAATAAGTAGGTGGTTCTGATCGATGGGGGCGGCCGGGGACGACCGCGCTCCGACAGAAGAGCTTTCGTGTGTGAATGGACGGGGCTTCTGATCGAGGGGGCCGCCGAGGACGGCCGCGCTCCGACAGAAGAGCTTTCGTGTGTTGAGGGATGTGCTTCTGATCGACGGTGCGGCAGGAGGACGGGCGCGAGCTTTCTGTCAACACCCTTCGTGGATGACCTTAAATCTTACCGGCCACTCCACGAGCGTGCGATTATCCCTCGATTTTATCAGCGTCCCCTTGAGCACTACTTCCCCCTCCGCTGAATCAAAGATCACACCATGCCGCAGAAACTCACCATCAAATCTATAGACGAATCCCTCATCCGTCGGTTGAGTTACAAAGAACAACCGCCGCTCAGTAACTAATGCAAAAGATGCAAACAGATCAGTGTTCCCTCGCTCATCAAAAACCGAAAACCAAACGTAGTCGTGAGAGGTGTCGGTGTCATCCAAATGCCATATCACGATGAAGAATGAGTCGTCCTTTGAAAGTCCTTTTGGACGTTTGCCAGTGAACGCGTAGTGGCCGAAGGGGTCGAATTTCCGGAGATCGTAATCAAAGATTAGTGTCGGCTTTGGTGGGCTAACAGGCATTGGCCGCGCTATTACAGCCTCAGCAGTGATCGGTTCGTACGATACGATTGGCGTCGCCTTCTCGAGCTGGTGGGGTCTCGAAGTCAGGAGTCGATCAAGTCCCACTCCCGCTGAGAGTGTGAGTAGCGCCACCAGCAATCGAAGGATTAGATGTTTCACAAGGTGTCCCCCCGGCGACTAATGATGCGTCCGACGAGGAGCTCTTGCGACGTTAGAACCAACAGCGCTGGTACGTGGCTATCATCAGGGTTCTGGACACCACCAGGCTTTAGTGGTTGGGAGCAGGAGCACCAAATGCTACTTTAAGGTTCGGGTGTTTTGAATTTTTCTTTCGTGTTAGCTCGTGTGATTTCGTGGATCGCTTTTCTAGACACTAACTGATCCACGAATTACACGAATTAACACGAACCAAAGAAGAAACTAGGCTTTTGCTGCTCCCGCTCTTGCTCCTTCTCCTGCGGTGTTTGGCCCTCACCCATTTGTACATGGATAAGGTATTAAGTCACACTTAACCACATCAGTATGACAATCAATCGAGGTGAGTCTTATTTAATACTCGGCGGAGGTGGGATGATTGGAGCGCAGGTCGTCCATCGCATCTGCCGCGAACTAAGTCCGCGCGCCATGATCGTCTGCTCGCGCGAATTGAGCGAAGTACAGGAGATCATCGACCATGGCCGGTCTCAATTTCCCGGTGTCGAGTTTGTGGGGTTCGGCGGCGATGTATTTCTTCGCGCAGAGTGGAACACGCCCGAAGAATCTAAGCGCTTGAGCCGAGCAGAGCTGATGGAGTCACCCGACTCGCGGGCCGCTCTGTTTGACGACGTCTTCCATGACTTTGATGGAGCTTATCAACGCTCGCAGCTTGCGCAATTAATTCTGGAACACAAACCCGACGTCGTCGTTGACAGTATTAACACAGCCACAGCGATCAGCTACCAGGATGTCTACACTGCTTCCGAAATTGCGAAAGCGAGCTTCAATGCTCTTCGAAATGATCCAACCACACACACCGAACGTGCAGGCCGGGATCTGGAAGCCTTAATTATCTCGCAATCGATTCCTCAGCTCATTAGACATGTGCTCATAATTCAACGCGCGATGACCGAAGCCGGCACACGTCTCTATTTAAAGATTGGGACTACAGGCACTGGCGGCATGGGTCTCAACATTCCCTATACGCACTCCGAAGACAAACCTTCCGCGCGGTTGATGACTAAAACAGCCATCGGTTTTGCGCATACTGGCTTGATGTTTTTAATGGCGCGAACACCCGGTGGGCCAATCGTCAAAGAACTAAAACCGGCGGCGATGGTCGGGTACAACAACATTACCCGGCGGGTGATCGGCGATCGAGAGAAAAGGGGCGAGCCTTTGCATTTGTTCGCCAGTCACAGCGAATCCCTTGATGAGACGCTCGTGTTGCGTGATTCGGAAGAGACCTACGAACGCCTGGAACCGATGACGATGGTCGTCGTTGATACTGGAGAAAACGGACTCTTTACCAAAGGCGAGTTCGAGACGATCACACACATGGGACAGATGGAATTCATCACTCCCGAAGAGATCGCGAGACAAGCCGTCTTGGAAATCAAAGGGAGCAATACCGGGTACGATGTCATTGCCGCAGTCGACAGTACAGTCATGAATCCGACGTATCGAGCAGGCAATCTTCGACACATGGCATTGGAAGAAGCAGAAAGTCTGGAGCGTCGGTATGCGAGCAGTGGCGACTCACCTTCAGTTGCACTTGGGTCGCTTGGCCCTCCGGAACTGGGCAAGCTTCTTTGGGAAGCCCACTTGTTGAAGGTGCGATACGGGACGTTAGCATCGGTACTCAACCAATCGCCTGAAGCATTAGCTGCTGAGATCCATCTGCTCATCGAGCGTGACGACAAACTGCGACACAGCATCAACACCGTAGGTTTACCAATTTTGCTACCCGATGGTCGATCGCTGATTCGCGGTCCCTTGATTCGCATACCGGAGATACCGGGCGCTAACCAGGTGAAGGTTACGAGTGAATCGATTGATGAATGGGCCGCGAAGGGTTGGGTAGATCTGAGACCCCGGAACTTTGAACGATGGCGCGATCGCTTCGCGCGAATGGCACTGCGTCCCCATCTGCTCGATGAACGTGGTTCAGCAGGGATTAAACGAGAGATTTATTCCCATGAAGATATTCGCGTCGGCGCGGTTGTGGGATGGATCTTCAATAACGAGATTCACGGGTATCGAATTAAGTGATGGCAAAGTGTCCGACGAACTTTAGTTTGTCGTGCGTAGGAATCACGACCCTGAATTCTATTCAAGGTCGTGTAACCGAGGTCACGACAAACTAAAGTTCGTCGGACATTCGGGCACGTGGCTCACCTCCACTTTATCGCAATGCCCAACAACCCATTAACCTCTTCACGTATAAACGCCTTCACACCTTCACGACCTGTCAAACTTAACCAAATAGGTCCGCCTTCGGCCTCCAACTCCAAGCTAAACGCCAGAAATGGGCAGCAGAGTTTTTCAAGCGATATGAATTCAGCTGCCTTCAACAACACACTCGCATCGCCTTCCAACCGAAACTCATAACCATCAGGCAGCTCTCGAATCTCCTTAATATCAGAAAACAGAGTTCTGCTTGTCTGCAGATGTGTTTCACGGTCAGTCAGTGGAATTGCCGTCATGTCACAAGCGAGCGGTGATTGTGACTGGTGCGCATCGTCTTTATTCATTGCACTCCTCACTCAGAATAGAACTTCTCCACCGGCTATCGCACCTGTGAAAATAATCAGAGACCTCGGTCCTGGGACCGCAGGCGTCCCCGCCTGCCCGCGTCGCGCGCAACCCTGATCAGGTCCGAAACTGTTCGCTAAGCAAAGTCGTTGAGATAAGTCACTTGGTTACGTTCGACGCGGGCAGGCGGGGACGCCTGCGCTCCCAGGACCGAGGTCGCTATAAACTCTTGTTCGCCTGATGAATCCCTCGTGCTGCCTGGAAGGAAGTCAGATACTCATCGATCAACACATCAAGTGGATTCTCGTCCGATGCCAGCCGGACATTCAAAGTTCGGAAGTATACCGGCAGGTCGTCGAGGCGCCCGGCCTTTCGCGTATAAAGCAACGGCTTGAGTCCAAGTCCGTGCGCATAACCAATTTCATACATCACGTTGTCGTTGAGAACTGTGATATCCGCGGTCACAGCGGCTGACGATCGGATCGAGTCAGCAAAGCTTGAATAAATCGCGTCACTTCTTGGCAGACGATCGAGGCGAAGCGGAACCATGTGCCTGGCCACAGCCTTTTCAATCAGTGGATAAGTCGCATTGTGCTCCTCATCATAGGGCAGCAATATCAAACACCTTCCCAGCTTGGCTTTTCCAATTAGCTCAACAACCGCACGCGCCGCAGTATTGGGGTCGGCCGCTATGTTTTGCTTCACAACATCCAGGCATTGTTCCAGGGTTCCAGGCTCGAACGCTGCTGCCACTCGGTCTCCATGTTTTTCCAGAAGGTCTTTCGAGTCTCCCCCTGCATCGGGAATTGGCAACACTGGTAACCCAAGTTCAAGTGATTGCTCGATGACCACCTCGGTATGCATCTTCCCTGAGAGCGTGACGATGAAGTCAACCCCCGCCACCATCGCCAAACGTCGACCCAACGGAGTCCTTCCTTTCATTACTCTCAGCGTGACACCGTCTTCTTCTGTCATTCTCTCCGCCTCTTTATTGTCGGTTCGCGCATCAAGTGTTGGTTCAGGGATCCAGGCTTCAAAACATTCCTTTAGATCTGTACCGGTGTCATTGGCGTACGCTGAGGCGCCTTCCAACGCCGCCATGTCAGTGGAAACTGCACCGGGATTGTTGTCGTCAAGTTTGAAGCCACCGGTCACGATGACAGCAGCCATCGAGTTGAGAATCTGATATGACAACGCCGAGATGAAGGCCTGCGCCATGTCATCTAAATCAGTGCCACCATAGATACAAATCCTTATTTGCCTCATGTTGCACCTCTCAACGGAGTTCTATTGGAGTTTAGCGAGGACGAGACCAGGACAACTAAAATCTATACGAGGACCTTCGCTGCGCCAGGGAAAGCACTGCCCACCTGAAACTCATTTATCGATTTGGTACTATAGCTTTTTTCACGATTTACACTATCTACTTGTCAATCATTCAGGGGGAAACTATGTCTCATACTGCGCAGCGAGTGGAAGATCAGTTGGCTGATTTCACTCGCGACCGAAGGATTTTGCTGCTTTCACTGATGGCCGTCGTTATTGGCGCGCTTAGCGCCTTAGTTGCCAAGGTACTTGTCTGGTTAATTGGCTTTTTCACCAACATCACGTTCTACCAACGATTCTCCGCCGATCTCACATCACCTGCCAATAATCACCTCGGTAAGTGGGTAATCCTGGCTCCAGTGGTTGGCGGATTGATTATTGGTTTGATGGCGCGCTTTGGTTCGGAAAAAATTCGTGGCCACGGTATTCCCGAAGCTCTTGAAGCAATTCTCTTCGGACGCAGTCGAATGGAACCGAAGGTTGCGATCCTGAAACCTTTGTCGTCGGCGATCTCGATTGGCACTGGTGGACCGTTTGGAGCAGAAGGTCCAATCATTATGACGGGCGGTGCGGTGGGATCGCTGTTCGCACAGATGTTTCACCTGTCGTCAGCAGAACGTAAGACACTTTTAGTCGCTGGTGCGGCAGCAGGCATGTCGGCGATCTTCAATGCACCAGTAGCAGCCGTCTTACTCGCCGTCGAACTACTACTCTTCGAATGGCGACCTCGTTCGTTCATTCCAGTTGCGATTGCTTCAGCTGTAGCCGCGATTCTGCGCGTTCCTTTGCTCGGTGCAGGAGCAATCTTTGCGATCAAGGAACACGCTCCACTTAATGCTGAAGGACTCGCTATCGCTTTTGCCGTTGGAATTTCGGCCGGACTCGCATCAGGACTGCTCACTACACTGGTCTATGGATGCGAAGATCTATTTTCCAGATTACCGATTCACTGGATGTGGTGGCCTGCAATCGGTGGCCTGTTTGTTGGGATCGGTGGCTGGCTGGATCCACGCATACTTGGCGTCGGCTACGACACCATCCATTCGTTGTTGAAAGGCGAAATAGTCGGCGCGCTCTTGATCGGTTTGCTCGTCGGCAAGTCATTTATCTGGTCGATCTCTCTCGGCTCCGGCACTTCAGGCGGCGTGTTGGCGCCGCTGCTGATCATGGGTGGCGCGCTCGGAGCAATCGAAGCTCGGTGGATTCCCATCGGTGATGGCGGACTTTGGGCTTTGATCGGTATGACCGCGATGATGGGCGGCACAATGCGTTCGCCGCTGACGGCGATGATCTTTTCGCTGGAATTAACACACGACTTGAATGTCTTGCCAGGTCTGCTCGTTTCGTCGATAGCTGCGCACGCAGTTACCGTGTTGATGCTTCGCCGATCGATACTGACCGAGAAAGTCGCGCGTCGCGGCTTTCATGTAACTCGCGAATATAGTGTCGATCCTTTAGCAGTTCTACGAGTCGGTGAAGTTATGGATCGTCATCCTCCGACCATCCCCAGCACAATGAAAGCTAGTGAATTGTCTGATCGGATTGCGAAGTACGATCCGCTCCTTACACGCCGGCAAGGAACACTTATTGTTGATGAACGAGGAGAACTCGCTGGAATCATCACTCGAGGTGATTTGGTCAGAGCTCTCGAGCAGTTACCTGAGACTGCGACCGTTTTGGAAGCGGGCACTCAAAACGTTCTAGTCACCTTTTCAGATGAGATTCTTCACGATGCGGTGGCGCGGATGGTGCGGAATGACATCGGGCGTCTACCCGTCGTGCGACGCGCGAATCCCAAACACATCGAGGGCTACCTCGGACGCGCAAGCGTTATGACCGCACGGTTGCGACGATTGGAGGAAGAACAGGATCGTGAGGTCGGTTGGCTGCGACCAGTGGCGCAGTGAGTTTGATGTCCGACGAACTTTTTAGTTTGTCGTGGTGCGATTACACGAACGCAGATTTCATCCGAGGTCTAAACGGCACCACGACAAACTAAAGTTCGTCGGACATTTGAATGATCAAGTCAATGAGGGCGAAAGCACTAATCACCGTATCCGTTCTCCTCATTAACTATTCTTTTCTACCATTCTGCCTTGCGGCCAAACAACGATGGGAGGCACGCTTTTCCTCATCCATCTTCAAAGAAGTTGCTGACCAAGCCGGTCTCAAATTCCAACACTACAACGGAATGACCGGCAAGTTTTATCTGCCCGAGATCACCGGTAGTGGCGCGGCATTATTCGATTTTGATAACGACGGTGATTTGGATGTGTTTCTTGTGCAAGGCAATCTGCTCGAATCAAAGACCAAGCCTGCTGACACCCTTTTCCCCTGGCGTGGTTCGCAACCTCCTCGAGG
Organism: Pyrinomonadaceae bacterium; assembly: GCA_036522415.1. Classification (GTDB taxonomy): domain Bacteria; phylum Acidobacteriota; class Blastocatellia; order Pyrinomonadales; family Pyrinomonadaceae; genus PSRF01. Next base: position 18,862 of record DATDFV010000087.1, on the reverse strand, counting down.
CAGACTGTTCCGAAACGATCTCACGATAAACAAAGACGGGAGCCGAAGACTTTTATTCACCGACGTGACGGAGAGCAGTGGAATCGTTGCCAATGGCTACGGCATGGGTGTCGCCGTAGGTGATATCAACAACGATGGCTTACCTGATCTCTACGTGACAAATCTTGGCTCGAATCAGATGTACTTGAACAAGGGCAATGGAAAGTTTGTCGATTTTACAAAAGAAAGTGGAACCGACGATCCGCGTTGGAGCACAAGTGCATCCTTCTTCGATTACGACCGCGATGGCTGGCTTGATTTGATGATTGTGAACTACGCCGATTTTTCTGTTACGAACAGTCCGAACTGTTTTGCCGCTACGACTGCGAGAGACTATTGCACGCCTCGTGTGTTTCGCGCGCCGGGTAACCGTCTGTTTCACAACAAAGGTAATGGATCCTTTGAAGACGTAACTGCTGCGGCGGGCATCGACAAAGAGTTCGGTCATGGATTGGGAATAGTCACCGCCGATTTCAACGATGATGGATGGATCGACATCTACGTTGCCAATGATGGAGATCCAAACCAACTGTGGATCAATCAAAAGAACGGCACATTCTCTAACGAGGCACTCCTGGCAGGCGCCGCTATCAACAGAAATGGACAGGCTGAAGCCGGCATGGGAGTCGATGCCGGAGACTTCGACGGTAATGGCACAGACGATATCTTCGTAACGCACTTGATGGACGAAACGAATACCCTTTACACGAATATGAGTCAGGGACTTTTCGAAGATCGCACGCGTGAAGCCGGATTGGGAATGCCGGGTCGTCGCTTCACCGGGTTTGGCACACTCTTCTTTGATTACGACAATGATGGTTGGCTTGATCTGTTCATAGCCAACGGCGCTGTTCAACTCTTACCGGATCTCGTGCGTAAGAAAGATCCTTTTCCTTTGGGACAACCAAATCAACTTTTTCACAACACAGGCAAAGGAAGTTTTGTTGAAGTAACTGATCAAGCTGGTCCGGAGCTACAGCTCATCGAGGTTAGTCGTGGTGCCGCGTTCGGTGATATTGATAACGACGGCGATACGGATGTGCTGGTTACTAATAATAATGGTCCGACAAGGCTGTATCTGAACCAGATCGGCAACCAAAACCATTGGTTGGGGTTGAAACTTACTGGCAAATCAGGAAGAGATATGCTCGGCACGCAGATCGAGGTCATCGTCTCAAAGAACAATGTTTTGCGACGACGAGCGAGAACTGATGGCAGTTATCTTTCAGCAAACGACCCACGGGTGCTCGTAGGCCTGGGCAATGCGACTCAAGTGGAAACGGTTCGTGTTCGCTGGCCCGATGGATCTGGCGAAGAGTGGAAAGACTTGAAGGAGGATCAATACATTAACTTAAAACAAGGCTCTGGATCGGTTTTGAACAAACTGTGAGAATAATCAAACACAAGGTAAAAAGCGCAGTCAGGAAGGGGGCAGTTGTTGGGATTTTGTTACTCATCTCGCTCTCAATTCTCTTCACCGTTCACGCCCAAACGATTTCCTCAGATCGAACGATCGAGCCGCCTCGCCATGGTTTGGTTCCTGTAAATTTGCCAGACCTATCCAGCTTGGAACAAAACGTCCGTGAGCAGATTGTTGCCGCGCAAAATTCGCTCGTCGCGGCGGCGAAAGATCCGACAAAATCACCAACTGTTCTCAGTGAAAATTACGGACAGTTGGGACAGATCTATCACGCCTATTCTCTCGCTTCTTCCGCTCGAGAGTGTTACCTGAACGCAAACCTGCTTACACCAAATGATTTTCGTTGGATATATCTCCTGGGAAAGTTGGAACAGCAGGAAGGACGATTTGAAGAAGCAATCAGTCGCTTTCGAGTCGCCCGAAGTGTGCGACCCGATTATCCTGCGGTGCTGATAAATCTCGGCAACATCTCTCTGGAGCTAAATCGTCTGGAGGATGCGAAGCAGAGTTTTGGCGACGCGTTGAAAATCGATCAGAACAATCCGGCTGCATATTACGGTTTAGGGCAGGTCGCGATGTCGCAGCGCGACTACTCCGCAGCAGTTGAGCGCTTCGAAAAGACGCTCGCTCAGGTACCGGCTGCCAATCGCGTTCATTACTTACTTGCAATGGCGTATCGCGGAGTTGGAGATTCGACCAAAGTTAAAATTCATCTCGCTCAACAAGGACCGGTCGGCGTGCGAGCTGCAGATCCGCTCTTTGATGGTTTGCAGGAGTTGGTGGAGGGAGAACGCCTTCATCTCAGTCGCGGCAAGGTGGCATTCGACGCCCAACGTTATTCAGAAGCCGCGATTGAGTTCCGCAAGGCTGTCGCTGCGAAGCCTGATAGTGTTACCGCAAGAATAAATCTGGGAGCTGCGCTTACAAAGACTGGCGATTCAAAAGGTGCTGTGGAGCAGTTTGAAGAAGCCATTCGCATAGATCCCGCTAGAGCAAACGCTCATTACAATCTAGCGGTTCTGTTGGCCGGCCAAAACGATCACGACGACGCAATCAGTCACCTCCGTGCAGTCTTGCGAATTGACTCGAGCGATCTCGGCGCGCGTTTATTGTTGGGCCAGGAGCTTATCAAATCCAATCGCCTTGATGAGGCTGCTGCTGAATTCGGGAGAGTCGTCGACGCAGATCCCAACAACGAGGCCGCATCAATCGACAACGTAAGGCTGCTTTATCAAAGAGGGCAGTTCAAACAAGCTCTTGACGCCATTGACAAGAGCCACACGCTGTTTCCCCAAAAAGGTCGCACTGCTCTAGTGCTGGCTTATTTACTTGCCACATCACCCGCAACTGAATTGAGAGATGGAAACCGCGCCCTCGATCTTGCCGAGCGCGTCTATAACGCAACCCACGCATTGCAGCACGGCGCACTAGTCGCCCTGGCGATGTCGGAGGTCGGCCGTTGCAACGAAGCCGCCGAGTGGCAACGACGAATGATTGTCAGCGCGGAACAAAACACTGCCAACGTGACTTTACTCACCAGATTGAAGGCGGGACTGAAAGATTACGAGAACAGGGAATCGTGCCGGCCGGCAGCTGATCCGTTACTGACTAATCTTGCGCTGTTCGATCAGTGATGTCCGTGAATCGTGAATCCTAACGTTCACAGCCGCGTCTTCTGTTTCACAGCATTAGTCAACATCCGAACAGCGTCGATTACCACTTGCGGTTCATCCAGTTGGATGTGATGGCCGCTGTTTTCTGCGACGATGACCTTGCTGTTATGTGACAGGCTGATGAACTCAAGTTTCTGCTGTCTTTTCTCGTCAACTATTCGCTTCCACTCTTCGGCAGACAAACCAAATGGCGGACTGCCGTACTCGAACTTCGGTAAAAGAACAATCAGCGGCCGATCATTGAGGGGAAAGCTCTGTTGTGCTCGCGCTTCATGCATCGCTTGCAACTCTTCGGCGAGGAAGTTTTCCCCCCTCGCAGCTTTCGGCGGTTGAGATAACGCCCAAACACGCATCGATTGACTCACCGGAGGTAGCTTCGCGAACGTCGCGCCGACTTTCGGAGCACCAGATGATTTCAGCTGATTCTCGAATTGCTCGATCTCCTCGCGTGTTGCAGGCTTGGGAGGACTGCTTTTCATTGTTTGGACCGCGGGGATCTCCACCTTGCGTGCAAGGTCTCGCATCCTGACTGGCTTACCTTGCAGGAATAACGTTGTGTCTTCGTGGGTGGCATCGACGAGCAGCATTCCTGCGACCTCTGGCGGATATGTATCGGCGTAAACTCTCGCGATCAGACCACCGAGCGAATGACCTACGATAACGTATTGTCCTTTGATTCGCGCGGTCTTCAGCAAGGTGTGAAGTTCATATGCCTCTTGCCTCATCGTGCGCGGAAGCGGGCCAGGATCGCTCCATGCAAATCCTGCCAGGTCGTAACTGCAGACGCGTGTAAACGCAGATACGCCCGGCTGAACTAAACTCCAATCGAATGAAAAATCGCCTGAACCAGGAATGAGTACTACGGTGGGTTCGCCCCTGCCAGTGCAGTTGAGATGTAAGCGATAACCGCCAATATCAACCAACTTGCCTGGAGGAGGAATAGCTGCCCGTCCGGGGTTTTGTTGCACTACCGCCACGAACGACAGTAATAAACATGTCAGATACGACGTGAGACGCAGCGACATCTTGGATTGACCGTAAGCTTTCACGACTCTCAAGTCGAAAAGTTCCGCGAATGTGCCTTCGTGTGTTTTGTGTAAATTCGTGGATCGTTTTGTCCAGGTTATAAAATGACGATCCACGTTTGGTTACACCCGAAGCGATGGTAGGATCTCGTGTCACCTCCAAACAGTTAAACTCTCGAGCAATGAAAGGCGGGACTTTATGGTTCACGAAATGGTCGAAGGTACGTATCGACAAACTAACTTGCAGAACGAATCGCCAGAGTATTTAGCAAAGCGGGAAGAGTTACGTAAGGCAGAAATCGAATTGATGCGACACCGTGAGCGTGTCGCGGAACTGCGACGCGCGCTTCCTGCGGGAGCAACAATTCAAGATTACGAGTTTCTTGAAGGTCCTGCTTCGCTCGATGATGGCGATGAGCCGATTAAGGCTGTACGGTTAAGCGAACTGTTTACGGCGCCGGATCGATCGCTCGTCATCTATCACTTCATGTTTGGAAAAAAGCAGACGAACGCTTGCCCAATGTGTACTGCCTGGATCGACGCGATGAACGGAATTGCACATCACCTGAGTCAAAACATCGATCTCGCCATCGTTGCAGCCGCTGATCTTCCAACGCTGCGCGCACACGCTCGGAAGAGAGGCTGGAACAGGTTGCATTTACTAAGTGCCGGTGAAAGCACCTTCAAATTGGATTTGGGCAGTGAAGACCCCGAAGGACATCAGGATTCAACCATTTCTGTTTTCACACGCGACACAGACGGAACATTACGTCACTTTTACAGTGGTCACCCCTGGTTGGCCGAAGACGTCAAAGAGCGTGGCATTGATGAGCTGAATCCTATTTGGAATTTCCTGGATTTGACTCCTGCGGGGCGGGGTAATTTTTATGCGTCACTCGACTACGGTACGAAGGTGCAGACCGCTCGAGGGTGACAGCACAAAACGACTTATTAGCGGTGCCGTTATCTCGGGACGTTCCCTTTTAGCCTAAGCGTGATGAGACTTTCGGTAATACGAAGCACTTCCTGAATGTCGGCGAACGTTGTCATTGCGTCGTTGTTGTAGTTCATCAGCCGATGCTCGTACTTGCGATCGATGGCAATTTCGTCAATTACGAAACGTGCTTCCTGAAGAGCCGCGCCACGATGTTCAGCCTTGCCTCCAACTTCAACTGTCGCCATTTGCAACGCGCAGTACAAGCTGAACGTTTTTGCGTCTGGAGGACACTCACGATTATCGGCGCGATTCCATTTTGACGGTGAATCGAGTATCTCACGCGCGCGTCTGACGATTTGTAAATCGGCTTTCGAAATTGGCGGCCTTACATTGGAATCACCGGTCGACTGCGGTGAAGTCCCTTGCCCATGCGACGCTCGTGGCAAGAAAAGCAGAAATATAAAGACACTGAGGCCGGAATAACGAGCGATAGTGTTTCGCATTGGAGAAGTCTCCTGGGTTAGCGGAAAGTAAATCAGCGAACGGCGAACGCGACCGGGCCGAATTCTTTCACTGCAAACATCTATTTGCAAGAGACACGAATTGGCAGGTGAAATAGGTCGAATAGATCATATAGGTCCTATATCACGACTGATCACTTCGATCTTGCGATTCGCGACACAAATCGCAACTTAATCGTGAAAATACGCCCAAGTCTGCGCCGTATGCTTTTCGCTTGAATATAGAAGCGAAAGCGAGGAGTTATGGAGGCAACAAGAATTACCGTCGATGAAGTCAAAGAGCGAATGGAGCGCGGCGAGGAGTTCGCCTTTGTTGATAGTCGCAATCCAACCGCATGGGCTGAATCAGATAAGAAACTTCCTCACGCTATCAGAGTTCCAGCCGATCAGCTTCAACAACACCTCAACGAAATACCGCGAGACCGCGCAGTCGTCACCTATTGCACTTGACCGCACGAGGGATCAAGCGCCCGGGTGGCGCAAGAGCTTGCAGAACGTGGTTGGAAAAATGTGCATCCGCTGTATGACGGATTTGACGCCTGGGTCAAAGCCGGGCTGCCACTGGATCCGAAGTAATCCACCGTACGACAGGCTGTTAGCCTGTCGTTGCGTGCTATTAGAGCCTTACCAGAATCGGCAACCGCGACAGGCTAACAGCCTGTCGTACTCCCGTCTTGCAATCTCCACAGCCCTCAGGCATGATGCTTGGCGTTAACCTTCTCTCGCGCATCAACGGTGATGCGCCCCGCGCATAAACCACGCGCTGGACGTTTGGATAGTTCGAGAGTGGGCTTGTTTAACTGTCAGAAGCCGCTCTTGTACAAGAGCATCCGAACCCGGTCCTTCGACCACTACCGTTACGCCGAAGCCAACCATTCGCAGCTTCTTTTTTCTCCCCCTGAGGGGAAAGGTAAATCTGAATGTCTACAAAACTCTTTGTTGGAAACCTCGCTTTCCAAACGACCAGCGAAGATCTGCAGGAATTGTTTTCCCAGGTCGGAACCGTTGAATCAGCGAGCGTGGTCGAAGACCGAATGACCGGCCGTTCACGAGGCTTTGCCTTCGTCGAAATGTCAACGCCGGAAGAAGCCGCGTCAGCCATCGAACAATTCAATGGTAAGGAAGTGGGTGGTCGTGCTTTGAAAGTCAACGAAGCCAAACCTCGCGAAAATCGAAGCGGCGGCGGTGGAGGACGTCGGTTTGGCGGCAACCGCGACTCAGGCGGTTATGGCCGTAATAGCGGTGGCGGCCGCGGTAAGAATTTCGGCGGCGGCAATCGCGAACCCCGCTGGTAGGTGGGCACGAATTGCTTCGTCTTCGTGATTCAATCACGAAGACGAGCTCACTCGTGCGTTTTGAAGCGAACGCGAGGCAGACATAAACGTGATCTAAGGCGGCCGGAGGAGAAAGTATGGAAGAGAAGCGAATCTTTAAAATTGGGGATCGAGTCGAGCAAGTCTGTCTTACGTGCAACGAAGCGCGCGGTCACGTAGTCGCCTCTGTTACAAAAACCGGAAGAGTTACACGCGTTAGTTGTCCAATTTGCGGTTCTCGAGTTCCCTATCAGCCCAAGGAAATTCGCCGTGTTTCTTCCGAACGAGGCGCGCCGTACGATCGTAGACGAACGTATCGCAAGGGACAGACATTGATCCATGCAACGTTTGGTGAGGGAGAAGTTACAGCGATAATCGAACCGCAGAAAATGGACGTGTTGTTTGCTGATCGAATGAGGCGACTGATTCACGGTCACTCCTGATAGAAAAGCGACCGCCACTTTCAATAGCTCAAACGCTTCCGTAGGCCTCACTTAGTTTACGAAAGTGATAACCAACAACCGCATGGCGCAGTGAATCCGCGATATTCTTGCGATGCTTGAAAAGCGCGTGAGTGAAGAAGCGCCAGAACTCTTTGCGCTCGCTATCTATTACTCCCAACGTGACAAAGATCCTGGTCAGCGTAGTGAAACCGCGAAATAAACTGTAATGAGTTGGCTCAGAAAAGTGTTCCGCCGTTCGTCTCATTGAATCCAGCACGCGTTCATAATATTCGCGCGGGCTGTAAATAGTTCGCATGATAGTTTGGTAACCCTGAACGAGAAACGCTGGGTCCATTCGCGTCTTGAAGTTGAACGTGCAGACGGTGTTGTTGCCGGATGCTTCACCCAATAGCCGGCCTTCGCGTTCCAGCCGTTTCCATAGTTGTGTATCAGGAAGTGCATTCAACAATCCGACCATTGCCAGGGGAATCGAACTTCTGCGGATGAAATCAATCTGCCGCTCAAAAATGTCGACTGGATCGTTGTCGAAGCCAACAATAAAACCTGCCATAACTTCCATACCATAACTCTGGACCTTCTTGACTGAATTCAGCAGGTCGCCGCGATTTTGCGATTTTTGTGCTTCGTGCAAGCTTTCTTCAACAGGCGTTTCGATCCCAATAAAGACCCGACGGAATCCCGCCTCGCGCATGCTCGCCAGAAGTGCTTCATCATCGGCCAGGTTCAGGCTCGATTCAGTAATAAGCGAGAAGGGATAGCCTCGAGCTTTTTGCCATTTCGCAAGTTCCGGTAACAGTATCCGCACATTCTTCTTATTGCCGATGAAATTGTCGTCAACGATGAAAACGGTGCCGCGCCATTTCAAATCATAGAGAGCATCAAACTCAGCCAGCACTTGTTGGATGCTTTTTGTCCGAGGCACACGTCCGTAGATTTCGATGATGTCGCAGAACTCGCAGGAAAACGGACAACCGCGCGAATATTGAATCGACATCGCGCTGTACCGTTTCATATTCGCCAGATGAAAGTGCGGCATTGGAGTGATCGAGAGCGGCGGACGTTCCGCGGATTTATAGACAGGCTTGGCATCGCCATGCTCGAGATCTTTTACAAATTGCGGGAGTGTAGTTTCTGCTTCGCCTAAGAAAAGATGATCAGCATCTGGCAATTCCTCGATCGTACTGGTCACATAAGGGCCGCCCAGAACGACGCGCTTCCCCCTCGCTTTGCATTTCTTGGCGATTTCCCTAAGCGATTCTTTTTGCACCAGCATTGCCGTCGCAAAAACCATATCCGCCCACTCGATGTCAGAGTCTTTGAGCGGCTGAATATTCAAATCAACCAATCGTCTTTCCCAGTTTTCGGGTAACAAAGCCGAGACAGTAAGCAAACCGAGTGGCGGAAAAGCACATCGTTTACCTTCGAACGGTAGCGCGTGACGAAAACTCCAATACGTGTCCGGGAATTCCGGGTTAACCAACAAGACTCTCATTAACGCTCCTGGTCAAATGTTTCGAATTGTTATCTTGATTTGCCGTTTGTCGGAGTGTGTAGCTTACACTACCTGTTTTGAATGTCTAACGTAATATTTGGGTAACAATTGAGGCCGTGTGCTGGAAAACTGCTTGAGGGGCGTTAAAGAGCGACTGAATTAATTGGTTCAAGCCGTGGGTAGTCCGATTTCGTCTCATTCTCCCCAACCTAAAGAAGCTGTGAAAATAATCAGAGACCTCGGTGCTGGGACCGCAGGCGTCCCCGCATGCCCGCGTTGAAAGTAACCATGTGGATTACATCAAGGACCTTGTTCAGCGAACCGTTGCGCACCTGATCAGGGTAGCGCGCGACGCGGGCAGGCGGGGACGCCTCGGTCCCAGCACCGAGGTCTCTGATTATTTTCGCCTCGCCTTTGAGTCTGGACTATTACGCGACAGGTTATCTTGTGGTTTTCGTCTGCGACCAAATCCAGTGAATGGCCAACCACAGAATGAAGCTGACAAGGTATCCGATCATGACTCGGGCGAAACTAAATTGAGGATCGTCTGTTATTCCACGAGAGAGCGATCCACGAAACCACACGAAATAACACCAACAGAGTTTCACTTCTTAAATCTCTCAAATCGGTAAGCCAGTTCTGGTCCACCTTTTCCCTCGTAAGCGAGTTGCGCTACGAGCAGTGCGAACGGCTCCGTATACCGCGCAATCCGCAGTGGTCCAGCATCAACTGGATCGAAGCCTACGTCTCGAATCAGTTCCGCAACCAGTTTCTTGGCGGCGGGATTGTCGCCGCAGTACACAAGACTCGGACGCTTTGTTTTGCGTCTGGATTCATAAACGTCAAAAAGCACTTCGCTTGGTACGGTGTTGAATGCGGAGACGATCGCAGCATCCGGGATTCTCTTTGCCAGGTCCTCAGAACCCGAAGATGTATGAGCGATAACGAATGCGGTATCGTCATCATTCATCGGAAGGGAGCAACTTACGATGACTTTGCCAGACAAATCACCCGTCTGCTTCAACACGTCGTTTATGCGCGACCAATGAACGGCCAGAAGAAGCGCGTCTGCATGTTCGGCCGCCTCGCGTGGAGTTCCGGCGTGTGCTTTCTTTCCAGCTTCGCGCGCGAGGCGTTTCAACTTCCTATCACTACGCGCATAGCTAAAAACCAAGTCGTGGCCGGCGCGTGCGAAGATAGTTCCAAGTTTTCCACCCATTAACCCTGAACCCAGGATTCCAACTCGCATAATGCATACCTCATTGGGAACTTTGGAGTGCGACGGCCTGGCGTCGCTTTGTTAGGCGCGTCTGGTGACGTGAGAGCGCGGTAACAAAGCGACGGCAGGCCGTCGCACTCCAAAGTCACCACGGTAGAGGCTTTCCGTCGCGGAAGAAACCTCCAGTTGGTCCATCATCGGGTAGAGTTGCTGCCCATACAATCCCGGCAGCGCCTTCTTGGACCGGACGACCGCCCGCACCACCCATATCCGTTGCAACCCAACCCGGGCAGACCGAGTTCACCAGAATGTTACTGTCTCGCAGTTCGCCTGCAAGCGTTCTTGTGAGCGCATTCAGTCCCGTTTTCGTTATCTGGTAAGCAGGCGGTCCGGCGCCCATCTCTGCCAGCGAGCCTGACTCTGATGATACGTTCACGATCCGAGCTGACGAACTTTTTCTTAGCAATGGCAAAAAGGCCTGAGCTACGCGCCATGGCCCCAGGAGATTAGTGGTTATTGCCTCCATGACGGTGCCGTCAATGTCCGCAGTTTCAACCGTTTCCCAAGTGTCGTAGTGAATAGCGGCGTTATTGATCAGGACGTTCAGCTGTTGATAACGATTTGCTACTTCATTCGCGGCGGTCTTGATACTGTTTTCATCGGCTACGTCAAGAAGGAGAGAGTCAACCCGACCGACACTAGTTAGAGATCTAGCCGCCGCTCGCGCTTTTCGCGCGTCACGTGCAGAAAGCAATACCACGAAGCCGGCGCGCGCAAGTTGCCGGCACACTTCGAACCCAATGCCACGGTTAGCACCTGTAACTAACGCGATCTGTACTGCGCTATCGTCCATCTTCCTTAGTTCGCGTTCATTACCATAAGAGAATGTAGCGAAGAGACGTTTTCTTTTTCATCCTTTTTATATATTCATCACATATTCGTCGCGTGCGAGATCTGATCGACCGTTAGTCGAGGAATTGTGATGTAATCAACTGGCGGTAGTTCGCATCTGACAATTATGGACCAAAGGAGATAAGTCTTCATGATCAGTCGGAGTCGTTTCTCGAGAATGATTGTAATCCTGGTGATCTTGCTCTCTTTCGCGTTTTCGCTTCCCGTTGCCAGCGGTCAACACAGATATAGACGTCATCGCAACCCGGAAGCAGGCAAAAAGAAAGCTGCGAAACGTATTGGAATTGGTACTGCTGTTGGCGCAGGAGCTGGTGCACTGATTGGCGGCAGAAAAGGCGCGTTAATTGGTGCCGGCGCCGGAGCTGGCGCAGGCACTGTTTACCATTACCACAAGAAGCGCCAGTACCGACGTCGACATCGCAGAGGCTGAGGGGTTTGATCCCATTTATAAATTCATCTACGCAGGTGACAGCCTGACGCGGCCTGGTGTGGTCAAGAAGTTGTTCGTCGTACTTGAGCAAAGTGAAGCAGTGCGCCTATACCGGCTCCGAGAAACAGTCCATAGACCACACCAAAAAGTAACATTCCGGTTTTGCCTCCAATGGATCGAAAGAGTGCGGAACCGAGAAAATAACCAAGCGAGTTTGCTACAAACAGGAGAACTGCATAGACCGCTGTGGACTGAGTTCGCTTGAATCCGATCGCAAAAACGAGGCTCATCAGGACCGAGCCTGCAAGCGAGCCGGACCATTCGCCAGCGACACTACGTAACGTGAAATATGCGCTTACCCAACCGGTGGCATAGGCGAGAAATGCCAGCGCATAGACAATGTAGAATTTGACAAGTCGTAGTGGAGCAGCGATCAATGAACCCAAAACAGCTGCCCCCAGGACAATGAAAAGAACCGTCCAACCAAGGTAGGCTCCCAACACGGTCAGGTGCTGGTACATCCAGCGTTCCGCAAAAGCAACCGTGGCGAACACACATAAACTTACGCCACTGAATCCCAGGCTTCCAGTTAGGATCGCTCTTCTTAGAGTTGGTGTGATTGGGCTAATCGGTTTGCCTCACGAGTTTGATATACCGGAACCCGCGCGTCCTTTCAGGCAACGAATTTTAAGTTAAATCAAGCTTATCTGATCTTCGACAATTCTGCTTACTTCTTTCTACAAAGTCTGATTGCCTGACGAAACGCGGCATCAAACCGTTCCCCCATCTCTCGAGTGTCGAATGTAAACGCGAGGTTCGTTCCCTCCCAGCGTTGCGGTTTCTTCCATTCAGGCGAAGAAAGAGTCAGTCCAACCATGGTTCGAGAGAACCAGCCGTTGTAACTGAACTCGGTGCGCCATGCACCGAGCAAACGAACCTTCTCCTTATTCTTAGTGTAGCGATAAGTATGCCGGCCCTTGTCGGCGCCCATCCTGTTTAGCTGCACCCAAACGTCCGCAATCAATGGATGGACTGTGTCCTCCACCTTCCCTTTAGTGACAATCCTGACGTCGTCGTTCCGCAAAACCAGATTGCAACCATCAATTGTGGTGGCTCTGAACCCTTGAGTGAAATTGAAGGTCTTTTGGGCAGGTTCATAGTCGCTCAAGGGAGGAATGTATTCGTCAGCATCCCAACTGTTTTTCAACACGACGCGCATGTTTCGAAAAGTTGTCTGGTCCAACCAGGTCAGAATCTCCGACACTGTGGAGTTCTGATTCAAATTACCCGGTAAGCGAGGCTTGCTCTGTCCAAAGCTTTCGAAGCTCAAGAATGCGATTAGAGAAAGGATGAACAACGCATAACGACAATTCTTCATCGAGTGGAGTTCGTCAACCTTTCTTTTATCGAGATGAGCAAACATACTCGCCTCGTGCGTTGATGCTCCTCAAAGATGCTTCTGATTTTCCTCAAATATATGTGATACGTTTAGATCTGAATGAAGATCCACGAACGCATTCTGATCACAGGTGCTGAAGGATTGCTCGGTCGATACTTCACCACGCACTTGCTGGGACATTGTTCGCTGGCGAGATACAGTCACACTTCGCTTGACATCACTGATGCCAAAGCTGTCGAGGCTATTTGTGCGCGCGATCGTCCAGACTTAATCATTAACTGCGCGGTGGTCGGCGTCGATGCGTCTGAGCGCGACCCTGGAAGATCTCACTCAGTGAATGTCACGGGCCCAAGCAACCTTGCAGCCTTCGCGGATGTCATCGGCGCCGACTTAGTTCATTTCAGCTCGAACTATGTCTTCGCCGGTGACCGACTCGACGAAAAACCCTACACAATCGTCGATCTACCGCAGCCAATCAACCAGTATGGAAAGTCGAAACTCGCCGGCGAGAAGGCGGTCCGCGATTTCTGTGCGCGCAGCTTCATTATCCGTTCCTCCTGGATCTTTGGTCAGGGGAAAGGAGGCTTCGTCAATGAAACGCGGCGTCGATTGCAGGCTGGAGAACTGATAGAAGCCGTCAGGAGTATCCGCGCAAACACTACCTTTGCCAAAGACCTCGTTCTGCGGACTCTCGAACTCGTCCGGCAAGGCGCGTACGGCACCTTTCACCTGGTAAACGCAGGCGTGTGCTCGTATTACGACATTGCCATGGAGATCGGCCGGCTGCTTGGATTGTCGAAGGCGGAGGCTGAGAGTTTGGTTGATGGCTCACATGAATCAGTCGCATCATGGATTGCGCCTCGACCCTCGTACACGCCAATGCGCTGCATTATTTCTGAGGAGCTTGGTTTCGCGCAGATGCGGCATTGGACCGATGCGCTTGCGCATTACATTCATGAAGACAACGGGACGGAATATTGAAATCACTTGCGGTCTCTCCGCATGAGTTTCTTTGCTCGTCAATTTGCAAGCTTCCAATTCAACCTTCGCCGTCGAAATTTCCAGTTGGTAGATTAAAAACTTTTTCGCCCTTCGTGGAATAAAACAGCCTTCGACAACCATATAGTCGTCAACAACAAATGTTTAGTACCGGAAAGGAAGAGTTTGTCCAATTAGCCTTCGCACATTTTCGCGAACTCCGGCGTGTTGCGTTCAGAGTGTGCCAGGAGCGTGAATTGGCGGACGATCTAGTTCAGGAAACATATCTTCGCGCATGGCGATCATTCGACAGGTTCAAATCAGGCACAAACTGTCGTGCCTGGTTATTTCGCATCTTTTTCAACGTCCATTCCGAGTATCGCAGAGATCAGGCACGGAAGCCGCTCGTTTTCTCGCTCGATCGAGTGAAAGAACCAACGTCTTGCTCCGACATCCAAACATCTTCTGGCCTGTCAGTAGAGGAAATCAGGCAGGCTTTTGCAGATCTAGCTGAGCCGTATCGAATCGCGCTTGTGCTGGCAGATATCGAAGGTCTGCGATATCGGGAAATATCGGACGTGCTGGGGATTCCTATCGGAACAGTCATGTCGCGGCTGAACCGAGGCCGGCAACTCCTGCGAGCCAGATTGGCCCCAGTCTCATCACAACCGGACGAGAATAGAAGACTGGTGAAAGGTACGAAACGTGGAAAGTTCTGACTGCCAGGACACTAAAGAAATGCTCGATCTATATCTGGATAATGAACTCCTGATAGAGACCAGTCACTCTCTGCTTCATCATCTGGGCTCTTGTCCTGATTGCATTGCGGAATCGGAAAGACGGCTCGAAGTGCGTAGTTTACTGAAGGCGATGTCCATGCTCGACGATGACTATCAGCGCGATACCGAACAGGTTCTGCGCAGAAGAATTGAAGCAGCGTTGCAGAAGGAACAGCGTTGGGCTCTTACGGCTAACATCCGCTGGGCGCTTCTGGCAGCCAGTTTGATCCTCCTCATCGGCTTGGCATATTGGCGATTCACCAGCGTCACAAAACCGACGATCTCATCCACGATCAATCTCCCAACACGGCCTGCAGAGGCGTCGGTTGCATCATTCGACCGGGACGCCGTAGGTAACCATCAGGCATGCGCCTTAACCTATCCGCCCAGTTGGACGTACGACAGGCAGAGAGTCGTGCGCGAGCTGACACCTCGTTTCGCCTCACTCATCGATGCTGTTGGTCGTAATCACAGCTCTTACCAGCTTATCGAGGGCCACATTTGTTCGTTTCAAACGAGACAGTACGCTCACTTGATATTTAGAGGTAACGGTCACACCGTTTCCGTCTTCATTGAGCAGCACGAGCCCATCACTAAACCGGTACCTCCTTCGGATGAAATCGCTCAGACGCAGTACACGTCCTACGAAGTAGCGAGCGTCGATACACAGCTCCATCGCATTTATTTAGTTTCCGATCTTACGAGTGACGAGAATATTGCTTTGGCAAAACAACTATTCCCTGGAACGCTCGGCTTTGTTCAAAAACTGGAACACGGCGGAGCGTAAAATTGGAGTGCGACGGCAGGCCGTCGCACTCCAAAGTTAATACTTGAGATAAAACACATGAAGCAGCGTATTAAAACTGCAGCCATAGTGATTACATGCGTTGTTGCCACGATTTCGGGAACCGGCAAGAGTCGCCAGAAAGGGCCATCGATGCCAGGCGATGACGGCAAAGCTATCTCACTCGTCAAAACGGCTCTCGCGTTAATGAGGACGGCGGACCGCAAAACGGCGCGTATTCACGCTAAGGGGAAGTGGTTCTGGAGCAACGAGGGACTAAGCCCGCAACAACCATCGCGTGCGTTGCGTCTCAGCGCCGACTGGGAGGTCGACTTCCAGAATCGACGCTTTCTGCAAAGAAGCGCCGGTTATCTTGGTAAAGAACTTTTGTGGTGCACGCAAGTAGTGGCGGCGCAGGAAATCAGATATTCACTTTTCTGCCATTCAAACGTCTTCAGTAGCGCGGATCCCGACAAGACTAAAGAAACCTGGACTTATTGGATGGACACAACCTACCCCGATCCGGAATGGCAATTGACACATGCCCTGGAACAATCCAATTCCCTTCGTTGGGAAGGACAGACCATCGATAGTGAACACCATGACGATGTGATCAGCTACACCGATGAATTCCGTCGGCGCCATCTGCTTTTCATAAATTCCAGAACTCATCTGTTGCGAGAGGCATCGACGGAAGCGCGAATCACAAGACTGGGAGATGGTTTTGTTCCGCGAATTATCTTTCAAGATTATCGTCGAATGGGATCTTATTGGCGTCCCGAAAAAATCACTATTGTGCAGAACAATTTCGTAATGATGACTAATGAGCTGCAATCGATCACGAGCGAATTTAATCGGCCCTCTTCATACAGTCGCTTTGCTCCGCCACCCAACGCTCGCGAAGTTAACCAGAAGGATTTGGAGTTTCATGTTTCACAAATTTGCGAAATCGGTCTACTTCGTTGAAAACGCATCTTTTGATTACAACTGCATGTTTGTCGTGTTCGCGGAGTACGTCATGGTCGTTGAGGCACCCTCAGCAGACAACGCATCGACAAAAGTTATGGCGGCCATCCGCGAAGTCGCGCCGGGAAAGCCAATTAGGTACATCGTGATGACTCATTTTCATGAGGATCATATTGGCGGATTGCGTGCATATTTACGAGCGGGGGCTACGCTAGTCACGACTCCGGGAAATCTGCAGTTTATGGATGTGTTTATGAAAAAACTGAAAGCGACGGAGCCGAACCTTAACCTTCCGCCGATTGAAGTAATTAACGACAAGCGCCGGTTTACTGATGGGAATATTGCTCTCGATCTCCTGACTGTGCGAAGTCCTCACGCAGATGAAATGGTTGTGCCTGTCATTGGCTCAGATGGGATTGTTTACGTTGCCGATGGCTTTACAAGAGACTTGGGGCCATGGCGACCGGTCACGGTCGAAGAGCGAGTTTTGGCGGGCGAGTTCAAACGGCTCGGATTGGATATTCGGATGCTTCTGCCAGGACATGGGCCAGCGACAACGCGAGAAGAACTCGATCGGTTCCTCTCTTCAGATCGGCCAGTATCCCGGATGCAGCGTCGTTAAAGGAAAACGCCTAAAGGAAAATATGTCAGCCGATTTTGGGTGAACCTGAGCTTTGCAGTGAACCGAAGGTCGCTAATGAAATCTGTTTCCCGCAGAGACTTTATTCTAAGCGCCTCGGCGGCGGGCTTTTGTGTCCTGAACTGCGAAGCGTTAGCACAGCGAACCGAAGGCGCGGATTTTCCTCTGGCTTTGAACGACAGCGCGGTTGCGCAGGGAATGGTCATCTTTAAGAGCGGCCAGGACGATATCGACGCATACCTGGCGCACCCAAAAGACAAAGGTCGCTATCCAATGGTGATGGTCGTGACGGGAAGCTCAATTCGCGACGAATACATTCAGAATCTGACAGCCATGTTGGCACAAAAGGGTTTTGTCGGCGTTGCCCCGAATATTTTCTGGCTTCAGAAAGAGTCGATGACGCTGGACGAGAAAAGGAAGGTTTTTGCCGAGCAGATTACCGACGAAAGAATTTTTAGTGTTCTTCAGGCGGCGCTCGATTATTTGAAAAGACAGGATTTCGTCAAGACGGGCAAGATCGGCATTACGGGATTTTGTTTTGGTGGTCGTTGCGCCTTGATGTTCGCCACAAAATCGAAGGAAGTTGGCGCGGTTGTGCCTTTCTATGGGAACCTGCGAACTCCCGCGTTCGCTAACCGCAAAGAAGATCCGCTGGACGTCTCGAACAAGATCAAAGCGCCGGTTCAGGGACATTATTCGTTGAGCGACGCGGAAATTCCGCTTGAGCAATTGAAAAAATTCGAGGAGAGTTTGAGAGTAAGCAGAACAAAAGTTGAGATGTTCACCTACGACGCACCCCACGGATTTTTCGCTTACAATCGTCCGACGTACAACGCTAACGCTGCCAAACTGGCCTGGTCTCGTATGGTTGAATTCCTGCGACGTCGTCTAAATTAGGAGAATGCTACCCGCCATTAAGCCGCCGCGATCAACATCAACGAAGGCTGACGTGCTGAAGGAAGTGTTCGGTTCAGAAAATCGTCGAGTTGTTTTAATGCAAATTGACGAGATTAACCTGACTTGGAGACATCGGACTGGCACTGAGTAGATTTTTTGTGTTAGCCTAAGTCGCAAAATCGCTCAAGCGCAACGCAGGCCTCAAAACCGCGTTAGCTAGTTCGAATCATTCTCCATTGAGAGTGTCTTATCCCACCTCGCTGAGACATGCGTCCGCGCTTCCTACTTCTCATCTCAAACGGAGGTGCCCAAATGAGAGTCTTTCTAAGCTGGTCCGGAGTTATCAGCCGGGAGCTTGCCATGATCTTGCATGACTGGATTCCACTCGTCGTCCAGTGCGCCAGACCCTTCATCTCTACTGGAGACATCGACAAGGGCAAACGTTGGAGCGACGTTCTTAGTGAACAGCTAAGCCAGGCAGGTTACGGAATCGTGTGCGTTACTAGTGATAACTACACTGCACCATGGCTTCATTTTGAAGCGGGTGCAATTTCCAAGGCAATCGATAAGTCGTATGTATCGCCACTGTTATTCAATATCGAACCGCCAGAGATCTCTGGGCCGCTTGCGCAGTTCCAGCTTACTGTCTGCTCCGAAGACGACATGCGGAACCTGATGCGAAGCATTAACAGCCGGCTGGACGGTGATTACAGGGTATCTGACGACGTTTTAATGCGGGAGTTCGAGAAGTGGTGGCCGGATCTCAACGACAAACTTCAGGTGCTCGCAACAATGCAGGACGGGAAAACCCACACGTCATACCCTTGGCTCTATACGACGCAAGACCTTACTCGAGCGCAGCGGGTTAAAGCGCCGAACTGCATTTGGTGGATCACTCCTAATCCTTTCGAATACGTGCTCACATCATGTAAAGAATCAATTCGTGATTGCATAACACGCAACCTGACTTTCAC
>DATDFV010000086.1:0-19045 GCA_036522415.1 Pyrinomonadaceae bacterium | reverse complement strand
CCGATCTGCAACGCAAAGTTGCGAACCACGTTGTCCTGGATATTGAGTTCCAACTGCGTCACCGTAACGCTCTTGAAGCCAACTTTACGGACAGAAATCAGATAGTGACCCGGATGCAAAGAGGGAACGTTATAGAGACCGTCGGCATTTGTTTTGACCGTGGTGGAAACATTGGTCTCGACGTTCTTGATCTCGACCTCTGCGTCGACAATTACCGCCCCGGAAGGGTCGGTGACGCGGCCATAAACGCCGGCAAGTTCCGTTTGCGCGAAAGCAGAGGAAGGAACTACGAGGCAAACGAAGGCCAACGCCACACTGAATAACAGCCAACAAAAACTGCAAGAGTTTCTACAGGACGCGGACACGGGCATGGGAACCCCCTTTACCCAAGTGTTCCTGTGCCGACAGTGTTTTGTATCGGGTCCACGGAGAAATATTTTTCGAGCGGTGACCGAGTTGAAGGGATTAGGTTCTGGCCTAAGGATGATTCGGCTGGTTTCGCAGATATGCGTACAGAAATTTGTCGCCCTTCGGTTCGGAGAAGTTTTTCCCGGGAGGTTCGAGGGTCACGAACACCGAATCAATCTCGCTGAGAACTTTTGGATCGTCATACTTAAAGACCCAACGCTTCTGCGCGTTGTCGTCAGAGAAAAAAATTCCAAGACTCTTCGCCGACTGGCTTGGTCCTTCTTTTTTTCCCCAGACTCGATAGTGGTAGCCCGCGTCCTGCACTCGGTGATCATTCAGGTCGTAGGCGTAGATGATGAGCGATTTACCCTCCGTGAAAAAGACCCTGCCGAAAGCAGCGCGGGTTTTACCTTTTGCATCTGTGTCAAACACATCCGCGATGTGGAGGTTGCGAGCGGACATGAGATCGCGAATGTCACGGTTCGCGGCAAGCATTTCCCGTTCTCGGTCAAGCGCATTGGCCTGTTCAGCCAGTTGATCGGTCAGTTCTCGAATTCTGGCTTGATTCGCCACGAGTGTAGCTTGATTGCCGGACTGGTTTCTTTCTAGTTCAGCCCGAAATGTCACCACGTCGGTTTGTGCCTGCCTGAGTTGATTCTGAAGATCGCCGATTGTTTCGTCGCGTTCTTTTGCCGCCAAGAGAAGCCCTGCGCGCTTCTGTTCGGATGTCGCAGCGCTAGATTGCAATTCGTCGATCGTCGTCGATTCGCGACTAAGAGAAGCCGTAAGCGCGGCGATTTCATTTTTCAATCTGCGATTCTCTGTCTCTAACTGCAAGAGCGCGGCTTCGCGGTGCTCATTAGCCTTTGCAGTCTCGCTTGGCAGTACTGCCGGGACTTCTGCGGACCTGACAGCTTGCGGCACGCTGTCCTTTTGCAGGGGTCTAAGTGTGTAGCCGCCAAGGGCACCAACCGCGACCAGAATGGATGCTGCAATGGCGAGTCGAGAACTGCTGCGCCATTTGTTCTTGGCGGGAGGATTCAGATGTTCCGGTATCGCCCGATGAATTCGCTTGCCAGAAAGAAGAATCCCCTCAGCCTCCGCCTTCTTCAGAAATTTTTCGCGGAACAAAGCTGAATCGACGTATCCCATCGCTTCCGAGGCCGTCACTTCCTGGTTCTCGAGCGCATCGGCGACGGAGCGGACGGCGCCCAGTTGCAGGAAATCACCGTAAGCTTGTTGACAAGTTGCGCATCCGCCGAGGTGTTTCTCAAGTTCGGCAAGCTCCGCCCCGGAGGCCTGTCCAATGCTCGCGGCC
The DNA here is from genome assembly GCA_036522415.1 of Pyrinomonadaceae bacterium. GTDB lineage: Bacteria > Acidobacteriota > Blastocatellia > Pyrinomonadales > Pyrinomonadaceae > PSRF01. The sequence continues at coordinate 17,319 of DATDFV010000086.1, read as the reverse complement.
GCGCAGAGGGCTTCGAAATGCTCATGCCTTTCCACGACTGACCTCCCCAAAAGCCAATGGGCCTTCACTCAACACGGACACCGTCTTCGGAATCAGGCAACCCCGGAGCCGATCGAGTCCACGATAGTAGTTGTTGCGCACGACGTTATAAGTCTCTCCCGTTTGCTCCGCAACCTCGCGCAGCGTTAGTCCCTCAAAAATAACTTTTTCGACGGCTCGTCTTTGCGGCGCGTGCAAAGTCTTTAAGGCCTGCTCGACGACCTGCTTGAGCTCTTGCGCAGGGACGCGAGGTGTTGTGTTCGCCGCCGCTTCCCAGGTCAACATGGCTTCATCCAAATCGGGCCGATTGTAGAACTGCCTCAGCAGAAGATAATTTCGCCGATTAATGCTCCGGTGATAGGCGAACTGCAACAGCCACACTTTAAGTGTGCCTTTGGCGGGGTCAAATCTTCTCGCCGTGCGATAAAACTCGAAGAATACATTTTGCGTAACTTCCTGGGCTTCACCTACGTCGTGGACGATGCGCAGCGCCACGGTCAGGACAAGGCGGTTATAGCGGTCAAAGAGAATCGTAAAGGCGTCGCCATCGCCTCCTTGCACCTCGAGCATCAATTGTTCGTCGGAGAGCGCGTCATGCGCCGTCTCGTGGGCATTTGCGTCGCCATTCTGGCCTAGATTGCGGGTGGACATGGATCTCTTGAAGGGGGCCCTCAGTGTCCCTTATTAGGGCAGCGGTGCCGGGGGATAGCAAGGGATATATTTCTTTCCGTGAATGATACAAATGGCTGCCCGCGCCGGAATACTAATGTTCCAAGTCAGAACGCATGTCCGCGATCAGAAGATTCCGCAAAAGTGGAATGCGAAGAGCACGCCAAGGGCTTCGCGAATTTGCAGCGACATTTCCCCCCGAAAGATAATGAAACTGCCTGCGCCCTCGAGCATCAATGGGTGCTTCGCCGCCGGGCGACGACTCGCAGGCACAAGCATCCGCTGAGTTTGCCTCGAGCGATCGATGTAGGATTATTCATAGCGAAGTGCGACGAGCGGGTCAACGCGCATCGCGCGGTGGGCGGGCAAATAGCCGGCGGCAAGCGACACGAGCCCCAGCAACAGAATGAATGCCGCAAGCATTAAGAAATTCATGGCGAAAATGCCGTAGAAGGCGCGCGCGAGCAATCGGCTTGCAGCGTATGTGAGCGGCGCACCGATGGCCAGGCCGATGGTGGTCAATCTTAATGCCTGTGTGAGCACCAACCGCATCACGTCACGCGGATCGGCGCCAAGGGCGAGGCGAATACCAAGCTCGCGACTGCGCTGAGCGACGCTTTCGGAAAGCACGCCGAATATGCCGACGGAAGAAAGCAACAGCGCGACCGCACCGAAGACTGCCATCAAGATGCCCATGACCTTGATAATAGCGATCGAATCTCCAATTTCATTCTCGAGAGTGTTTGCGCTCGTAAGCGCCACTTCAGGATCAATCTGCGAGACCACGGCTCGCATTGTCGATACGTAGTTTTCTGGGGCCGACGCAGTCCGCAGCATCACGGTCATGCCCCGACTGGGTTGCTGTGCGAAGGGAACATAGATCGTCGGCCGCGCCACTGGATTCCACCAATTCTGGCGAACATCTGCGACCACGCCCGCAATCGTCGCCCAGTCAGACGCGGAATCCGCTGTTCCCAGCTTGATACGGCGTCCCACCGGGTCCTCATTTGGCCAGTATCCAGCGGCCATGCTCCGGCTGACCATCACTACGCGCGCTGCGTTGGTACTATCGGCCTCTGTGAATGTCCTGCCAGCCGCCAAGGGGATGCGGAGTGTGCGGAAATAGTCCGGCGAGCAAATTAGCAGGTCGGCTGCGGGAGTCTCGTTTATCTTGAGCGCTTGGCGGCCCTCGATCGTGAAGAATGTCGAGGTGTTATCCACATTGCTCCCTGGGTTGTTCGAGGCGAGTGAAACAGCCATGACGCCAGGAACCGCGCTTGCGCTGCGGAGAAACTGCTCATAGAAACTTCGGACGCGCGAATCATCCGGATAAGCTTTGTCGGCCAGGCGGACGCGCAGCCTCAGGACATTCCCAGCTTGAAAGCCTTGATAAGCGCTCACCAAATTTACAAAACTCTTCGTCACAAGCCCGGCACAGACCACCAGGACAAGTGCGATCGCGACTTGCGCCACCACCAACGCGCCGCGCAGCCGACTACTGCCGCGGCTGATCGAGCCGCGCTCTGTTTCCTTAAGCACAAAATTCACATCGGTGTGACCGGCGTGGAGCGCAACAGAAACGCCAAAGGCCAAACCGACGAACACAGTGAGAAGAATGGTGAATGTGAGAACCGTTCCGTCCACGACAATCCCATTCCAACCCGGTACCCACATGGTCCAGCCCGGCGGCATGCTAGTGCGCAGCAGTCTTATGCTCCAGAATGAGACCGCTATTGCGCCAGCGCCCGCGATCATCGAGAGCAAAAAAGTCTCGCAGACAAACAGCCGCGCGAGCCGCGCGCGACCCGCTCCCAAGGCGGCGCGCACGGCGAGCTCCTTCTGCCTGCCAAGCATACGTGCAAAGAGAAGATTGGCTAGGTTCGCGCAAGCCAGCAGCAAAACGAACCCAGCGGCGGCTTGCAGAAGCAGGAAGAGGGGAAGCGTAAAGGAATAGAGCTCCTTTCGCAGGAGCAGCACGTCCACGGCCCGGCCGGAATTCGTTTCTGGAAATTGCAGCCCGAGTTGGCGGGCCAGGCCGTCGAGCTCGAAGCGCGCTTGGCCGAGAGTGACATCTGGCTTCAATCTGGCAAGAGCATTCAGGGAAAGCTGGGACCGATCAGCTCGCTGCGCGGGCGTCAGCGCGAGTGGCACCCATAGCTCCGCAGGAACGGGATAGTCAAAATCATCCGGCATGACGCCAATCACCGTGAATGTCCGGCCATCAAGCCGGATCGCCGTGCCCAAAGCGGAAATGTTTCCGCCCATACGGCGCTGCCAGAAGCCATGGCTCACCACTGCCGCTTGATCCGAGCCCGGCTCCTCTTCGGCCTGAGTAAAAACGCGACCGTGCGCCGCAGTGACACCTAGAACTGAGAAAAAATTCGAGGAAACAAAACAGCCTAGAACTGGCTGCACTCCGCCCTCAGCGCCCAGATTGAAATCCTTAAAGCGATAGGTCGTGACGGCCTCGAAAGAGGCAAGCCCACGACGCATATCTGCGGCATCTCCAGCGGCAACGAATCGGAAATCGCTTCCCTGGTCGACGCCGCGACTTTCCCAGATGCGCACCAGACGATCGAGGTCGCGAAAAGTGTAAGGGTGAAGCAGCAAGGCGTTGACCATACTGAAAACGGCGGTATTCGCGCCGATTCCCAGAGCCAGTGTCAGGATGGCGATCATTGTGAAGCCCGGATTGCGGCGCAGCGTGCGCGCAGCGAAGCGAAAGTCCTGCCGGAGGAGATCCATAGCAACACCCCTTTCTGTTATAAACGTCGCATGGTCGCTTATGTTTCAGGTTTTTTCCGTCGTTCCTCTACGAACAGAGCTTTCAGGACATTGCTGCCGAGCTTTACGTATTAGTTCCAGCAAGGTGCGGAGGGAAAGCTGAGAAGGGCAGTTATTCGTTTCGGCTATCTCCGCATTACACGAAACGACAGCAAAAATCGTAATCTATGAAAAGCATCGGGGTGTGGAGATGCTTGAGAATTGCCTCGGCGCCATGAGGGAGTGTATGTGTTCGTAAGGACGAACGGAACAGGCAATGGAACGGACCCGCTTCTAAACCACTCCGCGACCGTTTCGCATGTGACAGTCTTATCTGATCCCATTAGGGTTTGGCAGGACCTCCAAAGATTCCGGAGAACAATATGCCGGCGGGCAACGCGGGAAACGCTGCAATGAATCAATTTAACTCAGACAGAAAGCAGCGGAAGGGCTCCAACCAATGAAGAGAAAATGGGTCATCAGCATATTGGTGCTGTTTCTTGGCCCGATTTCAGTTGGGTTGGGAGGGCAAGCGAAGCAGGGGCCCGTTGAAATACTTGACCGACTGTCCGAGACATCGAATTGCGGGGCTATATTGGCGGCTGGAGGCGTTACCTGCGTCGGACGTCTTCCGCAGGCTTTGAGCGCCAAGAAAATGAAGAGCGGGGACCACTTCACGATGTCGACGGTCTTGATTACGAACCGAGGAGAAGCGCCAATTACAGAGCTCGACGCGACGATTATCGCAGTACGGTCAGGAGCGAAGAGCCAAACGGAAGTGAAAATTCGAATCGATAAGGCAATGCATAAGGATGGTGGCGTGATTCCGATCGAGGGCAGGATTGTGGCAATCGTATCTGAGGCAAGCATTAGCGAAGGTTGGCAATATCCCCTGGTTATCGCAGACCGATACCCGAGGATACCGGAGGACGATGTCCGAAGGCCCGGGGAACGAACATATTCTAAGGATGAACGACATTCCTCGGCTCTCGACTCGACTCCAAATCTTCCTGTTTATTACAGCAAGGTGTGCTCTGAGAAGCGGCAGCACGGGAGCACGAACGTATGTACGGACATATTGGAAGCGCGAGGCGTCTACGGCTACAAAGGCCTAGTGCTTAGACCAATAAATGCGGCCTTGCCTGCAGAATCCGAGTTGACTTCCGAGAAGAATATTCGGCTATCTAAAGGGACCGCGTTGGTTATTGAAGTGAAAAACATCCCGAGAGCTCAATGAGAGCCATGCACGAGTACGTGCAATTGGCCCCTCCACGGGTTCCGGCCGAAGAATAGCACACCAAGATTCCACGCGATTTATTCCTGACGGGCAAAATTCCTAATTACCATGTCACAAAAAATCAGCCGAGATGGCTCAATCCTTTGAAATAAAATGAGGTACGTAAGGTCCAGTTCTGTGGGTGTTCCCATCACGAGGGGCAGCATCCCCACAAATGAAATTAAAGATTTCTTAATCCGTGGTCTTGCCCGGAGAGTTCCAAAATTACTACACTCTTACTACAATCAGCGGTCTGGACCATTCCAAATCGTCCACCCAATTTCTCGAAATCAATATAAAATCAATCTGTTAGTTTCTCTCAGGGCTCGTAGCTCAGCGGTTAGAGCAGCGGACTCATAATGCCTCGGGCAGTAGCCGCATCATTGGGAATAAACGACTTATAATAGGCGTAAATAGGCTTGAATGGGGTAAATAGTGCCTAAAAGGCAGATTTCGGATACAGGGTGGGGACAGTATGGGGACAGGCTACGCCTTCCCAGCCGCCTTCCTCGCCTTCGCCATCTCGCGCGACAGATTTTCGAAGGCAAGTGGCGGAGCGAGTTCCAAAGAGATTAAGAAGCACGAGAGCAAGATTGAACAGGTTGTCTTCGACCTCTACGACATTTCGAGAGAGGGCTCTCGCCAACCAAGAAATCCCTGAATAGCAAAAAAAAAGCCTCTCGCCTTTTATACTGGCGGGATGGAGGCTTTCGTGTTTTAGGCCCGTTATTACAAGGGTAAGTAATCGTTGCTTCTCTTCCGCTTGCTTTGCTATCCTGAATTATATCCGCGATGGCCGATACCCCTCTCCAGAAGCCGCCGAGAACGGTGCTGGATAACCAGTTGTCATTCAAGAAACTGGACACCGTAGCCGAATTAGGTCGAGAACTCATCAAGTGGTCGGCACTGGTTCTTTTGGGTTATTGGGGCTATCGTTGTGTCGCTGTAATGGCCGGGACAATCACGTTCGCGGACATTGCCGTGAGGATATTGGGAAACTTAACGGTCAGCAAAGGCATCATTGCTTTATTGACTGGAAGCGGGTGGGTTTACGGACTTGCCCAACGCTCTTTGCGTCGTCGGTTCGTCGAAAGAAATGCTAAGACTAAGAACGATTTGGAGAGGGTAATCGACCCGAAACGGACTTCCAGCAATCTAAGCAGCAAGGGTACGACTCCGGCGAAAGGAAAGAGGTGAGTTATGAACGCTGACGTGGCTCTCGGGTCCGTTCTGGCTCTGATCGGACTCTGGTTTGCCGTGTACTACCTATGGCGTGACTTCCGAAACGACGCCTTCAGAGACGACATCTTCTTTCTCCGTGATCGTATGTTTCTGTACGCAGCACAGGGCAACATTAGCTTTGGTCACCCCGCATACGCGATCTTGAGAGAGCGGATGAACGTGCTATTGCGACATGGACCCGACCTCACGTTAACGCGGTTCATTCTCATTGTGGCAACGCACAAGCCCCTGACGCCCAGTTTGAGCCTTGTCGCTTGGGAGACTGCTGTCAACGAGCTTCCGACGGAAGTTCAAGCGAAGATGAGAGACTTTAGTGCACGTGTGGCTATCTTCGTGTTCATACACGTCATGTACTACTCGTTCTTCCGTTACATGGCGATACGACCTTTGGTGTTTCTAATCCCACTTCCTAAAGTAGTTGAGTCGCCAAAGGTTGCATCGGGAGTTGAACGGCTTGAGTCTGAGACGGTTGAGCGAGAAACCCGCTTAATCGGTCGAGCAGCAACGGCCTAAGACGACCTGAAACCACAAGCCTCTCATCCTTATATAGGGTGAGAGGTTTCGTGTTTGTGACCCGGCGTCCTCTGTGTTGTTGCCGAATAAACAGTTCGATCACGGTTTTCTTCACGACGGGCGACTTCTTTTGCCGAGCAGCCCACTCTTCCGCTTTCTCGCGGTCTTTGAAGACTCGATTGCCAGACGTTTCGCTGTTGTTGTAAGTGATGATCACTCGGAAATAGTGGTGCTCGGCTTTCTCCTTATCTTTGGTAGCATCCATTGCGAAAATTTTACCATGCTAGAATCCTCCAAATGCCGCGCTTCAATTTACAACTTCAAATTCAAGACGTGTTGGGACGTACTGATACTTTCGAACTCGGGGCACGCATCGAAATGCCAAGAAATCTCAGCGGCGAGAGAGCGCTCTGGGAAGAACTTGTTTTCGAATTCACCAAAAAACTTGTTCCCGAAGACTTCGAGAGGGCGCTACCTGACCCTCTGACACTTTCTCTTCCTCCACATCAAAGGTTCAGCGGCAGTGACCTGTATCCCATGCGCTATTTCGACCGGAGGAACACATACTGGACTTGGTTTGCGATACGCCAAACGCTGATACAGTCGCGCTGGCACCTAACGCAAGCTAGGACATACAAAGCCATAGAACCAGTGAAGGGTGCGGGCGAGGGTGCGAGTCCAGTTCTGTATAACTTGCACCACGACAAAATGGACAGTTTTCACCTCGGGATGCAAGAACTTGCCAAAGTCGAGGATCTCTTCCTGCGCTTGCTCTTCGAAAGTCTCGGCGCTTCTTTGGTCGACGTGAACTTGGCAAAGCCGAACTGGGAGAGCAGTATTAACCGTGAGCGCATTCGGAAGGGACTGCGAATGCATCCATCTAACATCTCCCGACTTAGATGGTGGCCCCGAATTTGCCATTGGCTCAAGTCACGGCGCAGTGATTTACATAATAGGCATCTTGAAGAACTAACGACCGCCGAATACGAAGAATTGATCCGTATATTTAATCAGTTTCCGAACCCTAATTTCGTGCGCGTGTTCACGGAGTATCGGAACAAACTCACGCATCGACTGAATCCTTCGGTGGATTATCCTGAATTGTACATCGAGTTGGAAGACAGAAGAGGCAAGCAATCGGTCAACAAGCTTGGCCAGCCATTTGTGGTCTACAGTATCGGCTCTACGCGTACCGTCGCTGAGTACACATTTGAAACTCTGTTCGACGCCGCAGCACAAACTATGGCTCACTATATTGCATTACTGAGCGACCTCCAGAAGATTTCAAGGTTCTTTACTTAACGATTGTAGGCAATTACGGATATCAGTTCTGAATAGAACGCAGGAGCCACTCTTCGGTCTCGGGGTCATCGTTAAACGGGAGCGCCCGCGCGGCGAGCAACTTCGCGTCCAGATTCGTGATTGCTTTTTCTAGGTCGAATCGGCGAATTATCGAGTTCAACAGTTCGAGGTAACACTCTGATGCCAGCCAGAATGAATTCGCGCAGAGATGCACAAAGGTTTCAGATGGGAGATTGAGCACTCCAGTCAGCCCGGAGTGGGCGTACCAACTGAGTCTCGGATAATCAACCTCATAAATCTTATGCATCGAGGAACCGAGCAGCGCGACCCTTTCGCCGATGCGCATCCCACTCCAGTGCTGTCTATCCGTTGGACTCGCCCACGTGCTCTTGGCCAGAGCATCCACTCTAGCCGCATTGGAGTTTATGAACTCGTCGAAAGTGCTTACATCTACTTGCGTATCTGGATGTTTGCTTTTGAAAGCAACGACTTTGCGAGCGCAGCGTAGTCTCTCAACATCATTAAAAATCATTACCTTTAACCACCCGTTCGGAACAATGTGAAGCATCTTTACATCCACAGCGAGTTCAAAAATACTTCGCGCCAACATCGCAGCGGCTTGGAAGTGTTTAGCGTGGGTGATTTCGAGAATTGTTTCGACATTGCTCCGAGCGCGATAATAAATTCCGATAAAGCATTGTTCTTCCGGTTTGAGGTCGAGAGTTGTTTGGAGGAGCGGGAGGACCTCCATCTGATCGAAATTGTTGTAGCTTTTCAGCAAGTGATAAAATTTGCTTGCGTTTATTTCTGCTTCTGAGTGCGTCGTACCCACTGGTCTTCTTTCCGCTGGCTCTGCTTTTGTTGCTTCCATTCCGCCCCAGCCTCTTCCAACTGCCGCTGAAACGGATTCTCCGCAAGCCTGCGAACTTCTTTCCCGAACTTGATTAACTCTTCGTCCGACATCTTGCGCAGTTTATCTCGCAACTTCCGTAGAACTTCTTCGTCTGATCGGAAACTGATTGCCACTGTCACTCCGGGCCGAGCAACGGGAATTCAAATTCTACTGACGTAAAGCGGGCGATTCAAAGATTTCTTTGTTGAGGACTTGCGTTATATTTGGCAGTTCCGCGCATTCCTCGCACAGCCCGTAGAAAGCCACTCTTGAAAGCTTGGAATTCCACCCTTCTGCAAGAGCGATCACGGGATACACGGCGTCTCGATGGCACAATCTGCACTGCGAAATAATTTGATTGAGTTCGTCTGGCGTTAAGCCGTTCTTCTCCGAAAGCAGCGAGAGAAGTTCTTGTGGTAACTGCGGAGCTTTGGGGAGAGGCATGATCATTCTCGCAGTATCTAACCCTGCCTCGGGCTTTTAGTTGCGGTTGTCGCCAGTCAGAATGGCGTCCTAGCGTAGAGATCAAAATTGATTTTGGCCTAGGGAAATAACTGTATTCAATAATTCGCGCGGCAGGCTAAAGATGTAGACCCCCTCCCAAGTTTTTCGGCCCGACATTTGCTGGTGTGGTTGTGAAGAAAATCCTAATTGTAGACGACCATCCTCGTATGCGACAGATGATACGACTTGTTGTGGAATCGCAACATGGTCTGACAGTCTGTGGCGAAGCAACTGACGGATTAGACGCCGTTGGGAAGACGCTGGAACTGAAGCCAGATTTGATTGTCCTTGATTTTCAAATGCCAGGCATGAACGGCGTCGATGCTGCGCGTGCGATACATGGGAGGTTTTCAGACCTTCCGATAATCCTGTTCACCCTTCATGAGGATTCGCTTCCTGAGTTCGCGATTCGAGATACGGGAATCACGGTTCTATCCAAGATGGATGGTATTAGTTCGCTGGCCGCACGCCTGCAACGATTGGTACACAGTCCGTGATAGATGTCGCGTTAAAATGCTGAAGAACAGTTCTCGGAGGTCTGCCAGCGCTTCGATGTACGACAAGCCGATGCTGTCCGTTGTTTTCTTGAAATGGCGACCAAATCGCATGGAATGTCTCTTCTACTTCTAGATGATTAGGAAGATAGTCGGAATTGCTTTTGAATTTAGGAACGGTCACAAAATAAGTGGCGCAAAGTAGATTCCACAATCGGTTCCGAAGCCCGTCATCCATGCTATCGGTTTGAAGCAAAGAACGAACAGGAGTGAATCCATATTTTTCGGAGAATTTCATGTTTGATGGAAGTTTACAACGTTCACCAAATACACCAGGCTCCGCATCTTAAGAATTCTGCTTTTCAAGCTGCAAAACTCGTTCTGTGAGCGCGACGACATCTGGAGTCATCACTAGCTCCTTCATTCACCCGTAAGCTTACAAATGTTCACGCCACTCCCGTCCGGGTTGCCACGTGGCGCATACAAAACGCTCTGGCCGCCCGTGTACAGAAGTTGGCCCTTGCGGCCCAAGATGGTGACGCTACTCGCCCCGAATAGGATTTTGTAGTCTGCTTCTTGTTCGTTGAGAGTAGCCTGCCAGTGATTGCAAACACCGTGCGCCCAAGTATCTGCCAACCTAATCTTCACCACTGGATGTGTGACTTCGGAATGGTCGTCGAAACCGAAATAAATCAGCTTTGTTTCAGTTTTACTTTGATGAAACGAACAGGCGCAGCAACCTGACACGACGAGCAGCGTCATTGCCATGTTGATCTTGCTCATTAGATTGTTTCGCCCAGGGTTATGATTGGCTGTTGGTCATCCATATTCGGAGTATCAATTGTTTTGGTTTCGATAGGAATACAAAGATTACGCATTTGTCCCAGATCGGTAAAGGATAAACGCCTCGATCACGGCGTGCCGGGATATACTCACGGGTATTCTATACTGGCGGTTATCGGGCCTGCTCTCAAGAATTTTGATTTGAACTATTGAATTAGTTCGTGAAACGGTTACCCGAATGCCTATAAAAAAGAAACCTCGCAAGCGCAAGTCACATAGCAAACTCGTCCGGGCATACGCGGAGAATCTTCCGGGGGCCTTGCTCGGGGTTTTTTGGAAAGAATTCCACGATTTGCTTCGGGGACACAGTGGAGTCTACGTCCTATACAAAGAACAGGTGCCGCACTACGTTGGCAAAGCCTCAAGTCTTGCATCGCGCATCCGGCATCATCAGAAAGACAGATTGAAACGGAAGTGGGACGCTTTCAGTCTTTACGTTGTTCGTGGAGACCGCCATGTGAAAGACGTTGAATCCTTGCTTCTACGAATTGTGAAGCCGAAAGGCGCACTTGTGAGTGGACGGTTTCGCGGGGCTGAGAATTTGAGGAAGACACTGCTTCCGAAACTTGAGCGGTACGCGGATGCACTTTCGGAATTGAAAAGAAAGTAGGGGATGCTGCGACGAACATGGAAAAACATAAGGCGTTTCAGCTCATCTGCACTCTGATAATCGTCGTCGGTGTGATTGCACTACTGCTAGGTGCGGTCAGGTTTGTTGCGGATATCGCGGCCAGTGCACCGATTGGTGAGGGAGCAGCAGTCCTCGCCTTCGCCCTGATGTGTCTTTTCTCTGGATTCGCAGGCCGAGTGCTCACCGATATCGAAATAAGTACCCGAAAGTAGCACTACTCAAGTCTTTTCATACGCTCGCGAACCAAATCTCAATGCAGTGGAAATCGTCGCGCATATAAAAGCGATGCGTCGTTACCCGCTAGCTAGCGGTGCGCGAATCCTGTTTCCATTCAAAAGCCTGACGAGGGCAACTACAGTCACCCAAAAACTGAGGCTTCGCCACATGTCAATCCACTCCAAAACAAAAAAGGTCCATGACATTCCCGTGCAGAGTCAAAGCGTATTCTCCCGCTGGGAGTGGTTTGTCCGGCGTAATACGATAGGAGTTGTCACCATACTCAGTGAACCGGATGAGCAGAACGCCCTCGTCAAGCTTGCTTGTCGCTGAGCCGCCAATGAGAGTGCCGTGTGCTTGGGTCATCAGAATTTCACGGTGGTCCTTCTTGATTTTCAGCGAGCGCAGCTCGTAGAGCGTTGATGGGTCGATAGCTGACCGGCCTTTGACGACGAACTGAACATTGCCGGGAAGTCTGGTCTGGGCGTGCGCTGGTTTGAACTCTGCTGAAACTTTCACGCTGGCGGAACCGGGCAGCGGTTTTGCCTTCGCGTGAAATGTCGTCACTTTCTGGTGGTCCAACTCAGCAAAGTTTCCGTTCGGAGCAAGTGCGTAGAAGCTGTTGTAGAACTGTGGCTCAGCAACCGGCGCGGGAGCCTGAGTTCTTATAAACGCAGGCAGGCACGACAGCGAAAGACAGATGAACAGGTGGGCGCGGGCCATCAGAGACCTCGAAGCGCATCCTATTTGCCAGAGCCGCTACAGTCAAGCAGCAGGCTGCTTCAACTTGCTCAATGCCGTTTGTTGAGACTTGGGGAAAATGAAAGAAGCCAGAACGTCGTCATGGTGATCGCGTTCGTTGCTGCGACGTGGTTAACGCGAAAGGCTTCCAAACCCACTTCGACATAGCGGCTCTTCGAATGCTAAATGCACTTAGACCATGCGTCCTTGATCCGATTTCTGTTTTGCGCGCAAATCAACAATCACCTCAGACGTTTAGGCTATCCCTCACCACCCACTTCTCCAGGGGGCAGCATGCATGAATGCCACTCTTCGTCCTCGGCGTGCGCATCGCAGAACCATCTGCCGCATTCCGCGCAGTGAACAGTCGCAGGAAAATCGCACGGCTCATCGTTAGGCGAGACTGCCTGACACAAGCGCTCCACATCCGCACTCTCCAATTCTTTTTCTCCCATCGACGCCTCCGGTTCTATTCTATGCGCCATCGTCTTGTCGTTTCTCTGTACGGCAAGGTACATACAGCTAAAATGACTTGTCCGAAATTTTATTTGACAGAACGTCACGTATTGTGTAGAAATTCGCCGTCGTTCCATTTGAGAGTTTGTTCCCAGGCCACTCTCTCACCGGTTACGCCTGAACGGCTCGGTGGCCTCAGACCTGGAGGCCACATGCGAGTGTCCCGGTTCTTCCTTGCAACTCTCCTCATTCTTGCATCTTCCGTCGACCTAAGTTCTCAACAAACCAATACGGCAGCTCCGCAAGACGCTCAGGCTATCTCTGTCCTGAAGCAATCCCTCACAACGATGGGGACCATCGTCCCCGCCGACTCGACCGCCACCGGCTCGGTCACCATAACCGCTGGTTCCGATATCGAGCAAGGCAGCATCACCATTCAAACCCGAGGATCAACTCAAACGCTGGAACAGCTCGCAACCACAAGCGGTACCAAGAAACTCGTCTACTCAAATGGCCTGGCAAATGACACCGACCATGCTGGCACGAAAACTTTGTATTCAGCTGAGCTTGCTGCGACAGGTCAGAGCGCCCTATTTCCCTTGCCATTTTTGGCTGCGATCCTGAGCTCCGCCGACTCAGCCTACCAATACGTCGGCCTCGAAAATGTCGCAGGGACTGACTGCCATCACATTCGCATCTGGCGAACGTTCTCATCTCAGGCAAATGCGGACTACCTTGCACCCTTCTCAATCCGCGATATCTGGATCGATTCGAGCACGAACCTACCAAATAAGCTGGCATATTCGGTGCGTGCAGCGAGCGGCGCTGAGCCGAGCACCTCAGTGGAGATTGCGTACTCGAAGTTTCAGCTGACCGGCGGCGTTCAATATCCGTTTGGAATCTCAAAGTCAATCAATGGAACTCCTTGGGTGACGATCAGCATTTCGTCTGTTTCCTTCAACACCGGTCTCGCGGATTCCAATTTTTCGCTTCAAATCGGGGTGATTTGATGAAGCGCATCATCGCATTATTCGCGCCTCTGCTCACGTATGTTTTGCTGTCCACGATTGCAGCTGCGCAGGAGCCGGCCACAGGAATTCCTCCGTTTTCTTCAGTGCAATCGATTGGCATGGACGCGATCAATCGGCAGAACCTCAACGTCAACTTCGCCATTCCCATTGCGGCCAGTCCGGGACGCGGAATCAATTTCAGTTTTCCCGTCGTGAATGACTCCCTGCTTTGGATGAAGAGCAGCGGAAAATGGGCTCCGGTCATCGATGCGGCCGGAAACCCGACGTGGGGATGGAAAGACGCCCTGCCTGCTGGCGCGCTGCGCTACGGCCATGCCACAGAGAATTGTGATTCGCCCCCTCCGATTCAAAGTTCACCTCATTACATGAACTTTTCCTATGTTGATCCTGCCGGCACAACTCATACATTTCTGGTCGATTTCTACCAGTTCGCAACCATCTGCAATTTCAACACCGGTCCGCGGACAGGATACGCTATCGATGGCAGCGGATACTTCTTGGATGCCACTACCCCGAGCGCCCCGAAAGTGACCGCCACTAACGGCCAGGTCATTACGGGCACAAACTGGACCGATTCGAATGGCAACTTTTTCAGTGCCACGGTCATCAGCGGCTCGGAAACCGACTGGAAAGACAGCGCGGGGCACACTCCGCTAAAAATAATTACCGGAAGCACCTCCATCCAGTATCAGTATCCTGATACTTCAGGCGCGTACCAGACAGCGACTCTCAAGCTCACATCGACCCCAATCAAAACCAATTTCGCCTGCTCTGGCGTGATCGAATACACCGGAACCGCAAATTTGCCCACTGAACTTGACCTCGCAAACGGCCAGAAATATTTATTCACGTACGAGCCTACGCCAAGCAACACCGGGTATTTCACGGGCCGTATCAAACGTGTCACGTTTCCAAACGGCGGATACATCGAGCACCAGTACAACGGTGCCAACGACAGCATCAATTGCACCGATGCTTCCGTGAATAATCTCAGCGTCATCGTTTCCGATGGAACCAGCTCTTCAACATGGCTACTGACGCGCGCGGCCAATGGTAGCAATTGGAACACGACCGTTACTGCTCCGTTGCTCGCCTATGACACTGCCGCCAACCAATCCGTCTTCACCTTTAACAGCACCGGTCAGGAAATCACCGAGAAATTTTACCAAGGCAGTACCACTGGAACCTTGCTTCGCACCGTGAACACCACATGGGCAAGCGGCTTTCCGGCAACCCAGATCACCATTCTCGAAGACAATTCCACTCAAAACGAAGTCGAAACAACCTACGACTCTTACGGAAATTTGACTCTGCTCAAGGAACATGACTGGGGAGTCGGCGCTCCCGGCAGCGTTCTCCGGACCACCACCACAAGCTTTCTCAGCACATCACCCTACCTAACGGCAAACATCGTCAACAGGCCAACGCGGGTCACCGTTGCGGATGGAACCGGTGTAGTCAAAGCCCGGTCAGACATTGCCTACGACGAATCTGGGTTTATCAATTCGCCTTGTGTCAGCGGTGCGGTGCAGCACAACGATTCAGGCTTTGGCTGCTCGTTCACCACGCGCGGCAACGCTACAACGGTAACCAGTTACACCGATCCCGTGACACCAGGCGGCGCGATCGCGAAACACAGCTATTACGATTCGCTCGGAAACCTCGTTAAAGCAGACTTGAATTGCTGTCAGCAAAAATCGTGGACCTATTCGGCAACCACAAATTACGCTTTTCCTGATTCCGTGACCAGCGGCAGCACCGCGCCACAACTCACCACCGGCGCGACCTACAATTCTTTCACCGGCCTTGTCGCCACGACCACGGATGAAAACGGACAAGTGACCACCAGCGCCTATACCGACCCTGGCCATTTGAATCGCATCACTTCGATCACCCGGCCGGACAGCGCTCAGATCACCTATTCGTACGACGACGTGAATCACACCGCTCAGGTCAGTTCGCCGGTTCAAGGCACAAACGTGGTCGTACAAAAATTCTTTCAGGATGGCCTTGGTCGAGCCATCAAGAGTCAACTTCTCGATGGCAGCGCTGCCAGCTACTCCATCGTGGAAACACAATACGATGGGTGGGGCCGAGCTTACAAGGTTTCCAATCCACATAACAGTACGGCGCAATACTGGACGGAAACGCGCACCGATGCTCTCGGCAGGCCGGTCAAAACGCTTTTGCCCGACGGCGGGCAAACCATCCAGAGCTACGCAACAAATACAGTAACTGCAACCGACCCGGCAGGTGTTCAGCGCAAATCCGCCGCGGACGGCGCGGGCCGCATGACTACTGTTTTCGAGCCCGATATAAACAACGGAAATTCGCTGACCCAGCAAACTTCCTACGCTTACAATCTCCTCGATAATTTAACGACGGTTACCCAGGGAGTGCAAACGCGAACTTTCGTTTATGACGCACTCGGCCGCTTGACGGATTCGACCACTCCGGAAGCCGGTCATTTCATTTTTCAGTACAATAATTACAATCTCTTGACGCAGCGCACCGACGCTCGGGGAGTCATCACCACGTATAGCTATGACACGCTAAATCGGCTATATCAGACCAGCTACAACGTGGGCGCCACCGGCGTTCCCGCAACGGCCACCGTGACGCTAAACTATGGAACAAATCAGGCATCGTTCAATAATGGGCGAGTTACTTCCATGGCCGATGGGTCCGGCTCTGAAAACTACTACTACGATCAACTCGGCAGAGTGACCCAGCTCCAAAAAGTGATCGGCACAACGACGTACACCACCGGATACCAATACAATCTCGCCAGTGAACTCTCGCAGATCACCTATCCTTCGGGACGGGTCGTCGTTCAAAATTATGACTTGATCGGCAGACAGTGTTCCGTGGGTGCAGCCGGAAGCACTTGCACCACCGGCACGAATTATATTTCTGGATTCACGTACAGCCCCGCTGGACAAACCACCGCCTTCAATTACGGCAACGGCGTGGCCGCAACCATCGCGTACAACCAGGACAGTCTCCTGCTGCAAAGCCTGCAATACAAGAAAGGAACCCAAACGCTCTTTGGCTCGACCTATTGGTACAAGACCGACTCGACCAACTGCCCCAGCGCTCCCTCCGCAGGCAACGGCCAGATTCGCTGCATCAACGATTCCGTGGACAATGGCCGTTCCGTCGTCTACGGGTATGATCCTCTCTACCGATTGAGTACCGCCGTAACCACGGGTTCGACCGCTTATCCAAAATGGGGGCTTTCGGAAACTTATGACCGCTACGGCAATCGTTCTGCCCAAGCCGTCACAGCCGGTTCTGGTCCTTCGAATTCTGTAACCATAAACGCAACGAACAATCGTATTTCCGGCTCGCCCTATGCGTATGACGCCAACGGAAACATGACCAACGACGGCAGCAACACACTCGTCTATGATGGTGAAAGCCAGCTCGTTAGTTCCACCGGCGGCAGCGGTTCCGGCGCCTACACGTTCGACGGTCACGGTTTGCGCGTCAAGAAAGTTTCCGGCGGCAACACCACGGTCACCATTTTTTCTGGCCGGCTCGATATCGCTGAATACTTCAACGGTGCTGCCCCGTCTGCTCCCGGCAACGAATTTATTTACTCTGGCAGTCAGAGAATACTTTTGATGCAAAGCGGGACAAACTACTACCTCCACAATGACCACCTTTCCTTGCGCGTCCGAACCAACGCTAGCGGCGTAGTCGCC
>DATDFV010000085.1:0-16144 GCA_036522415.1 Pyrinomonadaceae bacterium | reverse complement strand
CTGTTGCTTATTGCTTGAAGCACCAAGTTATTCTGTCCTTGTTCGTCCCATTCAAAGAGGATGTCTTTAAGCTTGAGATCATCCATGCCCTGGAGTTCGAAGAGTGGACGGTTGCAGGAATATGCCAGTGCGTCAACCAATTCAGTCTTGCCGCCGCCGCGTTCTCCCTCGGCTAAGAGCGGCATACCGGTCTTGAGTGACTGGCAGAGGTCTTTCAAAGGTCGCAGTTGAAAGATGTAACCAGACTCGCGCGCGACGAGTTCTGCAAGTGCATCGCGACCGTGCTGAGCGATCAGGTCGCGGGGGTCAATCATCGGTCGATTCAGATCAGCTGGAATCATGGAGTTTTTACCTGGTAAAGAAGACTAAGGTTGTAGGCTATAGTTCTTAAGAGCCCACTTTTTCTGTTCGGGTGACATCAACGGCAGCGCAGCGCGAACATCTTCGGGTGTGCCGAATAGTACGAGCTCCATCACGTCACGATCGGATAAGTCCGTCGCCGACTTCGCATCTCTTTGCGTTTGGGTGTCCGAGATTTCTTTGGGGAGTTCACTGATCATTATGTAACCGGTTTGGCCTGCATCTATTTTCACGAACGAACGCTTTTCGTCACGATTCAACAAGTGTCCAGCGTCATCCGTAAGCGGATTGATCATTCCGGAGCCATTGACAACAACTGTTCCTCGACCACTTATTGCGCCAGCCATCATGCCTGCGGTTTGCAGACCTTTCGCTGCCACGTTCGCAAGAGTTTTCCCCAAGGCGGTTTTGTCGATCGGGACACGTTTGCCCTGTAGGCCTGAGGCTCCATCGGTTCCCAGAACGTCACCACCAACTTTAATTAACCGGTTCTCATGAGGATCGACATAGCCAATGATATTTACGTAAGCGCGATCGAGATCACTTCCGCGAGTGCGTCCGATGAAGACTGTGCCCTTCGTTAAGGACCAGCCTTCACCAGCCGTGTCGCGCGTGATTTCCAGACGCGCGTAGGTGTCATTTCGCAAAGTAAAGATGGCTGATTGGGTTCGGATAGGAAGCATTGCTCCAAATGGAGGTAAGGCGAGGACAGCGTGCTTTGCTGTTTCTGGAATCGATTCAGAACGCGGGCTTGTTGTTACTGGTTTCAGAACAGGTGAAGGTTTCGGTTGCGCGGACTTTGCTGGTGGATCCTCCACAAACAGACTCTGCGTAGTATTCGCGTGAGATTGCAGAATCGGTGAGTTGTCAGGGCTGGTTCTCATTTCTGAGACGCGAGCATCGACACTATTAGGAGCAGGCGCTCCAGTGGTGCTGGAGAAATCATTTACTGGTCCAAGCACCGGAGTGCTTGTGCTGTAATTGTGTGAAGCAGTATCTGCAACTGTTGGCGGCGGAGTTTGATTTGCTTTTTGCAAGGTGGCATCGGCGCCGATTGCTTCGCGAGCGATGTTTATTGCTTCGGCGCTCAAAGCGTTCTCATTGACTGTTGGACTCGCTTGAGGTTTCGGTTCAGACGGTTTACGACGACTGTCCGCCAGCACGTGAACATCGACATGGCTGATCTTCAGCAAATAGTACCCACCAACGACGGCAGTTAAGGCGGCCAATAAGAGGAGAGACCAGCCAATAAGCTTACGCTTCCAATTCCTCTTCTTAATCTTCGGATCCTTTGGTGGGGCAAGAATCGGATTTGAGGTGTCATAAAACCCATTGGCGTCGTTTGCTGGATCTTCATCAGGGAGTCTCAACTCATCCGTGTGTGTGTTCATTTGGCAACTCCTGTCTGGCCTTTGGCGATGACGATTGAGGCCGGAACGTCGACAGCGCTGGTGTGGCTGACCTGGATACGGATGCGTTGATTGGAGTTCAGAGTTGGCGCGGGATAGGCAATGGCAAAGTAAATGGTTTTGTCCGGAGCAATCACACCCGAGGTGTCGCTGGTCTCGATGTGTAGAGTCTTAATTGATCGGATATCGATAGGTTTGTCATTGCGATCTATCAGTTCGTTGAGTAGTTCAGGTGAGTTAGGAGCAAGTTTGCGAGGAGAAGAGCTCTTGTTTCTTACAGCCAGGACAACGATCGCTGTGTTGGTGGCGGTGTCCGGACTCGTTTTCAAGGAAAGTGTTAGGTCTTCAATGGGCTTTGTCCAGATTATGAATTGCTCGGGAGCTTTGAGGGCCTCGGCGAGCGCCCTTTGAGTTGCCGTGGAAACCGGATCCGGAATGTAAGGAATTGGCAGTTCATCAAGAATCCAATTGCTAACGGGACTCGGCTGGGGTAATGGTGGAGCAGTCTTCGGTACCTCTTCCACCGAGATTGATTTTGGCGCGGCTGGTTGCGCAGTCATCTCACCCCCCTGGCTTGTGCCGTCGAGATTGACTGGCAACCCGGCCGCGCGCCTGCGCGCAATGACCTCATCACGGTTGTAATGCAAGACACAGCGATGAACGTTTTGCGCGAGGTCTCCCACGGGATAAAAAAGAAAGGTTACGACCAGGCCGCTGCGCATCTGGGCAGTCACTGTGGCCGCGGGGGTCGACGTTTTGAGATTGCGCAGTGGCGGAAGAAAAAGTGAGCCTGGTCGAACAATGATTGCTCGTTTATTTCTTTCAAGTGCTTTCTCATCAACTGTGGCCATCTCAGGATCGCCCGGCATGATGTATCGCGGTCCGTCGTTGGCGGGCAGTTCAATAAAGACGCTGCCATGCTGGGCCATTGCGAGCTTCACGACTGTCTCATCCTTGGTTACGTCTACTCTTGCCTCACCGACAAAGAACTCTGCTGGTTGTGGTGGTAACTGTTTCCTGGCGATGCGACGGAGACAACTTCCACACGTGGTGCGCTTCAAAACGGTTGCGGGTTGCTGAGCCGCAAAAGTTGAAGACAGGAATAACAGAACTAACAGAAGATTAAGCAGGTTCATCATTGTTCCTTTGCTTTGAGGAGCTAACTTGGACTCGAGGTAGCTGAGGTTTCAGTTTCGGTGGAGCTGAGTTCTTTGTAATCGATAGCGTTGATGCGAAAGCCTGAACGTAAGTTTCGGTCAAGGCGAAATGTTCCGTCTTCTGGGGCGTCAGGAAGTAGATCCACGGTCATGAGAATATGTTTAGTCATGTGCTTACTTTGGCTCTTGATTACAAGATCGATCTCCTGAGTGCCATAGACTTTAACTGTGAGAGGTTTACCCGGCGCATGTTCGAGATATTCGGGTTTCCAGATGGCGTTCCATTGTTGCTCGCGCTGTGTTTGCAGAATCTTCTGTTCAGTCAGGTATTGGGCAAATTTCTTAGCCTGACCAGGAATCATTAGTCGCAAGGCAGCTTCTATATCTTTGGAGCGGGAGCGTTGGTCAACGCGATAGAGATAGTCGAGGAAGGCTTTAACGACGTAATCCATATCGGCGAGTTGCAGTTTATCTTTCTCGAGCTTCACAGCTTCAGTAGCACCGAACTCGCGATCGTTAATCATGACGGTGCGCCCGGAAGACATGTCGACGACGATGCGATCAGGTTTTTGGATGGCCTTGTAGACGATGCCGATAATTGAAGCGAGAACTATTAGCAGCGACAGAAGGAGAAGTCGTGATTGACGATGGATGGTGCGAACATCAGCTGGATCGCGATAACAGATGACTGAGCGAGTATCAAGAACGTTTTCTTCTTTAACGATGACTTCACTTTCTTCGGATGTGAAGTTTTCAGTGATTGCTGTGGCCGCTGCGCTCATCAGGTTCTCCTTCTGACAAGCGCAATAACAACTCACGTACCAAACGACCGAAGTGATAGAAAACCTTTCGAAGGTAATAATGGCTCAAACATAAGTCGAGAGAACGGCGAGCTCACGATATTAGGGAAGCGGCCACAGTCGGCTCGCTTTCAGAACTGGTGTTGTGAAAACTCACAGTGCTCGCATGTAAAAGCTAACAGAACTACCCCGCGTAGAGTGAGATCGGTGATTTTGCTTGGCGTGCTTTTTATTGGTGGGACGACTTGCTGGGATTGATCTCCATAATGGAAGACTCCGCTGGATGAGATCATTGCCACCCGGCGGCAATATGTCCGTATGCCGTCATCATAATTACTTCTCTTTGCCGCACTGGTAATGTTCTCACTAAGTCGAGAATCTCATTAACAAGCTCAGTTTCCTGCTTTGCGGTAACTGCTGATCCAGTATTTTCAAGCGTTCCAGCTCATTCTTTGGTCAAAGATGCTAATCGGCGAAAACAGCAGTTACCGTGCAAAGTTCATCGCTTTTCCAGACGATGTGCAGCGGGTAATTGCAAATTCGGGCTCCTTCCTGGCAGTACAATCTCATGAACCAGATTTGAAACCGGATTTTTTTGAAAAAGATCATTTTTCTCTTTTATTTCTTGCTGGCAAAAAGCGTCTCTATAAACGAGAGCTGAAAAAATGCTGAAACCCGTGCCGAAATCAAGCGATTTGGCGGCCAGCCATGATGATCTATTTATGGCCCGCTATGAACGCCTCGTTGGTTGGGCGTTACGACTGACCGAAGGGCAACGTCCAGCTGCAGAAGATCTGGTTCACGATGCCTTTATTCAATTCACTCTCAAGCAGCCAAATCTCGCAGTCATCCAGAATCTTGATGACTACCTGTACGTAATGTTGCGGAACCTGCACATCTCACAAGCGAGACGGTTATCACAGGCACCGAATATACATTTGGCGATTTCTGATTACGACACGGCCCAGATGGGACTGCGGTTAGTCGATCCGCAGCGGCGACTACAGGCGCGCGACGACCTCAGACGCGTGTGCGAGTACGCCTCGCAGCGGAAGGAGACCTCCAAAGCCGCCAGTGTGCTCATTCTTCGCTTCTTCCATCTCTATTTTCCGTCAGAGATCGCGATGGTCTTGCGCACTACGAAGTACGCAGTCGCCACCTGGCTATTAACTGCGCGCCGCGAATCTCGCCTCTATCTACAAGACCCAACCGCACTAAAAGTCATCGGCGCCGGTACCGGTAGTAGTAAAGCCGACGGTCACAAGGTTGTGCAGATTTTCCAGCACTCCCACGAGATTAACTTGACGGATATCGTCGCTGAGTTGGGCCAAATCATCTTCTCCTCTTGTCAAGGTGATTGCCTGAGCGCCGATCAATTGCGGGCGCTGTACCAGCGCGACAAAACGATTACCTCTGAGCGATTGGCTCACACGGTTAGCTGTCCCAGGTGTCTTGATATGGTCAACGAATTGCTCGGACTCCCACCACTTAAAGAGCGCTACCAAATGCAATCAACTGACTCTGAAACACGGCCACCGGACGGCGGTGGTCCATCAACCGCGGATGGAGGCGGCGGCTTGGATGAAGTCGGAAAACGTCTTCGCCACCGACGCCGTGAAACGATTGAGCACCGACCGCAAGAATTGCAGATAGCCGTCAACGGCTTCTTTGTCAGCCGACAGAAAGTGGGGCTGCCGATTAACGAGCTGGCCCTGAAGCTTAACCTCGAAGAGAAGATCAGCTTTATCGAAGTACTCAGTGAGCAGGGGCTGTTGCTCTCGCATTTTGATGTGACGCCGCCAACCGACGGGGAGATCTCGCAACGTGAGGAAGTCGAGTTCGAAGAGGGACGATCCCTGGAGACCGTGGTCAGTTTCGAGACGCAGTGGCCAACCCTCAAAGTGGTCTATCGCGATCCGCTAGTCGCTCAGTTGCTGGGAGGATCGGTTGAGTCGGAGGTTGACACCGTCGTTTCTGCTATCGATGCGATTGCCAGTGAGGGCTCACGTACCAGTGAGGGAACAGTTGATACTGTCCCACAGCGGCATTCCAGGGCTGATCGAGGTTTTGGTCTGGAAGCTTTGCACCGGCAAGTTCGCAAGATCTTCTTCGCTCAATTCTGGTTCCGGCCCGCCACCATTACCTCGGTCTTCGCTCTCTTAATGATCGCGGCAATCCTGATGGTTGTGCGTCGACCGGAACCGTCATCGCCTGTCACTGCCGCGGATCTGTTGCAGCGCGCGACAACTGCCGAAGAAGCGACCGCTGCCAACGCGTCCACAGCCACGCATCGCACTTTGCAGATCGAAGAGAGGCGCGGCTCGGTTGAAGGTGACGTGATCGCCCGGCAGCGAGTTGAGGTATGGCAAAGTGCGGTCAAGGGCACTACTGCGCGACGGCTCTACGATGAGCAAGGCAGATTGCTGTCGGGCGAGTGGACCAGATCGGACAATGTCTCCACGCTTTACCATCACGGTGCGCGGCCGCAACTCAGGCCCTCGGGGATGATAAGAGCGCCGTTGAACCTTGATAATGTCTGGCAGCTATCACCTTCAGCGAAAGATTTCTCCGCGCTCGTTAGCCAAACCCAAAACCTGCGACTCGAAGAAGGCGCGAATCATTATGTGCTCAACTTTGATAGCGTGGGCGGTGCGTCTCCTCACAAGCTAATGCAGACCCGACTGGTTTTGAGTCGAGAGGATTTACATGCCGTCGAGCAGACCTTGCTCGTGCAGCAAGATACCGAGCTTCGTGCCTATCGAATCATCGAAACATCATTTGAACGACGGCCCAATGATGCGGTTGCGCCGGCGATGTTCGAGCCAGAGCCAGAACTGCTTTCATCTACAGAACCGGAAACTCGAAGCTCGAAATCGGAAACAACGAACGCGGCCTCTGTCACCCAACCATGGGCCCCTGTCATGGCCACGTCCGCGCTCGAAGTCGAAGTCTTGCAGCTTCTCAATCAGGTAAACGCTTTTATGGGGGAGCAGGTAAGCGTTACGCGCACGCCAGAAGGAAAGCTGTTTATCTCAGGCCTCGTTGACACCGACGAGAGAAAGTCGGAGCTCTTGCGCGCGCTTGCCAGCGTCCGTAGCAATCCCGCAGTCCGCGTCGAAGTTGAGACTCTGGCCCAGGCGGCGCAGCGGGAGCGTCCCAAAAGCGCCGGCAATGCAAGTGTCGAACGGATTGAGGCGACCGAAGGTACCAGTCCGGTTTACGCAGACCTAAGGAAGAAGTTCTCGGATGATGACGCGCGGCGTTTCGCTGATCGAGTGACGGCGCGGTCACGGCAGGCCCGCCGCCACGCCTTAGCCTTGAAGCAGCTTGCGGAAAGATTTTCGCTCGCCGACCTGCGAACACTGCCCGAAGCTGATCGGGCACGTTGGCTTGGATTGCTGCAAGAGCACGCGAGCGAGTTCGAACGCGAAGTGCAAGCCCTGCGCGGAGACTTGGACCAAGTCTTTCCCGGGTTGGCTGGCGGGTCAGGGAGTGCTGCCACGATCGGTAGTGACGCAGAGATTCAGGAGGCCGTGCGCCGCCTTTATGAGTTAAGCGTGGCCTGTGATGAGAATGTGCGGCAGTCATTCGCGGTTTCAGCGCAGGGCTCGTCGGCGGCGTCGGTGAAAACACAGCAGTTCTGGCAATTGCTGAGAGATGCCCAGGCGCTGGCGGCGCAAATTCGATTTGCGCGTTGAAAACAAGATTTGCTTGTGGAAAAGAATTCGATGCAGCAGCACTTAGTTCAAATTTAAGCCCAGACACTGCACTTCTTGGAGGATTAGCATGATTACTCGACAATACTCTTCGCGCTTAGACGCTAGCCCCTCGCGCCTTACTCTTCGCGCTTTGCTATCTCGCGAATTGCAAATCCGCAATTCGCGATTCGCAATTCGCAATGCAGTACTACTCCTGGCCCTTTGCGCTTTTCCCTTTTCCTTTGCATACGCGCAGAGCGCAACGGCGACGTTGAGTGGCACCATTGAAGATCAGAACGGCGCGATCATTCCTGGTGTGAGCATAACAATCCAGAACAAAGCTACCTCCTTGGAGCGCCAGACCACGACTAATGATTCCGGCGGTTTTACGGTTCCGCTGTTACCGCCCGGAGACTATACGGTAACGGCACGTCGCGATGGCTTCTCGCCAGTAGAAGTTAGAAACGTGGTGCTCAACGTGGGCGATCAGAAGGCGCTGAATATTCAATTGAAAGCGGGCGATGTCAATGCGACAGTGACCGTGGATTCTAGTGTCGAGACTATAAGGACAGATGGTGGTGTCGGCACAGTTGTGAACCGACAGTTCGTGGCGACAATGCCGCTCAACGGCAGGAGTTTGCAGGCCCTCATCCAACTTACGCCGGGCGTCGTTCTGACACTCGACAAAGGCAATGGTTCTTCGACCGGTAACGCCCAGTTTAGTGTCAACGGGCAGCGAACCACGTCGAATTATTTCATGGTCGACGGCGTCAGCGCCAATACCGGCTTGGCCGTGGGAGCTAATGGTTCAGCGCCGGGCGCGTCCGGCTCCGGACAAACACCTGGAGCAACCGTTCTTGGTGGCACGAATAGCTTGGTCTCGTTGGACGAGCTACAAGAGTTCCGGATTGAAACTTCAACCTTTGCGCCGGAGTATGGGAGGGTTCCAGGAGGGCAGATCTCCCTGCTGACTCGTGGCGGGACGAGCCAGTTCAATGGCAGTGCTTCCTACTATTTCCGCAACGATGCCCTGGATGCCAACGATTGGTTTGCCAATGCCAACAGATTGCCGAAGCCCAAAGAGCGGCAGAATCTGTTCAGTGGAGTACTTGGCGGCCCTATAAAGAGAGATCGGCTCTTTTTCTTCGCGTCCTATGAAGGGCTGCGATTAGAACAGCCGAATGTCCAAGTCGTAACCGTGCCGACGGTAGCCGTCCGGGCTCAAGCGGTGTCGTCACTGCGGCCATATCTGAATGCTTTGCCTTTGCCGAATGGACGGGACCTAGGAAACGGCACCGCGCAGTTCGCCGCAAGCTATTCAGATCCGGCGAGGTTTAACGTCTTTGCGGTGCGCCTGGATGGGCGACTGACTAATTCGTTAACCGGCTTCTTTCGTGTCAGTCATGCGCCCTCCAAAGCAAAGATTCGATCAAGCGCACTCTCAACTGTGGCGAGTGTAAGCGCGGACAATGACTCATATACGGGCGGGGTAACATGGGTTGCCTCGTCTAATCTCACTTCCGATCTAAGAGTCAATTGGACGCGCAATTCACCTAGCCAGGTCAGCAATCTGGAGGCCTTCGGTGGTGCGGTAGTCCCCAATAGCTCCGATGTATTTCTGCCAGGGCGTGGTCCTTCAAATGCGTTATTCTTCTTTACGGCAATTAGCGGGTCGTTTAGCTGGGGACCTCAGACAGCTGACGTTCAACGCCAATTGAACCTAGTCGGCACGGTTGCTCGGTCGAGCGGTGCGCATCAAATCAAGTTGGGCATTGATTACCGCCGCTTGCTTCCCCTTTTCGGTGGAGTGAGGTCGGAACTTTTGAGGTTTTCCACGGCGCAATCCTTAACGAATAGTCTTGCGTCGTCTTATCAAGTATCAAATGCGGATGAGGCAAAGCGAGAGGCGATTTTCTCAAATCTCTCGCTATACGTGCAGGACACGTGGCATACGAATCGTAAATTGACTCTAACTTACGGCCTGCGCTTCGAGCGCGTTCCGCCCCCAACGGAGGCCACAGGACGGTTGCCTAGCACACTTCTCGGAATTGAGCACGACGTTTTGCAGAATCCTCGACTGGCGTCAAATGGGACTCCTCTATTTAGCCGCAGCTTCGGAGACTTTGCGCCTCGATTTGGTGTCGCCTATCAGCTGAGCACGCGGCCAAAGTGGGAGACGACCTTGCGTGGAGGAGTTGGTCTGTTCTATGACCTGGGTCTCGGCTATGTTGCCAATGCCTTCCAACAAACTTATCCATTTTGGGTCAATAGATCGCTTAGCAACGTGCCGTTTCCTCTGAGTGACTCCGCCCGTACGCCCCCTGCTTTAGGTGTGGGTGCTCCAACAAACGCTCTCTCATTACTCGATCCACACCTGAAGTTACCTTATACAGTTGAATGGAATGCGACTTGGGAGCAAGGTGTAGGAACAGCACAGGCTCTAACCGTTAGCTACGTCGGTGCTGCCGGTCGTCGTCTGCTCGTGAACCAATTCTATTCTGCGTCGTTAAGCGATTTTCCAGGCACGTCTACTTCATTAAATATTCAACGGAACCTGGGCCGGTCGGCCTACGATGCGTTACAAGTACAGTATAATCGCCGGCTACAACGGGGCTTGCAGGCACTTGTTTCGTATACACTGGGACACTCGCGCGATAACGCTAGCCAAGACACCGCCATCACAACAGCGCTCACTGGAAGTTTCCTAGGACAAGAATACGGCCCGTCGGACTTCGATGTGCGGCATGTGCTGTCCGCGGCAGTGACTTATGATCTGCCGAAGCTTTCAGCACCTACAATGCTGAGGACTCTGTCGAGGGACTGGGGCCTGGATCTGCTGGTTCGTTACCAATCCGCATTCCCGGTCAGTCCGTCCGGCGGTTTTGACACCATCAATGGCATTTTTTTTATAAAACGACCGGACTTGGTGCCCGGCCAGCCGCTTTATATAGACGATCCGACTGCTCCGGGGGGGAGACGGTTCAACCGCGCAGCATTCGTCGCACCGTCCCCTGGTCAGCAAGGAAACTTCCCGCGCAACGGGCTGCGTAGCTTCGGTGCCTCCCAGGTGGATCTTGCGCTACGGCGCGAGTTCAAGCTGCGTGAGCAGGTGCGGCTGCAAGTACGTGCCGAACTCTTTAACTTGTTCAATCACCCAAATTTTGGCGCGCCTAATTCCAATTGTTTCAGTAATCCCTGCCCTGCCAATTTTGGCTTATCGAGTTCAATGCTAAATCGTTCGGTGGGCGGATTGAATGCGCTATATCAGATCGGCGGGCCACGCTCAGCGCAGCTTTCTTTGAAAGTGTCATTCTGATCAATTTCGGCAGCATCTCTTGTGAATACACTTACGCTACGCGCTAGAGAGCCCCGCCGACCCCCCTTAGCCAGTGGAGATGGTTATGAAAATACGCCGATGGATACGTATATGCGCTGTTATTTGCCTGTCGCTTCCAAGCTGTGCGCCAATATTTGGCCAAGCGGGCCGGACACTCACAACTGACGATCTCTTTAAGATCGAGGTTCTTGCGGATGCGGCTGTTTCGCCCGACGGAAAGATGGTGGCTGTTGTCCGCAGGCGGTCAGTTGCTTCAGACATAGAATTGAAACGAGCGAATTTTTTTCACTACTATCGGGACGACGTATGGCTCATACCCGTCAACGGTGGTGCGCCAGTCAACATCACGCAAGGAGGAAGCGACGGCAGTGGTTTCTGGCGACCCGCTTGGTCCCCAGATGGCGCGCGTCTCGCTATGTTGTCGACGAGAGGCGGAGTGAGCAAGCGGTTATGGGTATTCGATATAAGCACACGCAAGCTGACGCGGCTGAGCGACAACGGTGTGTCTTTCTTCGCTTGGATTGATTCTTACCGGTTAGCTGTCGTGCTCTTGCCCGAAGGTGGCGAACAGACCAGGTCGATGATCATTCAAAATGAAGCTGCGATGGACGCAACCGAGCAGTGGAAGAAGGCGTTTGCCGCACAAGGGTCGACTGCGAGCATAGTAGAGAGCGGGGCGGTTGTGGATTCAGATACCTCTCGGCAACAAGTAGCGATTCTTAGTGTCAGAGCGCCTTCCCGGTCGGTCGGCGACACAACGGGAGCTTGGAAAGTGTGGCCCTCTCCCGATGGAAGGTATATGTCCTTCCCGAAAAAGATCGCGAACGTGGCTCCTGAGCCAGAAAAACTAATGACGCAATCAATTTATCGTGAGGGTTATCAACTCGTGATTTCTGATACAGTGACGCGTCAAGTGGCGGGTAGGTACGATGTTAAGTCTATTATGCCAAATTCGTTTTGCTGGTCGCGAAAGGGATATCGCTTTGCGTTTATCGGCGCACGAGAACGGGAGGGCCCATACCGTGTCTATCAAGGCGCTGTTGACGGGTCTATTAACGAGATAGCTTTGCCGACTCTCAATCCACAGTCCATCAACTGGACCGACAAGGATAGCCTTCTGGTTTCCGCTACAAAGAATGATCGGATTGATTGGTGGTTGGTGTCACCAAACAAGGTGCCCCGCAACCTGACGGAGCAGCTCAAGGCAGTGCCCGCCCACTTACTACCGGATCTCACAGGCACAACTTTCATCGGGGTTGCGGATGGCGACGTGTGGCGCTTGAACCTAACTGACGAAGCCTGGACCAACCTAACCACTTCGTTTGCGCCGAAGATCACAGCCGTCGCCTGGCCAGATGACAGCGCGTCTCGCGACGATGACATCTCGCGCATCATCCTTTCTGTAAACCAAGGATCCGTTACCGAGTATTATCGAATGGATGTAAGCACCGGGAACATCACTCCGATCTCTCGACCCTCGCCGTCTGCTGAGCTCGTTTCTTATCATCCGGCAGCTGATGTTGCGGTATTCTCGGCGGCAGAGCGAATTGGGACCTACCTCACGATCGTACAGGGTCAGGAACTCCGCCCGTTGTTAGAACTGAACACTTTCCTTCGCGACATTGCGCAGGGTCAATTGCGACAGATCAATTACCGAAGCCTTGACGGCGATGATCTCAAGGCTTGGCTTGTCATGCCGTCGAATTATAGGGCCGGCAAGCGTTATCCCCTCGTCACTTGGGTCTATGCTGGCTGGATTGCGAAGGACACGCCGCCTTCTGGCGCCAACCTTACTAATGACACGGTATGGAATCTTCAGTTGTTGGCCGCTCGTGGTTACCTCGTTGTGATGCCAAGCATGCCGCTCAAGCCTGCACCGAGTGATCCATATATGGAACTAGCAAAGGGAGTGCTCCCCGCGGTGGACAAAGTGATAGAGATGGGGATTGTGGATCCTCAGCGGCTGTCTGTTATGGGACATAGCTACGGTGGATACAGTACGATGGGGCTAGTTGAGCAAACTCGCCGCTTCAAGGCAGCGATCGCAGTATCCGGCGTTAGTGATCTTGTTAGCCTTTTTGGCGGTCTCGGTGGTGTGGGCCGCTACTTCCCCGATGCATATCCTGACTTGTTTGCAATGACGGCGACGAACGTCGAGAGTGGGCAGTTAAGGATGGGAAACCCACCATGGAAAGATTGGGGCCGCTACTGGCGGAATAGTCCGCTCTTTAACGTCGAACGCGTTCAAACTCCTCTTCTCATCGTTCACGGCGACATTGACACATCAGTCGGCATCTCACAGAGCGAGGAGTTCTTCGGCGCTTTGTACCGACAAGGCAAGCGGGCGCGCTTTGTGCGGTACTGGGGTGAAGGGCACGCGATCATCTCACCAGCAAATACGCGCGATTATTGGACTCAGGTCTATTCTTGGCTTGATCAATTCTGCGATATCTCGCGAGATGCTTCCGGCAATTTGGTTTTCGACGGAGACCATGTGAAATCTCGAAATGGCTCGCCACCACTAGAGTCTCGAGACTTCGACCACTTTGAAGAGGTGATTTTGAAAGACGGCCAACTGAGATCGAAAACATTGCAAACGTCGCATTGACACCTTGTTGTTTTCAAGGTCCTTTGGCTCATTGGATAAACGGTTGAGCAAATGCTCCCTTTCAGGCCGAGAACGGATGTTGTCGCAGGTTCTTTCTCTCATTCTTAGGATAATTATCGAATAACTGATGGCCGACAATTAGATTTCCCGTTTAGCGACAAGTAGATTTCCCGTTCTTTGACAACTTGAGTGATTATCGCAAGTTTTGGATTTGCAGACTGAGGTGGGAGCAGATGCGAACAAGCGATGGTCACGGACCAACAATACCGGAGGTTACTAACGTTGCAGAGAACAGAACGGACAATGGCAAGCGCCGCCGCCAAAGCAGGAATGGACCAGAAGACGGCTCGCAAGTATCGACGGTTGGGAAAGCCGCCGAGTCAATGTAAGAAGGCTCGAACCTGGCGAACACGGGTGAATATTTTTCAAGAGGTCTGGCCGGAAGTTGAGCAGCTCTTAGAGCAAGACCAGAGTGTTGAGGCCGTGACCATCATGGGCCATCTGTGTCGGAAGTACGGAGGGCGATTCAAGCCTTCCCAGGTGCGCACGCTGCAGCGGCGCATTAAGCAATGGCGAGCTAGTGCCGGAGCACCGCGAGAAGTTTTCTTTCCTCAGCAGCACAAACCAGGGCGACAAGCACAAAGTGATTTCACCTATATGAATGAGCTGAAAGTAACTATAGCTGGTCAGCCGTTCGAACATTTGTTTTACCACTTCGTGCTGACCTATTCGAACTGGGAGACCGGAACAATCTGTTTCTCAGAGTCATTCGAAGCTTTGGCTGGTGGATTACAGAATGCATTGTGGGAGTTGGGCTCAGTGCCGGAGGAACATCGGACCGATAGTTTGTCGGCGGCCGTTAACAAACTACGCAATCGAGACGAGTTCACCGCGCGTTACCAGGGATTGCTGCGGCATTACGGAATGCGAGCCAGCCATACCAATGCGGGGCAAGCGCATGAGAACGGCGACGTGGAGCAATCGCATTACCGATTTAAGAAAGCAGTTGCCCAGGAGCTGATCTTAAGAGGCAGTAGAGACTTTGCGAGTCGTGAGGAGTACGAGAAGTTTCTGGAGCAGTTGTTGAAGCGACGTAACAAAGATCGGCAGGAGCAGCTGAAGGAAGAGGTGCTGAAGATGCGGGCGTTGCCGGCGCGACGGATGGAAGACTACCGCACTGAACACATGAAGGTGAGCCGCAATAGCACGTTGATGGTGCGGAACAACATCTACTCGGTGCCGAGTCAGCTGGTTGGTGAGCGAGTTGAGGTCCGAGTTTTTGCTGACTATCTGGAAGTTTGGTACGGAGGCAAGCGGATCCAATCAATGGAGCGATTGCGTGGCACTGGACAACAGAGCATCAACTATCGGCACGTGATTCATTCGCTGATCAGGAAGCCAGGAGCGTTTGTGCACTATCGCTATCAGCCAAGCTTGTTTCCGCGTGTGATGTTTCGAGTCGCTTACGACTGTCTCTGTGAACGGTATCCGCGAACGGCAGTAAAGCAGTATTTGAAGATTCTGCATTTGGCGGCAAATGCGGGTGAAGAGAAAGTGCACACCGCCATCCAGCGGTTGTTAGATGACGGCCAAGCAGTAAGCATTCGGCGCGTTGAAAAGCTGGTGGCAACACAGGAATGGACACCCCGATCGGCATGGGAAGTAAGCGTTCACGAAGTGGATCTAACCTCGTACGACGAGCTGCTCCGCGAATTAGATCAGGAGGTGGCGGCATGACGGTACCGGTGATTAAGTCGCACCTCATTGAAAGTTTAAGGCAGCTACATCTACCGATGTTTGTGACGCATTATGCCGAGCAGGCAGCGCTAGCAACGAACGACGGCTGGTCCTATGACCGGTATCTTTTGAACCTGTGTGAGCTGGAGTTGAACCAACGAGAACGAAAAAGGATTGAGAAGCTGTTATTAGCTTCGAAGCTACCACGGGACAAGACGATTTCGACGTTTGAGCGGAACCGGTTGCCAAAGAACCTTGAGCGACAGTTCGCGGCATTAGCGGAAGCCGACTTTTTAGAGCGAACAGAGAATGTGTTGGTGTTCGGCAATCCGGGCAGCGGTAAGTCACACCTGTTGTGTGCGTTGGGTCACGAGTTAGTGAAGAAGGGGCGTTCGGTTTACTTCACGCACTGTGCTTTGTTGGTGCAGCGGTTGTTGTTGGCGAAGTCAGAGCTCTGGCTGGAACGAGAGATGAAACGGCTTGATAAGTTTGAAGCACTGATTATCGATGACATCGGTTACGTGGAACAGAGTCGGGAAGAGATGGAAGTGCTGTTTACGTTGCTGGCGCATCGTTACGAACGACACAGTGTGTTGCTGACCAGCAACCTGGTGTTCTCGCAGTGGGAACGGATCTTTAAAGACCCCATGACGACAGTGGCGGCGATTGATCGGTTGGTGCATCACAGCGTCATTCTGGAAATGAATTTACCGAGTTATCGGATGGAAGTAGCAACACAAAAGAAAGAGTTGGCTGCTACAGGCACGACGGGCTGAAGTCTGACTAGCGCTTCAGTCGGGCTGAAAAGCGCCCTCCTTCAGCGCCAGCCAGACTTCCTGGAAGAAACGGGAAAAGTAATTGTCGTTGAGTAGTTGTCGTCGGTAGTTGTCGCTGAGAATTTCCGGCGATCGAAGACGGAAATCGGGCAATTGCAGATCAAAGATCGAGCCAGGGAAGGTCGCAAATCACAAGAAATTCAATCGGGCACAACGGGAATTATAGTTGTCGCCGACGGGAAAGAATGATTGACGGCAGACA
>DATDFV010000084.1:0-4538 GCA_036522415.1 Pyrinomonadaceae bacterium | reverse complement strand
AACTCCCGCGCGTGCACTTCAACATCACCGGTGGCGATTTTTGGATTCCTGGTGTTCTCGTCGCGAGCTACAACTTCACCCGTCACAGCAATCACATACTCACCGCGTATGTCTTTGGCTTTTGCATGAGCGGTTGCGTCTTTCGCATTGAAAACTACTTGAGTGATTCCATCTCGATCGCGTAGATCAACAAAGGTCAGGTCACCGAAATCTCGACGCTTTGCCACCCAACCCATCAGCGTCACTTGCTTGCTAATGTCACTGGTACGCAATTCACCACACGAGTGCGTACGTTCCAATTCTCCGAGGTTATCTAACATGATGTTGTGTTTTGTACTTTGTGCTTTGTACTTGGTTTCCTTGATTCTCGGTGCTCTGACGGGAGGAGGACAAAGTACCAAGATCAAAGGACAAAGCTCAAAGCTCCAGCTTAGCTTGCGCAATCTCCAATCTGTTTCCACCGGGATCGCGCACGTAGAATCGCGACCATCCAGGCGTAGGATTGTCGTCGGGAAGTATTTCGACTCCGGCCTCACGAAATCTCTGCTTCGCCTCTGCCAGGCTCGAGACTGTATAACAAACGTGTCGCTTACTAATGCAGTCTTCGCCGAGGCCGTTTTCGATCGAGAGGTGTAATTGCAGGTCGCCAAGTTGGTACCAGGCACCGCCGCGTCCACGCGACTCAGAAGGCTTTGGCACCTCGGTCAAACCCATGACTACAGCATAGAAATGTTTTGCCGCATTCTCGAGCGACTTGGGTACGGTGACGTTTACGTGGTGTATGGCGGCGTTCATTTTCTGTTGAACTTTGTCCTTTGAGCTTGTACTTAGTGCTTTGTTCTTCTAGCTCTAAACTCGGATGCAGTCAGTACCACCTGGCGGTAGAAGCGGTGAAAATAATATGAGCATCGTCGTCCTGGGACCGCAGGCGTCCCCGCCTGCCCGCGTCGAAACTAACCAACTTTATTGCAACAACGCCGTTTGTGAGCGAACAGTCACGTTCCCGATCAGGGTTGCGCGAGACGCGGGCAGGCGGGGACGGCTGCGGCCCCTGGACGACGACGCTCACATTTTTTTTACAGCTTCTGTAGTGGTGGGTGTGAAACACAAACTCTACCTTTTTTGCTTCTTTGCGAAATTAACTCCCGCTTCAAACTGCTTCTCTCGATCAGCCGACCGATCACCACTCTCACTGAGATATTTATTAAACTCCGCAGATCGGTTGCGTGGAATGCTCAACGATTGCCACTCGGTCGATCGGAAATGCTTCGCCAGAAAAACAATCTGGCCGATGTGATACGCGTAATGCATAAGTTGCCGGTTGATCGCCTGAACAATTGTGTGTTCCTGTCCGCGAATCGTCACTGCTCTGGAGAAATCCGCTGGCCTCAGCGGCTCAATCGCGTCAAACACGCATTTCCAACCACGCTCCCAATACGCAATCACATCCTCTCCGCTACTCGTCTCGATGACAAATTCCATATCGCGATTGCGATCCGGTTTCTCTCCATCACTATTGAGGAAGTCGGTCCAGCGGGAGATCATGTTGCCCGCCATGTGCTTCATCACAATCGCAATATTATTTCCTTCTTCATCCAACTTGACGAATAACTCGTCGTCCTTTGTTTGTGCAATCGCCTTGTCGGCTAGTTTCTTGTACGCGCGAAACGAGGACAACGCGTCTGCCAGATAATCTTCTATGAACGAGCCGTCGGACATATTTAACGTTAATCTCCAGTCGTAAGACGTCATGAATTGCAGTCAGTATTGGCGCGTGGTTAAGATTGTTTCGAAGCTGCTATCGTCCATTTGTTATTCATGTTCGAACGAAGCTACAAGGCAAATTTGTTTTTTTTACCTTCGTACTGACTGCACCTTCGTTCATTGCTCCTTATTCGAAAATCTTTCCTATTTTCAGAGTCGAACCAACTGCCTTCCGCTCAACCGTTCTTTGCACTCCCGTTCTCAGATCTTTTATTGCCACTTCACCGCGAGCGCGCTCTTCATCACCGATTACTGCCACAAACGGCAGGCCTCGAATGGATGCATATTTGAATTGTTTTCCGAGCTTATCTGCCTCTGGATACAAATCCACTCTTAACCCCTGGCCTCGAAGTTCCTGGGCGAGCTGTATCGATTCACCGATCGATTCGTCGTTCCAGATCGCTACCATCACATCGCCTGCCGCACCGGACATGTTTGGCGGAAACATCTCGCGTTCACCCATCACAACCAGGATACGTTCCAGTCCAAGTGAAAAACCACACGCAGGAATGTCCTGCCCGGCAAACATCCCAACCAGGTTGTCGTATCGTCCTCCGCCGCCCAGACTACCCGCGAGATCTTTGACGGTGATCTCCATGATTGCTCCGGTGTAGTAGCTCAGTCCGCGTGCGAGACTTGGATCGACGCGGATCTGTCGTGCTATCCCAGCTGCGTTCGCGAATTCCAAAACGGATTGGAGCTCGGCAACACCTTCTGAGCCCATCACGTTATCACTGACAAACTCAACAATACGACCAAGCACTGCTTTGTTCAGCGCATCTTGTTTTCTACTTGAATCCTCACCGGCCGCGATCTCAGCCGCACGTTCCAGCGCCGTCAACTCACTAAAAAAATCAAGCAGGCGTTGACTCGCAACCGGCGTGATATCGCGCGACGCCAGCTCTTCTTCGACTCCCTTGCGTCCAACCTTGTCCAACTTATCAAGTGCAACCAGGGCGACGTCATGTTGTTCGAGTCCGACTCCAGCTACACCAAGAATCCCGGTCAAAACCTTTCGATGATTCAAACGAATGCAAAAATCATTGAAGCCAAGTCGTTTTAGAACCTCAGCAGCTGCCGCACAAATCTCTGCCTCAACCACCATCGACCGCGAGCCCAATACATCAACATCGCATTGATAGAACTCTCGAAAGCGGCCTCGCGCCGGTCGGTCGGCACGCCAGACCGGTTGAATTTGATAACGCTTAAAGACCTTCGGCAGTTTGTCACGATACTCAGCAACAACGCGCGCGAGTGGAACCGTCAGGTCGTAGCGTAATGCGAGGTCAGCCTCACCACTTCCTTCATGCACACCTCGCTTCAATATTTTGAAGATGAGCTGGTTCCCTTCTTCGCCGTATTTCCCCATCAACGTTTCTATGTTCTCGGCAGCAGGGGTTTCCAACGGTTCGAAGCCGTACCGCTCGTAGACTTCCTTGATCACGCCAATGACGTATTCGCGTTTGCGAACATCATCAGGAAGGAAGTCGCGCATGCCACGGGCGGGTTGTGTTTTGGCAGAAGGCATTAGTTACAGGTTCCTGTATTCACGCGTGTATCCGACGTAATTCTTCCAGAAGACTTCCAGTCCTTTTACTTCTTCATCAGACAACTCCCTTTTGACTTTAGCCGGAAAACCCATCACCAGCGATCGCGACGGAATAATGGTCCCCGGACTAACAAGCGAACCGGCGGCTACGAGCGAATCAGCGCCAATTCTGACGTCATCGAGCAAAATAGATCCAATTCCAATCAGCGAGCCTCTCTCAACATAACAACCATGCAAAGTCACGCTATGGCCGACCGTTACTTCTTCCTCGAGGATCGTCGGATGAGTTCCGTTGCGAACATGGATAACAGAATTGTCCTGCACATTTGATCGGTCACCGACTCGAATGAAATGAATATCACCTCGTATTGTGCAGTTGCACCAGATCGACGCTTCCTCGCCGAGATGAACGTCGCCAATAACTTGCGCGCTAACGTCCACATAAGCAGTAGGGTGGATCTGCGGGTGAACACCACGAAATGGCCGGATCATGTGTAAAGGGATAGTAACACAGGGAACTTTGGACTTTGGACTATGGACTTTGGACGAAGCTAAAACAAGGCCAAAGACCAAAGACCGTTGTGTGTGTTAAATTCAGCGCATGGACCTTCGCCGAATCGCCCTGGCAACTCTGCTGTGCATTTCGCTTCTACTAGCTTCGTGTTCGGTTTCGTTGTTCAAGGTCAAGCCTGCGACTGCATTGCCTCCGTTGCCACCCGAATCGCGATCTGCTGATGCCAGTGGCTTCACAGTGCGTGTCGCGCCATTACTCACTGACGAGCAAACGCAGGAACTCTTTGAAGCGAATTTGCCTCTCAGCGGTGTTTTGGCCGTCCGTCTCGAATTGAACTTTCAGAGTGGCGTACCCGTAGATCTGAAGCGCGCTCGTTTTGCTGTGCGCGATGGTCAGAACCGGAACTGGAAACTGCTTACGACCAAGCAAGCGGTCTCGCGAATCATGAAGGCGAATGGAGTATTTCTCTACAATCCATATTCGAAGAAACAGTTTCAAAATGACCTTGGCGGCTACGGGATCGATATAAAAACACCGCTCGACTCCAATCAATCTCTACGCCGCGGATTTCTCTTCTTTCAAACACCAGACAAGCGACCGGTGGAAAACAGTCAGAAGCTAACACTGGTAATCGAGCGCATACCTCAACCCATCAGCATTCCGCTCAATTGAGATGTGCAATGGTCAAGTGGCGGTGAGCTAATAGGTCCT
>DATDFV010000083.1:0-11946 GCA_036522415.1 Pyrinomonadaceae bacterium | reverse complement strand
CGGAGGTGTGGCCCAACATCACGTGCGCGATTTCGTGAAAAAGTGTTTTCATCGGCAGGTGGGCCACGGGATTGATCGCGACTTGTCGCTTGCGTGCGTATCCTTGAACGTTGCCGTTCGTTTCAGTAAATGCGATCTGTTCGATGTTCATTATCTCGAGGGCTTGCTGTGCGTCCCACTCTGGAAGGGATCGAGGCGTGAATTCGTCACCGACTGTTTGACTGACAACAAACCAGCGAGGCTTATAAACAAAGCTCGTGAACGTGTGCTGTTCCTTATCATCGCTTTTGCGTGTTTCCTCATCGCGAACCTTGCGTGTAATTGGCATGCACAGCGTCAATGCTCGTTCACCACGTTTGACGTTTCGTCCCAATGCTTGCCAACCGGGAAAAGTATTGATTGGTCCAGGTTCTAAACCGCGCAATTGGCATTGCACGATCGCGAGGATCTGATTTCCGATCGAGTAATTGTGGAAAGCTGTGTAAGCATCCATGATCAGACCTGGCTTGTTGACCGCTTCAACTAACAAGGACGACCACTTCGGAGTATGGAGTTGCGGTTTTGTCTGAGATTGCATTGTGAGTGCTCCTTTGGTCTTGAGGTTTTGGTTTTGGAGGTATTAAAAAGAGTGTTTCCCCCTCGTAGGGACGTTTGGGACACGAGTGGGTGCCCGAACGCACACCCGGAGGGGCGCAACGGAGTGGAGCACTCGGAGGCTTTGCGGAGAGTTGTGTGTGCGGGCTCTCGTGGCACAATCGACCCGCAGAGGGGGAAACTAAATCAAAATTCTCGTGTGAGTTGTGAGTTCTAGAAGTGGATGCGACCACACAGAAGACGATGCGACTGATTACAGAAGAGATTGCGACTGAGCGTAGCTAAGATTCCTGATGATGTGGAACTTCTTAGATTGGAGCCTTCACCTGCTTCTCGGTTCGCCTCAGATTACGGTTGGCGATGGCGCAAGTCTGCTTGATGGTAGATGCTCCCATGACGGTCAGCCCAGATCATCGGGAGCGAAGCGAAGAAGGCATTCCGTAATTAAAAGTGTGAGTCCGCGTGGCTTCCGCACTCTCTCGAACGTTTGTTCGTGCGGCGTCATTTCAAACGTAATCTAACGTGGCTCTCGCGGAGTGGGCTGTCAAGCTCTCCAGAGCCGAGACTAATCTAGCTAGCTCCAGAAGTTAGTTGAGCGTAAATGTGGCGGTCCCGGCCCCTATTCCGCTGATACTGATGTTTACTTGATACGTTCCAACGCCTAGCTGAAAGAATTAGAAAGCGACCTGATTGAGCAGCTGTCTGATGCCCAACAAGGCGGTTTGACTCAATTGGAGGTGGAGGTTCGTAGCTGGGTTAAGCATATCCTGACTGTTTCAAAAGTTCGGGAGCGGCAGCGCGGTGTGAGACCGACGAAGCTACCGGGCTGAAAGAGCGAATGAGGACGCTGCTGTCAGCGTGATCGCTTCGATTTTGGTTTCGATTTTCCTGAAGTGTTTGGGTGGCTTTTCGCGAACACCTTTCTTTCTGACTCTTATTCTCGCGTAATCCCTTGAAATGAGGGGTGCCTGATCGATCGCTCTGAGGTCCATTCGCTAGCGCAACCTACGCGACTCTCTTTGGCTCTGTCCATTTTGTTTCGCCCAAACTTGGCTCCTTCGGCACGATTGCAAGCGATGTGTAAAAAAATCTCAGGTGCGTGGCCACTACCATGCGTTCACACAAGCTCCGATGTTTGGCGAACCTGTCAGGAAAGAATGGCAAGCAGGGCGGGAAATAGTGGATAAACAGGTCTACGTCTACCAGGCGATGGGTTCGTGTTGACGTATCATTTGCGCTTGTAAGAAGCGCCTCGACTGCATGATTGGGGCGTGGGACCGTCATACCTGACATTAACAGAGCAGTCTACCACGCATGGTCAGGCGGTCCAGTCTTCTGAGTCGTCGATCCATTCCGGCGGAGGATTCCGAGGCGGGCAAGGCGGGTTTCTGAAACAGGAGTTGGCTTCCGCGAAGAGCTTACAAGTTTGGCTGTCCGAAGTATGAGCGCAAAAGTTGCAGCGCTCCTTGGCATTTTCAGCACAGAGTGCGCAATTCTCCGCGCAGCGGGTCTCACAGTCGTCCAACTCACGCTGGAGCTGCCTCGTGCACCGCCTTGGCACATTACTCGATGTTGGATCCCCTCCCCCTCCGTCAACACCGCCGAGATTTCCACTACAGTCAGCCGTGTCGATGACATCGTGACAGTTTTCTAACTGAGTCGAGGTCCAGCAGCGACCATCGACGCATTCCCAATGAAGGATGACATCGCATTCTTCGTGGCCATGAATTGTGCATACAGCGAGGCCCAGCGGATCGCGTTTCATGACTGGATTGCTGAGTGCGTATTCATATGCGTTAGCCGGGCTTCTTATCGGATCGCGTTGTTGGAAGCGACCCTGAACAGGGTTAAAATAGCGATTCCGGAAATAATACAAGCCCGTTTCAGCATCCAAGCGCCTTGCTGCGAAGAGATACGGATTCGGGGTGTTGGGGGGCGCCACGGGCGAGCCGTAAGGATCGTAGGAGTACCGCTCGATGATGTTGCCGTCCTCGTCGGTTAACAGCCGAACATTTGCCCGATCATCGTGATGATAGAAGAGCGTTCCAGCCAAGCGAACGCCGCTTCCAGAATATCGATCCATCGTCAACTGCTCGTCGACACCAGGACCGTACACATACTGTTGCATTGAGTTATTGCGCTTTTCCTCGATCTCTCTCCAATCGTCGTATCTGTATTCAACCGTCTCGATAAAACCGTGCGCGTTCCTGGAGCTGCTGGTGATCCGTCGATTAAAGGCGTCGTACCGATAAACTGCGATAACGTCGTCATCCGTCTTCCCAATCACCCGGCATATACGATTGGCGAAATCGTACTGATAACGATAGAGGCCGTCTTCGATCAGGTTACCGTTGTCGTCGTGTACTTGTGTAACGCCAGCAAACGCGTCGTACTCGTTCACAACGTTAGCGATGTTGAACAGCCCGTTCCGACTGACCCAATTAGACAGACCGTCTAACGCCCACAAATCTTTCCGCACGGGGCGTTCGCATCGCACCAAACGGTAGAGAGAGTCATATGAATAATCCTCGCGCTCCTCGCCTGTCGCTTCGAATTCACGCAACTTATTGTTGGCCCGGTCATAGTCGTAGGAGAAGTCCGCAACCAAGCTACTGTTATCCCGTAAATGAAAAACTTTCACAGGACGCCTGACGCCGTCGTATCCGACCTGATTTCGCCGCTGGCCATCCAGATAACTAAGCCTAACTCCGTTCCGGTATGTCCGCTCCAGCACGCGGTTCGGACCAATGTAGGTGTAGCGAGCGATTTCTCTTCGCTCCGCGAGGTCTGTTATGGCTTTAACATGACCCAAAGCGTCGAAGTGAAAAGCGAGCTCCCGTCCGTTCGGGTACACCAGGCCGACCCTATCGTTAACACCGTTCCAACGGCTGGAGACGGCATGACCGTTTTGGACTTCTTCTAAGAGCCGTCCTAGGGAGTCATAAGAATACGTCACCCTCACACTGCCAGCCGGATCATTCGGATCGACACTATCAACGAAAAGCGTAATTCGCGAGAGACCGTCGTAGGCAAACTCCTGCGCGGTAGTGCCTGTCACCTGCCATGTCACCCCGGGGTCCTTGAAACCGCCGGCTGGATGGGGGTCCTTGGATGTTGCGCGAGTGATTTCACGCCGAATGAGGCGCCCCATCGGGTCGCGGTAATTTCTAATGATCGAGCCATTCCCGTCGATCAATTGGATCAAACGGTCATCCGGGTCGTATGTGTAATCGCAGATGGTGCCGTCTGCCAGAATTTCTCGCTTGCGCCGGTCTTTATCGTCGTATCGATATTGAGTGATTTGAGTTAATCCCTCTGCTTGGCAGGTGACTACCGCAAGCCGATCGCTGTGATCCCAACCGTAACGCGTGGCGATTGTCCCGTTGGCTTGAATTTGGGCCTTCCCTTGGCCATCGAGGTGAAGATACCGAATATCTGCGATCTTCCGCTTCAGACCATCGTAGAAGTACTCGCTTATGTTCCCTTGGCGGTTAATCTTACCGCCCAAAAATAAGCGTAGGGGATCTGCGATGAGATCGGCGGGATCATTCGAATGCTGTGCATCGGTTAAGATGATGAGGTTGTCCAAGCTGTCATACTGACGGCGAAAAGTGTGGCCGAGGTTATCAGTGGTTCGGATCAGCCGGTTCAGGGAATCAAAAACATTTATGCTTGTAAACAACTCTTTCAGATCTGGAGCCGTATTGGAGTGGATGTCTAGGTTCTGCGTGACCTCGATTTGCGTGACTGTTACCAGATTGTCGCAGCCATCATAACGCATGAGTTCTTGGTTGCCCTCTGAATCGATGTGCCGGAGCACGCGGTCGGCCCCGTCATAGAAAGTTGTGAAGACACTCAGGTCATCCTTGATCAGCGTGGTCGGCCGGCCCTTCCGGTCAAACTCGAATCGGGTCGTTACCCACCCATCGTCAGCCTGAAACAATGGTCCATCACGAAGCACTGGCTTGCGGTGGTAAGTTATGTCCGAATAAACAAAGAGATGGTCGTTCTGCTCAAACTTGCGGCCTAGTTCGTCATACTTCATTTGAGCTTCTGCTAGGAGCGGTTGACGCTCGGGGCCGTACTTGTAGACTCGAACAACATTGTCCGCCGCGTCATGGCAATTCACACTTTGGTTTCCCAATGGGTCGATGACCGACACCAGTCGGTCAAAGCCATCGTAGCGATATTGCGATGTGCCCGGCTTGCTTATATCCAAGTTGGCGGATGCGTCAGTTAAAGCTACCAAGTACCGATTACCGTCATAGTGTCGTGAGACAGTCGTGAGTTCTTGGCCATTCGGAAGGCGCGTAGTTTCGAAGATGTCGCTATTTGCGGCAAGATCCCGAAACTGGCTCGTGATACCTCCTCGGGTTCGTGTAAAAACCAAATCACGCTCGTCGTAAACGAAGGAGATGACGTTGGAGGGCTGAAATTCAGCATGATCTTCGGGTAGGTTCGCCACAGGACTAATTTCGAGCACCGAGTTTTCGTTTCGATCATAGCGATATTTTTTTACAGCCTCTTCAACAGGTCGGACGCTGATTTGCCTTTTTTCTTCAATTACGTTGTTTAGAATGTCGTACGACCGCTCTTGCACCACAAACTCGTTCAGAAGATCGGGATCAAGCGAGTCTCTATTCTCGACCTCTTGACGGACCATGTTGTTGTTATAGTCATAGAATAGACGTGTCCGATACTGATAGGCTCGCATGCCTTTGGCGCATTCCACTAGATTACTGTTCCCGCAATCGGTCCATCGCGGCTCATCGGGATTGCGTAATGCTGCAGAGACATCGGCCGCACGAGAGATTTGAACTACCTGGTTGAGCTCATTAACCGTATAGTCAGTGGCAATTCCCCGACCATCAACCTTTCTGATGACATTGCCGGCGGCATCATAAAAG
This sequence comes from Pyrinomonadaceae bacterium, assembly GCA_036522415.1. Classification (GTDB taxonomy): domain Bacteria; phylum Acidobacteriota; class Blastocatellia; order Pyrinomonadales; family Pyrinomonadaceae; genus PSRF01. Next base: position 6,445 of record DATDFV010000083.1, on the reverse strand, counting down.
TAACGATTCTTGATTTTGGCTGGCGTAGGATTTGTCCGTGCGTTGCGAGTTGGGCCACTTTCGGCATCACGAACGAATTCTTTAAGATAGCCAAAGGGGCCGTCGCCAACTTCCGGATTCAGGTTCTTCCCGTCACCATCTGGATCATTCTCCGGATGGTAATCGTAAAGAGTTACGTTGCCCTCAGCGTCTCGCCGGCGCGTCATCTGTCCAAACTGGTTATACGTGAAGGTCTCTTCAATCGGCTGCGAAGTGCCGCCCTCGATCACGGCCATGTTCGAGTCCGGCAAGAGAATCACGGTCGGATAAATAATCTTTACTACATTGCCGGCAAATTGATTAGCATGCCGATCGTCATTCACGTCGCCCAAGCCGAGACCTATATCCGCACGATCAAGTAAGTCTCTTACCTCGGACTCACTGAGCCCAACATTCTTTGCCAATTGGGCGGCGTCATTGCCTTCCTGATAATCGAAGATCGAAACGGTGGTATAACGCTCTGCTGAACTCGCACCGCCATTCTGCGGAATGAATTCCGGATCGTTTCCTCTTGCCTCCGTCACGCTGCGCTTCTGATTGTAGATAGGTTCGAACGTGTAGGTTGTTTTGATGAATTTCTGTTCACCACTACGTTTCTGGTCGGGGCTTCTGATCTGAGCCAGCAAGTTGCCTTGCTGGAGCCGATCTGGATTCCGGTCATCATAAACATACTGCACGGAGTTTCCCTCAGACTTGACCAACGTCAGCAGTTCACCGTCTTTGTTGTACTGGAACCGCGTTTCAAAAAATTCCGGGTCGCCGAGTCGTATCTTTCGGTTGGTGAACTTTCTTATCCGCAGGATGTTTCCCAGCTGATTGAATTGATATTCGCTGCGATTGCCGTTTCGATTGGTCACCGTGTTTTGGAAGATTGGCTGACTGACTTCATCGCTGCTTGAATTCAGTGATAGATATTCATATGTAATATTTCCGCCCGCCGGAACGTTGTTCTCGTTCACTCCACCAAGTGTTAATTGCATTACCCTGCCAACATTCGCCGACGCGGGGTTGGTATCGTATGTCACGCGGACGTGCGGCGGCCCTCCTGATGCTGTTTCGTTCGGAGCGGTGATCTCGATAAGAAGATGGTCCAGCCGTTCGCTCGTGCGATTCGAGATGTATCGATAACGCGTGGACTTACCGTTCGGGAAATCGTTTCCCGTTAAAGTTGCACTGACCAACGGTGTAATGGCTGCCAGGAGATTACCATCTGTGTCGTATTCAAAGCGGACGGTTCGGCCAAGGAAGTCTTCGACCGCGACTAACCGTCCTCCATCGCTGTAATGATAATTGAGGTGCCGTCCAAGAGTATCGAAAATTTGGGAGAGTTGGCCTTGCGAGTTGTACTCAAACCGCATTCGATTCCCATTGCGGTCGTGTAGCTCGGTCATGCGCGCAATTCCTTGACCATCTGGCGCAGAATAAGTTACCTGCGTGCGATTCCTGTCTTGCTCAGTGAATGTTCTATCCTCGTTCCGAACCAGTCGGGTGTAGAAACCTGCTGGAGACTCAAATCCTCCAGCTACAAGCGCGTACCGATCGGCTCGTCCGTAGCCATCCATTCGAATGGCATTGCCGTTTGTTTCGATTACCAGTCGCCGATTGTGATTAAACTCCCAGTTGTGGCCTAGCGGTCCATTGAACGCGATCCCGCTTCGATAGGTCCTCTCCAGTTTCCAGTTAAAGCCTCTGCCGGGAATCTCCAGATCCAAAGCATAGAGTCGGAATTCACCGTCATGCAGAAGAACACGCTCATCACCAGTGTCTTGAGCGAGTCCAAGCAGTTCCGCGGCCTTACAGCAACACTCGCAGTTTTCCCGGGCGGCCTGTCTAATTCCGTGAAAACAGGTTGGACCTTCGGTGAATCCCAGCTTAAGGATTACTGGTTCGCTTGAAGCAGCCATTTTGAGAACCCTCACTCCTTATCGCTTAACGCTTAATTCGTCTGTGCCGGTTTTAGCTCCACGTCGAGGAACGGTCGCCGGCAAGAGACCGACAATGGCCGCAAGCAAAACTGCATGAGGGTCCTTTCTTCGCTGCCTGTAAGCGGTCGCAAGAGAAGAGATTGTTCGCGAGACAGTGACTCAAGCATTTGTTCGATATGGCGAGCTTCGATTGAATCCAGCTCAGGTAAATAGTGAGTGATATGAGGCATGTCTAAACCTCCAACTGCAACTTGGATGAAATTCTATTCCTAGGTTGTTTTACTGTCTACACGTAGAAAACCTCCCGAGACGCTCACCTGAACATCTGATATCACTGGCCACTGCACTTTCTCCGCAATGCGATCAATCGATGGCGCAGAGTCGTACGAGGAATATTCAACTGTCGAGCTACCGCTGCCAAATTTCCCTGAGCCTCTTTTAGCAACTGCCGATACTCTCCTAATTGATCGACGCCGCATCGACACCGAACGCTGTCGTTACTCTTGCCACTTATGCAGTTCGCTTTTCGAGTAACCTGGTAGTGTCCATCTGAAACATCATCGACAGCTGGAGTAACCTCCAGGTACTCTTGTAGCTCATGAACTCGTTGCAAGAGCGAACCCTTGATCGCGCCACCTTCATATGTGGCACTCACCGCCAAGCGCTTAATGATATTTTCCAACTCGCGCACATTCCCGGGCCAGGAATAACTTTGTAACGAAGCCAGTACCTCGACTGGGATTGTTTCGGATACTGCCGCAGACGCGTTTCTGTTGTACTTCCGAAGAAAATGTTTTGCGAGGGCCGGTATGTCCGCCTTCCTATCACGAAGTGCTGGGGAGTGAATCTGAAGAATATTGACGCGATAGAATAAGTCCTGTCGAAATTTACCTTCAGCAATGTCTCGTTTCAAATCATGATTCGTCGCTACAATAACTCTTGTATCGATCTGGATTTCTTCGGCATCAGTTCTTCCAACTGGTCTGACCGTTCCTTCCTGAAGGACTCGCAACAACCTCTGTTGCATGCCCAAAGACATTTCTGCGAATTCATCTAAGAATATGGTTCCGGAATTAGCGTTTTCGAAAAAGCCTTTCTTGTTAGTTGCAGCCCCCGTGAATGAGCCTTTAACGTGCCCGAACAATTCGGACTCAAGCGGCGACTCATTCAAGGCACCACAGTTGAACGGTACATAAGGTCCCGCGGAACGCGGGCTTAGTTCGTGAATAGCTCTCGCAATTAATTCCTTACCCGTTCCAGATTCACCAGTAATCAGGACGGTTTCCGAACTCGTGGCCACTGATAAAATTGTTTGTTTCAGTTCGAGCATTGCTGATGAATCGCCGATTATCGATCTATCGAGAACGGCAAGCCGATTGGCCTTGTGACTTGCGCCTAATGCTTTGACGGAGAGAAGCCGTTCAGCGGATCTGAATTTTCCCTGTGAGTTGGCAGGCAGGTAGGAGAGCTGATTCACGGGATCCGTTCCTTCTCAATCAGACTGTTTAGATCGCAGAGAGCGAACTTGGTGGGCTCGACCAACAATGATCGTGCCAATGCTTTTTGCCCGAGGTCTACCCGCTAACCATTCTCACTGGCTCGCATTTGATACCGGTCGTGGCGCATATGTGAGCCGTCAGGTTCAAATATGAGCCACTTGCCCAACTTGATTCTCCTAACCCTTCGATTTCTGTTGGCACTTGCATTGCCCAAATAAGTTCAAGATCAACCATGAGGTTTACGGCATGAGTACAAATCTCCAGATTTCGAAGTTGAGTAGCCGTCCGCAGTTGTTAAGGGTTCCTGAAATCGCGGCCCTACTGAAAGTAAAGCCTCGGACGATTTACGAGATGGTTGCGCAGGGTCGCATTCCGTATCGCAAACCACCTGGCTCAAACATTCTCCGATTCGACTTGGATGAGATCATCGCTTGGACTAAAGCGGAGAGTAGTCAATGACGGCATTTCTTGATGGTGTTACTATGCGGCCATTCTCTTTGGTGGCTGCAACCTCAAGGAGAACAAATGTCTGTTTACAAGAGAGGAACGAAAGGCACCCACTGGCATTACTACTTCCGAGTGCGTGGCGTCCGGTACCGAGGTGCAATTCCCGAGGCGCGGACAAAGCAGCAAGCAGAACAAGCGGAAAGTAAAATCAAACAGGAGATCTTTGAGAAGCGGTTTGAGGTACAACAAAAGGGGACCGATCTTCTTTCAGATTTTCTTGATGACGTTTATCTCCCCTGGTCTAAGGTCAACAAGAAGTCTTGGCGTGACGATGCCTGCAACATTCCAATGTTGAAGGCATATTTTGAGGGAAAAGCGCTGCGAGAGATTCCAGTTCAGCTAGTCGAAAAGTTCAAAACTGACCGCATGGATACACCAACTAAGAAGGGAACAGCACGACAACCGGCGACGGTCAATCGTGAACTGACTCTCCTCAGCTCGGCGTTTTCACTTGCGGTCAAGTACGACAAAGCTGATTCCAATCCTTGCCGCAGAGTGGATGTTTTCCAGCTCGACAATCTGCGTTACCGATACTTGCTACCTGAAGAAGAACCACGCCTCATCACAGAACTCAGCGGGCCTCGCGCTCACTTGAAGCCTGCCGTGATCGTTGCACTCGGCACAGGGATGCGTCTGGGCGAACAGTTGAGAATGAAGCGTAGTCAAGTCGATTTCCTTCGCAACATCGTCACGGCGCGAGAAACCAAGAACGGCAGACCGCGAGACATTCCTATGAACGATGAACTTAGAGAAACTCTGGCTGGATTGTGCAAAGACAAGCGGCCTGATGACTATGTTTTCGTTAGTCCTAAGGACTCTGACAAGCGACTGCGGGAAGTGAAAAGAGGATTTCACACTGCCTGCCGACTCGCCAGTATCAAGGGGCTAGTATGGAAGGATCTCAGAGCGACCTTTGGCACTCGCTTGGCGGAGGCCGGATGCGATGCTTTCACCATCGCTCAACTCCTGGGCCACTCTGATGTTCGCGTAACTATGCGTTACGTAAGATCAGTTGAAGACACAAAACGAGGGGCCGTTGAAGCGATCAAGCTGAGTTCCCGAAAGAGTGTCCACAAATTGGCCACAAATGAAATACGGCCGCCAGTGCCGGCAGCCGTAAATACTTGAAACTAAATGGTGGAGCAGAGGGGGGTCGAACCCCTGACCTCCGCATTGCGAATTAGACGACCGGCAATTCGTTAAGTATTTGCCCTTTCGAAAGTTGCAGCCACCGAGGAAAATCAAGGGTTTTGCGGTTCTTTCCCATTCATTGCCAGCGCCTCACTGTCCTGTGCTGCAAATTCTGTCCACAAATTGGCCACAAATTTTGGGGGTGAACCCTCCGTTGAGACCGTTTCATTTGGTATTCGGAACTATGGGCCACAATTAAGCAAGCGCGCGAAGAATCATTCGCTGCCTGAATCAGCCGATGATGCTCTTGTGACGTTTTCTGGTGAGGAGTATCGCCGAAGCGCAATACGGTCGGTCTACTCGGCCAGAAAGAGTGTCAACTCCAATCGCCTCCAACTCAACGCCCCCTGGCCCTCACGGCACGGCTCAACATACACCGTCAACGTTGACTCTGCTTTCAACTCGTGCCGGGCGGTTTGAGCAATGTCGAATGTGAATGTCTGTTCGAATTGCTCCTGTGATTTCACATACTGGCCGGCAAATGCTGACAAGTTCTCGCTAGGTTGAGCTTTTGCAGCCAGATTGAGAAAAATTTTGATCAGTACCTTTCCGGCTCCCGAAACGCTTGCGCCAACAAACCTGATAAGACACTTTTCGATGCTCCGCCCGCCACCAGAGAAGCCGTCTATCGCCACCGCCGCCGAACGATAGCGACCCTCCTCACCTTTCCGCGTGTCGATCCTTCGCGTTTCTGAGTCAAGCACCGTAGTGTACATGCTATAGTCTTGTTCACCGGCCAAGTTGCGGGACATTCGAGCCTTTCTAGCTGTTGTGGATAAATCTCCATCGCCTAAAACATTCATTAGCTTACAAAGAGCGGCTTCCGGCGTGATGTCTTGACCGCTAATCACTCCCATGTCTTGCAACACTGCGCTGGTATCATACAGGCCTTGTTTGACATCCCCTTCTACACATTGGGTCACATTAATTACGACCTTCCCCGCCTGGACGGCGTCGTGAATCGCTTCCAAGAACGAGACCGGCTTCGTTGGAACGTTACCTGCACCATACGTCTTCAGAACAATCCCCTCGATTTGTTGCGAAGCAAGGAGTGCCGCACACAATTCGGAGTTATCCTGTAGTCCAGGGAACATGTCAAACATAACAACGTTTGTATTGAGTTCAGGTTGAATTTTGAACCCGGCCTTTGAGGATCCTCTAACGGCGCTGCGATCAATAGCAATGACATCTCCAACCAATCCCAACGGAGGATAGTTTAGTGAATCGAAGGCTGCGTAACCACTGGCATTCAGTTTCTTGCTTCGGTTACCGCGAATGAGTCGA
>DATDFV010000082.1:0-63691 GCA_036522415.1 Pyrinomonadaceae bacterium | reverse complement strand
AGTACGTTGATGAATGTCATCGCCGGCGCGCTAAAGCCGGACGAAGGAAAGATGGAGATTGATGGCAAGCCTTACGTCCCGTCAAATCCATTGGACGCCCGGCTCAACGGGATTGCACTGATTCACCAGGAACTTTCTTTGTGCCCGCATCTGACGGTGGCTGAAAACATTTTGATGGGGATCGAACCTTCGCAGATGGGCTGGCTGGATCGCGACCGCTTGATCGAGCGAACAAGCGAAGTGCTCCAGACCTTTCATCACGCGGACATTCGTCCAGACAAACGCGTCGCTGATCTATCCGTTGCGGCCCAGCAAATCGTTGAGATTTCGCGTGCCATCGCAGCGCGCGCCCGCATCATCTTGATGGATGAACCTACCAGCAGCCTTCAACGTGATGACGTCATCGAGTTGTTTACATTAATTCGAAAACTGAGCGCCGAGGGGATTTCTGTTGTTTACATCAGTCACTTTCTCGAGGAGGTTCGACAGATAGCGGATCGATTCACAGTTCTGCGAGATGGACGAAGCGTGGCGTGCGGAAACATCGCCGATACGACAGATGATGAACTGATTGCGAAAATGGTTGGACGATCTCAGCAGACGCTTTTCCCGAAGCGGGTAAAATCGAACAACACACCCGAAGAAATCTTGAATGTCCAAAATCTTGCGTGCCCTCCATTATTAAAGAGTGCAAGTTTTCAATTGCGCAAAGGCGAAATACTTGGGATTGCCGGTTTGATGGGTTCAGGTCGAACACCGCTGTTGCGAGCAATCTTTGGTCTTGAACGACCGGAGAGTGGAACAATCACCGTAAACAAAAAAGCTTTGCGCACCGGACGTAACACTCCGGCGATGCGTCTCATCGAAGGCCTAGGCTACTTGAGTGAAGACCGCAAGGGTGAAGGCCTAACGTTAGGTTTATCGGTAGCTGATAACACAACAGTAACCAGGTTCTCACGTTGTTCGCGATTCGGCTGGCTCGATCTCGCCAGGCAACGACAGCAGACTGAGCAGCTCGTCAATGCATTGAAGATCAAAACGCACAATGTGAAGCAACCGGTTGGTGCATTATCCGGTGGCAATCAACAAAAAGTGATTGTGGCGCGCCTGTTACACCAGGATGCCGACATTCTGTTGCTTGATGAACCGACACGTGGGATTGATATAGGAAGCAAAGCTCAGGTGTACGAAACGATCGCCGAGTGTGCATCTGACAACAAAGCCGTATTGATGGTCAGTTCCTATCTTCCGGAACTGTTTGGAATGTGTGATCGACTCGCGGTGATGAGTCGCGGGCGACTTTCTGAAGCACGACCTATCGATCAATGGACGCCTGAGACAGTTTTGCAGGCTGCGATTGGCGTTGAAGCAAAGTCCGACGAACTTTAGTTTGTCGTCGGCGGCTCCACTCAAACCACGATTTAATTTCAACTAGCGGCTTCCTACGCAACATCGACAAACTAAAGTTCGTCGGACAACAAATCTGTGGACTAAATCTATGCCTGAAATCGTAGTCGCCACTCGCTTGTTCCGTGCCCCGGGTCGCGTCAATCTGATCGGAGAACACACCGATTACAACGACGGGTTTGTTATGCCCGTCGCCATCGACTTCTTCACTCAAATCCTCCTCTTTCCGTTGGACGCACGTGCTCTCGAGTTCTACTCCGACAATTTCAAGGAAGAGGTCGTGCTCGATTTTGATAACCTTCCAAAATCGAGTAGCCGTCACTGGAGCGATTACGTCGTTGGCGTCGCCTTGATGCTCATACGTGAAGGTCACGAACTGCGAGGCGCGCGTTTGATGATAGCGAGCGACGTGCCGATTGGTTCCGGTCTGAGTTCTTCGGCAGCGCTCGAAGTGGCAACGGCTTATGCGCTCGCAATGACTTCAGATCTAAAAATAGAGCGCGTCGAACTCGCGAAGCTGTGTCGAAAGGCTGAAAACGAATTTGTCGGCGCTCGTGTTGGCATAATGGATCAGTTTGTTTCTTTTTTTGGTGAGACTGATAAAGCACTGTTGCTGGATTGCCGATCTCTTAAATTCGAACACTTGCCAGTTCCGCCGTCAGCTCAATTAGTAATTTGTAATACGATGGTCAAACATGATCTTGCTTCGGGTGCATACAACGAACGACGTCAACAATGTGAGGAAGGCGTAGAGTTATTGCGAACCGTACTCCCGAATGTGATTGCGCTTCGGGATGTGACCTCGCAACAACTTGAAGAACATCGCAAAGAATTGCCTGAAGTAATTTATAGAAGATGCAGGCATGTTGTGACGGAGAACGAGCGCGTGCTTGACGCAGCGTCCGCGTTAAAACAGGGTGATGTCGAAAAGTTTGGTCAATTGATGAATCAGTCTCACCAAAGTCTAAGAGATGATTATGAAGTCAGTTGTGCTGAGTTGGATCTGATGGTTGGTTTAGCTCGGAAGGTTGAAGGGGTGTTCGGTGCGCGCATGACCGGTGGCGGGTTCGGTGGTTGCACTGTTAACTTGGTACGGCGTGACAAGATCGATCAGTTTCAGAATACAGTGGCAGTTGGTTATCAAGAGGCTACCGGGTTAACGCCTGAGATCTATATTTGCAAAGCAGTGAAAGGTGCTGAAGAGTTGCCGATGTCCGACGAACTTTAGTTTGTCGTGATGTCCCAAATACTTATCCGCAGATTACACAGATTACGCAGATTTTGATGATAGAGTAGTCAAGCTTAACCTAAAAGATCGGCGTAATCTGTGTAATCTGCGGATAAGTATTTGGGACGTCACGACAAACTAAAGTTCGTCGGACATTAGGAAAACTTTATGAAGCTGATTATTCTGGCCGCCGGCTATGCAACGCGTCTTTATCCGCTTACCCTGACGCGACCAAAACCGCTTCTCGATGTAGCGGGTAAACCAATGCTCGAACACGTCATCGATAACCTTCGAACGATTCCTTATCTTGATGTCGCTTACATTGTGACGAATGCGAAGTTTGCTGAACAGTTCAAGCTCTGGGCTGATAGTTATCATCCACAAGGGCTTCATATCAGTTTTACAACCATCAACGATGGCAGCACCGACGACAGCAACAAACTCGGAGCGATTGGCGACACGCATCTGGTCCTAACGAAGTATGAGATTGACGACGATATTATTGTTGTGGGTGGCGACAACTTGTTCAGTGAAGATTTGCAGGAGTTTGGTGAGTTTTGCCGAGCGAAGAACGCGCCAGTGCTCGGAGTCTACGATGTGGGCGATCTCGATGAGATCAGGAAATATAATGCGATCGATATCGACGAAACAGGTCGCATAACGTTCTTTGAAGAAAAGCCTGCGCAACCACAGAGCACATTGACTGGCATCGCTCTCTACTATTATCCAAAATCTGTCCTGCCATTGATTCGTCAATACATTTCTGAAGGAAACAATCCGGATCAACCAGGTCGCCTGGTTCAATGGATGTACAGCCGTGTTCCGTTCTACACGTGGAAGGTGCCTGGGATTTGGTTTGATGTCGGATCGAAGGAAACTTTGGAAGAGGCGAACCAGGTGTTTGCTGGGTTGAGACGAATTTGAACCACGAAGACACGAAGACACAAATTCATAAAGGCGCTGAAGAGTGTGGTACTTCGTTTTAAAGGTTTCTCCTAAACCGCAGACACAGCTGGCGACCGAATTTGGTGGCGCCTTTGTGAATTGCTGGATTGATTTCAGAGAGCGAGAAGGCGCAGAGCATCTCGCTAAATTTTACGTCAGCCAAGAAGGATGGAGTTACGAAGAAACTCAAGAGGCTGTTTGGGTTGAAAGTTCAACCTACGATACTAACCCGGAAGGGGTCGAATACTTTTTAGAAGCACATACCAATAGTTCCTGCCTCGTGGTACATACATGGCCCGCAAATGGTGAAGACGACGGCTAAACAATTCGAAAAACTAGTTCGTCACGGGGAACAATCAAAGTTGCAGGCAGTAGTGCTTCAGACTGCCTTCAACCAAAGCTCCAAGAACGAATCACAAAGACCACAACCAAAGTGAAACTAACCCAACGAGCCTTCGGTGAAACGCCTTACGGCGAGGCAACACTTTACACCTTCGCAAACGACAACGGCTTCGAAGTCTCAATAACGAACTACGGCGGAGCGATTACCTCGATCATCGTTCCGGACCGTAGTGGTAATCCCGCTGATGTAGTGTTTGGCTACGACACGGTTGAAGAGTACGTCAAACACCCGCGGTTCATGGGGGCGCTGATCGGTCGTTACGCAAACCGAATTGCGCAGGGCAAGTTTTCTTTGAATGGAGTTGAGTATCAGTTAGCACAAAATAATGGCTCGAATCATTTGCACGGAGGCATAAAGGCGTTTCACAAGGACTTGTGGGGCGCTGAAGCCGAACAGTTGCCTCATGAAGCCGTGCTACACCTTACCTATTTCAGCCGAGACGGTGAAGGAAATTATCCGGGCAATCTCTCAGTTAGAGTTGATTACGTAGTCAACGATCATACGGAAATGGAGATTCGCTATGGAGCAACGACTGACAAAGATACCATTATCAATCTGACCAACCATTCCTACTTCAACCTCGCGGGCGGAGGTTCCATTCTCGATCATGAGCTGTTGATTAATGCCGACGCCTTTACTCCGGTTTCCGAAGATCTAATTCCAACAGGAGAGATCCGCAAAGTTGAAGGTACGCCAATGGATTTCAGGACGGCGCGAAAAATCGGAGCGCGCATTAACGAGCCGTACAACCAACTCGGCTTTACTGGCGGATACGATCACAACTTCGTGCTCAATGATTCTGAGACTCCATTGAAATTGGCAGCACGTGTATTCGATCCGAGAACTGGTCGTTTACTCGAAGTACTGACAACGCAACCCGGTCTCCAGTTCTACTCAGGAAACTTTTTGGACGGCTCAATTTCAGGCAAAGGCGGGATCGCGTACGAGAAATATTCGGCGATTTGTCTGGAGACACAGCATTTTCCAGACTCACCGAATCATCCAAACTTTCCTTCGACGGTATTGAAAGCCGGCGAGATGTTTGAGGAGCTAGCAGTATTTAGATTTTCGGCGAAGTAGGTTCGTTAATAGGACCAATAGGACCTATTTGACCACAGCATACATGTCAGTCATTCCAAAGATACTAATGGTTTCCCCGGTGCTCATCGCCCTGGTCTTCTTCAATACCCAGGTTGACTTCGAACATGTTTCGAATCGATCGGCGACACCTAACTTCAAGTTCCAACGCTTTCCTTCGCCAAGCAAAGACGACGCGGCTTCAACTGCGAAGCTGACTATCGTCGATGGCACACCGGATGACGGCAGTGCAGACCTGAGTGCTTTGACTGACGGACGGGTGCCAACACACGAGGATGAACCAGGTGCGAACTTTTATTTCGACGCTGGCACGATGGGGGGTCGAATTCGAATGGACTTTGGTTCGCCAATCGACATCACTCAGATCATCAGCTACTCGTGGCATCCAGGTTCGCGTGGTCCTCAACTGTACAAGCTTTACGCCGCGGATGGATCGGAGGCGAATATAAACCTCGCTCCGAAGAGAGGTATCGATCCTACGACGTGTGGTTGGAGGTTCATTGCCACTGTCAGCACGATCCCGAAGCAAGGGGAAGATGGTGGACAGTACGCAGCCAGCGTAACTGATTCGAGCGGAAGCTTAGGGAAGATCCGTTACCTGTTGTTTGATTGTTATGTGACGGAAATGAACGATGACTATGGGAATACGTTTTATAGCGAAGTCGACGTAGTTGCTCGGTGAAATCTGATCAAGTCATTTTCCATATATCATTTGACATTTCTCAGTTGGTGATTTGAACCGCGATAGGTCCTATAAGTCCTATGGGTCCTATACCGAAGTCGTCCAAATGACCATGATCAAAACGCCCGCCTCTTCTCTTCATACGCCGTGATAGATGCCTCATTCCGCAGCGTGAGTCCAATATCATCAAGTCCTTCCATCAAGCAGTACTTCTGAAACGGCGATACCTGGAAATTTGCTGTTAGTCCAATCTCATCCGTAACGATCTGTTTTTCAAGATTAACAGACAGTTTGTAGCCTTCATTCTCCTGTGTTCGCTGCAGAAGTTCGAGTACGGTCACATCGGGTAAGACGATTGGCAGCATGCCATTTTTGAAACAGTTATTGGAAAAGATATCTGCGAATGACGACGAGATGATTACACGAAAGCCGTATTCACCAAGTGCCCACGGCGCGTGCTCACGTGAAGAGCCGCAACCGAAGTTCTTTCCAGCGACAAGTATGCTTGCACCTTCATAGCGGGGCGCATTCAAAATGAAACTTGGATTTAGCGTTCCATCGGGTAGGTAACGCCAGTCGTAGAAGAGAAACTCGCCGAATCCCGTGCGCTCAATCCGTTTCAGAAACTGTTTCGGAATGATCTGGTCCGTATCGATGTTGGCGCGATCGAGCGGAGCAACTATGCCTGTGTGGGTGGTGAATTTTTGCATGAAGTTTGATCTCAGATCCCAGATCTCAGATTCGCAGATCCCAGATGCCGCTTTTGATCTGGGATCTGGGATCTGAGATCATTTGAATTCCCACTCCCTCACGTCTGTAAAGTGTCCTTTAATCGCGGCTGCTGCTGCCATCATCGGGCTAACGAGGTGTGTACGACCCCCTCGACCCTGGCGTCCTTCGAAGTTGCGATTGCTGGTCGACGCACATCGTTCTCCCGGTTGCAGAATGTCAGGGTTCATTCCCAAACACATTGAACATCCAGGCTCGCGCCATTCGAAACCAGCTTCACTGAACACTCGATCCAAACCTTCCTGCTCAGCCGTGCGTTTCACTTCGTAGGAGCCTGGCACGACCAACGCAGTTACTGACGAGTTGATGTGATACCCCTTCACGACGCGAGCCGCGGCACGCAGGTCTTCAATGCGAGCGTTTGTGCAGGATCCGATGAAAGCTCGATCGATGTGAATGTCCTGAATACTAGTGCGCGGCTTCAGCGCCATATATTCAAGCGCGCGCTCGGCTGCCTGGCGGTCAGCTAATGTTTTCGCATCGGCTGGATCGGGAACATGGCTCGTAATGGGTACGACCATACCCGGACTCGTTCCCCAGGTCACAAAGGGTTCGAGTTGCGTCGCATCGAGCTGCACCACTTTGTCAAACAACGCGTCGTCATCACTGCGCAGCGTTCGCCAATATTTTAAGGCCGACTCCCACGACTTACCGTCAGGAGCAAATCGCCTTCCCTCGAGATACGCGAACGTCGTCTCATCCGGAGCAACCATTCCTGCGCGCGCCCCTGCTTCAATACTCATATTGCAGAGAGTCATGCGGCCTTCCATCGTCAGGTTGCGCACCGCTTCGCCTGCATACTCGATAACATAACCAGTCGCACCATCCGTCCCAATTTTGCCGATAATGCCCAGCGCCAGATCCTTGGCGGAGATACCTGGAGGCAAAGCACCCAAAGTTTGCACTTTCATCGTGCGTGGTTTGTTCTGGGGCAGACATTGCGTGGCGAGAACGTGTTCGACTTCGCTCGTGCCAATACCGAACGCCAGCGCGCCAAAAGCACCATGAGTGCTAGTGTGACTATCTCCGCAAACAATAGTCATGCCTGGTTGAGTCAAACCGAGTTCAGGCCCAATCACATGAACGATTCCCTGTTCGGGCGCGTTGATATCAAACAACTGAATTCCGTGTTCCTGGCAATTCCTGCGAAGGGTGTCGATCTGTTGTGCCGCAATCGCATCGGCAATCGGCAAGCTGCGGTCGGTTGTGGGCACGTTATGATCGGCAGTGCCAAACGTGAGATCTGGCCGTCGCACGCTTCGTCCAGCCTGGCGCAAGCCTTCGAACGCCTGCGGTGAAGTTACTTCGTGGATGAGATGCAGATCGATGTAAAGAAGTGTCGGTTCGTTTGGTTCTTCTCTGACAACGTGAGCCTGCCAGAGTTTTTCGAAGAGGGATGGCATAAAAACTGAGCTTTGTGCTTAGTGTGCTTTGTTCTTTGTTCCGTGGTCAGTGGTCAGTAGTCAGTGGTAATTGGTCCCAGACGTCCTATCGGTCCTATCTCCAGGTACCAAGCACCAAGCACCAAGCACTAAGCACAAAGTTCAACTACACAGCGTGATATGCATGCCGCATATCAACAATCTCTGTTACAGCTTCTGCAACCAATTCGCCAATCTCAGCCGTGGTCGCAACATAACCGCCCGTGCCGTGGGCGATATCGGGTGTGCGATATCCCGCCTCGAGAACATGCTCGATGGCTAATTCGATATCGCAAGCTTCCTGCTCGAGCTTCGCGGCATGACGCAACATCATAGCAGCCGAGGCAATCGCTCCGAATGGGTTTGCAATTCCCTGACCGGCGATGTCAGGCGCCGAACCGTGAACAGGTTCGTACAAACCAACTTCGCCGCCAATGGTTGCTGAAGCAAGCATGCCCAACGATCCGGTAATAACAGCTGCTTCGTCTGAAAGAATGTCTCCAAACAGATTTTCAGTTAGCACTACATCAAAGCGTCGTGGATTGGTAATCAGATGCATTGCACAGGCGTCAACGTACAGATGCTCCAGTAAAACGTCCGGGTAGTCTGTGCCGACGCGAGTGACGGTCTGCCGCCATAGCTGCGAAGTTTCAAGGACGTTTGCCTTATCTACCGAAGTGACCTTGCCGCGTCGCTGTCGCGCAGCATCAAACGCCACCTTCGCCACGCGCTCAATTTCTTCAACTGAGTAGCGCATTGTATTGACTGCCGCTGTAGATCCATTGGTGCCGGCAAATCCGCGCGGCTCGCCGAAATATAGACCGCCAAGCAATTCGCGCACGATCAAAATGTCAGTGCCACGACCGACTTCAGCCCTTAACGGTGAACAGGCTGTAATGGCTCCATAAGAGATTGCGGGACGCAGGTTCGCATAACCGCCTAACGCTCGCCTGATTAAAAGCAAACCTGCCTCCGGACGTTGGTGAGCGGGTAAACGATCGTATTCCGGTAATCCAACTGCACCTAAAAGCACAGCATCACTTGCGAGGCACGCATCAAGTGTGGTTCGCGGAAGTGGTGAACCAAATGCACGAATGGCCGCGCCTCCGATCAGGTGTTCGGTGAACTCAAAACCATATCCTGAAATACCAGCGATGGTTTCAAGCACGCGGACCGCTTGTTCAGTAACTTCGGGGCCGATGCCGTCGCCAGGAAGGACCGTAACTTTCAATTTCATTTCATGCCTCTGATAGAAATGAGCTTTGTGCTTTGTACTTGGTACTTTGCATTAAAACCTCAGGTACTAAGTTCAAAGCACAAAGCTCGAAGTTCAAAAATTCAAAGCTCAGCTTTACGCTGCTACGACTGCTGCCTTCTCGCCATGTTCCTTTATGCCGGCCCCGAGCAGCGAGATTAAGTCCTGATCGTAAATCCGCTTTTTGCGGTCAGCTAAATTGGTGAAGCGTCGATATGCGGCATCCAACTCCGCTGGACTTACCTCGTAACCGAGCTCCATGTAGCGCAGGGACAGTGCATGACGTCCGGAGTGTTTACCAAGCACTAACGAATTCGCCGGCACACCAACCGACTCGGGCGTCATGATCTCGTAACAGAGCGGATTATTTATGACGCCATGCTGGTGGATTCCTGCTTCATGGGCAAAAGCGTTGCGACCAACGATCGCTTTGTTTGGTTGGACCTCAAATCCGACGATGTTCGAGAGTAACTGACTCGCTGGATAGAGCTCGGAGGTGTTGATGCCGGTTTCAAACGGCAATCGATCAGCTCTCACTCGCATCGCCATTACGATTTCTTCCAACGACGCATTTCCTGCACGCTCGCCAATTCCGTTGATCGTACATTCCACTTGTCGGGCGCCAGCCCCGAGCGCTGCCAGAGTGTTCGCGACTGCCAAACCGAGATCATTGTGGCAGTGCACACTGATGACGACATCACGATCTCTAACCACACGCTCTTTTACGGCGCTGATCAGAGAGATGAACTCACCTGGCGTTGTGTAACCGACAGTGTCCGGAATATTGAGAACGGATGCGCCCGCATCGACGGCCACGTCCAACACATCACACAAATAATCCACGTCACTTCGCGTTGCGTCTTCTGCCGAGAACTCAACTTCGTCAACATAGGTTCGAGCTTGTTTGACCGCTGCGCGAGTCATTTCGATCACTTCGCTTCGCGTCTTTTTCAACTTGTGCTCAAGGTGAATATCCGACGTAGCCACAAATGTGTGAATACGAGGATGTGCGGCTCCGGAAAGTGCGTCGGCCGCGCGCGCTACGTCCTGGTCTGCAGTGCGACACAGGGCGGCCACGGTAACGTTTCGGCACTCAGCAGCGACTGCCCGAACGGCAACGAAGTCGCCTTCAGAGGCGATCGGAAAACCTGCTTCGATGATATCCACGCCCAGTTCCTGCAGCTTCACAGCCATCCGAACTTTCTCGTGAAGGTTCATCGAACAGCCCGGCGACTGCTCGCCATCTCGCAATGTTGTATCGAAGACTGTGACTCTCTCTTGTGACATAGGGATTCCTCTCTATGGGGTAAGCGATCACGAATGCTACGGATAGCCACGCGGGAAGTCAAAGTTATAATCTTTATAGAAAGATAAGCACGTGTGATACGATAACGGCGCCTTTTGGAGCGATAACAAAGACTAGAGGAACCAGGTGGACGTAAACCAGTTGGAAGTGTTGATCGCCGTCGCGAACGAGCAGAGCTTTTCACGAGCCGCCCAGACGCTGCATCGGACTCAACCTGCTGTCAGTCAGGCAATTAGACGACTTGAGAATGAACTCGGTGAGCCTCTATTTGACCGCTCTTCCAAGGACGGGACGTTAACGGCGGCCGGTCGTGTTCTGTACGACTTTGCCGAGCAGATGCTCAATCTGCGTCATGGGGCGCATCGAGCAATAAAAGAGCTGAAGGACCTTCAACACGGCAAATTGGCCCTTAGCGCAAACGAATACACCGTGATGTACCTATTGCCGATCTTGTCGGTCTTTCGCGCCCGACACCCGCACATTAAGGTTGAAGTCAAACGTAGCCTGGCGAGCAGGATTGCTGCAGAAGTGCTCGGTCGTGGCGTGGAAATCGGGGTTGTCTCATTCAAGCCAACCGATCGAGATATAGCAGCGATCCCGGTCGTAATGGATGAGCTCGCACTCATTGTTGCTCCAACGCATCCGCTGGCAGATAAGCAGATTGTCTCGGTACGTGAGCTGGGCGCTGAATCGTTCATAGCCCACAATGTGCCGTCGCCTTATCGCGAGCGCGTCGTAAAGACGTTTGAGAAATACAAGACGCCGCTGAACATTGCGATGGAAATGCCGACGTTGGAATCGATAAAACGATTGGTTGAACAGGAGATGGGAGTGGCACTCGTTCCACGTCTGACAGCACAGATCGAGATCGAACGAAAACAACTCGTGGCGCTGATGGTGAAAGAGATGCGGTTGGAACGACGACTGCAACTTATTTATCGACGAGGAGCGACGTTGTCACACGCAGCGAAGGCGTTTTTGCGGGTGGCGAAAGGAACGAATTGAATCCACAGATTACGCTGATTACACAGATTCTTTTTTGAGCTGCTTCTATCTCAATCTCTTACAAACAATCTGTGTAATCTGCGAAATCTGTGGATTAGTCTTTTCTGGTTTTCCGTCCGTACGCCAACTCAGCGCCGCCGGAAATAATGTGGTCGACGCCGGTCGTAAAAGTTGCTTCCGATGCGATGAACAAGCAGAGTTTTCCAACCTCTTCTATCGTTCCCATACGGCCGAGCAATTGTGCTGCTTCGCCGTCAGCGCGACATTGCTTTGGATCAGGTGCCGCATCGATCGCTTCTTGCCAGAGAGGTGTGTAGACATTGCCGGGCGAAACGGAATTCACTCGTACATCGTGTCTCGCTTCATCTATGGCGAGTGCTTTGGTGAAAGCTGTGATTGCGCCCTTAGTCGCAACGTAGGTGGTCGCGTACAGCTGACCCATTGTTCCAACGAGACTGGACAAGTTGATGATGTTCCCTTTGGTTTTGCGCAAATGTGGCAATGCGAACTTGCAAGCGGCAAAGATGCTGACGAGATTCAGGTTCAGTAACTCGTGGAATTCTGCGACCGAGAAGTCATCAATCGGTTTATGAGGCGGATGCCAGCCGGCGTTGTTGATTAGACAGTCGAGGCGTTGATGTCTTTCGATCGTCGTATCGATTAGGTTTTGTATTTCCTCGACTTTTGACACATCGCATTGAACAAACATCGCTTCGCCGGGTCCGCGCGAATTCGAACTTTTTGCTAAAGCTTCACCCTCATCGGAATTTCTTGCGCAGAACACAACCTTCGCGCCCGCGCCAACAAAAACTTCGACGCAGCCTTTGCCGATGCCTTTACTTCCTCCGGTGATAATTACAACTTTATCGGTGTACATGCGTTCTGTCCGACGAACTTTAGTTTGTCGTGTGTAGCATAAGACAAACCTGAAGAATTCGAATGCGTTAGATTGGTAACCACGACAAATAAAGTTCGTCGGACTTACAACCCCGGTACTTCCGCGATTAGTTTTACGTATTCGTAAAACTGTCCAGTGTAATAAAGCCGAGCGAGATCCTTCTGGAGCCTGTCCCACGTCGAAGCTTTGCTCGGGTCGGATTGTCTGACTTGCTGTAGCCGCGCCCGAATTTGTCTGAAGATCTTTTCTTTTAACCAGTAGCCGTGATCGTAACGTTCGCCAATGGCACCCGCCGATGCAAGTTTATCGATCTCGGGCGTCGTCAGTCCGCGTCTCCATGCGGCTCGATAGACCATCAGTCCTTCCTGGAACGAGTCATTAGCAATTCTGGTGAACAACGCATTCAACCCTTTCCAACCTTCTTTCTGAGTGTCGATCAATGGCACTACATCCGGATGAGGATTGCTTGCGGTCTTGTAGTCGAGCAATGAAACTTTGAAATCAACTTTTCGATCGCCGTCATAGTCATACTCGATCGTATCGAGAAAGCCATTGTTGTCTGTGTCCGTGTATTTGACCACTTCTTCCACATGGCTCGCGAGAGGCTTGGGTGAGGGCGTCTTAATCCCACCGTGAAATTCGGCATTCTTGTCCACGGTCCATGCGCCCCATTCGGCTCCGGCGAGGTGTAACTTTCGATCGAAGACCCCTACGTACAATTTCCCATTACCTGAATTGTCTTCATCAAACTCACCTCGGTCGCCAAGACTGTCTGATTGCGGATGGCCATCGAGACCCGGTTTCTCGCCTTCGTTCACCATATTTTGTTCCGCATAGTTTCCACGTCGCCATCGCTTCGTGGAATAGATATCAATATCTTTCGGACCACCAAAGCCGTGCATCGGGTAATACATCTCAACGCGTTCCCAACGATGATCGTCGTCGTCTTCATCAAACACGAAGTACATCGTCTTCCAACCGGCAGTGAAGAACGCGTCGTAGCTCTTGTCGTGCGGCATGTACATGAGCTCATCGATCTGGCGCCAGTTGTTCCACTGAAAACAATCATTGAAGCGTGGATCACCTTTCAAGGCTGGATACTTATGCACCATTGAACGGTATGGCACGCCCGGGCCGCCTGCTCCGCGAAGTGACATGTCGTAATCAGTCTCGTTGCCTTTGGTTGAATCGTTGTCGATGTCGAACGTTACGAAGGCTTCACTTAAAACTCCCGTCAGGTTTGTCTTATCTTTTTCGAGCGGCGGCACGGCATCGAGCCAGCGCATTGCCATTTCGCTGAGACCATCGTTATCGAAATCGTAAAACGCGAAAGGGTTTTCCCAATTCAAACGTGGATCGGGAAGTGATTGTGGCGGGCGGTGAACTTTCAAAAAAATGGCATCACCGTTGTAATCCGGAAGCCAGTCGCAACACCCGGTGTAGCCCCAGTTGTCATCTCCGAAATCAAACTTCGTCCAGTCGACCCAACCAAGCACGCTATCTTTTTCAACGTCGATAAAGATCATCCAATGAGCATCAGTTACACTCCACTTGTCAGGACCCCATTCGGGCGGTTGCGTCACGACTGCTTCAAGATCCGCGCGACCATCGTGATCGTTGTCTGCCCACTTAATGTTCATGTCATTCGGGCCATCGTAAAGACCGTCGCCATTAATATCGATTTGAAGCACATCACCAACTTGATCGCCGCGAGTGTCGGTGGGCAGCATGTCATGGTTTTCATCGAGCCAGCGAACTCGTTTGCCATTCCACCAACGCTCCAGGATATCTGGCTTGCCATCGTGATCGATATCAAGTCGAACGATCTCGTCGTTAGGAGTTGGTGATTTGAGTGCGGTCTTGCGCAAGTCAGGAATGTTCTGCTGCGCGAGACAGGAAAGACTGGTGATGATCAAGAAGACGAGAATCCAAAACCCACGCATTTTCGCACCTCAAGAATTACAAATTGGTTCAATTGGTTTGCTGGAACGTTAAATGAGTCGAGGGCTTATAACACCTGAGGTTTGAATTGAACAAGTCGAAATCTCTGCGCTTGCTCTGCGTTCTCTGCGTCTCTGCGGTGCCTGAATTCGACGGACCAAAGGAAACCGCAGAGACACAGAGAACGCAGAGCAAGCGCAGACGATCTTCTGATCTGAAGACTGCACTTCAGATCGATTCTTTGTACTCTTCGAGATTCTCCTGGATCTTCACCAACAGCTCCGTCTTGACAGCCTTCTCTCTTAAGAGTTCGCTCGGGACCGGTTGCCACTTACCGGGAATTAGCACTTGAGAATCTATGAACGCGTCGAGTGTTTCCTGAAGACTTCGAACTCTAATTCTCCCCTTCATCGCCAGACACTCTTCAATTATGAATACCAACGCGTCGCCAGTTACGCGGTGGCGATGATTGATGACTGCCGAACGCTCCTGAAGAGTTTTCAGCACTTCCTCGAGCGGGTTACCTAAGGCAGCGATCAGTTTAAGATAGGACCGCTGTAGATTCTTGACGTGGCTGATACGCGTCGGTGTTAGTTTGAGATCTTTCTTTGAGACATACGACGCAGCCATCGTGTTACAGAATGTTTGAGGCGGCATATAGGCATCTTCCTGATCTACATCTTGTATACACTGGGCGAGCAGGTAAGCGGGCAGCAGCCGAAGTAAGCTCCGAATAAGAAAAGTCGGTTTGTGAGTAAAACCGTCTGGAAGACGCTCGATGCCTCTCGAGATCTTCAGGTCTTCAAAATAGCTTAGAGCTTTGTGGAAGTTGTTGATCTCGTCCTGCGCATGTTTCAGTAAGAGTCGAATCTGATCCTGGTCGAAACCAATTCGCCAAAGAATCCGATTAGCTCGTTCGTCCTTAAAGGCTTTATCAAAAACTTTCAAACACTCCGCATCTTTAAAGGTTTTCAGGTTCCTCTTCTTACCTGACTCGACAAAATCCATTGCCTGAGCAAATACCTGGACAAGGGTGCGCGCCCAACGTCGCTGTTCCACTAATGAGGCTGAATAACGATCGACATCCTTGAAGCGGTATTTGTCGTGCTTGGCCGCAAATTGTCGAATCGATCCATAGTCGAGAATTGCACCACTCGCGAGGATGTTATCGCCATCCCACGCGAGCCAATTGAAGATGTACTCCTCTTCGAGTACCGCAGCCAGCTTTCCATACGATCGCGCGAAGTAATCCAAAGCCTCTCGGTAACGTGCATCTTTGGACTTCGAAAGCTTCCAAATGCCATTCTCGACTTCGCGATCGACGAAGTAGTCGATCGACGCTTTGACCTCTTTCTGCCGGCTTTGTTTCAAATAACGAAATATGTGGGCCGGACGAATTAAGTTTGGCGCACTTCTCACACCGATGGCGGTTCCATCCTTAAATCCAATCACGGCGAGGCAGCGTTCGGTTGGAATTCCCTGCCTATAAAAAATCTCAGACATGACTGCGCTACCGAGCATTTCGTCTAATTCTGCGAGTCCAGACGCGTAGCCGTAGGTGTCATCTCCTGTTTGGACGACGCCGTCGACATGTTGTGCTCCCGGACTGAGAATTGTTGCTCCCGTGCCACGACTTGAGATATCGAAGGTCATTCCTTGATTTCTCAAGCATCCGTTCCAGATGCTACGCCCATCGCCCGAAGTCTTGCCTTGTTTGTTCTGATGTTGTGTCTGTAAGTAACGCGTCGCCATGTACGGATGAGGTCGTATTGAATCAGGCTGGTATTTTTTGTTTTGTTGCTGATCGTACTCGTTGATTATCTGGAGTGAGAATGTCTCGAGTACGGCCGCTTCCAATTCCTTGTTGAGCTTAGATGGATGCCGAGGTGCTACCAGGCCCATCTCTTTTGCGAGCGGAAAATTGAAGAAGAGGACTCGGCCGTGAGGCCGATAGCGGACACGATAATCTACGTAACCATCCGGACTAACATTACGCCACGGATGGCGGCCATCGATTTTTTTAAACTTCTCGTACACCGTAGAGCTTCGAGAAGCGGCAACTGGTCAGTTTTTAAAACTCTCAGGCAAAAGAGTCAATGAATTTCTGATTGAGGATTTGGTTTTTGGCCTTTGGTCTTTGGTCTTCCATGCGCCAGGTGTGAAGAAGAATTTCAAAGGTGAAGAGTAACGAGAATCGACCAGTAACCAGAATCGAACAAGTAAGGAAGGGCGGTTTACCCCCGCTGGTTGCAAAGAGCCTCGTCGTTTGAGTTGGCCATGAGCGGGGGTAAACCTCCCTTCCTTACTTGTTCGATTCTGGTTATTTGTTTGAGTCTGGTTACCGGTTCGGTTCTGGTCTACTTTTTCAATTTGGGCGACTGGATGCTTTGCGAATTTGTCAGAGCGAGAATGTTCCGTAGAAGGCGCTGTTCTCGTCTGAACGGCTCCACTCTTCGCCGACGGTGTTGCCTGAGTAGCTTGCGTTGGTGGTGTAACCAACCTTCCGATTTTCGATTCCGACTAACGGCGTGTACCAAACAAGGTTAGGCATGCGGCAGCAGAGATCGTTGGGCATGGCTTCAACATTCATCTTTGCCTCGTCAGCGGCGACGGAGAATGTTTTACCTTCACGAACGAAAGTGATCGGAGCGTTACGAACTTTAACGATGTTGCCGAGCGAGCCGGCATAGTTCGCTTTGATGGCATTGAGCATGGCGAGAGATTGTGCCCGTGAAGCGCTGCTGTCAATCACGATCTCTGACTGGCGAGCGGCACTTGCCTCCGCAAGGTTCGCGGCCGAGCTGACAATTGCCAGCACGCGCACGCCCGTGAGATCAATGCCCTGCCATTTTCCGGAAGTAACATTCCAGGCCATCATTGCTTCACGCCCGGTTGTGACGACTTCGCCATTGAAGTGACATGCGCCTGCAAAAACGCTGGCTGTGCGCACCTCAACATAGTCGCCGCGCAGGCTTATGTTGTCCGCACGAGAAGTGAAAACAAAAGCGCTCGCAGCAACGACGACCGCCATCAGAATGAATAAAACTCTTCGCATTGATTACCTCCGTGGTTAGTTTGCCACTCGTTCGGTTGAGATGCAAAACCTCCATTAACTCTCTGCGCTTTCTCTGCGTTCTCTGCGTCTCTGCGGTTTCGTTGGTTCGGCGGAATTCAGGCACCGCAGAGACGCAGAGAACGCCGAGAAGGCGCAGAGACAGAATCACTTCACCGCCGACACATAACACGCCCTACCCGGCCCGCAGTTTTCAGGGGCAACGCGGCAATTATCCGGACCGATCACTTCCTGCGTTTCAAAGCACCAGACATGATTGGCGCCGTCGACATAGTCCTCGGCCCTTGTCGCGAGACGATCAAGCATAAAGTATTTCTTCGAGCGCAGCTGACCGCAGAATGGGGATTGGATGGGTGTTGCGGTCACCACGGTTTCGCTGTTTGGTTGTTCCTCGCTCATTGATTTATCTCCGGCATTTGTCATGTACGACAGGCTGTTAGCCTGTCGTAGCCGCTCGCCATTCGAATCAAAGCACGACGGGCTAACAGCCCGTCGTACATCTGAAATCCGTTACAAATTAACGCCTCCGGCCTTTGCTAACGCACGACGCACAAGTGTTTCAGTTAGCGGAATCTTGTAAGCATTGTTGTCAAGCGGTTCGGCACGAGACAAAGCGATCTTACCCGCTTCCTGCAGAACATCATTAGTGAGCTCTTTCCCAATCACAAATTTTTCAGCGTCTGGCACTCGCCACGGAATTGGCGCCACCCCGCCTAATACAATTCGTACGTCTTTCACGGTCTTACCGTTCATCTGCAATGCCACTGCGACTGCCGACATTGCAAAATCCAATGAGTCGCGCTCTTTGAATTTCAAATATGTCGAACGGGCGGTGAGTGGCGAGGCGGGAACAAAAATCTCCGTAATTATTTCGTCGTTCTTCAAAACGTTCTCACGACGAACATTTCCCTCGGAGGGTAGCGTGAAGAACTTGTCCAGCGGAATCACACGTTTGCCTTGAGACCCGGTCACACTTAATTGGGCGCCAAGTGCCACCAGCATTGGTGCGAGATCCGAAGGGTGCACGATATACGAAGGTCCGCCGCCCAGGATCGCGTTGTATTTGTTCTCACCAGTGAAGGAGTAACAGGTGTCTCCACCCTTCTTCAAACAGGTCACTTCCTCCAGACGAAAGTACCAGCAACGCGGCCTTTGACAGAGATTGCCGGCCACGGTTCCGAGGTTGCGAATCTGGGGTGTCGCGATTGAATGAGCGGCCTCTACAAGACCGGGAATGTTCTTGCGCGTAGGCTGATGTTCTTCCAGTTCCGTCAGAGTAATCAAAGCACCGATCGTAAGCCCTTTTGCATCGAGCGATAATTTGTTCAGTCCTCGAATATTTTTCAGGTTCACCACACGAGACGGCTGCGAACTATACTCCTTCATAGTCGTGAGAAGATCCTGCCCACCCGCGATTGGTCGTGGTGCCTCGTCGATATCAACCACGTTGTCGTCGTTAAGCAACTTCACTGCTTCATCAATAGTTGCTGGATTGACCCACTCAAAAGCTTTCATGTCTTTGTCCTCTGATTTGTCCGACGAACTTTAGGTTGTCGTTCGGTGGTGTCACGCTATCTAATAAAACTTGCTTCTGTATTTACCTGGCACGACAAACTAAAGTTCGTCGGACACTTTCTATGCAGTTCCGCTTGGGTTCTTCATCAATCCCATCAGAATCTTGTCGGGAGTTACCGGCAACTCACGAACTCGCAAACCGCACGCATTGAACACGGCATTGACGATTGCGCCCAGTGAAGGAATGATGCAACCCTCGGCGATTCCGATCACTGCTTCCCGCTTATCCTCGTCGTCAATCAACGGAATCATCTCTGGAATCTCGAGAGAGCCAGGGATCTTGTAGTCACCAAATCCAGGATTTACTTGCATACCCAGCTTTTCATCCATCACTCGACCTTCCCACAAAGCCATACCCAGCGATTGGATCATGCCGCCATTGATCTGACTCTCCAGCGTTAGTCTGTTGAGTGGCAAACCGCCGTCCTGGATGTGGAGCATCTTGATGGGTTGGATGTGACCAGTTTCGACATCTACTTCTACTTCAGCAAACGAAACTCCGTGAATGCCATGGTCCTGTAGATCAGAACGCCATTGTCCATGACCAACAACGCCGGCTGACGGGAGTGCGGCGCAGGCTTGCTTCCAGGTCAGTGTCTTGCCTTTAGCGCTAACGTTCCCACCAGCAAACGTGATCTCTTCCGGTTTGGCGTTGTCGAGTAAGGGTGCGATCTTCTCCGAGAACGCAAGACGGGCTTTGATTGCACCGTCTTTCACTGAAGGCGAAAGTGAAGCCGCCGTAGTTGAACCACCCGACGAGTTTGCCCCACCAAGCTTGGAGTTACCGATCTCTTCCTTAACGTCAGCCAGTTGCAATCCAAATTCTTCAGCAACGATTGCGCGCGTAAAAGTTCGAGTTCCGGTGCCGAGATCCTGAGTGCCAACGGCCACAGTGACTGATCCATCACGCGCGATAGTCACGTCAACTTTGCACTGGTCATTTCCACCGCCACCCCACGTACCGACGGCACAACCCATTCCGCGTTTGCGTGGGCCAGGATTTCCTCCGGCAATTGGGTTCCGTTTCTCCCAACCAATTACTTTTGCACCGCGCTCGAGTTGACGGTGATAAGCAGGATCCGTGAGGTTCTTCTTTCGGAACGCGACTGGATCCATTTTAATTTTGTGGGCCAGTTCATCCATCAGCGACTCCATTGCAAAGGAAGCCTGAGGATGACCCGGGGCACGCATTGCGATCGATGAGTCTTCGTTTGTGTGAAGCGCGTACACTTCGCGATAGGACTCGCCTGCCTTGTAAATGTAGGGTTGCCCGGCCTGCGATCCTTGTCCGACTCCCCCGAGTCGGTATTGACGAGCTTGCAGAGCGACGAGCGTTCCGTCGTTCTTCACGCCACCTTTCAATTTTTGCCAGGAAGCGGAACGATTACCGGCCATGACAAATTCGTCATAGCGAGTGAGCATGAGCTTGACTGGTGTTTTGGTTTGCTTTGAAAGTTTACACGCGAACATTCCTTCAACGCCGATGCCAAACTTCGAACCAAATCCTCCGCCCATGTGTTGCACTACTGACGTGACATTGCTTTCCGGAAGTCCGAGTGCTTCAGCCGCATCTTTGGGAATCGTAAATGTGCCTTGCGTCGAGGCGTAGATGGTTGCTTTGTCATCGCCTCTGTAGTCCACAACGACCCCATGCGTTTCCAGGCAGGTGTGATGAACGCGCTGGGAAAAATATTCCTCTTCGATAATTGCATCTGCGGTTGCAAAGGCAGCTTCAACTTTTTGCAGGTCGCCCTGTTTAGCTTTTTGCTGAAGGTTTGATTCGTCAGCCTTCTCAACTACTCTCGGTGCGTTGGGAGCAATCGCAGTTTGGGCAGTTACTACATGTGGGAGCACTTCGTATTTGACAACGATTGCCCGCAATGCGTCAGCCGCTATTTCAGGTGAACTTGCGGCGACTGCAGCCACAGGCGCGCCGGCAAATCGACGTTCTGTGAGTGAACCTTGAATGACAGCGGCAACACCAGAAATTTTTTCTGCTGCAGTTGTGTCGATACTCGTGATCCTGGCGTGCGCGTGTGGGCACCGCAGAATGCGCGCATAGAGCATATTTGGAACGCGAATGTCGTACGTGTAGTGAGCCGCTCCCGTGACCTTCAATGGGCCATCCACGCGTTGCATCGGATGGTTCAACAACGTGTGCTTGTCATTTGGTCCCCAGCCTGGTCCGCTATCCTCATCAACTTCAATTTCAACCATCTGCTCGATACCGTTGATGACGCGCGGTACTCGAACCTTCTTTTTTGGTTTGGGTGGTGTTTGTTGTTGCTGCATGAGTATCTCCGAAGCTCACTATAGGACCAATAGGACAAATAGGACCTATTCGTTGATTTCAAACTTTTCCACTCTTCGCCGCGGCCAGCGCTGCTTCGAAGACGCGAGGATATGTTCCGCAGCGGCAGAAGTTTCCTTTGCACGCTTCTCGCACTTCGGCCAAAGATGGGTTGGGGTTCTTTTTGAGATACGCCGAAATCGTCGTGACGAACCCGGGTGTGCAGAAGCCACACATCAGCGCATCTTTCTCCACGAATGCTTGTTGCACTGCACTCAATTTGTCAGGTGTGCCAAGACCTTCGACGGTGGTGATCTTCTTGTTTACGGCGTCAACAGCCAGAACCAAACAGGAGTACGCCGGCTTGCCATCGAGTAGCACAGTACACGCGCCACAGGTTCCAGCGTCGCAAACCAGTTTCGGTCCAGTCATACCGGGTTCAAAACGGTTGCGCAGCGTATTTAGCAAAGTTGTGCGAGGTTCGACTTCAACGGCACGCTTTTGCCCGTTTACATCGAGCGTGATTCTTACGCTACCGCTTATTACCTTTGCAGCGTCCGACTGTTCTTTCGCTTCCGTTTCGATCCAAAGTTTGTCTACGACCGCAGCACCTGCACCTGCGATACCAACGCCCTTTAGAAACTTGCGCCGACTTGGATTGTGCGTTTCCTCTTTTCCATCACGAGACTTCGTCATTTCCGGATCTCCTAATCTCCGACGAACTTTTAGTTTGTCGCGCGTTGTTTAGCGGTACCCAAAGAATTCGAGTATGTGAGTCCGACGCGCGACAAACTAAAGTTCGTCGGACACGCAAAAAACGTTGACAGAAAATTCTGGGTCACTCTATTGTTCGCGCCTCGGTTCGTTACCGATAACACTTTCTTTATTACGATTACTTTCTGTGGGATTAATCGACAATAACTTAGCACAAGCAGTTCGCTGCGTGCCAAGAGAGAAAGCTTTGGAGTGCGACAGCCTGCCGTCGCTTTGTCATAGCGAAAACGACGCATATGTGTGTGTTAGGTCCCGTGTAACAAAGCGACGGCAGGCCGTCGCACTCCAAAGAGGAGACTGCATGCGACGGAAAATTTTAACGGCCTTCTTGATCCTCGTAATGCTTACCGCGAATCCATTGCTTGGGCTCGCGAGGCAAAGATCTACTAAGACCAAAGAGCCCATCGATTGGTCGGTTGCGATGGTTGAATCAACCATGAAGCGTTACCCGACCACAAAAGATCTTGGTACCTGGGGTTACGCCAAAGCGCTCTATTTGTACGGTCAGTATCTCGTTTACAAACGAACTCACAAACCCGAATACCTTCAGTACATCAAGGATTGGATTGATTCGCACGTGGATGCCAACGGAGTGGTGACAAACACAAATGCGCAGGGAGTGACGAGTCAGATTAAGTACGACAGTCTGGACAGCATGATGCCCGGCAATCTTCTGCTCTTGTTGTATCAGGAAACAAAGGATCCGAAATACAAACTCGCAGCCGATCGAATTCGACAGCGGTTCGATACTTACCCGCGGACGAAGGATGGCGGATTCTGGCATGCGACGGGCAAGAGCCGAGAGTGGCAGCTGTGGGGCGACGGCGTGTTCATGTCAATGCCATTCCTGGTTCGTTATGGGAATCTATTTGGCGATAGCAAGTACACCAACGATGAGGCGACCAGGCAGTTATCGATCTATGCGAGTCACTTAAACGATCCAAAGACCGGCTTAATGTTTCATGCTTACGATGAGAGCGGGCAGGCAACATGGGCCGATAAAGCAACCAACCATTCACCCGAGATATGGTGTCGCGCGATGGGTTGGTTTGGAATGACGCTGATTGAGGTGCTCGAGCTGTTGCCAAAGGATCATCCGTCAAGACCGAAATTGATTGCTCAACTTCAGCAACTGGTGAAAGCGTGGAGTCGGTATCAGGATCAAAAGACAGGACTTTGGTATCAGGTGGTTGATAAAGGCGAGGACCCGGCGAATTGGGTCGAGACATCGAGCTCAAGCATGTACACATACGTGATGGCGATGGCGGTCGATCGAGGTTATGTCTCGAAGAGTTTCGAGAGGGTCTCGAAGAAGGGATACGCTGGTGTGCTGACGAAGATCTCGCTTGATACCGATGGTATGACAAATATTATCGACATTTGCGAAGGCACCAACGTCGCAGACCTCGCTTATTACTATGGACGAAAGCGAGCTACAAACGACTTTCACGGGCTTGGTGCGTTTCTGATCATGAATGAGAAGTTCATGAACAAGAAGTTGAAAGGGAGCAGTCGGAGTTTTTGGCAGCCCTCTAAGAAATGAGCTTTGGATAGTCAGTAGTCAATGGTCAGTCAACAATAGGTCCAATAGGTCCTATAGGTCTTATTTCACCGCGTTCCCGCCACCTCAAAGCCGCCGCTTTGGTTAGAACAATAGTCAGTTCCCCGGGAATTGGTTGACCACTTTTGCGCAGAAGTACTACAAAGTTCGCAAAAATTTTCTGCAAAAGGTCTTGACCGTTACCGGGAACGGTATTATAAGTGCACCTCGCCAGCGTAAATTGTTATGACCAATTCAAGGGCTGCACATTTGCAGATCATTCAGCCGGTTCGTTCTTCTCAAAATACCGAGCAAGTGGTTGCGCGAGTCTACGAACTCATAAAGCGCGCGGACCTCAAGCCCGGCGATCGGCTCCCGCCTGAACGTGAGTTGGCGAAACAGCTCGGAATCAGTCGTCCCTCTTTGCGCGCTGGACTGAGCTCATTGATCTCCATGGGCGTGTTGCAATCGCGGCAGGGAGCTGGAACGTTTCTGGTTGACGGACCGCCCGCGTTGGACAGTGAACCATTACGTTTGCTCGCCGAATTACACGGATTCAGCTACGACCACATGTTCGAGACTCGATCGATTTTGGAGGTCGGAGCAGCGGGGCTAGCGGCTGAGCGAGCGACGGGCGATCAGTTGGCCACTATGGCCGAAGAGATCGCTGAGATGTTTGCAGCACTGAAGGATCCCCAACAGTTTCTTGTGCACGATATTGCCTTTCATCGTGCAGTTGCTTCCGCTTCCGGTAACCCAACGCTGGCGACATTGGTTGAAATGGTTTCGGCGATCCTCTACGAACGTCGCCGCGACACGATCGAGCGAGCACATGATTTCAACGAAGCACTTGAGCTGCACCGGCGGGTTTATCGTGCGATTCGTTCTCGAAATGCGGAAGAGGCGCGCGAGGCAATGCGCGAGCACATCGTTCGCGCGCAAAGGGCTTTTGCGCTCGAAGAGAAGCAGCAGCTGGAGCGCCAACAAAAAGACTGAATCTCGGCTAACGAATTTTCTTAGGGAGGCTAGTCGAGCGCCTCGAATGAACCAGGGTCTCAATCAGCTCGGCAACTAAACCGGAAAATTTATTGAGGGGACTGCAATTACACGAAGGCACATTCAAATTGTCCTAACTAAAGACAATTACTTTGAGGCCGATGAGGCATTTGCAAATACTTTGAGGAGGATCTCCCAATGTCGAGTGCTAACCGTTTGAGGATCTTGTTTGTTCTACTCGCATTATTCGCGTCCAGTGTCGCGATCAGCGGACAGACAATTACTGGTTCAATCTCCGGTGCTGTGGCTGACGCCAATGGAGGATACATTCCTGGCGCAAGCGTTACTATCGTGAGCATCAAGACGGGCCAGGCACGCACCAGTCCAACCAATGACGATGGCAGGTTCACCTTTGCCGCATTACAGCCGGGAGCCTATTCCCTCAAGGTCGAAAAACAAGGATTCCAAACGCTTGAACAAACCGGCGTGATACTCAGTGCGAATGAAAATCTCGCGCTTGGTGATATCAAGCTGCAAACGGGCCAAGTCTCTGAGACCGTTAGCGTCACCACGGAAGGAACCTTGGTCGAGAGGGAAACGAGTGACCTGACGGCACGGTTAACTTCCGATCAACTGGCATTGATTTCTACAAAAGGTCGCGATGTAACTTCGCTTTTGCGTTTGCTTCCTGGGACTTCAAACATTCCCGACGTCGAAGCCGTTGGTAATGGTTTTGGTACGACACTGCCAAACTTTTCCGGACAACGTTCTCGATCTACCGTGGCGACAGTTGATGGTTTGAACGCAAGTGAACCAAGCGGAAGTAACTTGCTGAGTCTTACCACGAGTATTGATGCGATCGGTGAGGTAAAGGTCCTTCGCGATAACTACAGTGCGGAATACGGCAACAACGGCGGGGCCATGATTAACATCGTGACCAAAGGCGGCGGACGAGATTATGCCGGCACCGCTTATTACTTTCTTCGCAACGAAGCTCTAAACGCAGCAAACTTTTTCAATAACAAGGCGGGCTTAAAACGCGCTTTATACCGGTTCAATTACTGGGGATTCAATTACGGTGGCCCAATGCCTTTGCCGCGTTTCGGTGAAGGCGGGCCGGCGCTCTGGAGAGGGAAGGCTTTCTTCTTCTTCAATCTCGAGAAGCCGCACACAATCACTCCAACCGATCCCGTCTTTGTAACTGTTCCAACGGCGCTCGAGCGAATCGGGGATTTCTCGCAGTCGAGAAATTCAAGCGGCGCAGTTCCAGTTGTTTTGAATCCAGCTACAGGCTTGCAATTTCCCGGGAACAAAATCCCATCAGGTCTCATAAACAAGAGCACTCAAAATCTCCTCAACTACTTTCCGCTTCCGAATTCACCGACTGCCAGCAATCCCGGTCGATATGTGTTCCAAAGAAGCGTCGATGTACCGAAACATAGTTATTTAGTTCGATTCGACGTTAAGCCAAGCAACAACGACTCGATTTACTTCAAAGCTCAATGGTGGACGTCGGACAACGAGGGGACAGCGACATCCGGTTGGCCCAACGGAGCGAATGGAGTTGACCGTTGGGGCATTCGCTCCCATTACCTTTACACGGACGATGGCAGGTCAGCGAATTGGGTTCACGTCTTTAACTCGGCAGTTGTGAACGAATTCAACGTTGGCTGGAGAACAGACACCGAAGGTTTTATTCCTACCACTGGCTTTGCCGAAGGATTGCGAAGAGACACTCTGAACTACACAGCGCCCCAGTTGTTTCCTCAGAACAACAAAATGGATTTAGTACCAATCGTGACTGGATGGAGCAGCGTTGCCGGGAATCCAGCAAACATCAATTGGTTGAATCGTTGGGGCGAGGTTGGTGAAGATCACATAAGACCGTCGCTGTCTGACAATATTTCTTATACGCGCGGTGATCACAGCTTTAAGTTTGGTGTGTACCTCGAAAGACTCTTCAATCGTGAGGCGCCTGGTGGGACCTGGTCGGGTCAATTGGATTTTGGTACGAGCAACAGTAACGGATTCACCACTGCAGCGGGCAACACAGGCTTTGCATATGCGAATGCCTTATTAGGGAATTTCAACACCTACACCGAGCAAAGCTCGCGTCCGTTTACCAACCTGCAGCTGAACCAGGTTCAATGGTATGGACAGGATTCCTGGAAGATTTCACGACAACTAACACTCAATTATGGGATGCGTTTTGGATATACCTCGGGTCAATTCCAACTCGACGGGCAAGGCTCCAACTTTGATCCTTCCAAGTTTGACCCGACCAAAGCCCCACTTCTTTACATCGGGTATTGCAACGGTCAACCCAACGGCGTTCCCGCGTTTGGTACCGCCTGCGCTACAGCAAACCAGTTTGCTATTGATCCGCGACAGCTTAACAACCCTAATCGGACTCTGCTGAACAAGAATCTCGTACGAGCCATCATTCCCGGCACCGGCGATATCACTAATGGTCTGGCTTTGCCAACCGATCCCACAACACCTCGAGCCTATCGAGAGACGCCGACAATCTACTATGAACCAAGAATTGGTTTTGCCTGGGACATTCATGGGCAAGGCCGTACGGTTATTCGTGGAATGGGTGGTCTCTACCACATGCCTCGCGTGGGTGGTGGAACCGGCGGGGCGAGCAGTTTGGGAAACAATCCGCCGCAACAACGCACATTCCAGATCCAGAACGGCAACATCGACAACCTCGTTAATCTAACGAATACCGCCGCGCTCTTCCCGGTCACAATTAGTGCTTTGGAGGCTCACTCAAATATTCCAAGCACCGCAAACTTCTCCCTTGGAGTTCAACAAGAGATTGGTTTCAAGTCGGTGCTGGAGGTTAGTTATGTCGGCGCATTCGCGCGACATCTGGGAGAGCGGCGAAACATCAACGCGATTCCTGATGCGGCTCGCTTTGTCGATTGCACTATCGCGGCGCAGTACGGCGTTCCGTGTCATTCTGAAAACCGCGATCCTCTCACTGCCAGCAGCGCTAAAAACAACGACTTTTTGCGACCTTATCGAGGATACGGTGACATCAACCTGGTGCTGTACTCAGGAACGTCGAACTATAACGGCCTTCAGGTCCAACTGAATCGACGATACACGCGAGGTTTCCAATTTGGAGTCGCCTACACATATTCGAAGTCGTTCGACTATGCGAACGATGATTCGTCCGATGTTTCTTTTCCGCGGCCCTACAAGTCATTCAATTATGGACCATCAGATTTTGACCAGACACACATTCTGACGTTGAACTACATCTATGACATTCCGAAGCTGAGCAAGAAATTTAACAGTGGCGTCGTAAAAGCAGTTTTTGACGATTGGCAGTTGTCAGGCACCAGCTCGTACGCCACTGGCCGTCCGAAGAATCTTACCGTCACGTACACGACCGGCACGGCCACAATTACTGCCGGTCAAACATGTCCGCCCGGAACGGTTAAAACATCGGCAACAGTTTGCACGATGCTTACGGATTTCACTGGCGGCACAGTGAACGCACGTCCGAGTATCATTTGCGATCCAGTTAAGGGTGCGAGTGGAGCAGACCTAACGGGTTCGGCTTTTGTAATCAATACGGCTTGCTTTACCAATCCGACCGGGTTGGGGCAGATCGGAAACATGCCGCGAAACTCCGTCCGCATTCCCTCGATCCTGAACAATGACGTTGCCCTCTTTAAGAATTTCAAGATCGGCGAGAGCCGCGGCATTCAACTACGTTGGGAAGTCTTCAATATTTTCAACCGTGCTAACTTCGATGATATTGACGGTTCACTAACGTATGGAGTGGTACAGGTCAACGCTAATCCAGGGCAAGCTTGCACTGTTGCCGGCAACACTTGTACTGCAGTCGTGAAGCAAACGCGAACGACGTTTGGAACACCGACGACAGCGCGCACGCCCCGCGTCATGCAGGCATCGCTCCGAATCAACTTTTAGCTCTGAATCAGGGGACCTCCAATCACGTGAGGTCCCCCTATTTGTTTTGACTGGTAGCAGTGTTTCGTCTCCCGTTCAGACCGCCATGCGAAAGGAGTATTTCAGATGTTTTCGTTCAGGAAATTTTTCGGGGTACTAATCGTTATTTCAGCGTCAGCTATCGTCGTCTTCTCGCAAGCGAACGGAAAGGTGAACGGGACCGTAACCGATCCAAATGGCGCAGGTGTGCCGGGAGCTGTGGTTAAACTCCAGAGTCAGGCCACGAAGATCGAAATTGAGACTACTACCAACGACAGTGGTTACTTCAATTTCGTCAATCTCAATCCGACTGTGTACGTCTTAAGAGTCGAAGTACAGGGATTCAAAGGCGTACAGACTCCACCCTTCGACGTCGGTGTCAGTGAAGCAGTAACTCAAAACATCTCGCTCACAATCGGACAAGTGTCGGAGACGGTCGAGATCAGCGCGGCTGCAGAACTTATTCAGCAGTCATCTTCAGACCTGGGAACGGTTATCCCGGAGAAGGTCGTTCAGGACTTGCCTTTGAACGGCAGAAACTTCACTCAGTTGTTAACCCTGACTCCCGGCGTCACTCCTGTTTCGACTTCTCAAAACAGAAGTATTGGTGGTGTGGAAGGAAACGTAGGCATCCCGGGTTCCGGCTTCGCTGATCCCTCTTTTCACGGACAGGAAAACCGATCGAAACTCTATTTCTTTGACGGCATCATCAATACCAACGTTCGCGGTCCGACCTACATCGTCATTCCTAACATCGACCTGATTCAGGAATTCAAAGTCGTGGGTCATGATTCAAGAGCGGACTACGGCGGAGCTGCGGGTGGCGTTGTCAACATGGTCTCGAAATCAGGTGGCAATAAGTTTCACGGCTCAGCCTTCGAGTACGTCCGGAACGATGCTTTCGATGCGCGTAATCCTTTTGATGTCTGTACAACTGCTCGATGTAAACCAGGCCAGGGTGTTCCTGACAGTCCGTTACCTTTCAGACAAAATCAGTTTGGCGCGACAGTAACTGGTCCAATTTTTAAGAATAAGACGTTCTTCTCGGTAGGTTACGACGGCTGGCGTTACAGCCAACCAACACTTGCGTTGGCGTATGTTCCAACCGCAGCCGAGATAAACGGAGACTTCACGAACACGCCGTTTAGACGACAGATCTATAACCCTTATTCAACTCGACAGGTTGGCAATAACTTTGTTCGAGATCCATTTCGCTGTGATGCGTCTGGAAATCCGCTGCCTGTAAACGTGCTCAGGCAACAGGATCAGTCGATCGGTTCACCCTGTTTCAAGATTCCCCAGGCATTGATCTTTGGACCAATGCAGAATTTCTTTAGAACGTACTCGCCTACCCCAAACCTTTCGGGCGATGCCGTAAACAACTTTGCGCAAATTCGTCCGACTACCAACAATGCAAACAGTTTCCAGGTCAGAATCGATCACCGTTTTAGCGATAACGACAGTATCTTTTTCCGTTACACACAACAGAACGTCACTGTCTTTAATCCGATCGGTACCGACGGATCGACTGGCGGAAGTGGAAAGGGACGAAACTATGGTGGCGCATGGACGCACACTTTTAGTCCGACGTTGGTTTTCGATTTTCGAGCAGGCTATGCAGGCCGCCCCGGTGTTGACTCGAGTCAACAGAACCAGCATCAGGCGGGCGTTGATCCGCTGAAGCAATTCGGATTTATCGATGTTGATAAATACTCAGGTCTATTAGTCGCTCTGCAAAACTGGACGGCTGGTGGCAATAACAATCTTGGCATCAGAGGTGACGCACTTCGCGAAAATCCAAACTGGAGCATTACTCCAACCGTTACCTGGGTAAAAGGCAATCACAGCATTAAGGCAGGTGGTTGGTACATCGAAGCCAAACGAATTCAGCTGAACACATTTCAAACTTACAGCTTCAACGACGAGCAGACGCGACTGCCAACAGCACCGTCAGGAACGAGCGGCTTGTCTCTGGCTTCGGCACTTCTAGGCTTTCCAAACAGCTTTAGTGCGCAGCTTCCAACCCTGCATGGCGGACCCGTGCAATTCAAATATGGATCCTGGGCTGGTTTTGTTCAGGACGAGTGGCGTGTGCGTAGAAACTTTTCAATGACGCTGGGTCTCCGTTACGACTACCTGAACCAGCCGAAGACTCTCGACGGCAGATTGTGGAACTCCCTCGATCTCGAAAATCAAAAATGGATCATCGGGGCGACAACAATGCCGCCTTTCTGCAGCGTTGCTTCATCGGCGCCGTGCATCCCCGACGCGTTCAAGACGGATCCGCACTTTGCGAATGTTGTTGTGGCCGGCACAAGGTTCTTTGCGCCACCACCAATCAAAGACAACTGGGGTCCTCGAGTTGGTATCGCCTGGACTTTGAATCCTAAAACGGTTTTGCGAGCAGGGTATGGACTCTACTGGGATCCGCTTCCGGCCAGGAGTCAATACGCGCAGAACGATCTGGAAGCTACAACCTGGCCCGATGCAACTGCCTTTTCAGGTAATGCGAATGCGTCGGTCAACTTTACGAATGGAACGGCCTTCAACATTATCCAGATTCAGGGTCAGGGTTTTGCTACCCCGCTGCCTACTACGAATCCCTGGAGCGTCGGTGGGTTTCCGAATAATCCACACTACAAGGATCCATATTCACAGCAGTGGCATGTTGAGGTTCAAAGAGAGCTAACACCGACGTCGATGATCTCGGTGGCGTACGTCGGTTCGAAGAATGGCAGACTGCCGTATGCTGGTTTTGCAAACGCTGCCAATCGTGCATTTCCAAATGGCACACCCGCCGCGACGGTTGATGCTGCGCGGTTGATGCCGTGGGTTGCAGCGGGCTTTACTTATACCACTAACATTGGTTACTCGAACTACAACGCACTCGAATCGAAATTTCAACGTCGCTTCTCGAAGGGATTGAGCACATTGGTCTCTTACACGTGGAGCAAGTCGATCGACGTCAGCAGTGGTTACTTCAACGTTGAAAACGGACCCGGTGGCGGTTCGACCATTCAGAACTACTACGATCAAAGCACCGCACGTGGAGTGTCGTCTTATGACATTCCACACTTCGTTTCCTGGGCAACGGTCTATGAACTTCCAACGGGCAAAGGAAAGCGGTGGTTTAGAAGTGGTCCAGCGGCGTGGGTGCTGGGTAACTGGCAAACAAACTTCATCATGCAAGCTCGAAGCGGTGCGCCGTACAGCTTGCAGGTGACTGGTGATTTAGCAAACTTGCGCGGCAGTGCGCCAACCGCGCCGGGAACTTACCTTCGACCAAACTTGATCGCGGATCCATTTAAGGCCGGGCCAGTGCCCGCCAATCCAGATCCATTGTGTCAGAAAACTATCTCGCAGGGCGGAAAGGCTGCGGATGCTGTTCATACGATCGCGAGTTGGTTTAATCCGTGCGCCTTTGGCATTCCTTCAGGATCGTTTGGGAGTCTGGGACGTAACGCATTTCGCGGAAAGTCAGTTTTCAATACTGACTTGTCGTTATTCAAGAGCTTCCCGCTTCGCGAGAGTTGGGAACTTCAGTTTCGAATGGAGATGTTTAATGTCTTCAATATTCAAAACTGGGACACACCAACTAACCTGACGATCAATACGAACGCGACGACTATCGCAACCAATGTGGGACGAATTAATAGTCTCGCCGCCGGAACAAACCCGCGGCAGATTCAGTTTGGCTTGAGGTTTATGTTCTAGAAGTGGTTGGGTGTTTTTGAATTTAACGGCGGTGATTGAAAACTCAGTCACCGCCTTTTTGATAATCTCTGCGCTTTCTCAGCGTTCTCTGCGTCTCTGCGGTGATCTATTGGGCACACCGAAAGCAAACCGCAGAGCCGCAGAGAACGCGGAGGAAGCGCAGAGAGTTTCTGAGCCCACTGAAAACCATGTCGCTATTCAAATTGTTTACTTTGATTCTCTTCGTTAGCGTTGTCAGTGCCGTAACCCAAGCCCAAACACTCTCACGCGATCAATGGGGTGCGATGCCGGTAACCCTCTCTCACGAAGGTCCCAAATGGCTGGTTAAAGGCAAACTCAATTCATTCACTATCAGCGAGGCCGATCTGGCGTTAAGCATTCAGGCGGGTCCTACTCAGTGGCAACTGATGCCTTCCAAGCTCGGCGACATGATCGTTCGCTCTAACGGAGCAGATCTTTCTTTGCGAATTGTTGATGCGAAAAAGATCTCGATCGTTCCCTACGACACTGGATTCAAAACGGGAGTCAAGCTTGCTCTCTCCGGTTGGTCAAACGTCGATCTGGATCTGTTTCTGACAATTTGTCTCGAGGGTAAATCAGAAGAGCTTGTGTTTGACATTGTTGCCAACGAAAGAGACGCCACGTTGCGTCAACTCAACTGGCCGGCTGCCGTTGATGCACACGATGTTGATTACACATTATTAAGTAACGGCCGCGGAACGCTGTTACCCCGAAACTGGCCCAAAGAGTATTACCCGATTCGCACGATCACTCCTGAAGGTAAGATCGCAACAACCGATCACAGTCAATTGCAGAGTCACGTCATTGAGTCGTGGTCGATGTCCTGGTGGGGTTTTCAGAAGGGAAAATCGGCCGCGATGGTCATTGTCGAAACTCCAGATGATGCAAGTTATCAGTTTTCACATCCGGCGGGTGGACCGACAGTCGTTGGACCTCAATGGCGAGCACAACTGAATCGCTTCGGCTATTTGCGCACCTGCCGAATGGCTTTCTTCGCGGATGGAAATTACGTCCAGATGGCAAAGCGTTATAGGAAATACGTGAAAGAGACTGGTCTTTTTGTTTCCCTGAAAGAGAAGATTGCGCGTACTCCCGCAGTCGCGGATCTATTTGGTATTCCCCAAACCCGC
Source organism: Pyrinomonadaceae bacterium (assembly GCA_036522415.1). Classification (GTDB taxonomy): domain Bacteria; phylum Acidobacteriota; class Blastocatellia; order Pyrinomonadales; family Pyrinomonadaceae; genus PSRF01. The sequence continues at coordinate 30,231 of DATDFV010000082.1, read as the reverse complement.
GTGAGCATACTTCGAAATCTTGTTCCTACGAGTGATCGTTACGACACAAAAGACGTTGCAAAGAATTACAGCCTGACAACTTTTGATGAACGCATTCGTCAACTTCGAGAATTGAAAGCGAAAGGAATCGACCGTTTACTGGTCTATGTTTCTGGTTGGCCGCATCTTGGTTACGATCGTCAACATCCTGATCCATTGCCACCTCCTGAAGCTGCGGGTGGTTGGGAAGGCATGAAGCGACTGACGGATGCGTGTCGTGAACTCGGCTATCAAGTCATCTTTCACGATCAATATCGTGACTACTATCTAGACGCTCCTTCGTACAACGCGCAGTTTGCTGTTCATGAAGAAGATACGCGGGTGCCACCGCTGCAGTTTCCAGGCTCTCGCTTTGGTGATTCAAAGCAAGGTCAAATTCCCTTAATGCGCCACTGGGACGGTGGGCCTCAGGCATATTTGAACGCCCGCTTTCAACTCGGCCATCTATTGAAGAACTATCAATTGTTTTTCGATCATGGCATCAAGACGCAGGGGATCTATATCGATGTGATCGGTTATGTTCCGCCGGATCAGGATTTCAATCCGGAACACCCAACGACGCACACTGACGCGATGCGTGGCCAGATACTAATGATGAATTGGTCGCGACAGAACCTTGGAATCGTCGCAACTGAAGCCGGCGCCGATTGGGTGGTCCCTTACGTCGATGTCATCAACCAGTCGGGTGGAGGAAGCAAGGCGGTGTTGGTACCTCTGTACCAATTGGTTTATCACGATGCTGTGATCACGTCATTCGGAGCTCGAGATCAGAAGACACTGATGCAGGGAATTCTTTTCGGAGGCCAACCTGAGTTGCCAATGGGCCCAGTCGATGAGAAGACCATGGCGTTGATCGAGCAGATGATGGCTTTGCACAAGCGGGTTGGAATGTTGGAGATGACGCGGCACGAATTCCTCGATGTGAATTATAGGAAAGAGCGGACTACGTTTGCAGATGGGACGACGGTGACGGTTGATTGGAACAGCAACACGGTGAGGATTGACCCTGATCTCAAATAGGTCCTTCTCTGCGCTTCCTCGGCGTCTCTGCGGTGAAAATTTGCAGACTCCCATAAACCGCAGAGACGCAGAGAACGCAGAAGAGGCGCAGAGAATAAGAGGATTTAAGTTTGTCTAGACCATGGTTGATCATTTGTATGTTTGCTGTTTCTGCGATCTCCACTGTCGCACAGGTCAAATTCGATCTAGCGCGGTTCGAGCGCGACCGTGTTTTAAAAGCAGCGAATCAGTATTTGACAGAACAGCCAATCACCGTCACGGCATCAAGTTCGCGTCGGAGCGCCGGTGGGTTGCACGACTTCTTCTCGGAAGGTGATTACTGGTGGCCCGATCCGCAAAATCCCGACGATCCCTACATTCAACGCGATGGCATGACGAACCCAAACAATTTCGTCGATCATCGCAAGTATCTAATGCGTCTTAGTGTCCAGTTACCTGCGCTCGTTGCAGCCTGGAAAATAACTGGAGATGAGCGTTATGCCAGACATGCAGTGAAACATCTTCGAGCATGGTTCATCGATGAAAAGACCAAGATGAATCCGAACCTGCAGTATGCACAGGCGATTCACGGTCGCTTTACCGGACGCGGCATCGGCATCATCGATACGATTCATTTGGTTGAGGTGGCGCGAGCTATCGAATGGTTGAAGGATTCACGATCCTTTAACACAACCGATCTGGGTGGAGTCATTCAATGGTTCAGCGACTATCTTCAGTGGCTGACGACCAGCAAAAACGGAATCGACGAGCGTGAAGCGAAAAACAATCACGGTACGTGTTGGGTAATGCAGGTCGCAGCTTTTGCGTCGCTTGTCGGCAATCGTGATCTAGTCGATTATTGTCGCAACAGGTTCAAGTCTGTGCTGGTGCCTAACCAGATTGCGACCGATGGTAGTTTTCCAGAGGAACTGCGGCGCACCAAGCCTTACGGTTATTCATTATTCAATCTGGATGCAATGGCGACGATTTGCGAGCTGTTGTCCACGGAGAAAGACAACCTGTGGACATTCAGCACAAGCGATGGCCGTGGCATTTCCAAAGCCCTTGCCTACATGTATCCATATATAAAGCACAAGAAGAGCTGGCCGTTGAAACCGGATGTAATGTACGACTCTGAATGGCCTATGCGTCAGTGCAGTTTGCTGTTTGGAGGCCGAGCCTTGAGACGACCTGAATACATTGATCTCTGGAAGACATTGCCAGCGGACTCAGGCGTTGATGAAGTGATACGAAACTTTTTTATTCGACAGCCTGTGTTGTGGAACTAGACCTTTATCCACAGATTACACAGATTAGTTTTTCTGAATTTGGCGCGAAGAACTAGTTGTGATGTCTTTCTAAAAAAAATCTGTGTAATCTGCGTAATCTGTGGACTAGTTTTTTGAGGTGAGCATATGAAAACCAGATTTCTGATCTGTCTGCTGTCTTTGTTCATGGTGACCGGACAAACTTCGGCGCAGCTTAATCATTCCTTTGCCAACGAAACGAAAGCCCAGCGCGATCAGCGGATGCGTTGGTGGCGTGAAGCGCGCTTTGGAATGTTTATTCACTGGGGTCTCTATGCAGTCCCGGCCGGCGAATACAATGGGAAACGATCTGATCGTATCGGCGAGTGGATTATGGAATGGGCAAATATTCCACGAGCCGAGTACGAGAAGTTCGCTGCTGATTTCAATCCCGTCAAGTTCAATGCTAAAGAGTGGGTGAGTATTGCCAGGAACGCGGGCATGAAGTACATCGTCATCACCTCAAAGCATCATGACGGTTTTGCGATGTACGACAGCAAAGTCAGTAACTACGACATCGTTGATGCGACTCCGTATCATCGAGATCCAATTAAGGAGCTTGCGGCCGAGGCCAGGAAACAAGGCCTCGTCTTCTGCTTCTATTACTCGATTCTTGATTGGCATTATCCGGCCGCATACGTCGACGCTCCCGGGAAAGATCCGACTGCGGGCAATCGCACGACAAAGTTGAAACCGGGCGGCAAGGAAGAATACCTGAAGTACATGAAGGCACAGTTGCGTGAACTAGTCACTAATTACGATCCGGGCGTGCTTTGGTTTGATGGCGAATGGCAAGACTGGTGGACCGAAGAAGATGGAAAGCAACTCTACGAGTATGTGCGGAGTCTGAAGCCGAGCATCATTATTAATAATCGAGTTGGACGTGGTCGCGAAGGCATGAAAGGACTCAGCAAAACTGATCAGACCTACGCCGGCGACTTCGGCACGCCCGAACAACAAATTCCACCAAATGGCTTGCCCGGAGTTGACTGGGAAAGCTGCATGACGATGAACACCACCTGGGGATTTAAGTCTTATGACGATAATTGGAAATCTCCGGAAGTGATAATTCGCAATCTGATTGATATTGCTTCCAAGGGTGGGAATTATCTTTTGAATGTCGGTCCGACTAAAGAAGGGCTAATCCCTGCACCCAGTGTCGAACGTTTGGCGGCTGTTGGCAGATGGATGAAAGTCAACGGCGAATCTATCTATGGTACGACTGCGAGTCCGTTTACAACGCAGCCGGAGTTTGGGCGAGTAACAAGTAAACCGAGCAAGCTCTATCTGCATGTTTTCAACTGGCCGAGTGATGGGAACCTGGTTGTGCCTGCGATTGGGAAGCCCGTCAAGCGTGCGTATTTGTTATCAGCATCAAAGCAATCATTGACCGTTAGCCAGACTAGCGGCGGTTTATCGGTTAAGTTACCGGCATCAGCGCCTGATCCGATTGCTACAGTTGTCGTCTTGGAAATGAAATAGAATTTCTCTCTGCGCTTCCTCTGGGTTCTCTGCGTCTCTGCAAAATTTGCAGACTCCCATAAACCGCAGAGACGCAGAGAACGCAGAGGAGGCGCAGAGAAGAAAAGTGAAATAAATGAAATCATTATCACCGGACGATCTGCATGGCGTCTTTGCTGTACCGCCACTTGCCCGACGAGACGATTCGAAGCGCACAATCGATGTCGATCAAAACGACCGTATCGTCAAACACATCGTGAGCGGCGGAATCAGTCGCCTGCTTTATGGCGGCAATGCGTTTCTCTATCACTCGACACTTTCAGAGTTAGAATCATTGCTCGAATGGTTATCAGGCTCATCTGATCAGCTTTGGTTGATTCCAAGTATCGGACCGTCGTTCGGACGCGCGCTCGAACAAGCTGAACTTCTACGCAAGCACTCATTCGCCTTCGCTATGATGTTGCCGTGCGGCGACCCTCGTGATGCAGCGGGATTGGAGCAAGGATATCGCGAGATCGCAGATGTCTCCGGGGCAAAGTTGATTGTATATCTTAAAGACGAGAGCAACTTTGGATCTAACTGTGAAGCTGGCCTGGATGCAGTCGCGCGTCTCGTTGACGACGGTGTTTGCATAGGAATCAAATACGCTGTTGTGAGAGATAATCCGTCGCAGGACTCATATCTGGAAGCGCTACTCGCGCGTGTAGATCGCAAATATGTAATTAGTGGAATTGGCGAACGGCCTGCGGCTGTTCACGTGCGTGATTGGAAGCTTCAAGGATTTACTACCGGCTCTGGGTGCATAGCGCCGCGATTGAGCCAACAATTGTTCGAGAGGTTGAAATCACACGAGTACGCAAAAGCGGAAGAGATACGAAAAAAGTTTCTTCCCCTCGAGGACTTGCGCGATATGTGGGGACCAGCACGCGTGCTGCATCATGCAACCGAACTCGCGGGCATTGCGAAGACTGGATCGACAACACCATATGTTTCTGCATTGAGCGCCGAGCAAATAGACAAGCTTGCGCCAGTCGTACAAAGGTTGGTATCCGAAGATATGTCCGACGAACTTTAGTTTGTCGTGCGTGATATCCATGCCCTTGAGAAAATATGCGGGCTTCGATTGGACGCGCGACAAACTAAAGTTCGTCGGACACCAGGAACGATATGCATCCAACTGAATTAAGAAGCCGCCTCTCTGGCGTGATTGCTTTTCCAATCACCCCTTTTCAGGAAAACCTCTCATTAGACTTACCTGGTCTTCACGAGAATCTAAGCAAGTTAATCGAACATCCGATTGCGGGAATCGTTGCGGCAGGCGGAACGGGCGAAATGTATTCGCTGACACCGGCTGAATACGAGCGTGTGATTGAGTTGACTGTTCATGCCATCGAAAATCGCGTCCCGGTAATCGCAGGAGTGGGCTTTGGCCAGCGAGTTGGAATCGAGATGGCTCACGCTGCTGAAAAAGCCGGAGCCGATGGAATTCTCATTTTCCCTCCATATTATCCCAACGCTGATGAAGAAGGGTTGATCGAGTACTACCGCAGCATCGCTGCCTCAACTGAACTCGGAGTGCTGATCTACAGTCGCGATTGGTTGACGTTCGGTCCATCCACGGTTGAGCGACTCTGTTCCCAAATACCAACGCTCGTGGCATGGAAAGATGGCCAGGGCGATATTCGGCGACTACAAACAATAATGAATCGGGTTGGCGATCGCCTCTTATGGATTGGTGGAGCAGGAGACGACATGGTGGGCGCCTATTACAGCACAGGAATCCGAACGTTCACTTCGAGCATTGCGACAGTGGCACCGCGCTTGTCGCTGAGACTTCATGAACTGGGTTCAAGTGGCGCTAAAGACGATCTGGCAGAGTTGCTTGATCGCTGTGTCATCCCACTATTCTCGATTCGCGCGCGTCGCAAAGGCTATGAAGTTTCAACTATGAAAGCGTTGATGGACATGGTGGGTATGAATGGCGGACCAGTGCGCCCGCCGCTGGTAAATGTTACTGAGGCAGAGTTGGACGAGCTGCGCGTAATTCTGGGGCGATGGGAAAAGTTCTTATAACATTTGTCCGACGAACTTCAGTTTGTCGTGCGTTGTTAAAGAAGCCCTTTGGAAAGCTGCGGCCCGATTCCCAGCAACGACAAACTAAAAAGTTCGTCGGACAAAAATCCGCATGATCAAATTTGGCTTGATCGGTTGTGGCGACATCGCACAGAAGCGAGTTGCTCCTGCATTACGCGATTCAACAATCTGCGAGCTAGTCGCGGTTAGTCGTGCTCGATCACACTTGGCGGAATCGTTCGCCACGGAATTCGGAGCGCGAGGTTGGTATGCAGACTGGCGAGAACTTTTGCAGGATGATGACATCTCGGCTGTTTATGTCGCGACCCCGGTTCATTTACATGCGGAACAAACAATCGCAGCGATTGAAGCCGGGAAGCATGTGCTTTGTGAAAAGCCCATGGCTTTATCGGTAGACGAGTGTAATCGAGTGATTGCAACGCGTGATCATCACAACGTGAAGCTAGGCGTCGCCTACTACCGGCATTTTTATCCTGTCGTTAAGCGGATCAGGCAGATCATCGACGATGGCGAAATTGGAACAGCGGTAATCGCACAAATGAACGCGTTTGAATGGTTCGATCCACCCGCGGGCCAGGGGCGTTCATGGCTATTGAAAAAGCAATTATCAGGTGGCGGTCCGATGTTTGATTTTGGTTGTCATCGGATCGAACTATTGCTCGATTTATTTGGCAGTGTCGAAGATGTGAAAGCTAAAGCCACCAATCAATTCTTTCATCGCGAGGTTGAAGATGTCGGGACAGTCGTTATGCACTTTGAGCGAGGAACGATCGCCACTCTGACTGTCGCTCATTCTGCGCAGCAGCCACAGGACACCTTTGATATTTTTGGTTCAGCAGGATCGATTCATGTTCCAGTTTTGAATGAGGGAAAACTACGCGTGATTACCAAAGCAGGAATCCGCGAAGAATCTCATCCAGCAGCGACGAACCTGCATGCGCCGCTGATCGATGATTTCGCTAGAGCAATCATGGAAGACCGAGAACCAATTGTGAACGGAGAGATTGGCTTGGCCGTGGCAAGGATCGAAGAGGCAATCATAAGTCCTATTTGACCTATAGGACCTATTCTTTAACCCATGAAAACTCCCGAACAACTTCGCAGCCATCGCTGGTTTGGCGTGAACGACATGCGCTCGTTTGGACATCGTTCTCGCACCAAGCAGATGGGCTACGCTTTGGAGGACTTTCAAGGTAAACCCGTAATCGCCATCATCAACACGTGGAGTGATCTCGCCACGTGTCATAGTCACTTCCGCACGCGCGCAGAGGAAGTAAAGCGTGGCGTCTGGCAGGCCGGAGGCTTTCCTGTAGAACTCCCCGCAATGTCAGTCACCGAAACCTACATGAAACCGAGTCCGATGATGTATCGGAACTTTCTCGCGATGGAGACGGAAGAGCTCATTCGATCCCAACCAATCGATGGAGTGGTTTTGATGGGCGGCTGCGACAAAACGACGCCAGGATTGTTGATGGGCGCGATCAGTATGAACCTCCCAGCGATCTATTTGCCTGCGGGACCAATGCTTCGCGGAAACTGGAACGGCAAAGTTTTGGGAAGTGGCAGCGACGTTTGGAAGTATTGGGCGGAGAAGAAGGCTGGCAACATCACCGACTGCGAATGGAACGAAATGGAAGATGGGATAGCGCGCAGTCCAGGTCACTGCATGACGATGGGAACTGCTTCAACAATGACCGCGATCGCCGAAACACTTGGCCTAACGTTACCGGGCGCTTCTTCGATTCCGGCCGTCGATGCAAACCACTCCCGAATGGCAACTCGTTGTGGGCGACGGATTGTTGAAATGGTTTGGGAGGACTTAAAGCCGCGCGACATTCTGACCGAGAGTTCGTTCGACAACGCGATCACAGCCGACATGGCAATCGGCGGCTCAACCAATGCCATCATTCACCTTATTGCACTCGCAGGTCGCGCCGGTTATCAACTTGGATTGAAAAAGTTCGACGAGATCTCACAACGAACACCGATGATTGCAAATCTTCGTCCGTCAGGAGAATTCCTGATGGAGGATTTCTACTATGCCGGTGGTTTGCGCGCGTTGTTGAAAGAGCTGGAAGGAAGTTTGCATCTGGATTGCCTGACCGTATCGGGAGAAACACTCGGCAGCAATATTAAGGATGCGAAAGTTACGAATGATGACGTCATTCGTTCATTGAGTAATCCAGTTTCATCCTCAGGTGGCACGGCCGTGCTGTTCGGTAATCTCGCACCTGATGGCGCTGTCATCAAACCTACCGCAGCTGAACCGCGATTGTTGAAGCACAGAGGTCCCGCAGTTGTTTTCAGTGACTATAACGATCTGGCAGCGCGAATCGACAACGAAGATCTGCAGGTGGATGCGAACTCGGTACTGGTTTTGCAAAACGCTGGTCCACTCGGCGGCCCTGGAATGCCGGAGTGGGGGATGTTGCCTGTACCAAAGAAACTGTTGCAGCGCGGTGTTCGAGATATGGTTCGAATCTCTGATGCGAGAATGAGTGGAACGGCATATGGAGCATGTGTTCTGCATGTGGCACCCGAATCATTCGTTGGTGGCCCGTTGGCATTTGTTCACGACGGTGACCTTATCGATTTAGACGTTGCAGCTCGAAAGCTTGAACTTGTTGTTGCTGACGAAGAGCTAGCAAGGCGTCGTGCAGCATGGAAACCTGCACCTCCAAGGTACGAACGAGGGTTTGGAGCGCTATATGCAGCACATGTGACGCAAGCGGACAAGGGTTGTGACTTTGATGTTTTAGAAGCTGGACCGGAAACGCCTGAACCTGAGATACATTAAAAGACTCTCTGCGTCTCTGCGTTCTCTGCGTCTCTGCGGTTAGTTAGGCCGTTCGCAGCCAGAAAACGCAGAGACGCAGAGAACACAAAGACGCAGAGTTGTTGGAAGGACTCGTTATGAAAAGATCCTTGTTGATTCTGGGCTTTGTTCTAACCATTGCCCCTTATTCAAACGCCGCACCGAAAACTCTCGATATTTACTTCATCGATGTCGAAGGCGGTGCGTCGACTTTGATCGTCACGCCACTAGGTGAGTCAATGCTGATCGACTCAGGCTTCCCCGAGGAAAGGGATGCGCAACGAATACTACACATAGCTAAGGACGTTGCCCGACTGTCGCAGATTGATCATTACATCACCACTCACTGGCATCGTGATCACGTCGGTGGCATTACGTTGTTGGCGAAACTGTTTCCGGTTAAGAACTTCTACGATCATGGTATTCCCTCAGTATTGAGCAGTGACATCCAGCCCCAACTTATCGATGAATATCGAAGTGTGTCCCAGGGGAAAGCCATAACCCTTAACGCCGGCGATCAAATCAAGTTTCTTGCTGATCGATCTCTCCCTCACATCAACTTTCGCATCGTCGCAGCAAATGCTCGCGTCGCAGGCGAAGAAGCAGGTGCACCGCAAATCAAACCGTGCGGCGCGGACTTCAAGCCAATCGAGGAAGACAAGACAGATAATGCCAACAGTCTGGGAATGCTTTTGACGTTTGGAGCTTTTCGTTTCTTCGACGGCGGTGATCTGACCTGGAATGTCGAAAACAAATTGGTTTGTCCGAAAGATCTGATCGGGACGGTGGACTTGTTCCAGGTGAACCATCACGGCGCTGCGAACAGCAACAACCCGGCGCTGGTGCGGTCATTAAAGCCGCGAGTAGCCGTCATCGATAATGGACCGCGTAAAGGTGGAGAGCCCAAAACATACGCGACGCTCAAGAGTGTGCGTGAAATCGAAGCCATCTATCAGCTGCACAAGAACCTTGCGACGTCATGGAACGACAACACGCCTTCCGCCTACATCGCGAACGATGATGAAAACTGTCAAGGCGAATTCATCAAAGTTTCAGTAAATCCGAATGGCCGCTCATATCGAGTTGAGATTCCGAGTAAAAAGATCGCCACAACTTATCAGGTGAGGTAAAGGTTTTTTCTGCGCTACCTCTGCGTTCTCTGCGTCTCTGTGGTTACTGCTTGGCCACGGATAAAGTCACCGCAGAGACGCAGAGAACGCAGAGATAGCGCAGAGAAAACCAGAGACGAATGAAAATCACTCAGTTTATTGTTTTGCTCTTGCTTCTTAACTTCATACCTCAATCACCAAAAAAAGACATCTACCATTCCGGCTGGATCGATCTAAACAAGAACGGTCGAATGGATGTCTACGAGAATCCTAAAGTCGACATTGAGACACGCATTACTGACCTGCTCTCGCAGATGACCCTGGAAGAGAAGACGTGCCAGACCGCAACTCTCTACGGCTACAACCGCGTTCTTAAAGATGAATTACCGACGCCAGAATGGAAGAACCAGGTTTGGAAGGACGGCATCGCAAACATCGACGAACATCTGAATGGTTGGGGCGCCGGATCGAAAAGCATCTATGCAACTGATATCGAGAAGCACGTCTGGGCCATGAACGAAGTCCAACGTTTCTTTATCGAAGACACCCGTCTCGGCATTCCAGTAGATTTCACAAACGAAGGTCTGCGCGGCGTGGCTTTTCAAGTCTCCACCAGCTTTCCGTCAGAACTTGGCGTCGGCAACACCTGGGATCCTGAACTCGTTCGCGAGATTGGAAGAATCACTGCTCGTGAAGCGCGAGCATTGGGTTATACAAACATCTACGCTCCAACGCTCGACGTCTCGCGCGATCAGCGTTGGGGCCGCGTCGAAGATACTTACGGTGAAGATCCATACCTCGCGTCGAGACTTGGCGTCGAGATGGTGAAAGGCCTTCAGGAGAATTACACGGTTGCAGCAACGGCAAAACACTTCGCCGTTTATAGCGTTGGTAAAGGAGCACGCGAGGGACAAGCACGCACCGACCCGCAAGTGTCTCCACGTGAGATTGAAAACATTTTGTTACCACCGTTCGAAGCGGCCATCAAACAGGCTAGCGTACTCGGAGTGATGAGTTCCTACAATGATGTCGATAGCATTCCTGTCACTGGCAGCGATTACTGGTTGACTCAGCGACTGCGAAAGGACTTTGGCTTTCGCGGCTATGTGGTATCGGACAGCGCGGCGGTTGAATATCTATACAACAAGCACGCAGTCGCAACTGATATGAAAGATGCGGTACGACAGTCGATCATGGCGGGTCTGAATGTGAAAACAAATTTCACCAGGCCGGAAGATTTCATCCTGCCCCTTCGTGAACTGGTTAAAGAAGGAAAAGTGCCGGTGAAGGTTTTAGACGATCGAGTGCGTGATGTGTTGCGGGTCAAGTTCATGATTGGCTTGTTCGATCATCCTTATGTCGAAAGTGCGAATACAGCCAAGTCGATTGTCAATTCTGCAGAACATCAGCAGGTTGCGTTGCGTGCGGCGCGCGAGAGCGTGGTGCTTCTGAAGAACGACAAAAATATTCTGCCTCTGAATAAACAGATTAAGTCTATCGCCGTGATTGGGCCGAATGCGGACGATCAGAGCCTGACGAATTACCGTTACGGACCTTCAGCCGTAACAAGTGTGACCGTGCGGCAGGGCATTCAGAACCTCCTGGGAAATATTGTCAGAGTGAATTACGCGAAAGGCTGTGATGTTACCAGCGAGCACTGGCCGGAGATTGAAGTGCTTCCGGAGCCTTTGACGAAAGATGAACAGCGGATGATCGATGAGGCTGTTGAAGCGGCCAGGAATTCCGAAGTGGCAATCGTGGTGCTCGGTGATTCAGCAAAAACAGTCGGGGAGACTACAAGTCGTACAAGTTTGGATCTTCCCGGCCGACAGTTGGAACTTATGCAGGCTGTCTATGCCGTAGGCAAACCAACGATCGTCGTGTTGCTGAATGGTCGTCCGATGAGCATCAACTGGGTTAACAAGTATGTTCCCGGCATCATCGAAGGTTGGTTTCCGGGCGCCCAAGGCGGAACCGCGATCGCCGAGGTCTTATTCGGTGACTACAACCCAAGCGGCAAACTGACGATGACGTTTCCAAAAACTGTCGGACAGATTCCGTTTAACTTTCCGACGAAGCCGAATGCGCAATGGGAAGGCGAGAAGTCGAGAGTGAACGGAGCGCTTTACTATTTTGGCCATGGCCTCAGCTATACGACCTTCAGTTATAAGAACCTGATCATTACGCCGCAGCAGCAGAACATGAGCAGTTCTGTAACGGTTTCGGTTGACGTGCAGAACACGGGTGCACGCGAAGGCACAGAGATTGTTCAACTGTACACACGAGATCTTGTTAGCAGTGTCACTACGTATGAAAAGAACTTGCGTGGATTTCAACGGGTATCGTTGAAGCCGGGTGAGACGAAAACGGTCCGCTTTGTGTTGATGCCTGCAGATTTGAGTTTGTGGAACCGGGAGATGAAGTTTGTGGTAGAGCCGGGAATGTTTCGAGTGATGGTTGGATCGGGTTCTGAGGACATCCGGTTGCAGGGAGAGTTTGAGATTGTAGCGAAATGATTCTTCTCCTCTGCGCCTCCTCTGCGTTCTCTGCGTCTCTGCGGTGTCTTTCGTGTTGCTTCGTGTCATTTCGTGGATCCTGCTTTTCTGACGCTGCCAAAAAGACGATCCACGAATTAACACGAAACACACGAAAGATACTGCAGAGATGCAGAGAACGGAGAGGAAACGCAGAGAAGAATTTCTTGACAATGTGGGGCCTTGTGTTAGTATCCGTTACCGCTAACGAACATAGTCAGGATGGCCAGCTTTGACCTGACTTTGAGAGGCTGGAGTAGCGTTGGGGAACTCGCTTCAGCCTCATCTGTTACGCTTTCTTATTCCAACACAATGACATGTGCTTAGCTCAACTCAGGGTCGAAGTGTGCCCGCTCAACGAGTCCAACACGAGAGGTTCCAGATGAATCGAAGAGATTATTTGACGCTAATGGGCGTCGCCGCCGGTGCACTCGCCACCACCTCGAAGCTTGAGTTCGTCTCTGCTCAGGAGCAACGACCGGCCGACCCAGGAACGCCGACGACTTCAACAGTTGAAGATCGAACTCGTCGCATGAAGTGGTGGCATGAAGCGAAGTTCGGCATGTTCATCCACTGGGGACTTTACAGCACGCTCGGCCGTCATGAATGGGTGATGGAGAATGAAGGTATTCCCGCCAAAGAGTACGAAGCTTACGCGGACGCATTCAAACCAAAACCAAATGCCGCGAGGGATTGGGCCCGTTTAGCCAGCCGAGCTGGAATGAAATACATGGTGCTGACGACGAAGCATCACGAAGGTTTCTGTAACTTCGATTCAAAGCTTACGAACTATTGCGCGACGAAGAGAGGACCTGGGCGTGATCTCGTCCGCGAGTATGTTGAAGCAGCACGGGCAGAAGGTTTGAGGTTTGGCTTCTACTATTCTCTGATGGATTGGCATCATCCCGATGGTGCGCGTTGCGCGAAAGAGGAAGCAGCCAGGCGACGCTTCGTCGATTACATCCATGGCCAGGTGAAAGAGCTCATGACGAACTACGGCAAGGTTGACATTCTTTGGTATGACGTAGCATGGCCCCTCGATGCAAAGGGTTGGGAATCGGTCGAGATGAATACGATGGTGCGCAAGCTTCAGCCAGACATCATCATCAACAACCGCTCGAAGATTCCAGAGGACTTCGATACTCCGGAACAGCGAATTGAAGCTTCGGCGAACCGCCCGTGGGAATCATGTATGACTCTCAACGACAGCTGGGGCTATCACATCTCCGATCGCAACTGGAAGAGTCCAACTACAGTGATCCGAAATCTGATTACGTGCGCTCGTGATGGCGGTAACTACCTTCTTAACATTGGTCCCACTGAAGACGGATCGATCCCTCCTGAGTCGGCCCAGATTCTTTCCACTGTTGGCGACTGGATGAGCAAACACGCTGAAACGATCCGGCAGTCAGACAATTGTCAACCGCGGCGTGGAAACTACGTGAGCTACACTCGCAAGGGAAACACTTTGTATGCGCACGTCTATTACTGGCCAGGCGAAACAGTTGTATTCGGTAATTTTCTCAACAAGGTTTCGTCTGTGAAGATGCACGGCAGCAACACACCGGTAAAGTTCGACCAGGATGATTTCCGCATTCGCTTAACTGGTCTTCCAAAGAAAGCTCCTGAACTCGTGACGACATTTGAAATTGAAATGGACAGCGAGCCTCGCCAGAATCACGAGGGGAAGCGGGCGGAGAAACCGCGCGAGGTGAAGTACTGAAATTTGGGTTTTGTGCTTTGATCTTTGTGCTTGGTTTGAAAGCGCTTCACTCCAGAGGAGTGCAATGTTTATAGATCACAGATGATTAGCAATTCTGCACTCCGTCAGGAGTGCGATGTAGCGGCAGAATCGTGCAGTCCGTTCGGTGGACATTGCACTCCTAAAAGGAGTGCGGGCTCTTCGGAGGACGCGGAACTATAAACATCGCACTCCTCCGGAGTGACGCGCGCGCAGAGAGTCGAGGCACAAAGCACAAAGCACGAAGCACAAAGCACAAGAATGATCATCGACTCACATCAACACTTCTGGCAGCTTGGCCGATTCGACTATCCGTGGATGAATAGTTCTTTGGGAGTGTTATATCGCGATTACTTGCCCGATCAGTTAGAACCTATACTGGCTCAAAGCGGAGTCAGCAAAACGGTTTTGGTCCAGGCCAGTAACAGCGTGGAAGAATCTCGTTGGTTGCTCCAGCTTGCAGATGATTATCCGTTCATCGCCGGTGTTGTTGGGTGGGTAGATTTAATGGCTGACGATGTCGATCGTCAACTCGATGAGTTGACTTCTCATCCAAAGTTCAAAGGCGTTCGACATCTTGTGGAAAGCGAGCCTGCAGACGATTGGTTAGTTCAGCCGCAAGTTCTAAGAGGATTGAAACGACTTTCTACTTACGGAGTTTCCTACGACTTACTGGTGCATACACGTCATTTAAAATACATTCAAAAAGTGGTTGATGCTTGTCCTGACTTGAAACTCGTCATTGACCACATGGCCAAGCCGCCGATTGCAAGTGGTGAAATTGACACATGGCGGCAGCATTTACGACAGGTAGCGGCAAACGAACAGATCAATTGCAAGCTCTCGGGTCTTGTTACTGAAGCGAACTGGACGTCGTGGACGACCAGCGATCTCCGTCCGTATGTCGATTGTGCGCTCGAACTATTTGGGTCTTCCCGGCTGCTGTTTGGTAGCGATCATCCTGTCTGTTTATTAGCTGCGCCGTACGAATGTGTGTTTGCGTCTTTCCGCGAGCTACTAACAGAACTAAGTGCTGACGAGCAGGAAAGCATTTTCGGAGGCAACGCCGCGCAGTTCTATCGACTGAATGGTTAACAGCTTTTGGAATAAGTGACTTTGGAGGTCTTCGGCCTTTGGTCTTTCTTGTGGTCTCAGTCTGATTTCGCAATCATCTAAGGCCAAGACCGAAGACCAAAGACCAAACACCATGTCTAAAACTTATTTCATCACAGGCGCACAGGGTTGCATCGGTTCGTGGATTGTTAAGGCCCTGGTTGAACGCGGAGATACGGCCGTAGTTTTCGATCGCAGCGATGATGCGAGACGGCTCGCCGCGATCATTGAAGACAAAGATCTTCAAAACGTGCGCTTCATTTTGGGCGATATCACCGATCGGGAAGTTGTGTTGTCTGCGCTCGAGAATTCTGGAGCGGAGCATGTGATTCATCTGGCTGGTCTGCAGGTTCCAACATGCAAGGCCAATCCGGTTGCGGGAGCGATGGTCAATGTCATTGGCACATTGAATCTGTTCGAGGCGGTGAAGAGTTTAGGCATCAATGGAGTGGTTTACGCGAGTTCTGCTGCAGTTTACGGAATGAACGATGACGATGTACCGGTGGATGAAAGTGCAGTCTGTGAACCATCAACCCATTACGGTGTCTTCAAGCGAGCAAATGAAGGAAACGCTCGCATCTATTTCCTGGATCATGGCCTCTCGAGTGTTGGTCTCAGACCACTCACGGTCTACGGCGTGAATCGCGATACAGGTCTGACGAGTGATCCGACGAAGGCCATGAAGGCTGCAGTGCTTGAACGACCCTTTCACATTCGTTTTGGTGGCGCAACTGATTTTCAATACGTGGCAGATACAGCGGCTGCATTCATTGCCTGTAGTGACCAAATGCCTGATGGTGCGTCCGTTTTCAATTTACATGGCGAGACAGTTGCGGTGTCAGAGGTCGCAGCGATCATCAATCAACGTGGTTCGCGCGAGCTCGTCACGTTCAGCGGACCTGAGATTCCGATTGCGCCAACCATGAGTGATGCGGCAATCCGGAGTGTGATTGAAGATCTGCCATCGACACCGTTGAGCCACGGAATTGAGGAAACGATGCGTAGGTTCGCGAAACTGCGCGATCAAAATCGACTGGATGTGAGTGACTTGGAGCAATAGGTTCAGTTTCTTCTCTACGCTTCCTCTGCGTACTTTGCGTCTTGCGGTGAAAAGTGCGCGCCAGATCATTACCGCAGAGACTCAGAGTACGCAGAGGAGGCGCAGAGAAGAAAAATCAGGTAACAGGAAGAACAAAGCACAAATCACCAGATCAAAGCACAAAGCATATGAGCGTCTCTACAATTACAAACCACTCCAATCATTCGGCTACTTCCGGTCCGATGATGAAGGCAAGCGTGCTTTGTGATGTGGGCCGCTTGGAACTGAGAGACGTTCCGCGGCCGGTGATCTCGTCGAATGAAGTTTTGGTTCGAGTTGCTGCTGTCGGTATCTGCGGTACTGATGCGCACATCTTTGCGGGTCACGCAAACTACAATACAAACGATCGCGGACAACCGATTCCTCTTGCGCTTCAGCCCCAGATTTTAGGCCATGAGATTAGTGGAACGATTGAAGAGGTCGGCGGCAGCGTTGACGATCTACAACCCGGCGATCGGGTTGTCCTTGATCAGGGCTTGAACTGTGTCAGCAGACGCCGTGAAGTTCTTTGCGACTATTGCCGTAGCGGGCACTCGCATCAGTGCGAGTTTTACCGTGAACATGGAATCACGGGTTTGCCTGGAGGCCTCGCCGAGTTTATCGCGGTTCCTGCAGTGAACGCGGTGAGAATTTCGAAGCTGCTTAGTTTCTCTGAGGCAGCACTCGTTGAGCCGCTGGGATGTATTATCCATTCAACGGACACGGTTAGTAACACCCGAACTCGTTACTCGTTCAATGCTGATAAAGCCGATCATCGTGTGCGCAGCGTGTTAATATGCGGCGCCGGCCCTGCGGGTTTGTTATTCACTCAATACCTGCGAAACGTTCTCGGTTTTAGCGGGTCATTAATTGTCAGTGATCCAAACGCACGGAAACGCGAGATGGCAACGAAGCTTGGAGCCGATCAAACAATTGATCCGGGAAGTCATGACTTAATCGAAATTGTCCGTGAACGCAGCAGTGGGAAGGGTGTCGAGTACCTTATTGAAGCTTCCGGCTCAGGCGATGTGTTTGCTTCGATTCCCGGATTGATTTGTAAACAAGCTGCTGTACTGCTCTATGGTCATGGGCACGCAGGGACTGATCTCAGCGTACTTAACAACATCCTTTTCAAGGAACCTTATTTCGTTGCGTCAGTCGGCGCCTCGGGAGGTTTCGAGGCTGATGGACGTCCAACAGTGTACAAGCGCGCGCTCGACTTGCTCGAGAATGAACAGATTGATGTTCGGACATTGATCACGCACGAATACAAATCGCTTGAACAGGTCGGTGCAGCACTGGCCGGGGGGATGGAGGCCGAAGATTACGTTAAGGGAGTTGTCACCCTGTAATTGGCCTTTGCCTTTGGCCTTTGAACTTTGACCTTTGCGAAACGGCGAGGTGTTTATCAAATTGCATTTCTGATATGCCGAAGGCCAAAGTTCAAAGAGCTAAGATCAAAGACCAAAGACCGAAGGCCAAAGGCATTGCATGAAAGTATCCCTTTTCGTCACCTGTCTGGTAGATCAGCTATGGGCAAGTGTGGGAACGAGCAGTGTCGAAGTATTACGACGCGCCGGTTGTGAAGTTGAATTCGATGATCGGCAGACCTGTTGTGCCCAGCCAGCCTTCAATACGGGTTACAGATTGGAAGCGCGCGAGGTCGCAAAGCGCTTCATTCAGATCTTTGAAGAAAGCCAGGCTGAGGCTATTGTGAGCCCTTCAGGATCCTGCACCGCGATGGTCCATCACTATCCCGAACTCTTTGCCGATGAACCTAGGTGGCTGAAGCGCGCGCAGTCAATTGCCGAACGTACGCATGAACTGACTGCGTTTTTGGTTCGTGTCTTAAAGATTGAAGATGTTGGTGCGACGTGGCGTGGAAGACTGACGTGGCACGATGCGTGTCATGGGTTGCGCGACTTGAACCTGAAAAAAGAACCGCGCTCGTTGATACGTAATGTTCGGGGCGCAGAGTTTGTCGAACTCGATAATGCTGAAACATGCTGCGGGTTTGGCGGAACGTTCTCGGTTAAGTATCCGGAGATTTCAGTTGCAATTCTCGATCAGAAGATTGAGGCTATCGAGCGTGCAAACGTGGATGCAGTGGTTGCTGCCGACGCGAGTTGTTTGATGCAGATCGGTGGTCGTTTGTCACGCAAAGGATCGAAAGTCCGCGTCATGCATTTGGCGGAGCTACTGGCGTCGCGCGCCTGAAATGTCCGACGAACTTTAGTTTGTCGCGCGTCGGCACCCGGCCCGCAGAACGACAGCGTATCTGATTTCGACGTACGACAAACTAAAGTTCGTCGGACATAAGAAACATGAACCACGTCACGAGTGAAACGTTTGATCAGAACGCCAGGGCTGCGTTGGGTGATGTGCAGCTCCGTGGCGCTCTGCGCAATGCAACTTCACTGTTTGGTCGCCGTCGCCTTGCGGCCGCACGAAGTCTCGACAACTGGGAAGATCTCCGCAATCAGGCACGCGCAATCAAAGACGACGTGCTGCTTCATCTCGATAGCTACCTCGAGCAATTTGTCGCAAATGCCGAAAGGCGCGGCGCTCAATTCCATTGGGCACGCGATGCTGCTGAGGCGAACGCAATCATTTGCAAGCTGGCTAGCGAACGCGGAGCCCGGACGATTGTCAAAAGCAAAAGCATGACGACTGAAGAGACGCACTTGAACAACGCTCTCGAAGCTGCTGATATTCAAGTCGTCGAAACAGATCTCGGTGAATACATAATTCAACTGGCCGAAGAAACACCTTCACACATCATTGCTCCGGCAATTCACAAAACTAAACATCAGATTGCTGAACTGTTTACTCAGGAGCTTGGAATGCCGCCCACTGACGACATTGCCAAGCTCACAAGTACCGCGCGAACAACTTTGCGTGATCGCTTTGCGGCAGCTGATATCGGAATCAGCGGCGTAAATTTCGGCATTGCTGAAACGGGCACCATCCTGATCGTTGAGAACGAAGGAAACATTCGTCTTACGACTAGTCTGCCTCGTGTGCATATAGCGGTTATGGGCATCGAGAAGGTAATACCCCGGTTTGCGGACGCGGATATCTTTTTGAAGCTGTTGCCGCGCTCGGGAACAGGTCAGAGATTGACGACTTACCAATCGTTCATCACAGGCACCAGGACCAATCCTGAGTCCGAAGGCCCTGAAGAAGTTCATGTCGTGCTGCTCGATAACGGACGTTCCCGGATGCTGTCTCATCCGGTCACGCGCCAATCGCTCGCCTGCATTCGCTGTGGCGCGTGCTTGAATGCGTGTCCCGTCTATCAACAGATCGGCGGACATGCGTATGGATCGGTTTATCCCGGTCCGATTGGGGCAGTTATCACACCACAATTGATGGGCCTCGAGAAAACTCAGCAGCTGCCTTATGCGTCGAGCTTGTGCGGAGCTTGTCGAGAAGTGTGTCCTGTCAAAATCGATATACCGCGGCTTCTGTTGCACCTGCGAAGCGAGATAACCGAGCACGGCTCACCCGCAGTCGCTCAAGTTAAAAAACGGACGAGTGAACGCGCTGCATTCAAAGTCTGGCGTATGACGATGACCAGACCCTGGTTGTACAAGCTCAGCGCCAGACTCGGCAGACTATTTCAAGTCGTTCTGATTAGAGACGGAAAGATCGGAGAAGTGAAAGGAATCGCGCGACTAGCTACTCCATTGACTGCCTGGACAAGCAATCGTGATCTACGCCCGATCGAACGTCAGAGTTTTCGCGAGGTTTGGCGTGCTTCGCTTCGCAAGAACTGACATGCAAACACGTACGAACAACAGCAGTGCACGTGAAGCGATCCTGGAATCGATCAGGTCGCACCTGTCTTTGAGTAAGAACCTGGACGCGCGCGAGGAAGAAATTCAGCACAAGACCGCAAGGGTCTCGGGTTTAGTTTCAACGGTGATATCTGATGCGACCCCGGTCGTGGATCTCTTCAAGGCGAGTCTCGAAGAAGTGGATGGCCATTGTCTTATCGTTCATGACGAAACTGAGCTAGTGCACGCGCTCACGGACATCATGCGCAACTTGCGACAGACGAAGTTGTCTTCGTTGAGAGTCGCAGTTTCCGACAATTCTGAGGTTCAGCGATTGACCTCATTGATTGCATTGGATCTGGATGAAATCGCGGTAACGCCTTCAGCGGCTGATGTATTTGGTTTTGATATTGGAATTAGTGGAGCTCAGGCCGGCATTGCAGAAACAGGAACGCTGCTCTTAGATTCATCCCGCGAGCGGCATCGCCTGGTGTCGTTAGTTCCACCAGTGCATATCGCGATTCTTGACGCATCGCAAATCGTCACAACTCTTGGCGAAGCTCTTTCATTGATGCAAAAAGATGAGCAGGTGAGTCCGATAGTTACATTAGTGACCGGACCTTCTCGCACCGCCGACATTGAGTTGACGTTAGCTATCGGTGTACACGGGCCACAAGATTTGTATGTGATAGTTAGGTCCTAGAAGGCGGCTTTATTCGTGTTACTTCGTGTGATTTCGTGGATCGCTCTTCTCGTGACGAAAGAGCAGATCCACGAAAACACACGAACTAACACGAACAAAGAACACAGAAGAAAAGACAAAGCACAAAAAGAATGGACATCATCTCCCTTGCCACGAAAGAGTCAGACTGGAAGAAACCACGAATGGGCATCATTCTCAACGATGGTACCCGTGACCTCGGTTATCGACTCGACTGTGAACGATTGTTTGATCCACACGAGCTTCCTGCGAACCCACTTTCGTGGTTTGACATGGACGGCCTGTGGTTTCAAAGAGCGAATGAAACGCGGAAGAAACTCGTAACGGATCCGAATGCGTTAACGCGTGCGCTTGAAAACGGTCTGCTGGTTAGTAGTCAGGATGCTTACTGGTTTGCGCCTGTACCTCGTCCGGGAAAACTGATCTGCATCGGACTCAACTATCGCGATCACGCTGCAGAGAGCAACATGCCAATACCTGAGCGACCAGTCATCTTTTCAAAATTCTCTACTTGTGTAATTGCTCCGGGAGAACCAGTTGTGATTCCTCCGACCAGCCAGCAAGTGGATTACGAGGCGGAACTGGCAGTTGTCATAGGCCGTCGCGCGAAGTACGTCAAAGCGAGTCGAGCACTTGATTACGTGCTTGGTTACACAGCATTCAATGACGTTAGCGCACGCGACTTTCAATTTGCCGATGGTCAGTGGCAGCGTGGAAAGTCCTGCGACACCTTCGCGCCTATGGGCCAGACAATTGTTACCACCGATCAGATAACGGACCCTCACAAACTTACGATCAAACTTGTGCTGAATGGGCAAACGATGCAGGACTCAAACACTGACCAGTTGATCTTTGGAGTTCCTGAGTTGATCGAGTTCCTGACGGAGAGCATTACGTTGGAACCAGGCGATGTGATCGCAACTGGCACTCCGCCGGGGGTGGGCTTTGCACGTAAGCCCCCGGTATTTCTGAAACCTGGAGATCAGATGGAAGTGTTGATTGACGGCATCGGTGGATTAAGTAATCCGGTTGTCGCGTCCGACGAACTTTAATTAGTTTGTCGTGGCTGGGATTAACGGAGCTCGGATTTGGTACGCATCCTCGTTCGTTTGATTTCGTGTGGTTTCGTGGATCGCATTTTCGTGGCGGAAAAAACACGGTCCACGAAATCACACGAATTAACACGAATGAAAAAATTCTTTCGAAGTACTGCTGAACAACGCACGACAAACTAAAGTTCGTCGGACATCAAAACAGGACTGCAAATGCGAAAAATCTTCTTACTTCTCGTCGCGTTGATGGTCGCAGGTGGCTGTACCAATAAAACTGCTGGACCCAATGGCGCTAAGAAATTTACGATCGCTGTCATTCCGAAGGGAACCACGCACGAGTTTTGGAAAAGCATTCACGCCGGCAGCAACAAAGCTGCAAGCGAGTTGTCGGCTCAAGGCACAAACGTTGAAGTGGTTTGGAAAGGGCCGTTGCGTGAAGACGATCGTGAACAACAGATCCAGGTCGTCGAAGGTTTCATGACGCAGGGTGTGAATGGGATTGTGTTGGCGCCGTTGGACGATCGAGCATTGGTCAGGCCTGTCGAGGAAGCCAAACGCGCCGGAGTACCAACAGTAATCATCGACTCGGGTTTGCAAACAGACGCGATTGTGAGTTTCGTCGCAACTGACAACCGCAAAGGCGGATCGCTTGCTGCCGATCGTCTGGGACAACTGCTGAATGGAAAAGGCAAAGTGCTTCTCTTGCGTTATGCCGAAGGATCGGCAAGCACCACAGAACGCGAGGAAGGTTTCTTGTCCGAGATAAAAGCCAAGTTTCCTAACATTGAACTCGTCTCAACTGACCAATACGCTGGTGCGACTCGAGACACAGCTAAGCGTGCATCGGAAAATTTATTAAATCGGTTCGGCGACGACATCCAGGGAATCTTTACGCCCAACGAATCTTCGACGGCAGGAATGTTGTTGGCTCTTCAAGACATCAACAAGGCGGGAAAAGTTTCTTTCGTAGGTTTTGATACGAGCCAGGTTTTTATCGATGCGATGCGAGCTGGTCAACTGCATGGCATAGTAGTTCAGAATCCATTCAACATGGGTTATCTGGGGGTGCGCACAATGGTCGATCAACTATCGGGGAAGCCCGTGGAAAAGAAGATCGATACCGGGGTGATGCTGGTTACCAAGGACAATCTGGAGACCCCTGAGGTACAGAACCTGTTGCATCCGCCGCTGGATCAGTATCTGAAATGATCACAGATCTCAGATCCCAGATCTTATGCGGCTCCGGGTTCAATCTTAATCTGGGATCTGAGATCTGAGATCTGAAATTTTCATGATCGCGGAAGTAAAACAAAATCGAGCGCTGATCACTTCAGCCGCACTTCACAACTGGCTCAATCGACTCGGCCCAGTTCTCGGCCTTGTCCTCGTCATCGGCATCTTCTCGATCCTGATGAAGACGCCCGAACGATTCCTGTCGCCAAACAATCTGCGCATCGTGCTCTCGCAAACCGTGATTGTCGCTATTGGTGCCATTGGCATGACCATGATCATCATCAGTGGTGGCATCGATTTGGCCGTCGGTTCAACCATCGCTCTAACCGGCGTCATTACTGCGCTGGGAATTCACTCCGGTCTCGCGCCGTCGGCAGCGCTCGCCAGCGGCATTCTGGTGGGCGGTTTTGTCGGATTGATTAATGGCCTTGTCATAACCCGTTTGAAGGTTGTGCCTTTCATTGCGACGTTGGGAATGCTGGGTGTCGCGCGCGGAACCGCGAAGTGGGTCGCAGGCGAGCAAACGGTGAACATGGCCGACACCTGGCTCAACGAGCTGCTGGTAATGTTTCCGAATCCTCCCTGGCTACTTGTCGCACCAGGAGTCTGGATTGCAATCATCCTTGCGATCATTGCCGCTGTCGTACTGCGCAACACAGTTTTTGGTCGTCGTGTGTTCGCGCTCGGCTCGAACGAAGCAGCTGCGCGTGCTTGTGGAATCGCAACGGATCGTTTGAAGGTTTGGATTTACGGATTGGCTGGTCTGTTATTTGGGCTTGCAGGAGTAATGCAAATGTCGCGTCTGCGACAAGGCGATCCAACCGTGGCGGCAGGTTCGGAGCTCGACATCATAGCGGCAGTGGTAATTGGTGGTGGCAGTCTTAATGGCGGCGAAGGAAGTATTCTCGGATCGATGATTGGGGCTTTGATCATGGCGTTTCTCCGAAACGGATGCCAGCAGATCGGTTGGCCCAACTACATTCAAGAGATCATCATTGGCGCAATCATTGTTATCGCGGTCGCATTAGACCGATGGCGTAGTAGTCGCGCTGTCTCGTGAAGATGACTGTAATCAAGGACATCATAGTTCGCGATATTCGTTTTCCGACGTCGAATTCCCTCGACGGGTCGGACGCGATGAATGTCAATCCAAACTATTCCGCCGCCTATGTTGTACTGAAAACAGATAGTGAACAAGAAGGTCATGGACTCACGTTTACAATAGGACGCGGTAACGAGTTATGTGTCGCGGCCATTGAAGCGCTTAAACCACTGGTCGTCGGATTGACTATCGATAGTGGCGTTGACATGGGCGCAGTATGGAAACACCTGACTTCTGATAGCCATCTTCGTTGGGTTGGCCCGGAAAAAGGCGTCATCCATCTTGCGACAGCTGCGGTCGTAAACGCTCTTTGGGATCTCTACGCCAGGGTGGAGGGTAAACCACTTTGGAAACTCCTGGCAGACATGACACCGGAGCAGATCGTTAGCTGCGTTCCGTTTAGTTACATCAGCGACGCGCTTACTCCGGAAGAAGCGCTCGCGATTCTTCAGCGTCACGAATCAACAAAGCAACAACGAATCGACAACCTGCTTGCGCTCGGGTATCCCGCCTATACGACATCGGCAGGTTGGCTCGGATATTCGGATGAAAAAGTTCGCGTGCTGGTTCGTGAGGGCATCGAACGGGGCTGGACCCACTTCAAGATGAAGGTTGGTCGCAATCTAAAAGACGATCTTCGCAGGGCTAGGTTAATTCGCGATGAGATCGGGTGGGACCGCAAACTGATGATGGATGCCAATCAGGTTTGGGAGGTCAGCGAAGCGATTCGTTATATAAAGGAGCTCGCGCAGTTTCGTCCATACTGGATTGAAGAGCCGACATCGCCTGACGATGTTCTGGGACATGCGCGCATCGCACGCGCGATAGAACCGATTGGAGTGGCGACAGGTGAACATTGCCAGAATCGTGTGATGTTCAAGCAACTCATGCAAGCCGGTGCGATCAGCTTTTGCCAGATCGATAGTTGTCGTCTGGGGGGAGTGAATGAAGTGCTCGCGGTATTGCTGATGGCCGCTAAGTTCGGTGTGCCTGTTTGTCCTCATGCCGGCGGTGTTGGCCTTTGTGAATACGTTCAGCATCTGTCGATGTTCGACTACATCGCGGTAAGTGCGTGTCTCGAAAGACGAATCGTTGAATATGTAGATCACTTGCACGAGCATTTTGTTACACCGGTGGTGATGAATGGCGACCGTTACATGCCACCAATGGAGCCGGGATATAGCATCGAGATGAAAGCGGAGTCGCTGGCGCGTTATGAATATCCGAACGGCGAGGCGTGGAAATCGAATGGAAGGATGTGATCATTGTTTGCCTAAAAATAGGACCCATAGGACGTATATGACCTATTCCCGCTACTGACTCATCCAAGTCAGAAGCGCCAACCGGGAAGTAGAATAAAACTTTCATGCTAAACAAATCATTGATCGCGAGTGCAATCGTGTTACTGGCCTCTTTGCACACCGCCGCCCAAACCGAAAAGAAACCAGTTCGCCCGATCCGTGACGTTGTAGTAATGCACGCACAATCGCTTTCGGATCTGCAGAAGAAGCTGCAGCCGTCAAATAAAGTCGAGGAGTTGATCGGTGGGGCCGGAATGGAGCTGCGTGTTGCTATCCAGCATGAGAACAACACCACGCCCTCCAGTGCCGAAATTCATGACGCCTCCGACGACGTGTACTACGTCCTCGACGGAACAGCCACACTTACGTTGGGCGGATCGCTCGACTCGCCGAAAGAGGTTGAGCCTGGTGAATGGCGCGGCCCAAAAATTACTGGCGGTCAGAAGATCGAGATTGCAAAGGGCGACCTAATCGTAGTTCCACGCGGGACACCGCACCATCGCAGTACCGCTAATCAGGATTTTACGATGATCTTGATCAAAGTGTACGAGGACCCGCGGCCAGCGCCGATTAAGACCACACCATAGCTAAAACTGAGGAGATCCCATGCTGCGTTCATTGGTAGTCATTCTATTTGTAAGTATCGCCGCGAATGCGCAAACGACTGCTCAAAGTGCTGATCCGTGCACAGAATTAAAAACGAGAGCAGAACGAGCTGAGACGAGATTAAAGGATTGGCCGCAACTTGCTCGCTACCACGACGACAATACGAAAGTGAATCCTCCGGCGAAGACTGAACAACGAGTCGTATTTATGGGTGACTCGATCACCGATGGTTGGGACGCCCCAAATATGGGCGGCTTCTTTCCGGGGAAGCCGTACGTGAACCGTGGAATCAGCGGACAGACTACTCCTCAAATGCTCATTCGATTCCGCCCCGACGTGATTGATTTGAAACCGAAGGTCGTTGTGATTCTTGCCGGAACGAACGATCTGGCTGGAAATACAGGACCGTCCACGCTGGAAGCAATTGAAGGCAATCTTGTGTCGATGGCTGAATTGGCTAAGACAAATGGAATTCGCGTCGTACTCGCGTCGCTTCTGCCGGTCAGTGACTATGAGGTGCGCGATGGCAAACCGATCGTGCAAACAGTAAGAAGACAACCTGACAAAATCATTGCATTGAACACGTGGATGAAAAACTATGCCGCCGAGAATCATCTCATCTATCTGGATTACTTCTCCGCAATGGCAGATGGCAAAGGTTTCCTGAAGGATGAACTGAGTGACGATGGTTTACACCCAAATGCTGCAGGTTATGCTGTGATGAATCCGCTGGCCGAAGCAGCAATCCAATCCAGTCTAAAACACGGAAAGTAATTCGACCTCAATGCCGACTACTCTCGAAGATATTGCGCGAGCGCTCAAGGTTTCGAAGATGACGGTGTCGCGCGCGATTAACAACCATCCCGAGATTAGTCGTGAAACACGCGAACGCATTCTGGCGGTTGCACAGAAGATGAACTATCGCCCGAATCAGTTTGCGAGGGCGTTAACTACTAACCGATCTTATTTGATTGGTATTGTCGTTCCCGATCTGATGCACTCCTATTTTGCGGAGATCTGTCGCGGCGTAGAGTTACACGCGCGACCATCAGGTTATCAAAACCTGATTTGCAGCACAGATGAAGATCCACGAAAAGAGATGGCGGAGATCGAAGCACTTCTTTCGCGCACCGACGGTTTGATCGTCGCCTCTGCCGTTTCGGAAAAAGAGACGAAGTTTTATCGTCAAGTGATCAGAGACGGCGGACGGATTGTTCTGATCGATCGTCTTTTGGACGGTTTGAAGGCTTCAGCAGTGATCACGGATGACGTGGAGGTTGGAATGCTGGCAACGCAGCATTTGATCAACCTCGGACATCGTCGTATTGGACATCTGCGAGGCACCACCGCTTCAACTTCGCGTGAGCGGTTTGAAGGCTTCACGCGAGCAACGGGAAAAGCGGGCTTGCGCGTTCGGTCCGAGGACATACGCGATTGTGGGTTTACCGAGAACGATGGGTATCTCGCAATGAGGAGTTGGATCGCAGACGGTGAATTGCCATCTGCAATTTTTGCAGCAAACGATCCGGCCGCGATTGGCGCAATGACGGCTTTGCATGAAGCCGGACGAAAAGTGCCAGACGACGTCGCGATCGTCGGCGCAGGAAGAATTCATTACGGCGACATGTTGCGCGTACCTTTGACTACTGTGTCGTGGTCAACGCTGGAGATGGGTCAGGCGGCGGCCAGTTTGTTACTCGACTCGATAACTGGTCGATCCAAAACAGCTCGGCAGGTTGTGGTCAAGCCTGAGTTAGTTATTCGGCAATCATGTGGCGGACGTGACGTTTACTCATCGAGGAGTTTTTAAGTCGGGGAAATTCTCCCTTGCGACAAAAAGTCCGCCACCACTGGGTTCGAAACTGACTGCGAACAAACATAGGCTGTTAAGAACAGCCGGTACACGCGAAAGTCTCGCCACCTTCAGCTCCTGAACAGCTATCACACCAACTCATTGTATAACCCACATTCGTGCATTCGCATCGGCAACTGTTTATACAGCCTCTGTTGACGCAGGCTGCGAGCCTCCCCCCGTTGGAACCGTCGCAATTGATCCAATTAATGTCGATCGTGCAACGGTCTGGCCGAGGTATGCCGGCGCTGCAGCTAGTCATGCGCAAACACTTAGCGTTCGCTGTAACAGAGAAATTGAGGGCGAATAGCACAAGCGTTAATAGCTTAGACATTACTTCTCCTTTCAGTACCACGAAACACAGTCAGTCGACCCGATTTAGAAATTTCTCTAACTCGGCCGCTCCGTGAGTTGTGTATACGTCGAGCATATGCGACCTATAACTCTTAGCTCCCTGGTTTATGTACATGTCAGGCGACTGTAATTCAGAAGGTAGCTCTTTGGCTCTAAGAAGACCGCCTACGGCGTCTGCGGATCGACCCTGCTCGAGATATTTTTCGACCAACCAGGCCTTGTAATTCTCTGCACCTTTCCTAATCGACCCAATAATTCGCGAGCCATTGATATCGGGACCCAATCGACTGCCATCCTCGAATTCAACATAGTCGAGGTTCAGTTCAATTCTGGTTATTACATTTGGGCTCCCGAAAATAGTTTCACCAGAACTCGCAAACGTGTAGTTTTCCCCAGAAACTAAGGGTCTGAAATGGTGTGCCTCTCTAACATCGGGATGTATTAGTGATTCACGCCATAAAGAGAGCAGATTTTTGGACTCTTTCCCATTGTTGTCCGTAACAATCGTGTAAGCCAGAACAACGGACCGAATACCTTTGGTGGTGTTGTTTTGAATCACACACGAAAAGTCCTGCACTTCATCGGGTTTTGGAAACGAAGCAGTTGCCCTGAGTATTTCTACAGGAATGACTCCAGCCTCAGGTGTTAACTGTGAAGTTAATATTGATGGTTGGCGCGCCTGTTTGTCTCGACGGATTAGCGCAACTGCAACTGACGCGGCTGCGGTGATCAGAAGACAAATCACGATTATTGTTCTTTTTCGCATATCAAACCTCCGGCGTGAGGCTGGGCAGGTGTTTGGCTGTGAAATACACCGGCATTAGCAGCGTGTCAACCAGTTGGCTGAACTCATGTAAAATTCACAAGATTTCCCAGAGCAGTTCGCAATAATAACTGTGGGTTCAAGGCTATCCTGGGGTTCTGTTCGGTGGGGGCGGCCGGGGACGATCGCGCTCCGACAGAAGAGCTTCCGTGTATCCGGTCAGGGGGCGTCTGTTCGAAGGGGACGGCAGCGGTCGCTTCGCTCGCCGTTCCAATTCGCTCAGTCTCCTTGTTCGGTGCGGTAGCATTTAACCTGACCGTCCAAAAAAATCCTTGACGTCACTCGGCCAACGGGAGTATATGTTCGGTGTTTAGACAAAATCATTTCCACTCGAGGGCGAGCTTCGTCAAGAAGCCCACGGTCGAGTTAGTAATCCAAACCACATAGTTTCGACCAAAGTTGTCGCGTTTCTCAAGATCCGCAAGCATTTCAGGTAAGTGCGGTAATTACCTGAACCTCTTGGCAGGAAATCGAACTAAGGTTTTCATTTTCAAGAGCTGAGGTCGCTTCGAACATTAAGTACTAACAAAGAACAATATGAGAAAGATCAACCCGCATGACTTCAAGGTGGCGCGACGCGGAACCAGCCGCGCAATTAATCGGCAAATTGCCTTGAACCTGATTCGGGCCCATCAGCCGATTTCGCGCGCCGACCTTGCACGACTAATGAATGTCAGGCGCGGTGTCGCCAGCCTCCTGGTTAGTGAACTCCTCGAGGAAGAATTGATCTTTGAAGGAGCCGTTGGCGAAGCCGTCGGTCGTGGACGCCGACCCACTTTCCTTTACATTGACACCCGGCAGCGTTGCATAGTCGGGGTTGATGTCCGTGCGTCGCGAACTTACATCATGATTACCGATTTGATGGGTCACCAGATCGGGGCCGTCAGTAGCTTCCAAACAAATCGGGATCATGACGTTCTCATTCAGGATCTAGCTCGTCGTATCAAGCAACTACTTGCGGACTACAAAGAAATCGGTTCATGCGCCGGCGTTGGCGTTGTGGTTCCGGGAATGGTGGACCTTGCCGCGGGCCGTGTACTCCATGCGCCGACTCTCGCCTGGCGCGATGTCAATATTCGCGATCCGTTAGCTGCAGCGATAGGCTTTCCAGTTCACAT
>DATDFV010000081.1:0-9560 GCA_036522415.1 Pyrinomonadaceae bacterium | reverse complement strand
GTATCCGAGCATGGTGTTGATGGCGCTATCCCCGCACTCGAACCAATCGTCGAGGGTGCGATGTTCGAGCAGCTGAGACCTACACAGCCAAGCGTCGCGACCGCGGAGGCCTGACGCGGGGCCATCCCTGAGGACTACAGTCTTGTCGTCAAATTTTAAAGAAGCGACAAAAATGTAGCTGGATTTTACTTGCAAGGCTTGGATCGAATTCAAAATTTATGCGTCGCAAAAAATAATCAATTATGCGAGCGTGAAGAAAAGAGGTAGATTGCTGGAGGTCAATGAGAAGGTCAGAGGTAACTTCGCACGAAGACTTCGATATGAAGAATTTTCAAAGCAACGCACTGTTAGTCATCACCACTCTGCCGGATCACGACCGGCCGGTGATCCTGCCGGTCATGATTATTATTTCAGTAACCTTAAAGAAGGACAGCACCTGATGGCCTTTGCCGAAACTGGTATGTAACTCCTGCAAAGGCCATCAACAAAAAGGTTGATGGCCTTTGTTATCTCTGCGCAAATCGGTTTGGTTTGGATTTCATAAAGTGAACCATTCGGATTATCCAAAGAAGCAAGGTCTATACGATCCGCACTACGAACACGACGCGTGCGGCATGGGCTTCGTCGTCGATGTTGGCGGGCGGAAATCACACGCGATCATCGAACAGGCAATGCAGGTGCTCCTGAATCTCGAGCACCGCGGCGCCACTGGAAGCGAAAAGAACACGGGAGATGGAGCCGGTATTCTCTTTCAGTTACCGCACCGGTT
Organism: Pyrinomonadaceae bacterium; assembly: GCA_036522415.1. Lineage (GTDB taxonomy): Bacteria > Acidobacteriota > Blastocatellia > Pyrinomonadales > Pyrinomonadaceae > PSRF01. Next base: position 8,791 of record DATDFV010000081.1, on the reverse strand, counting down.
CCTTGTTCGAGAATGCGCAAGGCAGAAAATCAAACTACCTCAACCGGGTGAATATGCTGTCGGAATGGTTTTCCTGCCAACAGCAGAGGAAAGCGGGCGCCAGTGCAAACGGCAGTTCGCAAAGATCATTCGCGAAGAAGGGCAGTCATTGTTCGGGTGGCGTCGCGTTCCTACCGACAATTCAATGTTGGGGGCGAGTGCCAAAGCTTCACAGCCTGTCATTGAGCAGGTTTTTATTCGCCGCGGACAAGACGTCAGCGATGAGCTCGATTTCGAACGAAAGCTTTGCATCATCCGAAAACGGATCACTAAAGCCGCCAAGCGCGGTATCCACGAGCGCGGGACGTTTTATGTGTCGAGTCTTTCCTGCCGCACGATCGTTTACAAGGGCATGCTGATCGCGAACCAGTTATCTGCCTTTTATCCTGACCTTCGAGATGGAGACGTTGAGTCAGCCCTGGCCCTGGTCCATTCGCGGTTTAGTACAAATACGTTTCCCAGCTGGGCACGAGCCCATCCCTATCGCTACATCGCGCACAACGGCGAAATAAACACGCTGCGTGGAAACATTAACTGGATGCGCGCGCGGGAAAGTAAGTTCCGCTCCAAGTTCTTTGGTTCCGAACTGCACAAGATCCTTCCAGTAATCGATAGTGATACGAGCGACTCCGGAATGTTTGACAACGTTCTGGAGGTGCTCACGCTGACAGGCCGGAGTTTGCCGCACGCGATGATGATGATGATTCCGGAGCCCTGGACCGCCGACCAGTCGATGAGCGCAGAGAAGAAGGCCTTTTATGAGTATCACTCGTGTTTGATGGAACCGTGGGATGGACCGGCCGCGATAGCTTTCACTGATGGAATCAGAATCGGCGCGATGCTGGATCGCAACGGTCTCCGCCCTGCACGTTACTACGTGACCAAAGCGGGTTTAGTGATCTTGGCATCGGAAGTCGGAGTGCTTGATGTTCCTCCGGAGGAGATCCTCTGTAAGGGAAGAGTACAACCGGGCCGAATGTTTTTAGTAGACACCGAGTCCGGTCGAGTGGTGGACGACGACGAATTAAAGCGAGCAGTCGCAACCCAGTATCCGTATGCTGAATGGCTCCGGAACAATCAGCTTTCCTTGGAGGAATTCCCCAGTCCTCCAGACACCCCGGTTCAGAATTCGTCGACGCTGCTAGAACAACAGCACGCTTTTGGTTACACAAGTGAAGAACTGAAACTGCTGATCACGCCGATGGGTGCTCACGGCGAAGAGCCAGTAGGGTCGATGGGTACTGATACTCCACTTGCGGTGCTCTCTGAACGGCCGCAGTTGTTGTACAACTACTTCAAGCAGCTTTTCGCGCAGGTTACTAATCCACCAGTCGATGCAATTCGCGAAGATCTGGTCATGTCAACCGATACCACCATCGGGCCCGAGGCGAACATGCTCGAGCCGGCACCCGAATGTGCCAGGCAAATCCGGCTTCCTTCACCAATCCTGACTAACGAGCAGTTAAACAAGCTCCGCCATCTGGGCGACGCCGGACAAGGAGCAGCGGGAGTAAAGTTCAAATCAATCACTCTGCCGATGCTGTACGAGGTAAACGGCGGTGAGCGAAGTCTGGAAGCAGCCTTGACTGAGCTCTGTCGCCAGTCTGCGGCAGCCATCGCCGGCGGGTACGGCGTCATTATTCTCTCCGATCGAGGAGTGGATAAGGACAAAGCGGCAATCCCGGCATTGTTGGCAGTCTCGTCCATTCATCACTACCTGATCCGAGAGGGAACGCGGACGCAAGTAGGCTTTGTAGTTGAGAGCGGTGAACCGCGCGAGGTCCATCACTTTGCTTTGCTCCTGGGTTACGGCGCGGCTGCAATCAATCCATATTTGGTGTTCGACATACTTCGAGATCTCACTGCTCAACGGCATTTGGGAGTTGATATAGACCACACCATTTCCAACTACCTCAAGGCAATCAACAAAGGCATCGTCAAAGTAATTTCGAAGATGGGTATCTCGACTATTCAAAGCTACTGCGGCGCCCAGGTGTTCGAAGCCGTGGGGCTGAGAGAAGATCTCGTTGATCGTTATTTCACCTGGACTCCTTCACGAATTGGTGGGGTTGGTCTCGAAGTCATAGCCGAAGAATCAAGGCTCAGGCACAAGCAGGCTTTCCCGGAAGGATCTGAACCTGAGCAATCGCTCATTGAAGGCGGTCAATATCAATGGCGACGCAAGGGGGAACTGCACCAGTTCAACCCGGAATCGATTCATAAACTTCAACACGCCTGCCGAACCAACAACTACGAGACATTCAAAGAGTTCAGCGCGCTGATAAACGACCAGTCACGCCAGCTCCATACTCTCCGAGGACTAATGGAACTAACACCGCTGGCTGGTCCCATTCCGATTGCCGAGGTTGAGCGGGCATCGGAGATCGTCAAACGGTTTAAGACCGGTGCGATGTCTTACGGCTCGATAAGCAGGGAAGCGCATGAGGCCTTAGCGATCGCCATGAATCGTATCGGCGCCAGAAGCAATACCGGCGAGGGAGGTGAGGACTCGGAACGCTACACGGCGGAGGCGAATGGTGACTCTCGCAACAGCAGCATAAAACAAGTGGCGTCGGGACGTTTCGGAGTAACCAGCAACTATCTGGTTAATGCAAACGAGCTGCAGATCAAAATTGCGCAGGGTGCGAAGCCCGGCGAGGGCGGCCAGCTCCCGGGTCATAAAGTTTCTGCGGCAATAGCGAAGGTGCGTCATTCAACGCCTGGAGTCGGTCTTATCTCACCGCCGCCGCATCATGACATCTATTCGATCGAAGACCTGGCGCAGTTGATTTATGACCTGAAGAATGCGAACGACCGGGCTCGCATAAGCGTCAAGCTCGTGGCCGAAGTTGGCGTCGGCACGGTTGCGGCAGGCGTTGCCAAAGCGCATGCTGATGTAGTCCTCATCAGCGGCTACGACGGAGGCACTGGCGCGTCGCCACTCTCGAGTATCAAGCATGCCGGAGCGCCATGGGAACTTGGCCTCGCCGAAACCCACCAAACACTCGTGCTGAACAACCTTAGAAGTCGCATCACGATCGAGACAGATGGCCAACTGAAGACGGGTCGTGACGTTGTGATAGCTGCCTTGCTGGGCGCAGAAGAGTTTGGTTTTGCGACCGCGCCCCTCGTGAGTCTCGGCTGCATCATGATGAGAGTTTGCCATCTCAATACTTGCCCCGTAGGTGTCGCCACTCAGGATCCAGAGCTACGCGCCAGATTTAGCGGTGATCCTTCCCACGTCATCAACTTCATGAACTTCGTCGCTCAGGAAGTGCGGGAGCTGATGGCCGAACTGGGCTTCCGCACTATTAACGAGATGATTGGTCACACCGAATGCCTCACGATGCGACTTGGGATTGAGCAATGGAAAGCGCGCGGGCTCGACTTCTCAAACATCGTTCATCGACCAGCAATGCCTGATACGGTTGGGCGTTATTGTCAGATCAAGCAGGAAAACGAGGTTGAGAAATCTTTGGATCATACCGTGCTACTCGAACGTTGTAAGCCGGCGCTTGAGCATGGCAAGCAGATCACCGCAACCTTTCCGATTCGAAACGCCGATCGTGCGGTCGGCACAATGCTTGGAAGTCATATAACCCGAGCTCACGGCGCCGACGGGCTGCCGCCGGATACGATTCAACTTACTTTCAAGGGATCAGCCGGTCAGAGTTTCGGCGCGTTTGTGCCCCGCGGGTTGACGCTGACGCTTGAAGGAGATGCGAACGACTACGTGGGGAAGGGATTGTCAGGAGGAAGGATCCTTGTCTATCCGCCTAAGGATTCAACTTTTCAGGCGCACGAGAACGTGATTATCGGCAACGTTGCGTTCTATGGGGCTACGGGCGGGGAAGCATATATATCCGGTATTGCCGGTGAGAGATTTTGCGTGAGGAACAGCGGTGTGTTGGCTGTGGTCGAAGGAGTCGGAGACCACGGGTGTGAATACATGACTGGTGGTTGCGTGGTCGTGCTTGGTCCAACGGGCCGTAACTTTGCAGCCGGCATGTCCGGCGGATTTGCTTACGTGCTGGATGAGAAGGGTGACTTCATTATTCGATGCAATCGGGCCATGGTGGAGGTAACGGGCATCGACGACGCAAGCGAAATCGAATTAGTCAAAAACATGATCTTTCGGCACGCAGAGTACACGGGTAGCCGGCGGGCGACCGAGATTCTAGTGTCGTGGGATGAAATGACCAGCAGGTTTCTTCGGGTTCTGCCAAACGATTACAAGCGAGTGCTCGAAGGCGAAAAGGGAAGCGCGAATTTTGCACTGCCGGTTGTCGAGATGAGAGTCAAATCGGCGGATGTCTCTGGATAAGCACTGCGAAACAGATGGGCAAACCGACAGGATTTATGGAGCACCCCCGGTCCGTTCCAATGGTGCGGCCGGCTGTGGAGCGTGTAACAGACTGGCGTGAATTCCACGGTCACTCGGATGACACTGAACTTCAAAATCAAGGTGCGCGCTGCATGGATTGTGGCGTGCCATTTTGCCATACGGGAAATGTGTTGGGTGGCGCTGCCTCGGGTTGTCCTATCAATAACTTAATCCCGGAATGGAATGATCTGGTCTATCGCGGGCGCTGGCGTGAAGCTTTCGATCGACTTCGTAAAACCAACGACTTTCCCGAGTTCACGGGCAGAGTTTGCCCTGCGCCATGCGAGGGCTCATGCGTGCTCGGTGTCAACGATAATCCGGTGACAATCAAGCGCATTGAACAGGCGATCATTGATCGCGCCTTTGATGCCGGTTGGGTAATGCCGCAGCCCCCGTCCGGTCGCACAGGCAAGCGAGTAGCGATTGTTGGTTCTGGCCCGGCTGGTTTGACTGCGGCTGCTCAGCTTAACCAGTCCGGCCATTGCGTAACCGTGTTTGAGCGTGCAGACCGAATCGGTGGTCTTCTAATGTACGGCATACCCAATATGAAGCTTGAAAAGAGTGTCGTTCAACGCCGCACGGATTTGCTGGCCGCCGAAGGGATTGAGTTTGTCGTGAACACGAGCGTCGGCCGTGATTATTCCGTTGATCGGTTGATGGGAGAGTTTGACGCGATAGTGCTCTGTGGTGGTGCGGCACGTCCACGCGATCTATTGCTCGACGGCCGCTCGCTTTCGGGAATTCACTTCGCGATGGACTTTCTCCATCTCAATACGAAAAGCCTGCTGGACAGTAATCAAAGGGACGGACGCTTTTTGTCGGCGAAGGACAAGGACGTGATTGTGATAGGCAGTGGCGACACGGGAACGGATTGTGTGGGCACAGCTTTGCGCCAGGGATGCAGAAGTCTCGTCCAGTTTGAAATTCTAAGTAAGCCGCCTGAGACGCGAGCTCCCGATAATCCCTGGCCTCAATGGCCCAAAGTTTATCGACTCGACTACGGGCAAGAGGAAGCGGCCGCCTTGTTCGGTCGCGATCCGCGAACCTATTCGATCATGACTAAGAGTTTTGTTGGCGATAAAGACGGCCGGCTAAAAAGTGTAAGAACAGTTGGCATCATGTGGAGCAAAGACGAGAACGGGCAGTTTCAGCCGGTCGAGATAGACGGAACTGAAAGAGAGTGGCGGACGCAAATGGTGCTGCTCGCATTGGGTTTCGAAGGTCCTGAGACCGAAGGTCTGTTGACTCAAATCGGCGTTGCATTGGATGACCGCGGCAACGTCGCTACTGATGAAGACAAAATGACCAGCGTTTCCAAGGTCTTCGCTGCTGGTGACATGGCTCGTGGTCAATCCTTGGTAGTGTGGGCCATAGCAGATGGCCGGCACGCAGCCAGAGGCGCAGACAAATTTCTGAGGGGCGGAAGAACGTGACGTTTGCACGAACTCAATGGGTATGGATGAATGGTGAGGTGATCCCGTGGAGCAAAGCGACAACACATGTCTCCGCTCATGGCCTCCACTATGGCACGGGTGTATTTGAAGGTATCCGGTGCTACGCAACCAATAATGGACCAGCGTTGTTTCGTGTTGAGGAGCACCTCGCACGGTTTTTTGCTTCCGCTGAGATACACGGAATCGAGATTCCGTTTTCATCGGACCATCTTACTGATGCTATTACACGGGTAATTGGGAAGAATGGGTTCAACGCCTGTTACGTTAGACCAATTGCTTACTTTGGCAGCGGAAGTCTCAGCCTGTACCCGCGTGAATGTGCTGTGGAAGTTGTGATTCTGGCGTGGCCCTGGGCGGACTATCTCGGCGCCGAAGGTCAAAAGCGAGGCGTCTCGGTAACGGTATCACCGTGGCGAAAGTTTGAATCAAAAATGATACCCACGACCGCGAAAGCATGCGGGCAGTATGTCAATTCAGTGCTTGCCATAAGAGAGGCGGTAAATCGTGGATTTGCTGAGGCAATTCTGCTTGATGCCGGCGGCCAGATTGCCGAAGGCTCCGGTGAAAATCTTTTCATCGTAAGTGGCAAACAATTGCTTACGAATGATGCCAGCCATTCGATTCTGCCTGGCATAACACGGGACGCGGTGCTCCAGATCGCCAATGACCTGGGTTACTCCACCAAGGTAAAAGCGTTGAGCCTCCAGGATCTGCTCTCAGCCGATGAGGCCTTCTTCACTGGGACCGCGGTTGAAGTAACGCCCATCAGGGAATTGGACGAAACTCCAATCGGCCCCTGCACGCCCGGTCCGGTAACAGCTGAGATTCAACGAAGTTTTTTTGCTGCTACGGCTGGGCTAGACGAGCGATACAACCACTGGCTCTATCACGCTGTATGATTCAAAGAATCGAAATCTATGACACAACGCTTCGCGACGGCTCGCAAGGCGAAGGTGTCAACTTTTCAGTTTCCGACAAATGTCGCATTGCGGAGCATCTCGAAGCGTTTGGTGTCGATTTTATAGAGGGTGGCTGGCCCGGTTCGAATCCGCGCGATGTGGCATTCTTTGAAAGAGCGAAAAAACTGAAATTGAAAGACGCGCGGCTCGCGGCCTTTGGTTCGACGCGACGTCACAAACTCACTTGCGATACAGATAGCAATGTACAAGCACTGCTAAAGGCTGAGACTCCGGTCGTAACAATATTCGGTAAATCGTGGCTGTTTCACGTTGCGCACGCACTTCGTTTAAGTCCCGCCGAGAATCTCGAGATTATAGAAGACACCGTCAGTTACTTGAGTTCCCGTGTGCCTTCTGTGATCTATGACGCAGAGCATTTCTTTGATGGTTATCGGGCTGACCCTGCTTATGCGCTTGCAACGTTAAGGGCCGCAGCCGCGGGTGGACCAAAGTGTATCGTCCTGTGCGATACGAACGGAGGAAGTTTGCCCGACATGGTTGCGCGCATTACACGCGAAGTACGTGAACAGATTGCGCTGCCGTTAGGCATTCACTGTCATAACGATGGGGAGCTTGCGGTAGCGAACACCCTGGCGGCGGTGTCCGCCGGAGCTTCACATGTGCAGGGCACGATCAACGGCTACGGCGAGCGCTGCGGCAATGCAAATCTCTGCGCGGTTATTCCCAACCTGGAATTGAAACTCGGTCATGTCGTCATTGGCCCACGACGTTTGCGGCGGTTGCGCGATACTGCACGTTTCGTTAGCGCAATCGCTAACGTGTCGCTCGACACGAGAGCTGCTTTCGTAGGTGATAGCGCTTTTGCGCACAAAGGCGGAGTTCATGTGTCCGCAATTGAACGGAATCCCGCTACATACGAACACATCGCGCCTGAAGTCGTTGGTAACAATCGACGTGTACTGGTTTCAGATCTTGCCGGTCGCGCAAACCTGCTCGCGAAAGCGCGAGAACTCAGAATTGAATTGAGTGACGAGCAAGATCTCCTCAATGAATTAAAACGATTGGAGAATGAGGGTTACGAGTTCGAGACCGCGGAAGCGAGCTTTGAATTACTTATCTCTCGGCTTCGAGGAAGCTATCGGCCATTCTTCAAACTCCTTGGGTTTCGCGTAATCGACGAACATCGTGGAGCGCTGATGCCGATGAGTGAAGCAACCGTAAAGGTGAAGGTTGGTGATCGCATCGAGCATACCGCAGCGAGCGGAAACGGACCGGTCAATGCACTCGATAAAGCGCTCAGAAACGCTTTGAAGGAATTCTACCCCTCGCTCACGGAGATCAACCTTGTTGACTACAAAGTGCGGGTTATTTCGAGCAATCTTTCCGGCACGGCGAGTCTAGTGCGGGTACTGATCTATTCCTGCGACGGACGGGCCCGATGGGGTACGGTTGGTGTTTCAGCAAACATCGTCGAAGCCAGTTGGCAGGCACTGGTAGACTCTGTTGCCTACAAATTAACCAGCGATGGTGTCATCCCGGTCCGCGACGAACTTGAAATTGACGATACGGACAACCCTTTAAAAGAAGCGATTAGCTGATGGAGCGCGGAATCGAGAAATGATCGCTAGGATTTGAAACCGTGGGACTGTTGTATTGACCTCAAAGGTCTCGGGTCAGGCCTTGGGAGTAGTGCTCCCAAGTACTGCAACAGATGCGCGGTGACAGTTAAACATCCGAGTGTTTTTGAATGTTTGGAACCGGATGGAGCGAAGTTTTTGAAAAAGAGTACAGCAACTTTACAACAACTGCTTCGAGCGCACTTTTTCAGTTTTGTCCTAAGTCTTTGAATTAATTGAGGAACTTGGTAGCGGGCGGATCGAACCGCCGACCTTCGGTTATGAAACGCCTCGCGTAACAATCGGTAACACGTGCGCCAATTACGTTTTGGCCACATTTACTAACATTTTTCGCGGATCGCAGCCGTTTGGGAGTGC
>DATDFV010000080.1:0-8739 GCA_036522415.1 Pyrinomonadaceae bacterium | reverse complement strand
TGATCAGACTTCGGCAAACGTAGGTCCCGCAGCAGGTTCCAACGGAGTTGGGATGGACAAGATTTTCGGAGGTGCCGCGACCGTCACAGTCGGACGTCGATTGGCCATCGGGAAGTACTGTCGATCTAAATGACCAATCCGTTTTCCGCGACGGACCCATCGAGGTCGCTCTTCCCAGGCACCCTGGAAGATCGGAGTGTCGTTGCCTAAGTCACGCCAAAGTTGAATCGCAAAATCAGGCATGATTGGAGCCGCCAAAAGCGCAAGCGTCTTCGCTGCTGCAAGCTCCAGAGCAACAGTCGTCTGTTGGAATCCCGCCTGTTTTCGCTGATGCCGCCTTCCTCTGCCAAAACGCTGCGCCGCATGCATGAGCTCGACCACCACTGCGGCTGCCCGTCGCGGTGAATAAGTGTTAGGTGAATAAGCAGCCGCTGCCTCCGCGATAAACCACTCGAGCCGTTCGTAAAACTGATGCTGTTCGTTGGTCCACAGTCTCGGCGGGGGAGCAATCCCTTCGTATTCCGTGACCAGCGCGTTGCCAAGATCGCTTAACCAGCTTTGGCAACCTTCGATGAGCTCGCGCTGAACTGTCTCTTCAAACTCCTCCATCGTGAAGTTGGTCTGCTCCGTCTCCGGACCAGTCAACGCAAGATAAAATCGAACGGTATCAGCGGAGGCACGATTCAACAGTTGACGTCCCCAGATCGCATGATCCCTGCTGGTCGAAAACTTCAATCCGTCGAGTCGGTAGAATTCATTGATCAAAAATGCTTTTTGCAATTTTATTTGCGAGTCGTACGCCATGAAGATCGCGGGAATCAACATCGCGTAGTAGAAACCATTATCAAAACCGCAGAAGGTTACAACCTCCGTATCATTCGAATGCCAGAGCTGCGACCAGCCGTCCCTCATGCCGAGTTTCTTGCTCAACACATGCGTTGCCGCAAGCAAGCCGGCGCCGACTTCGAACCACACATTGATGCGTTGATCTCCAAAGCCGGCGATCGGAACGGGAATTCCCCAGTTCGAAGGATAGCTCATGGGAACGTCAGGCAATCCGTCTTCAATCATCTGCTCGCAGAGAGTTCGCAAGTGCGAGTTCATCTGCACTGACTCGTAGTAGCCTCGCAGTTGTTGTTCGTAAGCGCTGAGTGGAAAGTACAGGCGGCTGGCCGGGCGAGTCGTTGGTGTGCTCTTGCAGCGATTGCAAACGGGATTTATCAAATCCGTGCAGTCATTTGGTTTGCCGCACATTTCACAGGCATTGCCGCACGTCGCGTTGCCGCAATGCGGGCATCCGCCGCAAACATAAACTTCAAAAAGATACTGGTCACAGTTTTCACAGTACAGCGCTGGATCTTCTTTTGTGATAAACGTGCCGTGCGCATAGAGACTCGCGAAAATTCCTTGCGTCAACCTGACGTGGCCGGTCGATTGACTCGGGCGCAGATAAACATCGACTTCGATCCTCGCCGCATCCATTGTTCTCCGGATTGCATCGCTAAACCGATCAACTGTTTCGTTAGGTGTTAGTCCGAGTTGCTCCGCTCTGTATGCCACGTAACTCTGGTGCTCGTCAGTGCCGCAGAGGTTATACACTTCAACATCACGCATTTTTAGATAACGAGTAAGAATGTCAGCTCTCAGAAATGGTCCTGAAAGATGGCCCACATGGAGATCGCCGTTCGCCGTTGGCGGAGGTGAAGAAATCAATACCTTTTTCATGGAGATTTCCTTTCTAGTAAAAGCCGATGAATCTTTAGGAGAGTTGTTTCAGTGCTTCGATAGCGATGCCAGGCGCCAGACGATATCCTGAGCCGGAACAAGCTCCGGCCATAACGTAGTTGGGCATTCCTGGAACCTGGGCGACGAGCGGTACTCGGTCACAACTGTAGCCATCGCAGAACACGCGACCGCCATGACATAAGGGAATGATCGATGGGCAGTAACGATGGAGAATGGAAAAAGCTAAGTCGCGATCGTCACTCGTGATCTTTAGCCGCGTAATTTCCGGTGGAACATCCCACTCCTGAGCAGTGAAGCTGAAGAGCCATTCCTGGCGCTGAGAGATTGGGAGAATGAAAGCGTCGTCATCAAGAAAACAAAGCACTGGATCGTTCGGAAGCGCGCGACGGCTGGCGTGAAGCGCCACGATCTTTTTAATTCTGACGCCTTCGTCTTTGGCAAAGCCGGCGCCTGGTCCATTCAACAACCATGGACCAGTTGCATTTACGACGTGTCGCGCCGAGACCGTGCGGCCATCGCTGGTGGACAGGATAAATCCGCCGTCCTGGTTGTGGACGTTTTCAATCTCCACACCTTCCCAACACTTAGCAAATCCCTTGTTCGTTAATTGGCCCACGAGTCTCGACGCGACGGCTGCAGGGAAACTGTATTGAGCCGTGCATCCCGTTAACAACAGCTGATCCTCTGCGATCACGAGATCCGGATATGTGTGTCGCAGTTGATCCTCTTCCTGTCGCGTCGCAACGCGGACATTCCGAGTCGTGAATTTCGAGCAAACCTCGTCCACTGTTTTCTTTCCGACAACGCCGAAAAAAGGAATCTGGTAAATCGGCAGGTCCGGCATCGCGAGAGACAGCTTGCGGTAAATGCGTGTGCTCATCCGAGAGTATCGCTGTTGTGAAGCTGTTCGGCCGTAAGGAATATCGAGCCCCGCGGAATAGTAAGTAGCCCCGCCGGCAACGAATGAGCGATCGACCAGAAGCAGGCGCCAGTTCGGCCACTTCTGATGAGCAAGGTAAGCGGTTGTTGCGCCGATAATGCCAACACCGATCACTGCCAGATCGAACTGGCTTGAAGGTTCTTGCCTCAAAAGTGACCTCTTAGGCGGAAGCGCCGAAGGCGCGAGATATGATAGCCAGGGCAAGCACGAGCGAAGCGAAGCGCGTCGCCCCTGGATCAGTTTTTCGGAAAATCACATGAGCCCTGAAAAGGGCGTAATACGGTGGCGTCTATTGCGGCCCTTCAGGCCTCAATCTTTATTTTGGCGTACGTATCCAGGGGCGACGCGCTTCGCGCTTGCCCCTGGCTATCATATTTCGCGCCTTTGGCGCTCAAAGCTAATCTGTGGGTTTCAGTTGTTCCACCAGACTGAGAAGACGACCATGGTTTCGATACCGTCGTTTTTTACGAAGTGTGGTTTTGGAGGCTCGAAGTAGAGAACTTCGGACGGCCCGATTCGCACTTGTCGATCGTCGTAGGTTAACAATCCCTCGCCGGCGGCGATCATCCAGATTTCGTGCATGGGATGACTGTCCACGTCCGAAGTGCATCCCGGCTCGACCGTAAAGCGCGCAGCGCTGAAAGGAGCCACTGACGCATTCTCACGTTCCAGATCAATCATGTTGGCCCACACGCCGAGCCCACACGCAAATGAATCCAATAAAGTTACTTTAGGTAAGGTCCCGGTAATCATAATAATGCGAGCTCCTCTAAGTTCACATGCAGCATATCGAAGACGCAACTGCTCATCTTGATATCGTAGACTTCCCGTTTCGCCATGCTGTTGATGATCGTGGCGCTGCGCCAGGCCATCAAACTGAGGTTGGGATCGGCCACGCCGCGAGTGTGCTTCGCGCCGTTTTGCATGTAGATGTTAAGGTCACTTGGACCATCCCATTCGATCGAGTAGTCTTCACGAATCGAATACCCCTCTGTTCCCCAGTTCAGTTTGCCCATCATCGGATCGAGAAACGCTGGCCGCCGGTACTGTGCGCCTGTACACAAGATCACGATGTCCACGTCCATCGTGTCGTTTCTGTCCTTCAGCCTGTCCTTGATCGTGATGGTATAGCCGTCGGAGTTGGGGTTCATGTCCATCATCTCGTGATTGGGGTAGAGCGCATACACGCGGCCCGCTCCGTTCAAGAACTCCATCTCATAAAAGAGGCGACAAATTCTTTGCAGAAGGTCAGGGGATATTCCGTCACTCGCCAGCTTTTGCTCACCAAGTAGTACTTTCTTCTCTTCGGGCTCCAGCCTGAAAAAGTAGTCACTGTAATGAGGAGTGAAGAGTTCGTTAGTGAACGGTGACTCGTCGAGTGGCAGGAAATTCGGACGTCGCGAAATCCATGATAACCGTGCAGGCATGACGTCACGATTGGATAAAAGGTGAAAGACAATCTCCGCGCCTGTCTGGCCGCCACCCACCACCGCCACTCGCTGCCCCTTGGTCAAGCTGTTGCGTTTCATGTAGTCGCACGCATGAAAAACTTTCGGACCAACATAGGGACGTGCACAATCCGGCACCACGTTAGTCAGACCCGTTCCCAGAATGATGTTCCTGGTTCTCACAACTTCATCTTCGAAATGGACCATCAGCGACTCGTCGTCGTGAGAGATAGCCACCACAGACCGATCGAATTCCAGGTTAGGAAGTAGAGAGCAGACCCACTGGAGATACTGGTTGAATTCCATTCGAGTCACACGGCTAAAGTCGGCGTTGATGAATCGATACAGCCGCCGCTGCGCGAATAAGAAGGAGAGGAAAGAGTAAGGACTCGTGGGATCGGCGAGAGTAACCAAATCCTTCAGAAAAGAGAGCTGAATAGTCGCTTCCGGAAACAACAGGCCCGGATGCCACACGAACGACTTTGCCTGGTCATAGAACTTGCTCCTGATTTCTTTGACGGGTTGCAAGAGCGCAGCCGCGCTGAGATTGAACGGGCCAATGCCCACTCCGATTGCGTCGAAGATCTGATCGTTTTCTGAATTCATCGTGTCCTCCCTACTTTTCTTTGGGGCATGGGTGGGTAACGGATCGTTCATTTGAACCCGAAAAGCTTCGGGACATTCATCGCGCCAACGGGATTGCCTTCAACTTGAATTTTCCCGGACCGGAACAGTTTGACACTCTCATTTTCCGGGTCTGTGAGAAGCGCGTTGAAGTCTGACTCCTCGATGCTGATGGTGGTTGGGGTGCGCACATTCGATCGTCCTTCGACTACCGACGGTGTTTCTTTGGAGAGGTCGATGGTCCAGGATCTGACTCCGGAGATGTTGATCTGGTAAACGCCACCGAGCTTTCGCGCTTCCACAGAGTTGCGCTGAAGCGCACCCTGGAGATCCTCCGTGAAAAGTTTTGTGAGAGGCACTTCCTGGCGAACCTGAAACTCTTCTTTATGGATGATGTAGTTGTCCAACACGAGCACATCGAGCTCGCAGTCGAGGAAGAAATCGATGGCCTGTTCGGGAGTTTCGACAATAGGCATGCCTTTTCGATTGAACGACGTGTTGAGCAACACAGAAATCCCGGAGATCTCTTTGAAGGCTTGCAGCAGTTCGTAATACTTGGGCGAGATTGATTTGTTGACCGTCTGGATGCGGGCCGAGTTGTCGCGGTGGATAACGCTCGGCATCTTTTCACGCCACTCAGGCCTCACCTGCGCGACCAGGATCATGTACGGACTGTCGTAGTCACAATCAAAATAGACTGAGCAATCTTCTTCCAGCACCGAAGGAGCGAAAGGACGAAAGTCTTCGCGAAACTTGATCCGCGAGTTGATGAAATCACGCATCTCCGCTTTCCGCGGATCGGCGAGAATACTGCGATGTCCCAACGCTCTTGGACCAAACTCAGCTCCGTCCTGGAACCAACCAATGGTTTTTCCTTCGGCCAAGAGTTTCGCGGTCTGCGCGATGTAATCGGAAGCCGGTGCGCCCCGCACTTTTCCTTTGTATTTCGGCAGCACGTCAGCGACGGTTGCGTAGCTCTTTCCGAGATACATCGAGCCGCTGTGTTTGACGCGTTCTTTCTTGAGGACTTCCATCCAGCCGTAGTAGGCACATCCGAGCGCGAGGCCGTTGTCGGCGGCAGCGGGCTGAATGTAGAGATTCTTGAATTTTGTTTCTTTGATGATGCGCGCGTTGGCAACCGCGTTCAGCGCCACACCGCCGGTGTAAGCGAGATTCTCCGACGGACATGCGTCGTATCGGGCGTTGATCACATAAAGAATCGCGCGCTCGACTTCTTTCTGCACCCAGTAGGCGATGTCGGCGTAGTACTGAAAGTTTGCTTTGAGCTCCGTCCAACTGTGACAAGGTTTCTTGAACTCGCTCATCCAGTCGTAGCGAACGAATGCACGGCCGTCTTTCAGATCAAACATCGGGAAATCGTAGACTCCGGCCCTTCCGTACGGCGCCAGGCCCATCAGCTTTCCCGGATCCTCAAAACCACTGAACACGTACATGCTTGCGGCGAGGTAAAGCCCGCCGATCGAATGACGAGTAGTCGTGGGATGCATCGGGTAGCCCTTGATGCCCGTGCCCCACTCGGAAAAATCTTTGACAACCGTCGTGAGCTTGTTGCCGGCGAACTGGTAGTAACTGTCTTTCTCAAAATACAAGTGTCTGAGGTGAGCCGGCGGATTTTCCAAGGCGACACCCTGGTCCACGTCGATGCAGTCATCCATACTGTTTCCGCAACCGTCGATCGTCAGAACAGTCATCTCATCAAACGGTGCAGTTCCGATTGCGCTGTAGGCGTGAGCGAGGTGATGAGAGATCGTTACCATCGGAACGTTCTCATCGAATACTCTTGGACCACCCCACCATGAGTTGCCCTGTTCGACCATGCCGAAGTTTGCGTTCTGCACGACCAGGTCGAGATCGCGAACACTGATTCCTTCGAGATCGAGACAGTATTTGATGGCGTCTGTATCGTTGCCACCGGCATGCTTGCGTCGCGTAATTCGTTCTTTCTCGATGGCGACACAGATGCGGCCATCTTTAAGGAGACACGCCGAACCATCGTGCGAAAGGTGTGTTCCAAGGACGTAAATTGGTTTGCCCTGGTTTCTCATAATCACTCCTCAGTTACTCAGAACTTCGTACAAGTCGTTGACTGTTTTGATTTCCGGAATATTTTGCACGTTGAAGATGTTGGCTCCGGCGTTGACCTCGACTTCGAGAATCAACCTGATGAACTGCAACGAGTCGATTCCGAGGTCGTTGTTAATCGACATGTCACCCGTGATCTCTTGAGAGTTAAGGTTCTTGGTACAGAGGTTCACCAGTATCTGCCTGGCCGCTTGTTGATTTCCGTTCAACTCCATTTGTTTGATCTCCTTAAGCGAGAGCGCCAAAGGCGCGAAATATGAAAGCCAGTGAGAGCGCCAAACGCGCGACATCTGAAAGCCGGTGAGAGCGTCAAACGCGCGATATCTGAAAGCCTGTGAGAGCGTCAAACGCGCGATAGAAACCGAGCTTCGAGCGCCGAAGGCGCGGAATATGATAGCCAGGGGCAAGCGCGGAGCGCGTCGCCCCTGGTTACGCACACTAAGTAAATGTTGAGGCCTGAAGGGCCGAAATAATCGCCATCGTATTACGCCCTTTCAGGGCTCATGTCGGTAGGTTGGTTTATTACCAGGGGCGACGCGCTTCGCGCTTGCCCCTGGCTTTCATATTTCGCGCCGTTGGCGCTCAGGGACGCTAAACTTCGCCGGCGAATAGGATTCGCTTCGCGTTGTTCGACATGATGTTTTGCAGGTCGTCCTGCGTGATGAGGCCCTCAGACTCGTACGCCTTGAGCTCGTTAACCCACTTGGCCTGCCCACCCCAAAACCTGTGAATGGGCCAATCAGTTCCAAAGAGGAGTCTGCTGACGACCTTCCTCGAGAGGTGATGTTTGAGAATTTTCTTGAACTGACCCTGCTGCAACTCGCCCTGAAATCCCGAGAGATCGAGATAAATGTTCGGGCGATACTGCGCCATCAACGCCGCTTGCCGATATAACGTCACGCCCGCATGGCCCAGTATGAAATTGACCTTCGGAAAATTTAGCGCGGCATCATCAACGCCGAGAGGATTCGAACGTTTGAACGACAACGACGCTGACGATGGTCCAACATGCGTCAGTACGGGCAATCGTCTCTGACTACAAATCTCATAGTACGGAAACATTCTCTTATCACTTGGAGAAAACCCGCACGGCGAGTAGACCTTCAATCCTCTGAACCCCCACTCACTGACCGCCTTTTCGAACAGTTCAACACCTTCCTTACCACGTCGTGGATCGACGCTCGAGAACGCGATAAACCGATCAGAGCGGTCGATTACTTTCTTGTGTTCGAGGTGAAGCTCTTCGATGGTGAGTGGTAGGTTCTTGTAGACGATACCGAAGTCGATGACCAACAGGACCGCCAGATCGATCCCCGCCAGATCCATTTCCTGAAGCAGCTTTGTGCACTGTGGATCCTCATTCAATTCGCGCAGCAGAGCTTTAACTCTCTGCTCCTGCCCTGATGCAGATGCATAGCCCAAACTCGCGCTGATAGTCTGTGACCATCCCTCGAAAAATTTTGGCGGTAAAACTCTTTCGCTGGCTATGTGACAGTGAATATCGATAATCATATTGTCAACTCCATGCTGGCGCTCAATTCTTCAGCTAACTTCTCGACGTTGGGATTTCGGAGGATGGTGTAGTGATCGCCGGGGATAACATGCGTTTCCACTTCAGCAGCCAATTCACTCCAACCCTTCACCTGGTATTCAGCGACACTCGCAGGCTTGTCGCCGGCGATGAAAAGCTGTACCCGGTCGGGATATGTGCGCGGGGAATAAGTCTGGAATGCCCGGTTGTTGCTCTTGAAAACTTCAAAAAGATTCTGAAACTGTTTGATACCGAACGAGGAGTCGACAATTTCAGCGGCGATGGCGTGCTCCAACAAACGAGCGAGAAGTTCGTCCTGCTTGAGAGCTCGTACATTTCCCGCCAGA
>DATDFV010000079.1:0-92702 GCA_036522415.1 Pyrinomonadaceae bacterium | reverse complement strand
TTTGACGTTGCCCGCAGATATCAATTTCTTAAGTGCCGGGAGACAAGCAGCCCCCTCCGGAGCGCAAAAAATTCCTTCACTGGCACCTATTTCCCTGGTTGCTTCAATGAGCTCGTCGTCAGTCACAGCGATAGCAGTACCACCCGAGGCTCGTAAGGCATCGAGGATCAGAAAGTCACCAATCGCTTTAGGTACTCTCAATCCGGATGCAGTGGTCGCAGCATTTGGGAATTCATCTGCGAATCGTTTGCCTTCTTCGAATGCGCGAACAATCGGAGCACACCCGGTCGCCTGAACCGTCACCATTCGCGGCCGCCTCGATCCGATCCAACCCATCTGTTCCATTTCGTCGAAGGCCTTCCACATTCCAATCAGGCCGGTGCCGCCTCCGGTTGGATAGAAAATCACGTCAGGCAGTTCCCAATTCAGTTGCTCGGCCAATTCGTAACCAAGCGTCTTTTTGCCCTCAACTCGATAAGGTTCCTTCAATGTTGAAACATCGAACCAACCTTCGGCTTCTTTACGTCGACCAACTTCTGCTCCGCAGTCGGTAATCAGACCTTCCATTAACGTGACGTGCGCGCCGGTCTGTTCACACTCGACTACATTTGCAAGCGGTGTGTCGCGAGGCATGAAGATGAAGCAGTCAAGTCCACCCCGTGCGGCGTAAGCAGCCAAAGCTCCTGCGGCATTACCCGCCGAGGGAACCGCAAGCTTGCTCGCGCCGAGTTCCTTTGCCATCGAGACGGCCGTTGCCATTCCGCGCGCTTTGAAACTCTGCGTCGGGTTTTGACCTTCGTCTTTAATGTAAAGGTCCACGATTCCGACGGAGTGGCCCAAACGATCCGCACGTAACAGGGGTGTCCAACCTTCTCCGAGAGTGACGATATTGGCGTCGTCTGCAACTGGCAGAACCTCGCGATATCGCCACAAATCCGAACGCCGGCCGATCAAAGATTCTTTTGTCAAAGACTGTTTAGCGCGATCCAAATCGTAACGAACAAGGAGCGGCTTACCACATTCGCGACATAGGTTGAGCAACCTGTGTGCCTCGTGTCTTAGACCACAGAGGGCGCATTCGAGATGAGTAACGTTCATGTAGTTTGAGATCCTTAGGTGTGATTAAACGCAACTACAGTATGCAACAGACACGACTCTGTTACGTAGTTTGAAACGAAGGTGAAGTTAAGTAGACGAACGAACAGTGTGGCGGGATCTGTGTCGGACGTTTGCTTGAAACGCAGTAAAAGCTTTGCAGTTGGATAAGATCATTTTGGAGTGCGGTGGCCTGCCACCGCTTTGTTACAGCTAACCTTCGATCGCCCGCTATAACAAAGCGCTGGCAGGCCACCGCACGCCAAAGATCAGTGGTCGTGTCCAGAGTTACCGTCAATCTGACTACGGATTTCGCCTTGTGGCCACCTCGTGCTGTGAACATTTACGTACGTGGCGCCGGCACGCATCGCCTTGAGCAATTCATCCAGTTCTCCGGCTGAGATTCCACGCTCATTTGCCAAATTAGTAACATCCGCCGCCGTGATGGTACCGGAGATGGTGGCTGGAGGCGCCGGACATGGTTGCGTCCCTGCCGGACCATTGCCCAGGTTAGTACAAAGGAACACGCTGATGGGACCCATAGTGCTCTTTTGTCCAAAGTGGATATGAGCCTGCTGCACAGCGCCTTCGAGGTCGGAGTAACTGAGCTCCCAGTCAATTCGCGACTCATCATTACTGATACGCGCAGTGAATGTGCCACTGCCGGTGGTCGAGACTGACGTTGTTTCTTCGTAACCAGTTAGTAACTCGCTGATTCTCTTGAAACCGCCCTGGGCAAGAACCAGCGTTGATATCGACAGCACAGCCAACACCAAAAGAGAAATCAATACTCTCCTTCTCATCGGACTCCTCCTAGACAAGACTAATGTGATCTTTCTTTTTCGGATTACGGGGGCGCGCATAATATCACCAAGCAGTGGGCACAGGAAACTAAAAGTGAAATGTCCCACGAACTTTAGTTTGTCGCGTGTCGGAATCTTGACCCTCGAGTTCTTGAGGCAGCGCTGGGCAACGAACGACAAACTTTAAAGTTCGTCGGACATGCTTTTGCTTTTCGTCTGGCATTCATCTAACTTGGCATCTTTATGCCGATACAACTTGTGGCGCTCGATTTAGATGGAACTCTGCTGAATCATCGTGGAGAAATTTCTGAACGTAATCGAAAGACAATCGATCGCGTTCGTGAACGCGGAGTTCATGTGGCCGTCGTTACAGGCCGGCGCTTTCGCGATTCTCGGCCAATCGCATTGGAACTGGGGTTAGACGTGCCGCTGATTGCTCATAATGGAGCCCTGACAAAACACGCACGTACTCTTGAGACGGTCGCGGTGTTGCCATTGCCGCTGGCTGCTGCGCGAGACGCGTTACGTATCGGTCGTGAGGCTGGAGCCGACGCGTTGTTGAGTGATGATTATGATGGTTTGGGCATACTAGTGTTTGATCATTTGAGTGGTGAGAATTCTGCCGTCCATAAGTACGTTGCCTGGGCTCGACGTATCCATGGTGAACAGGAAGGCGCCGAAGCTGTGCGACAAGTCGAGTCGCTCGAAACTTATATGGATCACGAACCAGTTCATCTCGCGTTCTCGGGTCGCTGTGCACAGATGGACAAGCTGTCAGACGTGCTTCAGGATCGTTTGCGCGATCGCGTAAAGATATTGTGCACAAAGTATCTCGAGCAGGACTTCTCGCTGTTGGATGTTCTAAACCCATCAGCTTCGAAGGGTGCTGGTGTCTCGGCGGCTGCGGCAGAACTGGATGTACCACCAGCAGACATTCTCGCGATTGGTGACAATTACAACGATCTCGAAATGTTGCTCCTGGCAGGCACAGGAGTAGTGATGTCTAACGCGCCGCTTGAACTGCGTCAGACTCCCGGCCTTTACCCGACCGCGTCGAATGATGAAGATGGAGTAGCTCTGGCGATTGAACGATTTGTACTTGGAGCTTAGAACTCGGATAGGCCAATAGGTCATACAGGTCCTATTCGACGCATCCGACTAAGCACAAACACTAAGGAGACATGATGGCAAATAGAACCGCAGTAATTGAAACAAACAAGGGCACGATTCGAGTAGAGCTTCTGGAGAGTGATGCCCCAAAGACAACAGAGAATTTCATCACGCTGGCCCAGCGTGGTTACTACGATGGCATTATCTTTCACCGCGTAATCAAGGGTTTCATGATTCAGGGTGGCGACCCAACCGGAACCGGACGAGGAGGCGAGTCAGCCTGGGGTGGACGCTTCAATGATGAGATCAATCCCAAATCCGAGGTCTATCAACGGGGGTACAAAGCAGGAACCATGGCGATGGCCAATGCCGGACCAAACACGAACGGCTCGCAATTCTTTATCATGCATGTGGATTATCCATTGCCGCCGAGCTACACAATTTTTGGACGTGTAACTGAGGGACAGGACATCGTGAACGCGATTGCGACAAGCGCAACGGATAGAAATGATCGACCCACGAGTGAAGTGAAGATGGAAAAGGTGACTATCGAATAGGTTTCTCTTGCGGACGACTTGCTCCTCGCCAAACGCTCAGGTTTTCGGGTTGTTGGCGAGGAAACTTGTCAGATACTTCGAAGCTGCTGCCAGGTGCAAATCCCTCGAGAAATAGCTGGGTTAGATTCTGCGCGAGATCGTGGACCTTTAATCTACCCTTCGGGTCGTACCAGTTGTAAATCCAATTCATCATTCCAAATAGCGCGTAGGTTGCAACGGTGAGATTAACTCCGGAACCATCGTGAACCTCACGGAGTATGCGAGTCGCGAGTTTAGTGTACTTGTCTTTCTTGCCGGAGACGTGTTGACGCAGATCGCCTTGCAGTGATTGTGACTCGTGCGATAGCACTTTCATCTCGGCCATATTTGCTGCGAAGAACGACAAGTGGTTCTCGATAAAGATTCTCAATTTCTCTACTGGGTCAGTGACGTCGCGAAGCCGTTCTTCCAACCGTTCCAGCACGCGACCGAAGCAATTGTCCTGGATCAGGAACAGAAGTTCTTCCTTCGACTTGCAGTAGTGATAGAGACCAGCCAGGCTGACGTTGGTGACACGAGCGATATCGCGCATCGAGGTTGAGTGATAACTCTTGTCGGCGAAGATTTGCGCCGCGCTGCGAAGAATGAATTCGAGCTTTTGATCGTAGCGGGAAAAATCTGGAGCGGTTTTCGTCATCATTTCAGGTTGTCAAGAATAGGTCCAATAGGTCCAATAGGTCCTATTAACTTCACTTCAGAGCCTCACATACTCAAACTCAAACGGCTTTCCTTTAATCCCCGCTGCGGGTGGTGCGATCCAGTTCGCAATCTTTCCAGGTTCAACAACCGGATGCATTAAGCTGCGAACGTATTCGCGATCCTCAAGCGTTGGCAGCCATTCCGAGTTGTGACTCTCGAACTCTGCTTTCGAAATCAAATTGCCCTTGATATCAAAATCGTGACCAGCATATTCGCCAACATGTCGATGAAAGCGGGGATTCGGTAAAAACAAACGCACAGTCAGCCCTGCCTCGTGCAAAATCTTGTTCCAACGCGCCAGGCCCTTTTCACAATCCTTGACGTATTCATTGCGCAGGACTTCATTCAATGCATTCCGCAAAGGAACTTCTCTGGATTTTAACTGTCCGTCCTCGACAACAGTCATGGTGAACGACTGGTTGGCTGCTGTGTGTTCTGTGTATTGATCCTGTTCTTTGAAGCGGCCCTTGAGCCCGGCCGCAAAAAAGTCAGCAGAGTTTGAACTGATCTCACCACCGAAGAGATCGAGCGAGTAACTAAACCAGAAGTTGATGTACCTCTGAATAATCTCAAGTGGAATACCGCCAAGGTCGCGGACGTTTTCGCCTTGCTTCATCAATTCCGCTGTGCGGCGGACCACTCGGCCAAGTCCAGTGTCGCCAACGAACATGTGATGCGCTTCTTCAGTCAACATAAACTTGCATGTTCGTGCGAGCGGTTCGAAACCCGATTCGGCCAAAGCGGACAACTGATACTTGCCATCGCGGTCGGTAAACATCGTGAAGGCGTAGAAGTTGAGCCAGTCGTCACACGGTTGATTGAACGCTTCGAGTATTCGAGGCTTGTCCGGATTACCACTGCGTCTTTCCAACAACGCGTCTGCTTCGTCGCGACCGTCGCGTCCGAAGTAACCGTGAAGCAAATAGACCATGGCCCAAAGGTGCCTGCCCTCTTCGACGTTCACCTGAAAAAGGTTGCGCATGTCGTAGAGCGACGGGCAGGTTTTGCCGAGCTGTCGTTGTTGTTCGACGGAAGCGGGTTCGGTATCGCCTTGAGTAACGATGATGCGCCGCAACGCGTTGCGGAACTCACCCGGCACTTCCTGATAAGCAGGGCGCCCGTAGTTATCGCCGAATCCGACCTTTGCGTCAGGTTGGGCCGGCTCAAGAAAAATGCCCCAACGATATTCGGGCATCTTCACGTAGTCGAAGTGGGCCCAGCCTTCGGATCCGACGTCAATCGCCGTGCGCAGCCAAACGTCTTTTTCCTGGAAGCCGTCGGGACCCATTTCGCGCCACCAGTCGATATAGTTTGGCAACCACTTCTCAAGCGCGCGTTGCAGCTTTTTGTCGTTCTCGAGATTTACGTTGTTAGGAATGCGTGCGTATAAATCCATTTTGTGACCTTTTTAGCTTTGAGCTTCCTACTTTGTTCTTTGTGCTTTGTGTCTTTGAACCTCGCGCGTTGACCACAAAGAACAAAGTACAAAGAACAATCCTAGGTTCGTTTGTAGTCAAATTGTGCCTTTGTCGGTTTTCCGTAATTCGTTAAAGCGCCATGCTCACCAACCGCATTTGGTCGTTGGAAGATCCAGTTTTGCCATGCGGTCAAACGTCCGTAAATCTTCGTGTCCATCGTCTCTGGTCCGGCGAACCTCAACGACGCTTCCATTCCCGTCAATGCATCAGGCGATAAAGACGTCCGTTCTTCAATCGCCAGTCGAATCTCATCTTCCCAATCGAGATCGTCAGGTGCGAAAGTAATCAGACCCGCTTCTTCAGCCGCCTCCGTGTCGAATGGTCCTGTGCGCGTGAGAATGTCTTCGATCTTCTCCGGCTCTGCGAGGAAACGAGACTGTAGGCGCGTTAATCCATTACTCATCGGTAAAGCACCAGCATTGAACGCACTCGTCTTGATCTCAACTTCCTGATGGGGGTCGTTCAGCATGTAACTCCGGTCGGACGCGAGAACGACCTCCAATAAATTTCCAGCGAAGGAACTACCTGGCTCGATGATTGAAAAGAAGCTCTTGGCAGTCAGGTCTAATCGTCGCAACACACGGCCCATGTAAAGAATGATTTCGCGAACCAACCAATGATCCTTATGGGTGACGAGGTTCTCATCAACCGCGATGACATGGTTCGCTTCGCCCTCGGTGCGCAGGCAAACGAGACCAATTTCAGGCTCATTGAAGCGTAAATGTAGCAACGCGTGATCGAGTTCGCGATATGCCTGCAAAGGCCAGAAGCTGTCTCCGGCTTGTTCAATCTCTTCTATTGACAATTGTGGAACACTCTCTGGACCACGAAGAGTTAGGTCTGCGTAACGTTGCTCACGATGAAAAGTCAGCATCACATATTTGTACTCAAGTGCTTGATCACTGACTTCGACATCGATTGGATTCAGTTTGATCCCGACACCTGTTGCACGATCATTTGGGGATGAGAGGATCTCGTCGACCCGTCCATTCACTGACTCGTGAAACTTACTCGTTGGAAAAGTGTCATCAATCAATCCCCACTCTTTCGCGCGCTTGCCTTTGAGTCCTTCGGCGAGAGTAGAGAAGACGTCCGCTCGGTCCTTTCTGATCTTTCGTTTGTCGACCAATCGCGTGAGACCGCCCGTACCCGGTAGAACTCCGAGCAGAGGAACTTCAGGCAGTGAAACTGCTGAGTTGCCGTCGTCAACCAGGTAGATTTCGTCACATGCAATTGCGAGTTCGTAGCCGCCGCCCGAGGCGGTACCGTTCAAGGCTGCGATGTAACGGCGACCCGAATGCGCTGAATCATCCTCGATCGCACAGCGCGTTTCATTGGTGAACTTGCAGAAGTTAACTTTGAAAGCGTGAGAGGATGTGCCAAGCATGTAGATGTTGGCGCCGGCGCAAAATATTCGGGGCTTAAGACTCGTCAGTACGACTACACGAACCTCTGGATGTTCGAACCGAATCCGTTGGATAGCATCCGCCAGCTCGATATCGACGCCAAGATCATAAGAGTTGAGCTTGAGTTTGTAGCCTTCGTTCAGAGTCTCATCTTCCTGGACATCCATGGAAAGTGTGGCGACCGCGCCGTCAATCTTGAGTTTCCAATGGTGATATTGTTCAGGTGACGTTTGAAAATTAATCATTCCAGCCTCGATTTGATGCCTTAGAGCGTTCGAACGTTCGTTCGAATGATAAGGGTGGAAGTTGAGGGAGGTCAAATCGCCGAAACGAATAGGACCTATTTGACCTATAGGACCTATTTCTGACGAACCCAAGCGGAAATCTGAAATCTTAAATCTGAAATCCCACAGCTTGACAGTCCCGGCCTTTGGCGCGTAGGGTTTCAGGCCTCCGAGCAACCGACAGATTGAGCGCTGAGGCTGTTGACCTCGAGTGGAGGCGAATCTGTTCTGGTGAATGGCGCGGTCTTCAAAACCGTTAGTGAGACCGTGAGAGCGGGCTCAGGTAGGTTCGATTCCTACACGCCTCCGCCAAAAGTGTTCGATATGCTTTAGCTTGTCGTGACGCCACCAACCGAGCGCGCGTTATCAAAAAACCTGTGATCCCTGGGCTTCGCTGGTGACGTCACGACAAGACAGACGCATATCGAATATGGGCATTTAGTAATTTTGATCTTTGTATCGAAGAATCGCTCGCAAAGCGAGACTCAAAGGAAACCTCACATGATTACAGATTGGGTTGAGCTGAATATGACGCCAGGCATCGGACCTCGCGCCGCTGCCAAACTGCTGGAGCGCTTTGGATCAGCCGAAGCGGTCTACAGTGCAACTCGTGCTGACCTGGAACGGTTGCGACTTGTTCCGGAAGCTGTCGACAGCATCATCGCTCGTGATTTGCGACCACGTGCGGAAGCAGAGATTGCAACAGTCAGAAAACTCGGCGGCGACATCCTCTTGCTTGACGACGGGGTTTATCCCTCATCCTTACGTGAGATTTACGACCCGCCTATCGTTCTCTATGTCAAAGGCGCGTGGTCAGAGTGTTGGGATCAACCGTGCGTTGGCGTTGTTGGTTCACGCAAGTGTTCCACCTATGGTCAGAACGCCGCGCTAATGTTGTCGCGCGATTTGGCGCAGCGTGGCGTGACCGTTATTTCAGGCTTTGCCCGTGGTATCGATGCAGCCGCGCATCGAGGAGCACTTGAAGCGAATGGGCGAACAGTGGCAGTGTTAGGAACAGGGATAGACGAGGCCTATCCCCGGGACCATAAGAGGCTGGCAGCTGAAATCCTTGATAAAGGTGGCGCGCTGGTCAGCCAGTTTCCCCTGGGGACGCCACCCATACCGGAAAACTTTCCGTACCGTAACCGCATCATTAGCGGTTTGAGCCTTGGGGTTGTGGTAGTCGAGGCTTCGGAATATTCGGGATCTTTGATAACGGCGCGACTGGCGATGGAACAGAATCGTGAAGTATTTGCTGTTCCGGGCAACATCACCTCGCGAAATTCTTTTGGCACCAATTACCTTATAAAAGGAGCGGGCGCGAAATTGGTGCAGCAGTGGCAGGACATAGCGACAGAGTTACCGCCGCAGATTGCAGCGCGCTTGTTGCCGCCACCCTTTGATGAAAAGAAAGGGAATTCGCTGGCTGACAAGCTATCGTTTGTGCCCGACGGGTTATCAAGAGGTGAAACTTCGGTTTTTCGGCTTTTGACTCCCGACAGCCCGGTCCACATCGATGTTTTAGTTGATAAGTCGCGGCTGGGAATGTCAGATCTAACAGCGGCGCTGTTGTCGCTTGAAATGCGGGAACTGATACGAGCATTACCAGGTCGATGCTTTGTTAGGAAACTGTGAGACATTGCCAATTTCCGATTGCGCGAGTGTCCGACGAACTTTAGTTTGTCGAAGCGAGGTTCTGACGCCTTATCAAATCACCGCGGGATCTGAAATCCACGCACGACAAACTAAAGCTCGACGGACATTCGGGCAATTGGAAATTGGAAATCGGAAATTGGAAACATTTTGATGGCCAAGAATCTTGTAATCGTTGAATCGCCGGCGAAGGCGAAGACAATAAATAAATATCTCGGCAAGGACTATCTGGTTAAGGCTTCGATAGGCCACATTAAGGATCTGCCATCCAAAGGTCTCGGCGTAGACGTCGAACATAATTTCGAACCCACATACGAGCTAATTCCTGACTCAAAGAAGCGTAATAACAAGAAGATCGTTTCTGAACTTAAGAAAGCCGCAAAAGAAGCAGATGCAATCTTTCTTGCTGCTGACCCTGATCGTGAAGGTGAAGCGATTTGCCAACATCTTGCCGAGGAGATCGTCCCTAAGAAACCCGCGAAGCCCGCGTTTCGGGTGATGTTCAACGAAATCACGAAGCGCGCTGTCAATGAAGCATTCGAACATCCGCGCAAGATTGATGAAAATCTTGTCGATGCCCAACAAGCACGACGCGTACTCGATCGACTCGTTGGTTATAAAGTCTCTCCGCTTCTTTGCCGTACGATTGGTGGTCGCCTCAGCGCCGGACGCGTTCAGTCAGTTGCGTTAAGAATGGTGGTCGAACGCGAACGTGAGATCGAGCAATTTGTTAAGACTGAATATTGGACGATCGCTGCCAATCTGAGTTCGAAGTTACCGCCGGCGTTTGATTCACGTCTCTTCAAGGTTGACGATCAAACGGTCAAGACAAGTGGATTCGATCAGGATTTAAAGAAGAACGAAATTGTAATCAGCGATCAGGCGAAGGCTGACGACATCGCTGCCGAGGCAGGCAAACAAACGTTCGTTGTCAGCGATGTAACTACCAAAGAACGCAAACGCAATCCGGTTCCACCATTCATTACTTCGAAACTCCAACAAGAAGCTTCGCGCAAACTCGGGTTCCCAGTGAAGAGGACGATGATGATTGCGCAGAAGTTGTATGAAGGTGTCGAACTTGGCGACGAAGGCTCGGTGGGTCTGATCACTTATATGCGTACGGATTCGACGAGAGTCTCCGATGCAGCATTGAAGGAAGTTCGCGACTTGATCACAAAGCAGTACGGCAAAGATTATTTGCCTGCGAACGCGGTTCACTATCGTTCAAAGAAAGATGCCCAGGACGCGCACGAAGCGATTCGGCCGACTGAAGTTATTAGAACTCCCGACTCACTCGCGAAATATCTCAAGCCTGAAGAATTGAAACTCTATCGTTTGATCTGGCAGCGGTTTGTCGCGTCGCAAATGACATCTGCAATCTTTGATCAAACGACGATCGACATTCAGGCAGGTCGTCTGTTGTTTAGAGCAACTGGGTCCGTTCAGAAGTTTGACGGCTTTCTGAAGATTTATCAGGAAGGGCGCGACGAAAAGGCCGAAGACGATGAAGAGGAACGGAGTCTGCCGCAGGTTCAGAAAGGCGAGACTTTAAAGCTTAATTCAGTGACGCCGGAGCAACATTTCACCGAACCTCCGCCGCGCTACACTGAAGCTACTCTGGTAAAGGCACTCGAAGAAAAGGGCATCGGCCGTCCTTCGACTTACGCTGCGATCATGTCGACGATTCAGGAACGTGAGTACGTCGAAAAGATTCAGTCGCGCTTTCATCCAACTGCGCTCGGCAAAACTGTAAATGACCTGCTTATCGATGGCGGGTTCGATGATCTGTTTAATGAAAGCTACACCGCGCGAATGGAAGAAGAGCTCGACGAGATCGAAGAAGGCAAAATCAAATGGACGAAGGCACTCCGCGAGTTCTACGACAAGTTTGAAGGCGACCTTGATAAGTTCAAAGATTACATCAAGGAAATAAAGGAAAAGAACGTCCCCACCGATGAAGTTTGTTTGAAGTGCAACACGCCAGGAATGGTTCAAAAGTGGGGGCGCTTTGGTCCTTATCTGAAGTGCTTGAATTGCGAGGCAACACGTGACGCCGAAACACCAGCAAGTTCTGATGGCAACGGCGCGGAGGTCACTGCGACAGCAAGCGAGGAAACGGAGCCGGAAGCTTGTGAATTGTGCGGTAAGCCAATGCAGATGAAGCGCGGGCGGTTTGGTCCATTCCTGGGGTGCACTGGTTATCCGGAGTGTCGAAATATAAGGAAGATTGGGAAGAGCGGTGTTGCAGCGCCCCCTCCGGTTCCTTTGGATGAGAAGTGCCCAGTCGATGGCGCCCAGTTGGTAAAACGCGTGGGAAGATTTGGTGAGTTCGTATCTTGTTCGAATTACCCAAAGTGCAAATACATCAAACAGGAAACAGTGGGTGTGTCGTGTCCCCGCCCAGGTTGTAAAGGCGAGATCGTTGTTAAGAAATCACGACGCGGCAAGGCGTTCTACGGGTGTTCGGAATATCCGAAGTGCAACATCGTCTACTGGGACAAACCAGTTTTGGAAACATGTCCGCAGTGCAATGCGCCATTCCTGCTGGAAAAGACAACGAAGAAGGCGGGAACGTTCCGATACTGTGCCAATGAAGACTGCGGATATCGATCTGATGAAAGTGCCAACGTAATTGCTAAGCCGAAGACGCCGGTTCGTGATTCAGCTAGATAATCAATAGGACCTATACGACCGATAGGACCTATTACCTCAACCCTCTCTTCCCGACTTGCAACCGTTTTGTCTCCGGTGCAGTATTAGCCGTCCAATCCATTCCATTGAATTTTTATCCACGCGGTCAAACATAAAACTTGAGGAGAACCACCATGCCACTACGGCGTTTTTCAGCAGTCGTATTGCTCATTATCTTACTTGCCTCGCCCGGGACTCTACTGGCGCAGAATCCCGCCGGAGCGTCACCACAACCTCAGCCTGACCCGAACGACCCAATTCAGAAAATTAAAGATGAAGGAATGAATCGTTCACAGGTCATGCAGACTCTGAGCTATCTCACCGATGTGATCGGACCTCGTCTTACTGCTTCGCCAAACATGAAACGAGCAAACGAGTGGACACGGGATCAGTTGACGAAATGGGGATTGCAAAATGCGCATCTTGAAGCATGGGGACCTTTCGGGCGCGGTTGGAGCCTAAAAAGATTCTCAGCTCAAGTCATCGAACCGCAGGCAATTCCGTTGATTGCGTATCCCAAAGCCTGGTCTCCCGGTTTCGCAGCACCGATTACGTCCGACGTTATTTACATCGACGCCAAGACCGAAGCCGACCTCGAGCAGTACAAAGGCAAACTCAATGGGAAGATCGTTCTTACCGCGCCGATGCGGGAAGTTCCTGCACACTTCGACGCCCAGGGAAAACGACTCGATGAAAAAGCTCTGCTCGCCCTCGCTGACGCGCCGGAACCGCGCGCGGGTGGTAACAATCGCGGCAACTTTGGCGGCGCCATTCGAGCAGCATTCGAGTTCGCTAATACCAAACTCCGCTTCTTTCAACAGGAGAACGCTGCGTTGTTGATCGATCCGAGTCGCGGAGATGGCGGAACGATCTTCGTCCAATCTGCGTCAGTACCAGCGCCTCCAAGAGACCCAAACACGCCTGCGCCACCGTTCGGCGGTGGAACACCGGTCTACGATAAAAGTGCGCCCAAAGTAACACCGCAACTCGTACTTGCCGTGGAACAATACAACCGCATCGTTCGGATGATTCAAGCCGGTGAACCGGTAAAAATGACTGTCGATCTCGCGGTAGCTTTCAAGGACGATGACCTGATGAGCTACAACACAGTGGCCGAGATTCCGGGTACAGATCTCAAGGACGAGATCGTCATGCTTGGTGGGCACATGGATTCGTGGCATTCGGGAACCGGCGCTACAGATAATGGCGCAGGTGTTTCAGTTGCGATGGAAGCGGTCAGGATAATTCAGGCACTTGGGCTGAAACCGCGACGAACCATTCGCATCGCATTATGGAGTGGCGAAGAAGAAGGACTGTTAGGCTCACGTAATTACGTCACTGAACATTTCGGCAGTCTTCAGCCGGCTGCCACATCGTCAGTCACCAGCGGCTCTGGAAATGGGTCAGGAATGGGAGGCGGAAACGGAGCGGGGGCGAACAATGCTCCTCAAGGTCAAAACAACGCGCCAATGGTCCTTGTGAAAAAGGCTGAATGGGAAAAACTCAGTGGTTACTTCAATCTTGATAACGGCACTGGAAAGATCCGCGGAGTTTACCTTCAGGGTAATGAAACCATTCGTCCGCTCTTCCGCGACTGGCTTGCTCCATTCAAGGATATGGGAGCGACGACTTTATCGATCTCGAACACCGGAGGAACCGATCACCTTTCGTTTGATCGCATCGGACTACCGGGTTTCCAGTTCATTCAAGATGAGATCGAATACGACACGAGAACCCATCATTCAAATCAGGATGTTTTTGATCGAATCCAGGGCGACGATATGAAGCAGGCAGCTACGATCATGGCGGCGTTTGTTTACAACACTGC
Source organism: Pyrinomonadaceae bacterium (assembly GCA_036522415.1). Lineage (GTDB taxonomy): Bacteria > Acidobacteriota > Blastocatellia > Pyrinomonadales > Pyrinomonadaceae > PSRF01. Next base: position 79,059 of record DATDFV010000079.1, on the reverse strand, counting down.
CATGCGTGACGAAAAGCTGCCGCGAAAACCAGCGCCTGGAGCGCGATAAAAATCGTTTGATCGCCTGTCGAATAGGACCTATATGACCTATAGGTCCTATTGGTTTTTTCCGGCGCCACCTGTCAAAACATATTCCATTACATACTTTCGCAGCTTTCCGACGTTATCGGTCCTATAGGCCGGGAAGTCCTTCGATATACCTTCGTCCGGCATTGCGAGCAGAATAAATGGTTCCAGCAATCCTTCTTTATCGAGTTTCGCGAGCCTCTGGAGTGAAGGATCAATCTTGCTGGGATCGGCATTCTTAGTTTCCGCCACGACTTTCAATGCCGCTCGAAATGCCGCCACTTCTTCCTTCAGACTATGGCGGTAAGCCTTTTCATTTGGGTACTGTTTCGCGAATTCACCGCCCGACCAACTTGCGCGCACTAGTCCGTACATCACCCAGGCCGCACCGGAACCGCTCTTATCGTCGTTCTTGAGTGCGTTTGGATCGAGGGTAATACTGGTGCTCCCGTTCTGTTGTGATTTAACACTGGTGGGGATGTCGACGCGAGGATGGGCAAGTTCAATATTGACTTTCGTTCCCCAGTTAATAAAGCCAGCCCTTGCTAAACGACTGTAGGGTTCTGCAATGTACGCCTCGACAAACTTGTCACCAGCCTCAGTTACGCGACCTTGTTTCATAAGCGCGTCGCCCCAATAGCGATATGCAGTTTCGCGATCCGGATTGATGGCAACAGCGCGCGCGAACCAGTCACCCGCTTTTACCTGATCGGCTGACTTAAAGTAGACGTCTCCAATAAAAAGCGCGGCCTCATACAGTTTAGGATCGAGAAGCAAAGCCCGCTGATACATGTCCAGCGCCGTTGAAAATTCTCCTTTGGCAAAAGCCGCTTCTCCCTCCTTCATAGCCTCATCCACTTCCTTTTGAGGTGAGAAACTCCCATCTTCTCCACCATCCGCCGGAATACCTTGAAGCAGCGCGAGCAAGAGCGGACCGTTAGAGCCCAAATTCTGCGCTTGCAAAAGAATCTCTCGGCCACGTTTGCGAGCTTGCTTACGCTCCTCTGGGGTTTTCAGGTAAGCACTTTGCGTGTAGACGAGCAATCCGAGAGTCTCGATTACAGCGCGATCTTGGGGATGCGCAACAGCCAGCTTTTCGAAAAGTGGCAACGCTTCTACATATTTGGCGTCTTTGTAAAGTTGGAAGGCTCGATCTCGATCCGGGTCATTCTGGGCCCTGACAGTGAAGGATGATGACGCTATCACTGAGAGGGCAAGAGATAAGCCGACGACGTTGAGTACACCTCTGAATGGTGAGACTTGGAGCAACGCGAGCATTAATCCCCCTTTCAAGTTTGGCTTGTAAGCTTCGAGGAAGCAGCGGAAGTCTATCCCGCGATGCGCGCTGACGCAAAGATATCTTAGCGGGATGAAGAGTGATTCCGCACTCAATATAGGTCCCGCAATAAGGGCATCGCCAATGCTTGCGCGCTAGCAGATTATTTGACAGAAAGACCCGCGGATCGAACCCGGTGCCTGATCTACGACATCGAGTTCGAACCGCGGGAACCGAAGCGAATGTTATTTACGTTCGAGGTTGGGCTGATACGAGGATCTTTCACTCGTAGGTGACGTTTGCTCGTTACTCATGGAAGCCGAACGCTGCTGCATTGAGGATTTAGGTAAGTGATCACCAAGAAAGTTTTTGAGTGAAGCCATCAATGCTGGCAGCACCACTTGTTTGGCGGTCTTTCCAAGTTCCTGAACAATTGCATCGCCTACATTCCCTGCTTCGGCTTTGACTCGACCGAATGCAGGAGTGTGAGTGAATCGTTGCAACAGACTCGGTCCTTCCTCATGACCATTCTCAGCCTCTTTTGCGGCACTAGTTTCTGGCGGTGCGCCAAGTATTGGTTGGGCGGCGTAGCTTCTTGAGTTTGGAGAATAGAAGTCGAGAACTTCCTCCCGATCTTCTCCACTGAAGAAAGCTGCGAGACACCAACCCAGGGCGAAGCCGGTACCAGCTGCACCCACACTCCACGCCACCGGTCGTTTCTTAAACTGTTCGCGCCAATCCAGTGTGTCCTTTACTGCTTGCACTTGATTTGCCACCGTTTCCTTTATTTCCGTGACTGTATTTGAAATCGAATCGCGGGCCTGATTCATCCTTCGCTGAAGTTCCTCCTTCGAAGGGTCCTCAGCAGAAGAAGTTTCCTGCGCCCGAGCCAACCCTAGAGTTCGTTCTTCAGCCATTGCTTATCCTTTCTCAGTTCCGCTACTGTCCTTTCCGGCACCAACTGCTGTTTGGCAAGGCGTCCTTTCATGAGTGCTATCAAGATGCCGCCAACGAGCAGGTAAAACACACCAGTTGCTACAAAGCCCAGTGCGTAACTAGCCGGCTGACTGAGATTGGCTCGCGCAAACAATGTTGAGACGCCTAGTGCAACCGCGACATTGAGCAACGCGAAACCAATCCCACCTATGGCGGCTCCAACGGCAATCATGATTGCCCCCCGCGCAAACGTGTTCGCCTCCTCTTTTAGTTCGACTTTCAACAATGCAAGCTGCGAATTCACCAGTTGCATCACGTCGTCGCCGAGTCTGCTGAACAACGTTGGGAGTTGTTCAAGCTCGCTTCGCGAATTCACGTCATTTGTTTTAACCAGTGCTGCCTTGGTAGCCGCCATGATCGTTCTCCCCTCGCTCGAATTGAACGTCCGAATCATCTTCGGCCGCGAATGATTAGACCCAACAAAAGGCCCACACCGGCCGATATCAGTAGTGCCTGACCTGGATTTTTTCGTGCGTAGTCTTTCGCGTTCTCGGCTAACTCTCCGAGATCGGCGTTCTGCAAGTCTTTGATTTTTTCGCCGACTACTGAAACCGTTTCACTCACGTAGTCTTTTGCCTGCGACGCTACTTCTGAGATCTTCTGACCATAATCCTGCGCAGTTTGCGACAGGGCAGTACCGGTTCCTGTTCCTGTTCCTGTTGTGCTTTCGGTGATGCTTCCATTGTCTGGCATTTCGAAATCTCCTCTTTTCGATGTAGAACCTTTCCAAAATTTTCAGCAATAAACGTGCCGACTGTACGCCGCGTTTGTTAGCGACAAAATCGGCGTATCTCACGAATGTTGAAACGATCAACGCGGAGTTCTTGTTGTGAAAAAATACAAGCGCCTCAAAGCAAGATCGCTATCCGTACAATTTCAGCGCTGGGAGCGTATCTCTGCGCCTCTGCGTTCTCTGTGTCTCTGCGGTTAATAAGGGGCTTGCACTCCAACGAGCCGCGGCGACACGGAGACCACCCCTAACCTTCCGCCAACAGTCGCTCGCTTGACAGTCCTCTTTCCAGGTGGTAAGTAAGTACTTACTTTGTTAAAAGAGGGTGGGGTTTGACCGATTGAGTAGACATCTAACAACGGCAAGTAACGGTTCGGGGACAAGTGGTGCTCGCATGGCTGGCGAAGAACGTCGCCATCAAATCGTCGCTGTGGCCATGGGAGTCTTTTCGGAGAGAGGTTTTCGAGGCACTACAACCAGAGAAATTGCCCAGGCAGCCGGCGTTTCGGAGGCAATGGTATTTCGCCACTTCGCGACGAAAGAAGAACTGTACGCCGCGATTCTTGACCATAAGGCTTGTTCCTCAGGTGGCAAGTTTGAACCGGCCGAAATGGTTGCGGACGCTATCACTAACAAAGACGACCGGGGCGTCTTTGAAGGCCTTGCCCTCGGTGCGCTTGAGCATCACCAGGATGACCCGGCATTTCAAAGGCTACTGCTACATTCAGCCCTCGAGAAACACGAGCTCGCCCAAATGTTTTTCGATCAGTTCGTACTTCGCGTTTACGAATTCCTCGGTGGCTACATACGTCAAAGGCAGCGTGACGGTGCGTTCGTCGAAATGGACCCTGCGATCGTTGTGCGAGCGTTCATTGGTATGGTCATGCACCATTCTTTGAACAACAACCTTTGGGATCCTAAGCGACGCTTGTTGAACATCTCCAACGAGAGCGCCGCTAAACACTTCACCGACATCCTACTCAAGGGAATAACCAATCAGGTGTCGAAATCGGAAACGGCGACGCGTCGTTCAACCGAACAATAGTTCAGTAACCGAGTTCAAGGAATACCGAAAATAATGCGATTCCCCGCACCGCTAAAACTTGCGCTGCTGATTGTTCTCCTGGCCGTGGTGGTCGGAGTTATGGAGTCATGCGGTGGCTCAAAAGCAAATGTCCGGAAAGAAGAGGCCACGGCGACACCGAAAGTCGTCGATGTAACAACGGCCGCAGCAATCCGGCGAGACTTACCGGCCTTCGTTGAGGCCACCGGAAGTTTGGCTGGCGACGAGCAAACCGATGTAGCACCGCAAACCGCCGGGAAAGTCGTGGAGGTTGGGGTCGATATCGGGAGCGCCGTAAGACGCGGACAAATGTTGGTCAAGTTAGACGACACGGAGTTGAAGCTCCGAGTTAATCAAGCGCAGGCCCAGAACGAACAAGCTAAAGCTGCAGTAAGGCAAGCTGAAGAAAAGATTGGTTTGCGTAGTGGGCAATCATTTGAGCCGACGCGCGTGGCTGAGGTTGCGGCAGCAAAGGTCGCTTATGATCTTGCGGAGAAAAATCTCAAGCGAGCCGAGAAACTGATCGAGTCGGGTGACGTTTCCCGATCATTTTACGATCAGCAGCGAGCACAGCGCGACCAACTCAAGGAGCAGTACGATTCGGCGGTAGCCCAGGCCAGACAGAACTACGCGGCCGTGGAGGTCGCGCGCACTAACGTCGCCAACGCCGAAGCCCAACTGGCACTCGCACGAAAGAGTCTTTCTTATGCAGTAATTCCGGCACCCATCGACGGTTTTGTTTCAGAACGCACTGCCGATTTGGGCGAGTACGTTTCACCAACACAGAAAGTGGCGACCATCGTTCGAACCAATCCGCTTCGGGTTCGGATCGACATTCCTGAACAAGCGATTCCAGAAGTACATGTCGGACAAAGTGTCTCTGCAACCACGAGCGCGTGGCCGGATAAGAGTTTCAGTGGCCACATCGCTCGCATTGCTCCCAGCGTTACAACGAATTCACGAACATTAACTGTTGAGGCGGAGATCGATAACGCCAGCGGTGCCCTAAAGCCGGGACAGTTCGCAACTGTACGTATTCTACAGCCAAGACCTGTCCCGGCTGTTTTGGTTCCCGCGAAAGCTGTCATGACAGATGCAGGTGTGAGTCGAGTTTTTGTGATTAAAGACGGCCACGCCGAGCAGCGCCTGGTGCAGCTTGGTGTCACCGAAGGCGATTTGATCCAGCTGAAGTCGGGTGTCACCGCCGATGAGAAGGTCGCCACCAGCAATCTTGAGCAATTAGCTGATGGAGTTCCAGTGCGGGGTTAGGTCTTTGGCCTTGGGTCTTTGGTCTGTGAGCCCAACAAGGTTCGGAGTCTCAAAGATCAAAGACCCAAAACCAAAGGCCGTTTTTCAAAATGCAAAAGCTAGCTGAAATCTGCGTACGTCGTCCGGTTTTTGCGACGATGCTCATTTTGAGCCTCACCGTCGTCGGATTGTTTTCCTACAAGTCGCTCGGTGTCGATCTTTTTCCGAAGATCGATCTGCCGACGATCACTGTAACTGTCGTTAACCGTGGCGCATCACCTCAGGAGGTCGAAACCGAAATCACTGACAAGGTTGAAGGCGCAGTCAATACGATCTCCGGTATCGATGAACTACGTTCGACGTCAGTCGAAGGTGTTTCGCAGGTTTTCATTACTTTCTTACTTGAAAAGGACCCTAACGTTGCTGCTCAGGAAGTGCGAAACAAAGTTGATCTGATTGTCAACGACTTACCTGTCACAGCCGAACAACCAATAGTTCAAAAGTTGGATACGGATGCGGCCCCTGTTGTCCGCATTGCGGTTTCCGCCCCTCGTTCATTGCGTGAAGTTACAGATATTGCTGACAAGAGGATCAAACAGCAGATCGAATCAATCAATGGTGTGGGCGATGTGCAAATCATCGGTGGACGTACACGTGAAATCGAGATTTGGGTTGACCCAGACAAGCTAAGAGCTTTCAACGTCACTGTCTCTCAAGTTGCCGACGCGGTCCGCGCTCAAAATCTTGAGTTGCCTGGCGGTCGCGTCGATGAAGGTACGCGCGAACTAACTGTGCGAACGATGGGTCGAATTGTAGAACCGGCGCAGTTCAATGATCTCGTCGTAGCAAATCGAGGGACCTATTCAGTCAAACTAAGCGATGTTGGTTACGCTGAAGACGCCGCCGAAGAACCTCGAACAGAAGCGCGCTTGAATGGATTGCCTGCGGTTACTTTGGTTGTTTCGAAACAGTCTGGTCAAAACACAGTTGCAATTGCCGATGCAGTCAAGGAACGACTCAAAGAGATCGCGGCAACGCTGCCGCCCGGCTTCAAAACGGAGGTGGTGGGCGACCAATCTATCTTCATTAAGGCGTCGATTGAAGCCATCCAAACGCACTTAATCGAGGGCAGCATTCTGGCAGCGATCGTAGTTTTTATTTTTCTCTGGAGTTTTCGCTCAACAGTAATCGCTGGTTTGGCGATTCCGACTTCATTGATTGCCACATTTGGTCTGATGGCGGCGATGGGCTTCACGCTGAATCAGATCACGATGCTGGCTTTGACTTTGATGGTCGGCATCGTTATCGACGATGCCATCGTCGTTCTGGAAAACATCTTCAGATTCGTTGAAGAAAAAGGTGTTCCACCGTTCCAGGCGGCTATCGACGGCACTAAAGAAATTGGGCTGGCGGTTATGGCGACGACCTTGTCGCTCCTCGCTGTGTTTCTCCCCGTTGGATTCATGGGTGGCATCGTTGGCCGGTTCATGTCGTCATTTGGTTTGACTTCGTCCTTCGCAATTGCGGTCTCGCTGCTGGTGTCATTCACATTGACCCCGATGCTTGCAGCTCGTTTGATTAAACGAAGTGACGACGATCGTGAAAGAGCTTTCGAGAAACACACCGAACCAGCTGACCATGGTTCCAAAGAATCTCGCTTCTATCGTCCAATCGATCGCACCTACACGAAATTGCTGACCTGGTCGATGGCTCATCGTTGGGTTGTAGTGCTGGCATGTCTGCTTGTGATCATCAGCATTGTTCCGTTGTTCATGTTTGTCGGTAAGAACTTCCTGCCCGTCGACGATCAGGCGCAGTTCGAGATCACTGTGCGCGCGCCCGAAGGGTCAACGCTCGCAGCTACATCAACACTGGCAGAGCGGATCAGCACTGATCTACGAAAGCTGTCAGGCGTTACTGACACGCTTACGACAATTGGTGGTGGTCAGCAGGAACAGGTCAATGTCGCCTCGATCTACGTGAAGTTGACGCCGATTGAAGAACGAAGAGTGACGCAGCAACAACTGATGACTCAAGCGCGCTCTGACGTTTTAGCGAATTATATCAAGCAGTATCAGGGCCAACTGCGCACCAGCGTTCAGCAGGTTGCAGCAATCTCGGGTGGCGGTTTTCGAAACGCGGACATTCAGTACGTTATCGGAGGGCCAGATCTCACCAAGCTAACGCAATACTCAGATGCCTTACTGGCAAAGTTAAAAACCATTCCTGATGTGGTCGACGTCGATTCAACGTTGATAACCGGAAAGCCCGAGGTTCGTGTCGTCATCGATCGCCAACGGGCCGCAGATCTCGGCGTCAGAGTGGGCGACATCGCACAGGCGCTGAATACTCTGGTTGCCGGTCAGAAAGTCTCAACTTTCAACGCCGGCACGGATCAGTACGATGTAAGAGTTCGCGCCACCGGTGAATACCGCACAAGCATCCAGGGCTTGCAGAAGATGATCGTTTCATCTTCCAAAATCGGATGGGTAAGCCTCGATAACCTCGTTCACTTCGAAGAGGGAACTGGTCCGTCGGCCATTGACCGCTTAAATCGCCAGCGACAAGTGACGTTACTTGCGAACGTGAAGCCCGGTGGCTCGCAGGCTGCTGTCATTCAGAAGATGAATGAGTTTGCTAAGGGGATAAATCTGGATCCGGCTTATCACACTGGATTGGCGGGTCGATCGAAAGAACTTGGACGCGCCGGCTACTATTTCATGCTGGCTTTCATACTGTCGTTTATCTTCATGTACATGGTCCTGGCAGCGCAGTTTGAGTCATTCATTCACCCCGTAACGATTCTGTTGACTCTGCCGCTCGCAATTCCGTTTGGCATCGTGTCGTTGTTAATGACTGGTCAAACGGTGAACATTTTCTCTGGACTTGGTCTGCTTCTCCTATTCGGCGTGGTTAAGAAGAATGCCATTCTTCAGATAGATCACACCAACCAGTTGCGCGAGCGAGGCATGGAACGTCTCGAAGCGATTATCCGTGCCAATCGAGATCGGCTACGTCCAATTCTCATGACAACGATCGCGCTGGTTGCCGGCATGTTGCCATTAACTATTTCTTCTGGTCCTGGTTCGGGAACTAATCGGTCTATTGGCGTGCTGGTCGTTGGTGGTCAGTCACTCTGTTTGTTGTTAACACTGGTTGCTGTTCCCGTTTTTTATTCGTTGTTCGACGATCTCGCGAGGAGTCATGTTTGGAGTCAAATCAACACCCTGTTCCATCGACTCTTTGGAAGGGTCAGACGTCGCGCAGTCAGTGCAACGGCGTCAGTCATAGGTTCAATTTCCAAGCATTAAAAAAACCACATGCACCAACTGAATTCAAAACGAAACGCGATTTTTCTCGCGCGAATCCTCCTGTCTATTGCGGCGCTGTTGAGTGTCAATGGTGTTCAGGGTCAGCAGGGAACGCCAACACCGGCGCCTGATGATTTGAAGCAGCTTCAAATTCCTTCAGTGGCACCGGACTATCGCGGTCAGCATAAGCCTTTGCCGGAATTGAGACGCGTAGGCGTTGACATGGATCGTCAACACCCACTCTCGTTGCGTGAAGCGTTATCGATGGCGCTCGAAAACAACAAGGACATTGAGGTAGCGCGCGAGAACGTAAAGATTGCCGAGTTTGATCTCTTAGGCGCTCACGGAATTTACGATCCGAAGTTCAGCACGACAGCATTTTACGAACGCGTCAAGAGCCCAATCTCGAGTTTTCTCAGCGGTGGCCAGAACGGATCAACAATTCAAAGCGATTACACGGGAACTGCACGTCTGGAAGGTTTGACCTCGAAGTTCGGAGGCAGCTATCACTTCGACTTCTCGTCCGTAAGACTGACAAACAACAGTTCGTTCACCGCGCTAAGCCCACAATATCCGAGTTCCATTACCTTCAGCTACACGCAGCCGTTGATGCGTGGCTTGAAGTTTGACAGTGCCCGACGTCAAATCGAGATTGGGAAGAAGAACCTTTCGTTAACAGATGCACAATTTCGCCAGCGCGCTATTGAAACGATTACCAGTGTGCAGCGGGCATATTGGGACCTTGTTTTTGCCTTACGCAGTTTGCAGGTGCAAAGAGACGCGGTGGCAGTAGCCAAAACTCAACTCGAACACAATCGCCGGCTTGTGAATGAGGGTCAGCTAGCCCCGATCGATCTGGTTTCTTCCGAATCGCAGATAACCACCTACGAGCAAGGTGTCTTCACGGCGCTGGAGGATGTCACTCGATTTGAGAACACGTTAAAGAATTTGATTGCAAAGGACCACGTGGCAGACATCTGGGCCGATTCAATCGTTCCAATCGATTCGGTAGATCTAACCGTGCCGGATGTTTCGCTGACAGATGCTTTAAAGACGGCAGTTGAGAATAGGCCCGAGCTTCAGCAATCAGAGGTACTGAGTCAGATTAACGAAATCGATCAACGGTATTACAAGGACCAGACCAAACCAGCTATCGATCTGATTGGCAGTTATGGTGCGACCGGTTTGGCAGGTTCGATCGTTTCGCCGGACGGGAATCCATTTACCGCATCAAGCCAGCTGGTAAGAGATCGCGTCGACCAACTCTCGGCACTTGCGAAATTGGAGCCGTTGCCTGTAATACCGGCCACTACCTTCTCACCGAATCTGGTTGGTTCTTACCCACAGTCGGTCGAAAACCTTTTTGCGAACCGCTACAACAATTTTAAGGTAGGAGTTCAGATCAACCTTCCTTTGCGAAACCGAACGGCAGAGGCTCAACTTGGAAGATCGCTTGTCGAGGCTCAACGTCTTGCCACACAACGTGAGCAGCTTCAACAAACGATTCAGGTCGAAGTTCGTAATGCTTTGCAGTCGGTACGCAGCGCCGAAACAAGACTGCGTGCGGCGGTGGCGACGAGAGAGTTGAACGAACAACAGTTTTCCAGTGAACAAAGAAAGCTGGATGCTGGTCAATCAACTGTGTTTCTCGTGCTCGAGCGACAGAACTCATTGACGACTGCAAAGGGATTGGAGTTGAAGGCTCAAACAGATTTGAATAAGGCGATTGCTGATTTACAAAAGGCGACCGGAAACTCGCTGAATGTGAATAGTATTGTGGTGAGTGTGCACTAATTGAGAATAATAGGACCGATACGTCCTGTAGGTCCTATATTGAGTGAGCCAATGTCAAACCAACTCGTCGACACCTGGAACATCCACAACCGCATCAACCTTTACCTCTTGGACGCAATCGATAAGAGCTCTCTTGCCAGCCATTCAGCCTCGAAGGGTCGCAGTGTTGGAGAGCAGTTCGCTCACATCCACAATGTGCGACTGATGTGGTTAAAGTCAGCGGCGCCCGAATTGTTGAAGCGCCTGCAAAAAATCGAAGGGGAAGCAGCGCACGACAAAACGGTACTTAAGTCGTCGTTAGTCGACTCCGGCAAAGCGATCGCGACATTACTTGAAACTAGTCTCGAGGGTGAGGAAAAGATAAAAGGCTTCAAACCACATGCGGCGGCTTTTCTCGGGTACTTGATTTCACACGAATCTCATCATCGCGGTCAGATCGCCTTAAGCTTAAAGCAGGCAGGAAAACCACTCGACAAAAAGATCGCATATGGTTTGTGGGAATGGGGCGTCAGATAGCTAGAAGACATGCTCCAGCATCACAAATGCAAGATATATTGCAATGATCACGAGAAGAGTTGTGGTGATGTACCAGGCCGGCATTTTAGTTTGACATGCCGGGCAGCGAGTTCGTGACCGGCTCACATTTCGTTTACAGTTCCCGCACTGCACGCAGAAAGTTCGCTCCTGAATATTTAGATTTGTGTGATTAGTTGTCGTGGTCCAGCTGATTCTTACGCACTGGGTCAACAAAAGTTCCGATTAGCCACAGATAACACAGAATCCACAGATCGAACAAGTGGACTTGCAAGCATCAGAAATGATCCGTCAAATCCTTGTTCATCTGTGGCTAATCTTAAGCGTGGCCCACAACGGAAAATGATCCGAAATTGTGATCTTGCGATCGATTCCAAAACCAGTCGGTTCAAGTCCTCGAAGCCAGATCCAGTCGAGTCTCAGATGTATCGGCACGAAGAAGATCGTCCTCAAAAAAGTTTTTTGACTGCCAAAGGGTGTGGTCAAACCAGCATCCGTAAACAACTTGATAGTCTTGCGCCCGGCGCCGGGTTGCCACGTGTTTAGATCCCCCATAATCACAGCCGGTGAATTTGGTGCGTGCTGTTTTAGGTCGAGAAGAAGTGCATTCATTTGTTCGAGCTTCTTTTCCATCGATATACGGGTTTCCGCATGTGCGGAATAGACTCGCACTTCCAGGTCGCCCATTTGAATCGACGCCCCAAGCGCAACTCGCCGCCGATGATTCGGACCTTCGTTAGGCAGCACGATACGATTGATCTTCGTCAGTGGATGCACGCTCAGAAGCGCAACTCCGGTTTCTTCCTCCTCATTTGGTTTTGCGGGAGGAGGCGCTGCCCAGGCGTAATAAAGACCTAACTCATCAGCGAGTAGCCTCGCGGTATTGGTTTTTCCGCTGCGCTTCTTGTTTCGATCGACTTCCTGAAGTGCAAGGACGTTAGCATTCCCGATTTCAGCATCCTCGCGAAACAATTGAATGAGTTTCTTAAGATCGTCGCCACTGCGCCAGCGAATGTTGTAGGACACGACGCGAAACGCACCAGCCGTGGGTGGTGTGCGAAGTTTGTTGGCCTCACCGGATTCAAACAAAGTCGAATTCTCTTTGGCATGCGCGTCTCGATCGCGTTCATTGCCGGAGCCTTTGTCCTGTGTTGGAATGATTGAGACTAAAACAAGAAGCATTGCGACAACTGCTGAACACATAAAGCTACCCTCCTAGATCGTTACTACGAGGCCGTCCTTCGCCTCAATCACTTCGCCTTGCCAGTGTCTCTTTGATTCAGCGACGACATCAAACTCATCCCATTCAGGATAGAGATGAGTTACCACGAGTTTGCCGGGCTCACACCTTTTCGCCAGAGCCATCGCTTCGGTCAACTCGAGATGCGTCTGCAAAGGTTTGTTTCTCCTGAAAGAACATTCCATCAGAAGCACATCCGCTTCCTTTCCAAACTCGCCAAGTTCTGCAGTAAATCCCGTATCGCTGGTGTAAACGAATCGCTTTCCGTCCGAAGATGTCAAACGGAGTGCCAGGCTTTCTTTTGTATGCGGTGTCTTCATCGTTTGCGCCATTAGGCCACCCACAAACTCAAGCTCTTCCTCTGGTTTGATCTCCGTCACTTCAACAGGAAATCGCTGAGTGCACAGGCGATAGTTATTCGCATCGTTGATCGTCTTCAGAAGGTTGTGCAAACCAGTGGGCCCAATTATCCGAAGTGGTTTGGTTCGATCTGCCACTTGAGTTGCCCAGCGCAGTGAAAAGAGAAAAGGTGGAAGACCGCCGAAGTGATCCAAATGAAAATGACTTATCCAAATCGCATCGATGTCGGGCCAATCGAGTTTTTCTTCCGCCATGCGATGCGGAACGTCAGGCCCGATATCAAGCAACACTTTCTGATCCTGCGCATCCAGCCAAAAGCCCGGGCTCGCTCGCTGCGGATGCGGGACGGAAGTTCCGGAACCAAGAACTATGAGTTTCATGGCTTGTGACCTGGATATTAGTGCGGGGAAGGATAAAAACTAATCGAACGCGTGCTGTGAGTCAAAGGATTACCGATTGTTGAAGACCTGGCTGGATACCGCGAAGCGGTTATGACGCAAGCCCAGGCTTTCATCTCATTCTTCCCAACCTTTAGGTTGGGGTTAAGCATCATCTAGAATTCACAACCATTTTTAATGGTTTTACCTGGACAGCGGCTCAACAGCATCTCGCGCCTTCCACCACGCCGAGAAAAACCATTGAAATGGTTCGCAAGTCCAATAACGCTGAACCCGAACCTAAAGGTTGGGGAGAATGACAGCAACCCTGGGCTTGGGTCGTAACCACTTCGCGGTATCCAACTGCGTCTTGCATTCAACGATCGGAATCGACAATCGGCAATCACTTGACCCGGTGACCCTCCTTACGCTAAACCCTCAATCAATGGTTACGAACCAAAACAACCTGGACGTTCTCGCAGTCTTTTCGCATCCTGACGACGCTGAGTTATCTGTGTCGGGTACACTTCTTAAGTTGCAGTCTTTGGGATATCGAACCGGTGTGTGTGATGTAACCAAAGGTGAAATGGGTACTCGAGGTACACCCGAGATCAGGGCGAGTGAGGCACTCGAAGCGGCGCGTATCCTCAAACTGGACGCACGACTAAACCTCGAACAACCGGATGGGCACGTGTGGCCGAGCGAAACTGCGCGCACAGCACTCGTCCGCGTTATTCGTAAACACAGACCGAAGGTGTTGCTGACGACACACGAGGACGACCCGCATCCCGATCACGCAAGCACATCAGTGATTGTTCGTCAGGCAGCACGACTTGCGACGATGGTTCGCTTCGACGAAGAGGCAGGCCTCGCTGCTGTTCCAATGCCGGCGATCATGCACTCGCTCTTCTCACGACGAATCGTCCCATCGTTCATTGTCGATGTCAGTGATTTCGTTGACGAGAAGATGCAGGCCATTAGAGCCTACGGTTCCCAATTTTACAGTGAGCAGTCAAGCGAACCTGCAACTCGAATCAGCAAGCATGGTTTTCTGGAAGAGATTCAGTCGCGAATGGAGTACTTCGGTTCTTTGATTGGTGTGAAGGCCGGTGAACCGTTCTATGTACGAGAGGCTTTGAACGTTGACGACCCGCTGGCGCTACTGACGAGGCCGATGAATATCTATTCGTGAGTTTTGTGCTTTGAGCTTTGTGCTTTGCCCTCACTCCGGAGGAAGTGCGATGTTTATAGACTGGGCCTCCTTCTTAAAAACTCTCTGCGCAACGTCTGCGTTCTCTGATGCGTCTCTGCGGTAAAAATAGGGCGCGCACATTCTACAACGCAGAGACGCAGAGGTTGCGCAGAGAAGCATTGCGTTTCATTAAGTTATCTGCTTGTGCAAAAGCAGCACTCCTCCGGAGTGAAGACAAAGCACAACGCTCAAAGCTCAAATCAGTTTACGCCGGAAGCCAATTGCGGTCGTTTCTCAAGCACAGACCGGGCGATGGCCAGAGTCGCAACCGCGCGTGGTGCTTCTCCCGAGAATCCCTTTGCAACCTGTATCGCTCGAAGAAGATCAGCTCGTGAAAGAATGCGGAACACAGAAAGCAGATCGAAATCTTCCGCAGTTGCACTGGTCGCGACAACCATTTGCGGCGTTTGTAAACGGGATGAGATTTGACTGTCTTCACCGGTAAATGCGTCAGCAGAGTTCGCGGCTTTGATGACTTCGTTGAGAGTTTCCCAACTACGCACTGGATCAATTTCTGCGAATCCGGCCGCGACTGCTGTCAACGCGCGCGCCTTGTCGGGGTTACTGCCACTAATTCGACGGCTCTCGTTAAGCGCCTCGTCCAGTAAATCACTTGCGCGAGATCTTTCGGAGACAGCTGCCAGCCGAGCGGCAGTTGTAAAGGCCCAAACTTTCTGGAGGCTGGTCAACTCGCCAGTCTTTGCAAGCCTGGTGACTTCTGTTACGTCCTTGTTTCGCACGGCTAATTGAGTCAACTGAAAATCAGTGTAGGCCTTCACGTTCTTCCGCATGTCGGCGTTTTCGATCTTGTCGACCAATTCGCGCGCGCGCGGATCGCCTTTGTCAGTTAACGCCACGGCATAATCAGCATAAATCGCGTCGCGTAGATCTGTGTTGCTTGCGTGGTCGAGCCGCTCTTGCATGCGCTCATATGGATCACCTTCGACTGAGTTGGGTTGCAATCCAACTGTCACGGCGCGGTTTGGTCCTTGTTGGAAGTCGTTCGGAACATACGAAGTCAACGCCGTCATTTGCGTTCTCAGAGAAGAGGCGAGTTCAGGATCATACTGTTCGTAAACCGGAAGCAGTCGTTTGATAACCAAATACTTTCCGAGTCTTCCGGAGCTTGACTGATCCTGTTCTGGCGCTGGAGATGGCTGCATAAGAATTTGCGCGGCAACTCGCAGAAAACTCGTGCGCAGAACAGGAGGAATATCAGGTGCAGGGGTCGGCCCCCGCCCACGATTTTGATTGGCACCGCCGTCAGCAGAAAAGGTCACATACAAGAATGGGGTTAACACATACGAAGACAGACCGGAAACCGTGTTGGCGTCAGACAAAGGATCGCCCGCAGCCCTCGCCAACAAATTGTTGAAGGCGCCGTCGGCTGCTTGCGCATTTTTTTCCCGGAGGGCCGATAGAAAAAAGATTACGTCGATATTGACCCTATCGAGCGCAGGGGCTGCAAATTCCATGGCGCGTTCAACCTCGCCATCCTGAACTAGCCGCCGAGCGAGTTGTAGACGCTTGGATGCGCCTAACTGATCATTAAGCGCATTGCGCCGCGCGGCCGACGTTGCTTCATCGCGTTCCTTCTGAGTAGCTTCATCGAGTATCTTCAGGAACTCTTCACCAAGTTTTCGGTCGCGTTTTGCTGCAAGTCGTAGAACCTCAGTTCTTAGATCCGGACCTCCGCGAACAACGACGGGTTCGCCGGCAGACTTTTTGAGCTCCTCGGCGCGTGCCCTGGCTGTTTCTTCATCGACCAGCGCTGCAGCATCCCAGGCACGGCGAAACAATTCACGTGAACCATCAGGATCGGTATCCCAAAGAACATCTGCCGCGCGTGCCTGAACACGAGCTCGCCGAGTTTGATCCTTGAACGTGCGCGCTTCATCAGCCAGGGTGGTCACGAGCTGGATTGCGATGGTGCGACGTTGCGCAGCTTCATCCTCCATTTCTACGTTCGCGGACTTAGTGCTTTTGGATTTGTTGGATTGAGCTTGACCGAAGACTGAGGTTAAGCACAACGTGACGACGCTGACAGCAAGCAGTTGCCGACGAAGCATGGTGGGACTCCTTAAAGTAGACGGACAGATACAGGATGGATATAGCCAGTGAGTGTACACGTCTGAGGAAGGAGTGAGGTTCCAGAAAAATTTGGCCTTTGGTCTTTGGCCGTCGGTCTTCGGATCTTGAATCGTTGTAAAAAATCTTGATTCAAAACCAAAGACCGAAGACCAAAATCCTAGACCGCAATCACTTCCAGTTCCGGATCTACTTCCTGTTTCAACATTCCCTCAATCGCCATAAGGGTGCCGGTGAGTGAACTCGGGCAGCTTCCGCAAGCGCCTTGATATCGAATACTGAGCGTGTGATCGGTCAATGCCAGAACCTCGAGGTAGCCGCCGTCGCCCATCAGAGCCGGTCGAACTCTTTCATCCAAAATTTCATTAATCTTCACTAATCTCGGATCATCACTGGCAACAGCCGCAAGAGAACCACCGACAGCGGCAGCCGCAGCAGCGGCGGTGGAGTGACCTGTTGACTCAGTTGCACGAATGGGTACCGCGAGTGCCGGCAAGAGTTCATCCCAGTCACCCTCATCATCCTTCTCGACCGTCACCATAGAATCCATGTAGAACACAGACACGACGTGACCAACGTCAAATAAAGACTTGGCTAGTTGATCGTTTTCCGCCTGCGAGGATGAGCTGAACGAGCGTGCCACACCGTTGCTGACTGGCTCGCGCAGAATGAACTTGACCGCATTTGGATTTGGCGTTTCCTGGATGTCGCTGATCTTGGGCATTATGCTTCCTGACTTCTTTAGTATTTTCGCGAGCATTATAACGATTTTCCAATCAAACTGCAGGGTGCGCCGAGCAGCAGAATTAACGACCGTCGCTCGCTCTAAGACGCTGTAAATAAATACGGAAGATTTAGTTGCAAGAAGCATTGCTAAATTTCTCCGAGACGCTTATACTCCCGCCCTCACTTGCCCCCCTTCACAAGGTGAGACAAGTTGAGATTGAGGCAGGCGATAGCGAGGGTCGCCTGCCTCTACTTTTTTGTCTGACGGCCTGAGGTCTTTGGTCTTTGGACTTTGGTTCTTCGCGAGTATGCTGATTGGCGTCCAAAGTTCAAAGGTCAAAGACCAAAAGCCAAAGACCGAAGACCCAGTATGAACATCGGCATCACCGTTTATCCGACTTATGGTGGTAGCGGCATTGTAGGCTCTGAATTAGGCAAAGAGCTGGCTGAGCGCGGTCACACCGTGCACTTCATTGCGTCTGCCTTGCCAACGCGACTCACTCAACTTAACGAACATGTTCGGTTTCACGAAGTAGAAATGATGTCGTATCCATTATTCGAACATCAGCCGTACACACTCGCATTGGCTACCAAGATGGCGACCGTGGCTGAGGAAGAGAATCTCGACCTGCTCCACGTCCACTATGCGATTCCACATTCAATCAGTGCCATCCTGGCGAGGGAATCACTTAAGCCAAAACGGCGACTTCCAGTTGTAACTACTCTTCACGGCACCGACATTACTCTCGTTGGCGCTGACCGTTCCTATTTGCCAATTACTCGTTATGGAATCGAGCAGTCAGACGGCGTAACTGCGATTTCAAATTACCTGAAAGAAGCGACTCGCGAGACGTTTCATTTCGATGAGATCACAGTCATTCCCAATTTCGTGTGCCAGACGGATTATCAGCGCAAACCGGTTGCCTCATTGAAAGACTCGTTGTCGCCGAATGGTGAACCCTTGCTCGCGCACGTCTCCAACTTTCGACCTGTGAAGAGACCGGTAGACTGCGTTGAGATATTTGCCGGAGTGCTTCGCCAGGGGGTAAGGGCGCGTTTGGTAATGGTCGGCGACGGCAGCGAACGTACCAACTGCGAGCATCGTGCGCGTTGTCTTGGAATTTTTGATCGATGCTCGTTTGTCGGAAAACAGCCGCGGATTGCGGACTATCTGTCAGTCTCAGATGTGTTGCTATTACCGTCAGAGCAAGAGTCATTTGGTCTTGCAGCACTGGAAGCTATGGCCTGCGAGGTTCCTGTTATTGCTTCCCATGTGGGTGGCCTTCCGGAAGTAGTCACGGATGGTGAAACAGGATTTCTGAGTGCTGTAGGAGATATTGATAAAATGACGAGCGATGCCGTGCGATTGTTAGCTAACGAAGATCTGCGCCGTAAAATGGGGAGGCGAGCTCGTGAATCAGCTATTGGCCGATATCGAACTGACGTCGTCATTCCTCAGTATATCGACTTCTACGAAAAGGTAATTGCAAAGAGTTCTCGTTAGTATTGGTCCATTGGAGTGCGGCAGCCTGCTGCCGCTTTGTCACAGGGGTACTCAAAGCTTTAGCTCGGGTTGACTCGAGTAGCGCTGTAACAGAGCGGCAGCAGGCTGCGCACTCCAGAGTTATCCGTAGAACTATTCTCTCCCTGTACAACCTCAGCTGGAGACCCGTCATGCGAAAGTTCGTTACCGCTCTGCTTGTTGGACTTCATTGCGTCACAGTTTCTCTTTCGCAGCAACCAATACCTTCACCGCCGGCACGGCCGCAACAGTCAAAGCCAGAAACCCAAAAGCCCACACCCGAGGATCTCGACGTCGTAAAGATTACAACGAACCTGGTCCAAATCGACGCCGTCGTCACTGACAAGAAGGGGCAACGAATAACTGATCTGCGCCCCGACGAAATTGAGATGCTCGAGGATGGAAAGAGCCAGAAGGTTACTAACTTTTCCTACATCACTCTCGACCCCAGGCGTAGCGAAGTCACACCACAAGCGATCGACAAAAACGCTCCGCCCCCTCCACCCGTAAAACTACGACCGGAACAAGTACGACGCACCATCGCTCTCGTCGTTGATGATTTGGGACTCTCGTTCGAAAGCGCTTATTACGTTCGAAGTAGCCTCAAGAAATTTGTGGACCAGCAAGTACAACCCGGCGATCTCGTAGCAATCATTCGAACCGCGGGCGGCGTCGGAGCGTTACAGCAATTTACGTCTGACAAGCGGCAACTTTATGCAGCTGTGGAGAAAGTTAAGTGGAACCCGTTGGGGAGGGGAGGTATAGGGGCGTTCGCGCCACTTGGAAGCGAACCCACCAGAAGCAACGACGACAATGATCAGAACAGTGAGGCAGATCTCAATGAATTTCGGGAGGATGTTTTCGCAACCGGAACGCTTGGTGCGCTGAGTTATGTTGTGCGTGGCCTGCGAGATTTACCGGGCAGGAAGTCCATCGTGCTGTTCTCAGAAGGTTTCCGGATCTTCAACCGCAACGATCCGCTGGCGAACACACGCATTCTTTACGCTCTCCGCAACCTTACCGACCTTGCTAATCGAGCTGCGGTTGTCATTTACGCAATTGACCCGCGTGGTCTGCAGACTTTGGGACTGACGGCCGCTGACTCGACGGCAAACTTAACGGCTCAACAAGTTGAACAGCAATTGAGCGATCGTAGAGCGTCGTTCATGGATTCCCAGGACGGTCTCAGTTATCTGTCTGATCGCACTGGAGGACTGACGTTCAAAAATAACAACGACATCTTTGGAGGTCTGAAGAAAGTTATCGAAGATCAGGAAGGCTACTACCTGATTGGTTATCGCCCGGATGATTCGACATTTGATCGAGTAAACGGACGAGCCAGGTTTCATCACATTTCGTTAAAGGTAAAACGAGCGGGAAAATACAACGTTCGGATGCGCACCGGTTTTTATGGAGTGAGTGATGAATCAAGAACGGTGGCTGCCGCTCAAACACCGCAACAGCAAATTGTTGGAGCTCTCCTGTCTCCATTTACTTCGTCGGGTGTGCACTTAAGATTGACCTCTCTTTTCGTAAATGACGTTCAAGGGTCCACGATGAGATCCTTGTTGCATATTGATGCCCGTGACCTCGAGTTCACCAAAGAACCGGATGGAGTGCACAAAACAGTCTTTGACTTTATTGCCATTGCATTTGGTGATAATGGTCAAGTGATCGAACAGTTTGGTTATACGCAGACAGTTAAAATCAAGGATGAGAGTTTCGCGCGCGCCTTGAACAATGGCTTCACTTACAGCCTGTCAATTCCGATCAAGAAGGCCGGGGCTTACCAGTTACGTACCGCCTTGCGCGACCAATCATCGTCAAGAGTGGGCTCAGCAACGCAGTTTATTCAGGTGCCAGACATTAAGAAGAACAAACTACAGCTGTCCGGGTTATTGATAAAAGGATTAACTATGGAGGCTTACTTAAAAGGCGCGGGCCTTCAACCTGAGAATGATCAAAACCAGAGCACTGTCGATCCGGATGCTCTTCCAAATTCCAGCCCAGCTGTACGACAGTTCAAAACCGGAATGGCGTTGGTTTATGCTCTGGCCATCTACAACGCGCAGATTGAGAAGGCGACGGGCAAGCCAAATCTGAAAATCCAGGTGCGTGTATTCAAGAATGGTCAGCAGCTTTTTGCAGGGAAGGAAATGCCTTATGACTCCTCTGGTCAGAAGGATTTCAAGCGCTTAGACGCGGGTGGTGGCATTAGCCTTGGAACCTCGATGTCGCCGGGTGAATACGTGCTGCAGATCATTGTGACAGACATGGCAAAGGACAAACCGCAAGTTGCTTCGCAGTGGATGGATTTTGAGATAACACAATAGCTTAGAAGTTTTTTGTAGTAATGATTTGTATAGGACCTATTTGACCTATAGGACCTATGATGCGCACCAACTCATGTCCTCGATCATCATCGGAACTGCCGGCCATATCGATCACGGAAAGAGTGCGCTTGTACGTGCGCTCACCGGCACAGATCCGGATCGCCTTCCGGAAGAAAAGAAACGCGGCATCACCATCGATCTCGGTTTTGCAGATTTGAAGCTCGACGACATCAGTTTCGCCTTCGTCGATGTTCCAGGTCACGAGCGCTTCGTCAAAAATATGCTTGCCGGTGCACATGGTATCGACGTTCTTGCCCTGGTAATTGCTGCGGACGAAGGTGTCATGCCACAAACGCGGGAGCACTTCGATATTTGCCGCTTGCTGGCTATTCCCACCGGGTTAGTCGTAATTACTAAAACCGACCTGGTTGATGATGAGATGTTGAGTCTTGTGGAAGAAGAGGCCAGAGAACTGGTCCTCGGATCCTTCTTACAAGACTCTCCGATCGTTCCTGTCAGCTCGAAAACACACGCCGGTCTCGATCGTTTAAAAACAACGCTGAAGGAAATAGCTCTTCGAACCCCGCCCAGGTCGAATGATCTTGTCACTCGGCTTCCAGTTGATCGCGCCTTTTCGATGAAAGGATTCGGTCCCGTTGTTACAGGAACATTGATTTCTGACGAGATTGCTGAGGGTAGGGAACTACAGCTGCTGCCTGAAGACCGCCGGGTACGAGTCAGAGGTCTGCAGGTGCACGGCAAATCCGTTGCGAAAGCGATCGCCGGACAACGAACGGCTATTAATCTCGGTGGAATTGATGTGGCTCAACTTGCGCGAGGCATGGTTATCGCGGAACCGAACACTTTAAAACCAACCCAGATTCTCGATGCGAAGGTTGATGTCCTGTCTCATGCGTCTCGAGGAGTGAAATCTCGGATGCGTGTGCGAATGCATATTGGTGCGGCCGAAGTTTTAGGTCGAGTGCGTGTGCTTGATTCAACTTCAGAGATTCCTCGGGGCAAAACGGGAACGGCTCAAGTGAGTTTGGAAGAGCCGGTAGTTGCAGTTCACGGCGATCGCTTCATTATCCGTACTTACTCGCCCTCCATCACCATCGCCGGTGGTGTTGTACTCGATCCATTTGCTCCTAAACATCGTACAAAAGACATCAATAAAACAGCACAACACCTGCAATTATTGATGACTTCTGATCCAGGACAAATCGTTTCTGCCTTTGTCAGCGCTTCTGACTTAAATGGTCTCAGAGTTGAAAAACTCGCTGCTTCAACCGGATGGAAGCGCGAAGTACTCATGCGCTCGATCTCATCAGCCGCAGAGGCTAACGAAATTGTGAATGCGGATGGCGTTCTGATATCGAAACAAAACTTCGCGCAACTCAGTGAGAATGTGTTGGATGAACTCACGAGCTTTCATAAACGCGAGCCCCTGGCGCGAGGAATGCTACGCGAGACACTGCGTGAAAAAGTTTTCGCACACGCATTCCCGGAACTATTCGTTGCCGTTCTTGACCAGCTTGCAAAAGCTGGACGGTTAGTGGCGGAGAAAGATACGGTCCGCGCAGCGGCCCATAACGTCGGTCTTTCGGACGCCGAATCAAGATTGCAACAGACCCTTGAAGACATTTATTTGAAGGCTGGTGTTGAGTCGCCTTCGATTGATGACGCCCTTACGAAAGCGGGTGTTACTTCTTCAGCTAAACCACAGGCGCGGAAAATTCTGCAGTTGCTAATCGACAACGGCAGCATCGTACGTGTGAACAATGAGATCTTCATGCACGTGTCGGTGCTGCAGGGACTGAAATCAAAGTTGCTGGCGTTTGCCTCACAACACGAGCCCGAGAGGCTAATTGATGTAGCAGCCTTCAAAGATCTTGCCGGCGTTTCACGGAAATATGCGATTCCGCTACTGGAATACTTCGACCGTGAACGGGTAACCCGAAGAGCCGGAGATAAAAGACTGATTCTGCCGTTCAAATAAAAAGGGTTGTAATTGGGACTTCGTTGATTTGCACAAGTCATTTGTCATGTTCCATTCACATTTTTCAGTTGCTCATTTTTACCAACAAGGTTGTTCGTACCAGGCCACTGGATTGCACTTTCTCAAATGACCAAGTGAAAAATGTGAAATGGAAAATGACAAATGAAAAGTACTAAACGACGTTTTTGGCCGCCTTTTGAAGCCCATTTCAGTCCTTGCTTTCACTGTCGCGTGGCGTTAACATGCCGAATCATAATTAACGTGCGGCTTTTTCCTTAACCTTCATAACTGACAAGCTGGAGCCGGAGGTTCAAAATGAAAAGCCTAAAGGATATCCTGGCTGTGATCGTCGGAATCGCAGCTACGATTGGCGCGATCTTTTACTTCTATAAGTTTGTGACCGACGCAAATCCTGCAGGTGGTCATACCAACGGGTGGATCGCACTCGGGTTAGCTGCGATTGCCTTTGTTTGTGGTCTGATTTACTTCCTCGGTCACGTAAACAAAGAAGAGGAGATCCATATCACTCAATAGACGTGCGAGCTGCGACTGCGACCCGAGTGTAAATGTTCACCCCGCAGTGAGAACTTGCGCCTATTGCTGACACTTATCCTGAACGCCGTTTGTGCACAAATCCTGACACGGCTCACGTGCGCAAACGGCGCTCGTCTTTTGTGACATTTGAAGGAGATCCGTTAGACAAATGCCTGCCGCCCTCTTGTTACTCTTCCAGCAACTGCGCGCCACTCAACCAACGTACTTCTTTCTGGTAACCCTGGTTTTATTGATAGCCGGAGGTATTGCTTGGTTAATCGCCTCGGTGCTTGGATTCGCGCGCTCCCCAGCCTTCGGTCCGTCGGCGCGTTGGTTTTCTTATGCTGCTGTTTGCATGGTGATCTACCATCTTCATTTTCTACTGTTCGGGATATTTGCCTTTCTGGGAATGAGTCAGAACTCAGTGGACCTCACTACGGCGCTCGGGGTTGGCGCGTTTTTCAATCTCTTTGTGGTTTTAGGTGCGGTCTGCGCGATAATGGGTTTCTTCAGGATGACAAATCCTCGATAGTTGAACTTCCGTAGTGCTCTTATTTGATTGGCCGAATGAATAAGAAACAGTTGGCAATCGCCGCGCTAGCCCTGCTGGGAAGCGCGGCGGTTCTTTTTTTTCTTGTTTCGTCACGCAGACAAGAATCGACTGGTACATACTTCGTTCAGGAGAGAAGCGGTCGTTTCCTGCTCAACGGCAGACCGTTTCGTTTCGTTGGCGCGAATCTCGCCGTCATGTATCGAGATGATGACCGCGCACGTATGCCTGAAACGATGCGCCAGGCTGCTGCAGCCGGCATTAGCGTCGTTCGCGTGTGGGCGTTTGGTGAAGGTGGACCAAACGACATCAAGCCAATAGCGGACTTTGCTGATTGGCCGAGGCATCATCCATTTCGTTTCACTCCAGATCAATGGAATGAAGAGGCCTTTGTACATCTCGACAACGTTATCGCTGAAGCTGCCAGGAACAACCTTCGCGTTCAGCTTTGTCTCGTCAATTGGTGGCGCGATACCGGAGGTGTAACGCAGTACCTTCGCTGGGCGGGAGTCAAAGATGCGGCTGACGACAGCTATGACTTCGGTATCAACAATGAAAAGGCAATTCTGTTTTACACCAATCCAGACACTCGACGAATGTATCGAGATCACGTTTTCAGGCTGGTAACGCGACGAAATACCGCGACAGGTATTCTCTATCGCGATGATCCAAACATCTTTGGCTGGGAATTGATGAACGAAGCTCAAGCGATAACGGGTCGCTGGGAGGAACGTCGCGCCTGGTTCGCAGAAATGAGTGGCTATCTCAAGTCTCTCGATCCCAATCACTTAATTGCGCCTGGTGACTGGGGCTACCGATCAGCGGCAGAGCGCCGAGAGTGGTTGGCCGATCACGCCCTTCCGACTATCGATTACTGCGATGTTCATCTCTATCCGCGCAACGATCACGATAGTTTTGTCGAAACACCGAGTGCACTTCGAGAGTTTGTGGACAATCGAGCCGCTGCAGCTTTATCGATAAAAAAGCCCCTTGTGTTTGGGGAGTTCGGAATTGGTCCTGATGGTTTTAATAACTTCTCCGAGGTGAATTGGTACAAAGAATTCTTCGATGCCAACCTTCGCGCGGGTACCGCGGGCGCGATGTTTTGGATACTGACACCGGATCCAAACCGTGGCTATGGCGTTACCTACACGAGCGAGAGAGATGCAGGACTGCTCGCGGAGATCAAGAACAGTGCGGAAAAATTCTCCGCCTTACGATCTGCAGAGCCGCCTGCATCGTTGGCGGATTCGTCGAAACATCTTGTACCTCGTCAGTTTGCGTGGCGTCGTGAGTCTGGATCGCCGGAGACTCTGCCGCTGATCACTTTTCGCGAAGATAAGTCTGTGCTGTATCAGTTCAAGCCGCTGATGGCATCAGCTCAATCGTTTGAAAAAATTGGAAGTGGTCCAGGTTACCTTTGGGGATCTGGAAGCGGATTTGTGGAGTACACGGTTCCAGAACGACCGGATCGTCGGCGCGTGAGTGAAATAATAGTTCGAAGTCACATTCAACCTGTTGCTCCAACCGATGCCTCACGGGATTTCATCAAGACGCGTGTAACGCTATTTGTTAATGACTGGAATTGCGGCTCACGCCTGATCGGTTTTGAATCCGGCAGTCAACCATTTATTCAGGAGTGGCGAATGACTGGGTTGTTCCTTCGCCTGCGAGCAATGCGCGGATTGCCGTTGACGATTCGATTCGAAGTTACCCCGGAGTCAGATTGGCTGTATGGCGTGAATATTTCAAACTGGCCTGAGGGTTACGATGCGAAGGATGCGCGACCTGTGGAAGTGGAGTTACGGCGCTGAGATAGTCAGATACCTCGCGGTACAAGCAGTCAGTACCACCTCGCGGTAGCGGGTGGGTGCGAAGCTTTCAGAGTTCTTGGAAGTACAGATAGCCTTCGCACCCACCCGCTACCGCGAGGTGGTACTGACTGCTTTCTCACATTTTCAGAGGTCTGGTTTGCACTGCTGTACTACGTGCCTGCATAGCCGTTTGAACAGGTTTTAGCGTCGCATCAGTCAAAACATAAACATCAACCGAATGCACTTCACCGAGAAACATCTGAAAGTCGGGTTTCGCAGTTGTCGCCAGTGAAGAAATCAATGCGTCGTTGCTGAAGTACCGTCGTCCTCGTGCAATGATCACAAAGTCTCCCACGGCCAATTTCTTTAGACCATCCGGATCTGACAGCGAAACACAAACTAAGTCAGTTCTGTTCTGACCCTGCGCATAATACGATGCTACGAGCGGACTCTCGCTCGCGATCGTGGCTGACGGCCGCGCGCGTTTGCTAATCTCCGCAATTGTCTCGCGCATGCTTCCATCGTAGAACTCATCATGTGGGAAATAAGCGCCGGCCTGTTCCATTCCGCCGCCCATTACATTTGTGAACAATCGGAAGTGAGGACTCGCATAAACAGAATCGACAACAGACCAGGTAATGGCGATTACTGCGAGACCGGCAGGAACATAGTGCCGCAGCGGTTTGCCAAAACTGAGTTTTGAGACAGCACGCGCTAACCAGCGCCCCGCGAATTGAAGTCCAAGCGCGGCGGTAATAAGAACTGCTGGTAAGACCGTGGTGTAGTAGCGAGTGAACTTGCCACCAGGAAAGCAAAATGCGATTGCCCAAAGATAGAGCCAGAAGATGATGAAGTAGCGACCATCTCCCAGCTTTCGTCGAAACAGCAGGGGCAGTCCAATTATGAATCCAAGGACACTTAAGACGGGAAGTTTCACCCACGTGTAAACGACATAGAAGTAGACGGGAATCCCACGCAGCCAGTCATCGAGTCGTTGAGAATACAACTTGCCCATGAACTCGTAGGCATCGTGACTTACGCGTTTGCTGCCTGCAAACAGTCCCATCTGATGCCACGTCTCGGGAAGTAATATCGTGGGACTGAGGATCAGAAACACAATACCCATGATCGCGAACATCGTAATGATTCTTTTCTTACCAAGTCTCCAGCGCGTTTCCGGCAACTGCTGAAAGACCCAGTAGTAAGATAGGCTTATTCCCAACAAGTGCGGTACGTACTTCGACGCGATCATGGCGCCATAGGCTGCGCCAGTCAGCCAGTAGTAACGATTCGGACTGCGGTCGGTACTTTCAGCGACGCGTTGTCCTCTTAACCAAAACACATTGGCTAACAAAAAGAAGAAGAGCAGGAAAGTGTCTTCTTTCGCGATACGGTTGAAGCCGATCGCGTTTGGATCAAAAGCCCAAAGCGCGGCGGCAATTAAAGCAACCTCGGCACCGAATAACTCAGCTGCGATTAGGTAGATTAGCAGTGCCGTGAATGCACCAAGGATCGTCCCCGGCAGTCTCAACGCAGTTTCGGTACTGATAACTTCAGCAGGATGCGCGACTACAAAGGATGTCTTATTCCACTGCTCGGCAATGACAATAGTTCCTGCTTGCAGCGCTTTCATGAGCATCGGGTGTTCCCCGTTCGCTCCGGTCAATCCGTGCGCTCGATAATCGGCGACGGCGTTTAGTTTGTTGAGTTCGTCTTCACTGAGACCTTCAGCGCTTAGCCCGGTTATGCGAAAACCAAAACCGGCGATTATCAGGACGGTTAATGCGGCGAAAATGAGAGTTCGACTTGCGGAAAGAACTCCTCGTCCGGCGAAGAGCTCTGGCCTGAGACCCGCTGTTACTATCGATTCGGCTTGAGCTGACAAAACTGTTTAGTCGTCCCTTTTTCTAATAATGTGCTTTGTACTTTGTTCTTTGTGCTTTGTATGGACTCTTTAGAATTCCGTCTCCAGGCACAAATTACAAAGTACCAAGCACAACGCACAAAGTCCAAAGCCGGTCTTGAATCTCTGCGCTTCCGCTGCGCTCTCTGCGTCTCTGCGGTGATGGTTTTGTCACGAGGTTTCCAACACCGCAGAGACGCAGAGAGCGCAGCGGAAGCGCAGAGACGAACACCATCAAGGCAGCTTGTACAACTTCCTTGCATTCTCCCGCAAAACCATCCGTGCAAGTTCGAGCGCTCGATCCCGAGATATTTCACCGTCATTCATCATTCCAGTCAGAGCCATCGCTAGCGCTCGACGAGCTGTCGTGTTTGAGAGCCATGCGACTTCCGGCCAATCGACTGCCGGCCCAAACGAAAATGCATCAGTACCAAACAAAACCCGGTCGGGGTAGGATTCCAACCAACCACGGAGGTTTTCGCTCAATGCCCTTGGGTACAGGAAAAACGTTTGCGCTGAGAAATCTGCATAAACGTTGGGCTTGCCAAACAAAGAAATCACATTCCGAGTGAAGGGAGAGCCGCCATGAACCAGGACGAAGTTTGTCTTGCTCAGTTCCGGATCGTTGAATGTCGATTCCAGAAGCAACGGATTACTGCCGGACGGACGGTAGTAGCGGCCGGCGCCGTCGATGATATGAATGTGAATGGCCAGACCAAGCCGCCCCGCTTCTTTGGCGATGTATTGAAAGATGAAATCCTGAAGCGCTTTATAGGCAGCTGCAGGTGGAACTCCACCTCGGACGAAGCGAGCGTAAGTGGAGCTCGCTCTCTGAGGATCAGGCCGGTCGAAATCGAGTAGACGCAGGTACGCGGCTTCGTATTTCAGAGCAATAACCCCTTGCTGCTTCTGACGTTCGATAGTTGCCGTGACAATGGTCTTCAGATATTCATCGAGTGTCGGTGGCAACTCCTTCAACCCAAGATCGCTCGTGTATCGCTTCAGAAGCTTTTCCTCACCGGGATAGAAACCGGCATAATCGCGATTGGATTTGATCGCCGTCTCGTTGTTGAGTGGAAACAAGAGTGCATCAACGAAAGAGACCCAACGGAAACGCGGTTCTTTCAAACCGCGACCTAGAGCTACGCGATTTGCAAACATAGTTTCGATGTTTAGCTGATCGAGCACCCAGTTCGGAAAGTGATCGGCCTCCTGCTGATAGACCTTCTTCTTGATACCTAACAACTCGTTCACATGAGCTGGCAGCATGTCGTCATACTTGTAGCCATAGAAGTCTTTCCAGGCGCTGATGAATTCGGGGTTGTCTGCAGCGAGTCTCACCGGCAGCGGAAAAGGCTCGATTGCTTCCAGCGGCAGCGCGTCGTATTCGTCGTCAGGTTTTTCGCCTTCGCCTACGTATCGGAGCGGATGAGCATGATTATCGATTCCTTTGATCTTATTAATTTCGGCGAGAAGCTGGGGATCAGGTGGCGCTTGAGCATGAATGTTTACTGCGGCAATACAAAAGGTTGTTATGAGTACGGCGAGCGTCTTGATCAAGTGTTACCTCCTCATTAAGGGTAAGTGGCGTGCGTCTTATATCAAATGGTTCATCGATTTCAATAGTCTCCATTTAACTGAACAAGTAAGGAAGGGCGGTTTACCCCCGCTTGTGCCCGATCTAAGTGATTGGGTCACAGCGGGGGTAAACCGCCCCTCCCTTACTTGTACAAATCCCGGCGCGAGTTTGCTCTAAACCTTTTGATCCTGTAACGTGCGCAAGTCCTTCCACTTCAACTATCCATGATGAACTAATGTCTCGTCCTGCTGACGACCAAACCACGCAACTTGCTCGTCGCCTCGGTCTATTCGACGCCACAATGATCGTGATGGGCGGGATAATCGGCTCCGGTATATTCATCAACCCTTACGTTGTTGCGCAACGAGTACACACTCAGTTTCTGATACTTGGTGTGTGGGTGTTTGGCGGACTCCTGGCCTTAATCGCTGCATTTGTCTGGGCCGAACTTGCTGCCTGGCGACCCGATGTTGGCGGCCAGTATGCTTATCTTCGCGAAGCCTTCCATCCAGGCGTGGCATTTCTTTACGGCTGGGTTCTTCTTCTCGTCATTCAAACCGGCGGCATGGCCGCGGTTGCGGTCACGTTCGCTCGTTACTTTGTCGAGATGGTTCATCTGCAACTCAGCGATTCTGTGTTGGCGGCGATAGTGCTTTCCATACTGACGATCGTTAACTGTCTTGGTGTGCGAGCCGGGAGTACAGTTCAAAGTATTCTGATGGTTCTGAAGATCGTTGCAATTGCGGGCCTGGTTGTTTGCGGGTTGTTGCTTGTTGCGCCTAACGCCATAGCACCCAGGTCCACCGGTCTGTTGGATCGTCCATTATCACTCGATCTCGTGACCGCTATCGGCGCGGCAATGGTCCCTGTCTTGTTTGCTTATGGCGGCTGGCAAACAGCGACGTTCGTCGCCGGTGAGATAAAAGAGCCTGAGAAGAATCTGACCCGAGGTCTGATTTACGGTGTTATTGGCGTGGTCCTTCTTTATGTAACCGCAAATGTTGTTTACCTCCGTGTCCTCGGCACCGACGGTCTCGCCGCTGCGACTGCTCCGGCTTCGGAAGTCATGCGTCATGCTCTTGGAAAAACAGGCGCAGCACTTATCGCCGGAGGAATCGCGATTTCTACGGTCGGATTCTTAAGTCAGAGTATGTTAACGGCGCCGCGCGTCTACTTTGCCATGGCGCGGGACGGGCTGTTTTTCAAGCAGGTCGCAACGGTGCACCCGCGCACTCGCGCGCCCATCGTAGCGATTGCGTTGCAGGGTGTTCTAGCAATCATCATCGCGTTTTGGGGTCGTTACGAACAGATTCTAAATTATGTGGTTTCCATGGACTTCATCTTCTTCGGATTGACTGCCTGCTGTGTCTTTGTTTTTCGAAAGCGATCGCCGCATACGATTCAAAATATACGAACTCCGGGTCATCCTTTCACGACGTTGTTATTCATTGCTGCCTGTTGGCTGGTGGTAATTAACACTATCATTCACTATCCGAGCAACACGCTCATCGGCATGGCGATACTCGTCGCAGGCATTCCCGCATATTTGTTTTGGAGGCAAAGTAGCAAAAGGTGAACGTTCGAGGTCAGGTAATGAGTTCGGAGTACATGCACTGGGCCAAGACCAGCTCGCAGGCAAAGTTCAACCTTGCAACCAGTGGCCTGCCTAATCTGACACTCAAAGACCTGCGCGTCTCTCTCGACGATCTCGAGATCACCGACGGAGGTTACGGCTACGCGCCCTTGCTTCAGTCAATAGCTGAACGGTATCGCGTTCCTGACGATTCAATTGTCACAGCTGCGGGGACCTCCTTCGCCAATCACCTCGCGATGGCTGCGTTGATTCGACCCGGTGATGAAGTTCTTTTTGAACTTCCGGCGTACGAGCCCATGCTCGCCACAGTTCGTTATCTTGGCGCGAACGTAAGGCGATTCAGGCGACGTTTTGAAAATGCCTTCGCTATTGATTTGGATGAACTTTCATCACTGGTAACCGATCAAACCCGTCTTATCGTCTTGACCAACCTGCACAATCCCAGTGCGGTTCTTATCAATGACGACGTCTTACGTAGTGTCGGCGAGATAGCAAGAAGAATAGGCGCGCGTGTGCTCGTAGACGAGGTCTATATTGAAACCCTCTTTGAAACGCAACCGCGAACCTCATTTCATCTCGGCAGTGAATTTGTTGTTACGAACAGTTTGACAAAGACGTTCGGATTAAGCGGATTGCGTTGCGGTTGGATTCTTGCTGAACCTGAACTCGCACGACGAATGTGGCTGCTGAACGATGTGTTTGCGGCAACGCCAGTGCACTCGGGTGAGCGACTAAGCGTACTTGCATTCCAGCAGATTGATGAACTTGGGGCGCGCGCGAAGTCAGCGCTGGACAGAAACCGTAAAATCCTGAATGAGTTTCTTGATACGAGGCAGGATTTGGAAACGATTCGGCCATCGTTTGGAACCGTGGCGTTTCCTCGATTGCGTAAGCCGGCCGACGAACTATGCCGGCTACTGCGGGAGAAATACGACACCTCTGTGGTGCCAGGTCGCTTCTTTGAAATGCCTGAACACTTCAGAATTGGCATCGCGGGAGATACTGAGGTGCTTGAGAATGGTTTGAGTCGGTTGGGAGATGCGCTAGATGATCTCAGATCTCAGATCCCAGATCTCAAAACAGAAGTTCCTTGACCGGATACACGAAAGCTCTTCTGTCGGAGCGCGGCCGTCCCCGGCCGCCCCCATCGAGTTCAATGTTTCTTCGAGGAGAATGTCTCAAACCGCGGTTCTCAACATGTCGAAGCTCGGCGTTTTCTGTATTTGGTTTGGGGGTGTCTGTTGGATGGGGGCGGCCGGGGACGGCCGCGCTCCGACAGAAGAGCTTTCGTGTATCCGGTCAGAGAGCTTCTGATCTGAGATCTGAGATCAGTTGTCTTTCCGAGCGCGGTCCTGAATCACCAACCAGTCTCGCACTTGTTCGGCTGCTTCAACTCCAACGGCTTCCGTAGTGATTCGGATAGGTGTTCCTGTCGGCCAGTTGTCCTTCTTCAAATTCGGACCGCTCTGCGCTTTGTAGTAGACCTTGCCTTTGAACTTCTCCTGGCCAGTATTCGCTGCGAACACTTGAACCTTAACCTCGAGGTCCGGCGAGTTCAGGAAAACTGTGCCTTTCTGGAAAGTGTCGATATCAAAGGAAGCCAAAACCAAAATCGCATCTTTTTCTTTTTTGGCTCGCTTAACAATTGCATCGCGCTTCATATCGCCGATGGATGTTGCGGTAACGTTTTTGATTTCGTTGAGATGGCTGAGGAGTTCGGCAAAGATGGCGTCTTCGCTTAACACCTGTTTGGAAGTAGGTTGGCGCCCAACCAGCAGCGTTACTTTATGGTTCAGGTCACGCGCTCCGATTCCCGGCACGACCGTTTGATCGTTAGGCACCGGCGCGTCCGGTTGGGGTGGCTTGTTGTTCTTTCGTCCTGACTGAGCGAAGCCCGCAGTCGAGAGCAGAAGCAACAGGCTCGACGCGGTTAAAAGGCCTTTTCGATGACGTGAACGCTGAATGCCGGGGATTCGGAGCATATTCAGTTCCTCTTTTCCAGCGGTGTCACTTAGAAGCGGCGATAGTCTACAAGGTTGTTTGGCAACTTTGGAGTGCGAAGGCCTGCCGTCGCTTTGTTACGGGGCCAGGTGCTTGAGAGCGCTGCTGTGACAAAGCGACGGCAGGCCTTCGCACTCCAAAGTTATCCGGCGCGGGTCGATTTGGGTTGATCAGGCGGCAAGAGGTAAACCTGAACCGCGGCATTTTTCCGCAGTTCCGCAGCCAGAGCGTCGGTTAATTTTTTTTGTTCACGATCCATCAAGTACTGAAGGATCTGCATTTTTACCTCGGGAAATTCCTTCGAAATCTGGGCCTTGTTTTCGTTGTAAAAAGCCTTCGCCTGCTCGTCCGAAATCACCGGCATTTTTCCTCGGACTTCTCTCGCGATAATAGCTTGAGGAGTCGTGTTCTGACGCTTGGCCTCATCTTGCAGGAGCATGTCGTTTATTTTTAGATCAAGATCGACCTTTCGGGCTTCATATACCTCCTGCTGAACTCTATAGATTAACGGAGCAAGACTCTGCTCAATATCTCTTGATGTGATGTTGTGACTATTCACCTTTGCAAAGACGCGGTCTAATTCCTGTTGATTCGCTGGTGGCGTTATATCCTGGACCAGGACCGTGATCACGGCAGCGCCTCGAAGCAAGGCAGCGAACTTGACCGTTTCAATTCTTTCACGTTCAGCTCGAAGTAAAGCGATGATGTCAGCTTTGACTTTCTTGAAGTCACCCGGCATTCGCTCTTTGCGTTGGTTATAGAAGGCCTTAACTTCCTCTTCTGAAGGATCCGTTACTTTGTCAGAAACTTCGAGTTTTAATAACTGTTGTGAAGTTACACCACGCCGCTTCGCTTCTGCTTCCAATAAAAAGCTATTAATTTGACGATCGAGTTCAGCATTTCGAGCTTTGATAACTTCTTCCTGAAGTTGGTTGACGCGGTTTTGAGTGTCACCGCCAAGTTCCTGCTTCCTGATTTTCACTCCGTTAACGACTGCGAGGATATTTACCTGAGGCTTGTCTTCACAGCCGCATGGGCCGGCTCCGAACTGGAAAATGAGGGAGGCGAGAATGAATAACAACATGTTAGTAAAGCGTAAATCGTGAATCGTGAATCGTGAATCGTAAATTATGAATCGTAAATTATGAATTGTGAATTGTGAAAAGTGCCGCGGTTCCGCGATTTACTATTCACGATTTACGATTCACGAAGCTAACGCCGCGATGGCCTCACGCGCGTAATACGTGAGTATGATGTCCGCGCCGGCACGTTTGATGCTTGTTAGTGTTTCCAGCATCACACGTTCTTCATCGATCCAACCCTTTTGAGCCGCCGCCTTGATGAGCGCGTACTCACCGGACACATGGTATGCAGCGACTGGCACGTCGAAACGATCGCGCACCATCTTTAAAATGTCCAAATAGACGGACGCCGGCTTGACCATCAGGATGTCGGCGCCTTCAGAGTAATCAAGCTCTGCTTCGCGCATTGCTTCGCGCGCATTTGGGGGATCCATCTGATAAGCGCGTCGATCGCCGAATGCCGGCGCACTGTCCGCTGCCTCGCGAAAAGGTCCATAGAACGCAGAGGCATATTTCACGGCGTAAGCCATGATTGCGACGTGTTCAAAATCCGAGGCATCGAGTGTCTCACGAATTGCAGCAACCTGACCGTCCATCATTGCCGAAGGACCGACGATGTCGGCGCCTGCTTCAGCCTGACTCAACGCGGTTCTGGCGATTAGTTCGAGTGACTCATCGTTCAGGACTTCACCGCCACGCACAACGCCACAATGCCCATGCGAGGTGTATTCGCAGAGGCAAGTGTCGGCGACAACAACCAAGTCGGGAACAGTCGCTCGAATGGCGCGAATCGCTTGTTGGACAACTCCATCCTCGGCATAGGCGCCGCTCGCAAGTTCATCTTTAGTCTCTGGCAAGCCAAAAAGGATTACACTCCTGACACCTTTGTCGAATGCCGATGACGCCTCTTTGGTTACCTCATCAACACTGAGATTGAAAACGCCCGGCATAGACGACACTTCACGTCTAACACTTTTGCCGGCGCAGACGAATAAGGGCAAAACAAAATCATCGCGTGACAATCGGGCTTCGCGCACGAGCGAGCGGAGCGCCGCCGACCGGCGAAGTCTTCTTGGACGATGAATCAGATCAGACATGGAGTAAAAATAGGTCGAATAAGTCCTATAGGTCCCATAGCAACACCTACCACCTGTGATGAGCGGGGTGTCCTTCCTTCACTGCCACAAATGTTCCGCGACACGTCGCGCAAACCTTGTCATGCGCAATCAGTTCACCTTCCACAACAGCGCGACTTTCGGTTGACTCAACGACACGAGCCACGAGCTTGACCGGTTTATCAGTCGGAGTTGGACGCAGAAGTTTGATTGAATACTCCGCTGTAACCGTACACGGCGGTTTGTCGGCTCCGGTCTTCTTCATGAGATGCCAGGTTGCGGCCCAATTCAAATGACAATCCAACAGCGTGCCGATGATGCCGCCATTCAACATCCCTTCGAAGGCCTCGTGCTCTTTAGCAGGTTGCCATTCAGCAACAACCTCATCGCCTTCTGGAAAGCTCCTGATGTGCAAGCCCTTCGGGTTCGCGGGCCCGCAACCGAAGCAGGCGTTGTTAGGTGCGTAAGTTTCCTGAAGACTTTCCATTTTGACTCTATCCGCAGATTACACAGATTACGCAGATTTTGTTTTGAAAGCGGGAAAAGCTTTCGGAATTCTATTTAAGAAGAATCTGTGTAATCTGCGTAATCTGCGGATTATTTATTTCGCGCATCTCGCAGCTCGTTCCGCAGCTTGAATCTCTGTACCTTGCCCGTTGCCGTATACGGTAGCTCCTGGACAAACCGGTAATGCTTCGGCCGCTTAAACCGAGGCAGTGACTGATCAGCCAGGCTCCTCAAATTCCTTTCAACACTCTCCACATTTGATTCTACACGGTTGCAAACTACAAAAGCACACGCACAAGGAAGCCCATCGGTGTCAAAATCTTCGACGACCGCAACACCGTGAACCTCTTCATTACGTATCAAGACTCCCTCGACTTCAACCGGCGACACCCATTGCCCACTCGATTTGAAACAATCATCGCCGCGCCCCATATGAAACCAATAGCCTTGATCGTCGCACTTGTACAGATCACCGGTGCGCACCCATCCGTCTACAAACGTGCGCTGTGTCTCTTCAGGCTTCTCCCAGTAATACATCGCGGCGCTATCGCCCTTGATCCACAGATTACCCTCGCCAGTGACAGCTTCTCCGGTTTCATTCAAGAGCCTTGCTTCATAGCCGGCGAGTAACTTGCCACTACTGCCATACCGGTTATCTTCGAGATGATTCGACATGAACATGTGAAGCATCTCAGTCGATCCGATTGCATCGAGAATCGGCACACC
Source organism: Pyrinomonadaceae bacterium (assembly GCA_036522415.1). Taxonomy (GTDB): domain Bacteria; phylum Acidobacteriota; class Blastocatellia; order Pyrinomonadales; family Pyrinomonadaceae; genus PSRF01. Next base: position 42,739 of record DATDFV010000079.1, on the reverse strand, counting down.
AAATTCCTTTTCCCATTCTTCTCCCAAATGCGCCGGCAATGCCTCACCTGCTGAAACACAGAAACGCAGACTGGAACAGTCGAGCCTCTCACCGCTACGGTGATGTTCCAGGAGTAATTTGTAAACAACCGGGACGCCGAAAAAGATTGTAGGCCAGCTCTGCTTGAACACTCGCGAAACGATTTCCGGTGTTGGTTTCTCTGTACATAGGATCGACGCTGCGCCGTTCAGCAAAGGAAAGGAAAGGCTGTTTCCCAGTCCATATGCAAACGGCAAACGCGAGGACGAGAAGAGCCGATCGTTAGAAGTTAACTTCAGTACCTGACGACCAAAACCTGCGTTAGTGTGGAAAATGTCGGCTTGCCCGTGGACCGCTCCTTTTGGCTCTCCCGTGCTACCTGATGTGTAGAGAATAAATGCCGGCTGACTATCGGAAGGCTCTGGAAATTCAATCGCTTTTAGCGAGCCAAGTTCCGACTTCATATTGTGCCAGCTCTTGCCGCCCTCCAGTTTCTGACTCCGGTCAACCTCGATAAAAATGTGGCGAACGCGCAATTTTTCAGACCCATCTGTCAGCAGCCTACTGCGGAGACCGGCTTCAACCAGGGCAAACTTCGCTCCGGAGTTGTTAAGGATTGCACGCTGATCTTCGAGTCTGAGAGCCATGTTGATGGGAACGGCTATTGCTCCCATCGAGCATATGGCAATGAATGCTTCAACAAACTCAGGCGAATCATGGAGCAACAGAGCCACGCGATTACCCGGCGCGACGCCGAAACGGCTTAAGAGTCCGGCAGTTTGCAATGTTTCGTCACGGAGTTCGCCATAGCTGATGCTTTGTTTCCCGTGCAGGATTGCAATCGCCAGCGGATCGTTTTTAAAGATGGCTTGAAACAGATTCATTTTGGAAATTATAAACGAACAACTTTGGAGTGCGACGGCCTGGCATCGCTTTATTACGGCGCACTGATTCGGCGGTTCCACTGTAACAAAGCGACGGCAGGGCGTCGCACTCCATAGTCAAGGATGCAGATATGGAAGCGTTATTTCTCCTCTTCGTTTTTCTGATCGTACTGTCTGTAATAACAATCCTCGGTCACGCAATCTGGTTAATGTGCGAGTACGTCGTCCAGAGTTTTTCGTCGCACCAGCCGACTCCTAGTATTAGTCCCTCGAGCGTTATTACGTGGCCTTGCCAAACGTGCGCTTCACATGTGCGAGTGGCCTGGGACTTTTGTGGAAATTGCGGCACTGCCAGGAATTCAAAGGCGCGGTCAATTCGAGATCTAGCTGCAATGGAACGACAGGTCCGGCTCTTTCGGAGCGGCGACAGAATCAGTGTCGATATATTTCAACAGCTGAGCGCGATCATCGAAGATGAGCGGGCCCGATTGACTAACCCTCAACCCGTCAATCCTGCGCCAAAATCCGAGCCTCAAGAACCGCATCCAGATAAGCTTCAGATAATTGATTTGCGCGAACCTGTACGACAGGCTGTCAGCCCCTCGGGTGCCGAACCGAACCACGACAGGCTAACAGCCTGTCGTACAACCGAGGAGAAACCGGCGTCAAAACCCGTTCGTGCTCCTCGTCGATCGTTTACAGAAGTGCTAAATGCTTTCATGGAAGAGAGCAACATTCGTTGGGGTGAAATTATTGGCGGCTTGCTAATCATTGGTTGCTCGACGGCATTGGTTGTTAGCCTGTGGTCACAGATCTCTCAGATTCCTGTTCTGAAGTTTCTCATCTTCACTACGGTGACTGCTGTCTTGTTTGGCATTGGCATGTACACAGATCATCGTTGGAAACTGCCAACGACGAGTCGCGGAATTCTGACAATTGGCACCTTACTCGTACCTCTTAACTTCCTTGCAATAGCGGCGGTTTCGTCGAGCGAGTCGTCGGGAGCCCTAGTCCTTGCCAGTGAACTTCTGGCGCCTGCGATCTTCTTATGCCTTGTTTACTTTGCCGGTCGAGTAATCACCCCGGGTTGTTCTCACCTCCTGGCTGCCGGTGTTCTCGGTTCCTCTGTTGGTCAACTTCTGGTGAGACACTTTGCAACCACTGACTCCGCGCCTTTGATGTTGGTTTCACTCGGTGCTTTTCCAGTGTTGTGCTACGTGATTGCTGTTGGCCTCGCGCTCCGTTTTGTACTTCACGACGGCAAAGTTGACAGAACAGAAGTCTCCACGGTCTTCACCATTCTCGGGAACATGAGTTTCGCGGCGTTACTTCCGTTTGGTCTGTTGCTTTACAAGACTGGTCCCTTCTGGATGTCAATCATCTATCTCGCACCCGTTGTGACACTGTGGGGATTGCCTCTACTCGCAACTGGAACTGTCTTATGGCGGCGCATTCAAGACAAAGAGTTGGTTGCGTCACGTACGACGGGAACCGCGCTCGGACTACTTGGTTTGATGATCGCTTTGACGGGCATGATCCTGGCCTGGCCGAATCCCGCCAGCATAATTCCTGCGGCAATTATCAACTTCGCCATCCTAACCATTCTGGCAATCGTGCTGGAGATTCCCGCTGCACACTTCTTTGCCGCTGGTTGTTTTGGAATGGCTTACCTGGTCTTGTTCCACGTTTTGGCAGGTCACATTAGTTGGGAGAACCTGCGCGTAACATCACTGGTGAACACGTGTCTCGACATCACGAGTGGGCAGGCTCTAATCGGAGCTTTCGGAATCTTCGTCGTGGTCTCGGATTGGCTGCAGCGTCGCAGTCGTCGTAACGAAAGCTACGCCTACCTGACATCCGCATGTCTGGTTGCCGTGGTTAGTCTCTCGATGATTGTTGTTTTCGGACCAGTTCTGGGAAATGAGTTGCAAAGCATTTCGCTGGCGTTTCTGATCTATTCGATCGGGGCACTTTGGATTGCCTGGCAACGACGTCTTGCGGCGTTCACGTGGGTCGCTTCATCGCTGACTCTACTTTCAATCGCAAGTCTGTTTGCCTGGAACATGAATTACTCGTTTCCCTGGCAGACAGGTTTCCTGGCTTTTGCTTCACTGAGCGCTGTCGCCGCGATAGCGAGTTCAAAACGTGCTGATCTGAAGTCGATTTCTGAACCACTGAATTACGCATCGATAATCTGTCTCATTCTCGCAGTTCTTTCTCTGTTTCAAACCAACCCCTGGCAAGTTACCTCGATGCAGGCAGAGAGAGTGTTCTGGATGGCGGCTATCTGTCTGGTTGCTGTGTGGCTCAATCGTCGTCAACTGCTATTCACGGCTTTTCAAGTTGCCGTAACCGCAGGTGCAATCCTGACCGTCAAAGCAACTCTCCAACAATACGAGTGGTACACATACTTGCCTCACGCATTCATGCATCCATCCGCTTTACAGATTCAGGGTACCGTTCTCGCGCTCCTCAGTTTGGTGTGGATCGGCGTGCGGGTGATTGTTCGAAAGCGAAGTACCGTAGTCCTGGGACCGCAGGTGTCCTCGCCTGCTTCTTCCCAACACGCGCCTGAGGTGGTCACGAGCAGTGCCGAGGCGTCGGGACCGCGGTCCCAGCTCGGAGATTTTTGGAAGCTGTTGGACACGCGGTACTCAATTGATCGTGTGATTCCATGGGTGCTGCTTGGTGGTTTTGTGATACTGGCGATTTACGGTGCCGCTTCAGGTGTGGACCAGGAGTTTGCGCTACGCGGATCACAGTCATTGGATTGGAACATTGCCGGCTTCCCACATAGCGAAGCTTTCGCACTCGGCTCATGGATAGTGCTTGGGTTGCTCATCATCATCATGTTGGCAAACGCGTGGGAACGCCGGCAACGTTTCTATCTGCTGGGTGCCGTAGTTGCTATCTGCAGCGCGATTCCATTGCTGGCAGGAAGATTTGAATCGCAACTGGCAACGGCGACTGCCTGGCGTTTCCTGGCTGCGATCTTTTTTGCATTAGGTTCAGTCTTGATGTGGTTTCGCAAGCAGCTTCGATCGCAACTCACGTCGTTTGGAGCGCCACGGTTAGATGTGGATGAAGAACGATTCATAACTTTTCGTGTGCTACTGATCTCGTTGACGGTTCTACCTCTGCTGTCACTGACAATCTATCCGGCGTTGCGTGCGCTTTTTCTGAGTCCAGTTCAGGTTCCCACGAGTGGTGTGTTCGCTCTCTTGAGCACAGATATTTCCTATGCTCTGCCATTAATCATCGTCGCTTTAGTGCTCATTGGATACTCCATCCGCGAACGGGCACCTCTATTCAGCTTCTACGCAGGTCTTCTGTTCAACATGACTGTGACCCTTGCGTACTTGCTCTCGGTAGTCTCCTCAAACGCTGCACTGGATTCTGTTGCGCTTGTGAGGCTAACCCAGCTCAATGTGATCACATTCGGAGTGTATGGGCTGTTCTGGTTGGCGCTTCGCAACCATTGGTTCGAACCATTGAAAGCTCGAGCGAAGCAGGCAGAGATGTTGTTGAAGTTGCAAATGTGGCTCGCGCTTGGATTGATGCTCGTCCTCGTCAGTACCTCATTGCTTGGAGTGATGTTTGCCAACCTCGGAGATGCACGATTTCCAATTGGGGATTCGCTCGGTTGGGTTGCGTTCGTGATTTCGTTCGTTGGGTTCATGTTGGTCGAGAAATCGAGAGACGAGCGTCTTCCTGTTATTGGTTTCGTATCAATTCTGATTTCTACGTTGACGCTTCTCGTGATGGAATTTCCGACTAGTGATTTCTATCAACTCCGAGCGTTAACTACAGGAATCATTGCCTGCGCGTGGTTAATGTTTGCGGCTTCGTTTTTCACGGAGATATCGACCACCAAACGTCTACAAACAATGCTCAGGCTTGATAGCAAATGGTCATCGCACACGCTGATCGCGGCAACGGTTCTGGGCGGTGTCGGTTGCTTTCTGGTTTTAGTGCTGCTTCCTCCCATTTGCTGCGGGCACGTTTGGTGGAAGATCGTAAGTTTAAGCAGTCTGTGCGTGTTGGCTGCGGCGTTACAAATCAAGACCCTCAAACGACCCTATCTCTACGCAGCCGGATTCTTACTAAGTGTCACGGTTTCGGTGTGGTGGCTAGCGAGTTTCGTAAGAGGTGAATTCGCTCAGTTTCTTGAAGTCAACATCTTTGCTGCTTGTGTCGTGTCAATTCTGTGGCTCTATCTGGAGCTGCGGGCAAGACGTTTGAAACAGCAGGACTCAAGCAGCCTGCTTTCGTATCACAACGTGGTTGCGATCGTTTCGGTCGTTTTGTTGATTCCGCTGACGAGCTTCTACCTTCGTACGTATTCCATGGAGCCCACGTTGATCTGGTGGGCGTGGGCCGCAGCCGCAGTGTTGATGTTCTCAGTGATTTGGGACCGCCACGCGAAATACGCCACCGCAGGTTTGTACACGCTGGGGTTAATAGCATTTGCGATCGCGCTATCGCAGATGCATCCCACACCGAAGAGAGAGGCATGGCTGATAACGATGTTTGGCGCAACTTACGCACTCGGGACGGCGTTGCTGTGGCACCATCGCTCAAAGCTCATTGCACTAGTTACGAAACTCGGCATCGTTCCACGGATTGAACCAGGCACGACACAAGTCACGTGGTTATCAGTGGTCACCATTCTTTCAGTTCTGATGGTTGTGCTGTTCAGCTACACCATTAATGTCTTCTACTTCAGCCTGGAATTTCGACTTACCACTGCGATAGCCGTAACCGCGCAATCAATCACATTGGGTCTCCTTGCCGAAGGTGCCGGTCAAGCAAGATGGCGCCGTGGAGCAGTTGCCGCTTTTCTGATCGGTGCTGTGTTTTTCGGATGGTCTTGGCTCGACCCTCATATGAACGCGACGTGGCTGAATAGAAGTGTGATCCTGCTCGTCGAGACTGCCGTACTTACCGTTGTCTACGGGTTCTGCATTAGCAAAGTTCGAGAGCAGAATGAAGCCTGGGCAAAGTCGATCAGTTCGGCTCTTCCCGCACTACTCATCGCAGGGTTTCTTGCCTTAACTTTTTCATTGAGCAGCGAACTTGCGGATCAGTTGAGCTTTGGCTCAGTGGTTATTAGTCCACTGGCATTAATCGCAATTGCTGCTGTCCTCATAACTGCAGCTGTCGTACCGGTCTGGTTTGCAATATCGGCTGCGCGCGATCCACTGAGTCTCAGTGAGCAAGGCCGGATGAAGTATGTCTACGTTGCCGAGCTAATGCTGGCCTTATTGTTTCTCCACATCCGTTTGACTTTGCCCTGGTTGTTTACCGGTTTCTTCGAACGTTACTGGCCGTTTGTCGCGATGGCAGTTGCCTTTGGTGGCGTGCTCGTAAGCCAAGCTTTGCGACGACGGAACTTGTTAGACCTCGCAAAGCCGATTGAACGAACTGGCGCGTTTCTGCCGTTGCTTCCGGTGCTTGGATTCTGGGTTGCGACGTCGGAAGTCGATTACTCGTCGTTGTTGTTTGTGGTTGGCGGGCTCTACGGATTACTGAGTTCGTTGAGACGATCATTTCTATTTGGAATGCTCGCAGCGATCGCCGGAAATGCGGGGCTTTGGTACGCGCTGAACGGAACTCAGGATTATCAGTTCCTCCAGCATCCACAACTTTGGTTGGTTCCGGCCGCCTTGTCCGTACTGTTGGCTGCGTATCTGAACGAGGACAAGTTTTCGGAAGATCAAATGGCAGCTATTCGATACTTGTCGCTAGTTACGATCTATGCATCTTCAACAGCAGACATTTTCATCAACGGCGTCGCAAATTCTCCGTGGCTACCATTAATTCTTGGCGCGTTCTCGTTGGCCGGAGTGTTCTCGGGAATCATGTTCAAGATCCGCGGATTGCTGCTGCTGGGTTCGGTGTTCCTCTTGCTATCGATCACTACGATGATTTGGTACGCATCAGTGAATTTCGGATGGACGTGGCTGTGGTACGTCGCCGGGATTGCAACGGGAGCGACGATCATCTTCATGTTTGCAGTGTTCGAGAAGAAGAGAAGTGAAGTGCTTCGGGTTGTCGAGGGCCTCAAGGAATGGGAGGTTTGAACTTTGTGTGATGAGTGGGGAGGGAATAGGACCTATAGGACCAATAGGACCTATTCCCCGCCCACAAACTACCAGACTCGCGAAGCTTATTTCTCTGCCAGCTTCCTCCCCGCATTCAAGTTGTCCCAATTCAGCAGCGCGTTGAAGATCAGGAAATAACTCCCCTTCGTCTGTCCGCGCCAGAATGGATTCGTTGAAAAGAGCAACACGTGCCCGACTCCCTCCGGGACATCTATAACCGCGGGACGCTGCGCGATCTCATCTCCGCCATCCAGCAATCCTGAAACAAACAAGTCTCGACTGTCTGCATAACGCAGCACAACTCGCGGTCGAAGTGCTGGTGGAATCAACCCGATTGCATTGCGGCGCTGTTCGTCTGTGACAATTGGCGCTTCCCATGGTTCAACGCGTGGCGGTGGCTCAGGAATTTCCGCGACTGGTCGTCCCTGTGGAGTATCGGGATCATCGGGAGTACCTCGGCCCGTTGCTCGCCCTGCGGGTCGACCGCCTCGACCTCCGACTCCGTTGTTGATGTTAAAGATTGGTGGGCCTGAACAATACATCGCGAGTGAATCACCATAGCCGTAGGCGATAGGGCTCATTGCATCAACAGTCTTGGTTCTTAAAATCACTCCAACTGCACGCAACCTTTGTGATCTGTTCACACTGACTCCCGCGGTGAAACCGTAATTGATCGCGAAGTCTGATGTGTCATCGACGGTGATGAAGACTCCCCCATCACGCACAAACTTCTGCAGGTTCTGCAACCCTGACCAACCCAGTCCAGGACGCATGTCGTCGGTTTCGTCGGTCTTGCCGAGATTAGGCGTCAGCGCGGTTGTTTTCCACGGTATCGGGTTGCCATACATCGGCATCCCACTGATGATTGCCTGCGAGCCTCGACCCACCGGAGCAAACAGAATCACGTCGTACTTCGACTTGAGATTTGCATCCTTTGAAACATCCTGGGTGCTGATGTAGGCAAACGGAACCTGGTTTTGATCAAGCCCCAATCGATACCAACCTTCGTCCTGCGTGTTCAGCCACGTATGCATAACTGCAACTCGTGGCGCACGTGCTGGATGAGTTTTTACTGAAGGGGGATCGGCTACGGCATACACCTGAATGCCGAGCTCGGTCGCGATTCGCCGCACCTCATCGTTGCCCTTGCGAATGACCAAAGAACCACGATTGAATTTCTTTCCTGCTGCTTCAAAAGGCTCTTCGGCACTCTCCATCTCGACATCTTTCAATCGATATCGCAATGTAATCAGCGCATTGTCAGCGTTGTGATTAATTAGAAATACCGAGCCCGCACCGTTAAGACCTCCGGGAGAAGTGACCGAAGCCGTAACCCTCTCCATCGCTGCTTGCAAGACCTTTGTATCGACAACACGGACCACTTCGACATTTGCTGATTCACCCATCGTCCATGAAGTGTCGTCATAAATATCCTGTTGCGGATCGTTTGGCGCCCAGTACTGATAATCAAGTAGTGCATCGGCAATACGACTGTACGGTTGATCCATCCGCACGATGTAACTACCCGCTGGGAACGTCCGGTCTTCAGTCTTCGACGCAGGCGTAGGTGACGCAGCCGGAGTTGGTCGTGAACCGCCCTTCTTTTTAACTGCTACTGTGAAGGGTGCGGTTGCTTTGCTGATCTCGACGCCTTGCGCCTGAAGCGTCCGCAACAATTCCGCCTGGTTGCCAAGTCGAGGATCGTCCCCGGGAAGCACGTACGCTGCTGGTCCTTCGTTCTGGGGCTTCTCGACCGAACGTTTACTCTTCAGGTAAAAATTCTTCAAAAACAGTTTGCCGTTGTTGCTGAAGTAGTAAAGCGAAGTTAGCAATGCTGTCTCTTCGTAGTTGTTATTATTCCGCTGCGACCATTTTGCTTTTGGTAATGGAGGATTCTGCTTGTACCAGGTGCGTTGATATTCACTTGGACTCAAGGTGCGTTCGAGTGTGTCTGCGCCGCCATTACCAAAGGTTTCGTAGAGACGACTGATTCCGTTATGCGTCGCCGCCATGAACATGAGATAACCTGGCGACCACGTGTCGAAGTTGCCGTGCGCGAAGACTCCGGGCATGCCAAACTTCGTCATCTCTGAAACATTGTTCCAGCCAATCATCTGCCATTCGTCAGTCAGAATTGGATCCACCCACGCGTTGTACGGGCCATCACCGATCGTGTTGTCGTAAAGGTACGGAACTGACTCGTGTAGATCATGAAGCACCTGAGGCTTCCACGTCAGGTATGTGTTCAAAACATTTCGAGTGAGCTTTAACGACAAGCCGATCGCATCACGATTGTTGTCGTGAGCGACATAATGTCCCCAGTAAACGAGTGGCGGCCAGTTTTCATTCGGATGAGCAAGGTGCCAGTTGTAAACGTCAACCATCCGATTACGACCGTCAACTTCAACGACTGGAGTAATCAAAGTGACGAGATGTTCACGGATGAATTTGACATAGTCACTGTCGTCCACTGCGAGACGATACGCCAGCTCCATCAGTGCAGTAGGCGCGCCGGTTTCAGGCGAGTGGATGGTGCCGGTGATGTAATAGATTGGAAACGAGTCAGCAACGAGTCGATCCGCTTCGGCTTCGTCCATATTAATCGTTCGCGGATCAGCCAGCTTGGTTAACCGAGCGCGGTTTTCGTCTAACTTGGAGAGTAATGACTCCGAGGCAACCGCGACCGCGATCATCTCGCGACCCTCTTCAGTGGTGCCTATCGAGTAGACCTTCACGCGCGGCGTCGCTTTTTCGAGCATGCGCATGTATTTGTAGACGTCTTCTGCATACGGCAACTTACCGGGCGCACCAGCGACATCTCCAAGAACAGCCTTTGGTGTTGGAACATTCGGCGAAGCGGGCAGGTAATCCGTCAAAGGTGAGTTGAAGTATGGAGCTGTTGTGTATTCCTTAATCTTGTCCGTGTATGCCTGGTCGATGGGTTGATTCGGATTCCGACCCGGCTTTATCTGTGCGGCGGTGTTTACGAAAGCGGCGATGACGGTCAAAAGAGACAATGAGAGCAAAGAGAAACGACGCGTCGGATTCATCTGGTTTTTCCTCGGGTTGATGATAGAGACAAACGAGTTCAAATTGCGCTTCCACGTGCCGTGATGCAAGAACTATTGGGAATGCTACTTGAGGAGAAGAAGCTTGTAAGCTAAACGGTCTGTAGAAGTCAATCATTGAAAGTTCTTCTCTGCGCCACCTCTGCGTTCTCTGCGTCTCTGCGGTAAACTTCGACACACATTTTCACCGCAGAGACGCAGAGAACGCAGAGGGGGAGGTTCGAGTTGGGCTAGTCAATCGGTCGCTTCGCTCGCCGTTCTAATCGCCCTCGCACAAGTCCGGATTGGCGCGACTTTGGTTTCGTTCTGAATTGGCGTCGTAGTACGAAAGGACCCGCTTGTACTCGAGCGAGCATTCCTTGTCGTTTGCATTCATCTCCGAAGTTTTGTAAGAGTTCAGTTGTGTCAGACCAGAGCGCCAAAACAGGTTTGCCGTCGGCATTACCGCCAGAAGAGGCCTCCCAGCCTCAAGTAAAGTCACGCAGCAAAGTGGCTGGTGGCATTCCGGCGATCATTGAAGCGCTTAAAGTCACAACGTCAGAGGTTGGCCTGGTCAATGGCGTAAAGACCCTTCTCAAGATCAACCAACCAGGTGGGATTGTCTGTCCGGGTTGTGCCTGGCCTGAGCCTGATCAGGAAAGATCGCATTTTGAGTTCTGTGAAAATGGTGCGTTCCATGTTGCTGAAGAATCTACGACGAAGCGTGTCACTCCGGAGTTCTTTGCAAAAAGGAGTCTCGCCGATCTCGCATCACAGTCAGATGAATGGCTGGGCGCCCAGGGTCGTCTCACCCACCCGATGTTCCTGCGTCGTGGCGCTACGCACTATGAACCAATCTCCTGGGACAATGCGTTTGAATTGATCGCTGGTGAACTCAATTCTTTGAATTATCCAGATCAAGCAATCTTCTACACTTCCGGCCGCACCAGCAATGAAGCCGCATTTCTGTATCAACTTTTCGTACGACAGTTTGGTACGAACAACCTCCCGGACTGCTCGAACATGTGTCACGAGTCAAGTGGGGCTGCACTCGGCGAGACTATTGGTATAGGCAAGGGAACGGTCACTCTCAAGGATTTCGATCAGGCCCGGGCAATCTTTGTAATTGGACAGAACCCGGGAACTAATCATCCGCGGATGCTGACGTCGCTCCAGCGAGCAAAGCGCAACGGAGCAAAGCTTGTCCACATCAATCCGCTGCCGGAAGTTGGGATGGTTCGGTTCAAACATCCGCAGGAAGTGGCAAAGCTTTTTGGTTCGGGAACTCCCCTGGCTGATCTTTTCCTGCAAGTCCGAATCAACGGCGACGTTGCGTTGTTGAAGGGAATCAGTAAAGCGGTTCTGGCAGCAGAAGAGAAGCTGCCCAGACGGGTTCTCGATCATCGCTTCATCGGTCGATTCACCCAGGGGTTTGGCGCGTTTGCGGGCAGTTTGAATCGTGTGTCCTGGGACGACATCATCGCGGAAAGCGGAGTCGCCAGAGATTTGATCGAACAAGCGGCGCAGATCTTTGTTGAATCGGAACGAACGATATTCTGTTGGGCCATGGGTCTGACTCAACATCAGAATGCAGTCGCGAACATTCAAGAGATTGTGAATTTGATGCTCATGCGTGGACAGATCGGAATTCCGGGTGCCGGCGTTTGTCCGGTTAGAGGCCATAGCAATGTTCAGGGCGATCGGACTATGGGAATCTGGGAACGTCCGACAGAGGCCTTCTTGAATCGACTAGCAACTGAGTTTGATTTTGAACCTCCGCGCAATCATGGCTTCGACACTGTGAAAGCGATTCATGCGATGCGTGACGGCAGTGCCAAAGTATTTTTCGCACTCGGAGGCAATTTTCTGTCGGCAACCCCCGATACTGAATACACCGCGGCAGCATTGCGCCGCTGTCGCTTGACCGTGCATGTTTCGACCAAACTGAACCGGGCACATCTCGTCACGGGAGACACGGCTCTGATTCTTCCCTGTCTGGGAAGAACGGAGGTCGATGCCCAGGCGAATGGGCCGCAGTTCGTTTCAACTGAAAACTCAATGGGTATTGTTCAAATGTCGCAAGGCACTCGGGAGCCCGCGTCGCCTCACTTATTAAGCGAGCCTCAAATTGTCAGCCGGCTCGCTCGCACAACATTGGGCCAACGATCTGCAGTTGAGTGGGAAGGCCTTGCGAGCGATTACGATCGAATTCGGGTAAAAATTGAACGTGTCGTTCCTGGTTTTGAAGATTACAACGTGCGTGTTCGCGAGCCTGGAGGGTTTTATCTTCCGAATGCGGCGCGAGATCGGGTGTTCAATACCAAATCGGGCAAAGCGAAGTTTACGATTCACGACCTGCCTCGCCTGAAGTTAGAACCTGATCAATTTTTAATGATGACCATTCGTAGTCATGATCAGTTCAATACCTCGGTTTATAGTTCGAATGACCGTTATCGTGGTATCAAAGGCGGTCGCCGAGTGGTCTTTCTAAATCAGCAAGACATCGATGCCCTTGGTTTAAAGCCCGGTCAGCGTGTAGATCTAACCAGCCACTTTGAAAATGAGGAACGGACCGCGCATCGTTTCGCCGTTGTACCTTATGATATCCCGCGCCAGTGCGCCGCAACTTATTTTCCTGAAGGTAATGTGTTAGTGCCGGTTAGACATGTGGCCGAGAAGAGCAATACACCGGCGTCCAAGTCCGTGGTAATCAGCATTCGCCCATCGGAATAACAACCTCGGTCCTGGGAGCGCAGGGGCAAAGTACAAGTAAGGAAGGGCGGTTTACCCCCGCTGTTCCCCAACCAATCTGATCGGGCAAGAGCGGGGTCAAACCGCCCTTCCTTACTTGTACTTTGCTCCTGCGCTCCCAGGACCAACCAAACAAGGATGACGAGTTATGAGTGCGAAAGTAGCAAAAAAGAAAACCGCAGCCACAAAGCAGAGCAGCAAGAAGCTACCTCCTAAAAAGAAAAAATCTGCAAAAGGCGAAAGCTACGCGAATTTGGTGGCCCAACTGCGTAGTCTGCTCAAAGACGAATACGATTTCATCGCGAACATCGCGAATTTTTCTTCGCTGGTTTACAACGCTCTACCGGACGTTAACTGGGCGGGGTTTTATCTGCTTCAAGATCACGAGTTGGTTCTTGGACCATTTCAAGGAAAACCCGCCTGTGTCCGCATTCCAGTTGGCAAAGGTGTTTGTGGGTTTGCCGTAAAACAATGCGAGACGGTGATCGTGCCGGATGTGAGTGAGTTTCCGGGCCATATTGCCTGCGATCCGGCGTCGAAGTCTGAGATTGTAATACCGCTCTTTGATGGTGAACGCGTGCTTGGTGTGTTGGACGTCGACAGCGCGACTCTGGGCCGGTTCGATGATCAGGATGCGGAGGGGTTGAATGAACTGGTTACAGTGCTGGTTGCGCACGAAGAGGGACTGGATGAGTAGATGACTCGAATAGGACCTATAAGGCCTATCGCTCCACCAAAGACCAATGCTCTCCATCCGCCAATCAAATCAAAGAGGTCACTTCAACCATGGCTGGTTGAATACCTATCACACCTTCTCTTTCGATCAGTATTACGATCCACGCTACATGGGCTTTCGTAGTCTCCGTGTGATCAATGAAGACTTAGTCGCACCCAGTCGAGGGTTTCCCCAGCATGGTCACCGCGATATGGAGATCATTACCTATATTCTTGAGGGCGCGTTGAAACACGAAGACAGCATGGGCAATGGATCAGTCATTCGGCCCGGTGATGTGCAACGAATGACGGCCGGAACTGGCGTGAGACACAGCGAATTCAATGCTTCTGCGGATGAACAAGTTCATCTGCTTCAGATTTGGATTATTCCCAACGCCGATAATTTGCAGCCGTCGTACGAGCAGAAGGCCTTCACGATTGAGGACCGTCGAAACGGGTTACGGTTGATCGCTTCGAGTAATGGTCGAAGTGGCTCGGTCACTGTGAATCAGGATATCAGTTTGTTTGCATCGATTTTGGATACTGATGAGTCGGTTGATTACTCGATTGATCCGAAGCGATATGGTTGGCTTCAAGTCGCGCGAGGCAGCATTGAAGTGAACGGTGAGCAAGCACATCAGGGCGATGGGGTGGTAATCGTTGCCGAGTCGGGGTTAACAATTCGAGCAGCTGAGCCTGCAGAAGTCCTGTTGTTTGATTTGGCGTGAGTCCTGGGACCGCAGGCGTCCTCGCCTGCCCCCTGCGAATACAGACCGAGATCGGGAACCCAGCAGGCGAGGACGCCTGCGGTCCCAGCACCGAGACCTTCTCTTTCCTAATGACACTCGCTGAGTCAGCGGTCGAAAACGCCGTTGCTGTCGCTGCGCCTCGGAAGTGGCGTGCACTCACACTCCTCGCGCTCGCCGAACTCTTCGGCATGTCGCTTTGGTTCAGCGGCTCGGCAGTTGTTCCTTCACTCACAAAAGAATGGCATCTCACCCAATCCCAGGTGAGTTGGATATCGATTGCGGTCCAACTTGGTTTTGTTGTCGGAACCTTAATCAGTGCTGTACTCAATCTCTCAGACATCATCAGCTCTCGACATCTCTTCGCGGTTGCCGGTCTCGCCGGCGCGCTGATAAACGCCACTTTCGGTCTCTATGCTCACGATTCCGCCTCCGCAATAACTCTGCGTTTCATCACAGGTGTTTGTCTGGCCGGTGTGTATCCGCCCGGGATGAAAGTAATGGCGACGTGGTTTCGCAAACGTCGGGGGATGGCGCTGGGTGTTCTCGTAGGTGCGTTAACGTTAGGTAAGGCGATGCCGTATCTGGTAAATGCGGTGGGGAGTGCGAATTGGCGAAATAACGTCCTTCTGGTATCGGCGCTGGCGGTAGTGGGAGCGATCATCGTTCTACTTTTTGTTGATGACGGCCCCCACGCACTGCCGCGAGCGACATTCGATTTGAGCCAGGCCACAAAGGTTTTCCGTAATCGAGGAGTTAGACTGGCGAGCTTTGGATATTTCGGCCACATGTGGGAACTGTATGGCATGTGGATCTGGATTCCAGTAATGATGCGCGCGAGCGTTTCCATTTCCGGTGGAAGCGCACAATTCGCGGAGGTTGGGTCGTTTCTCATAATTGGTTTTGGCGCCGTCGGTTGTGTGTTGGCTGGAGTGTTGGCGGATCGCGTAGGCCGAACACTCGTAACCTCGTGGGCAATGGCGATTAGCGGCAGTTGTTGTTTAGTAGTTGGCTTTCTGTACGGTGGAAATCCTTACGTGCTGTTTTTGCTGGCGACTGTTTGGGGCGCAAGTGTTGTGGCTGATTCCGCGCAGTTCTCGTCATGCATAACGGAACTTGGTGATCCTCAGTACATCGGAACTGCTTTGACGTTGCAGATGTGTCTTGGCTTTCTTTTGACTACCGTTTCGATTGAACTGATCCCCAAAGCGGTTAACGTCGTCACATGGCGATACGCATTTGTGCTTCTGGCGCCCGGACCTTTTCTGGGAGTCCTTTCAATGCTGCGACTCAGACAATTACCCGAGGCTTTCAAGATCGCGCACGGTAAGAAATAGATGTCCGACGAACTTTATAGTTTGTCGTGTGTCGAACAGCAGTACCTTTATTAGGAGCGGTCGTTCGACTTCTCTGAAAACCCAGCGCGCCTTTATCCCGCGACACGACAAACTGAAGTTTATCGGACATCTTTTCTTGCCAAATCACTGAACCTTCCGTTAGTCTCCACCGTACAGGTGATTGTGATGTTACTCCTCTACCGTAGACATTAAGTTTGCACTGACTTAGCTCCGCAATACTTTTTCAAACGCCGTGCGGAGCAGGTCAGTATCGTTTGCAGTTCATCTGCAAGCGGTACTAGTGTGCCACTTCCTACTCGCTCGTTTCCCAAACAACAACCAATTCTTCAAGTGGCGTCATCTTGGCGATCCACCCCGAGGTCATTATGGAAAGAACAGCTATTCACGTCCGTAATCTTCGCAAGTGTTTTCGGAAGCGTAACGGCTTTCGCAAAGTGTCCGAGCTTTGGGCGCTCGACGATGTATCGTTTTCAGTTGCGGAAAGAGAAACTTATGGGCTGCTCGGTCCTAACGGTTCAGGCAAGTCAAGTTTGATTCGAATTCTCTCCACCTTACTGATTGCGGATAGTGGCGAGGTTGAAATGTTGGGCCATTCTCTGCCTGCTGAACAGGAAAAGGTTCGGCGGATCATCGGACGTGTGAGCGTTGACGCCGCTTTCTATAAGAAACTTTCGGCGCGCGAGAACCTGCTTTACACGGCGCTCCTCTATGGCCAAAAGGCGCGCGATGCAGAAAAACGCGCAATCGAGATTCTTGAGGAGCTGGGCATGGAAAACACGAAGTTTTCCACTCCGCTGGAGGAGATGAGCCGTGGAATGCAGCAAAAGATCAGCATTGCTCGCGCTCTGATTCTCAATCCGCCGCTACTCCTGTTGGATGAGCCAACAACCGGATTAGATCCGAAGAGCCGTCGTGATGTGCAAACGTTTCTCGAGAAACAGAAGGAACGCGAGGGAACGACGATCCTATTAACAACGCACGACATGGCCGAAGCTGAACGATTGTGCGCACGCATCGGATTCCTCGCACATGGGAAGCTCGTTGCCGAGGGCACGCCTGACGAACTCAAGCGACGAGCAAACGCGATCGATCTCGACGATGCCTTCATCAAGTTAACTGGCGAAGAACTCTCCGACGAAGAACTTGTCGGTGTGGAGAAATAGTATGGAAACGACAATGCGACAGACGTGGGCCTTTCTTTTTCGGGGCTACCACTTGACGCGGCGTTATATTGGTTGGGTCATCGTCTTCAACTTTTACGCCGTAGTTACATCCGCGACAGTAGCGTTGATCGGAGTTGCGGCAGGAAATTATCAATTGACCATCACACTCGTTGTTGGAGCGTTGCTGTGGAACTACATGTCGTCACTCTATAACGAGATTGCGATGTCAATTGCTTATGAGCGTTGGGAAGGGACCCTGGAATACACGTTCATGGCACCCGTGTCGCGATTGATCCATTTGCTGGGTGTTAGTTTGTACTCGCTTATCAACAGTGTGATAACCACGTTGATAGTGCTTGTTGCTTTGGTGTTTCTAACAAACCTGAGTCTGCGAGGCGTGAATTTTCCGGGGGTGTTAGTTGTGGTTGCAGTGAGCAGCTTCGCCTTTGTTGGGCTGGGGTTGATTGCTGCCGTGTTTCCGGTGATGAGCGCTGAAAGAGGTGCCGAGGCTACGCACATCTTTCAAGGCTCGCTTCTCCTGGTTTCCGGCGTTTATTATCCAATCGAGGTCTTACCAGGATGGTTGCAGCCGTTGTCCGCAATTTCGCCGGCAACATATACGCTCGCTGCCTGTCGTAAGCTCTTCGGAGTTGGAGTGAGTGGTTCTACTTCGGATCATCTTTCTGGAGCGCCACTTTCGTCCGTCTCGCATGAACTGTTTGTACTTGCCTTAATGGGAGCGGTGCTAATGCCATTCGGTCTCTGGGTATTCCTGAAGGTGGAAGCCTGGGCCAAAAGAGCAGGGAAGCTAAAGAGAACAGGATGAGTAAAAAGAAAACAGAAGTGCGCGAGTCTATGGAAGAACTTGGCAAGCGCACTCGCGAGATCATTCGTAAACTGAAACGAACATATCCCGGCGCGAAGTGTTCACTCAATCACTCCAATCCGTTTGAGTTGTTGGTTGCCACGATTCTGTCGGCACAATGTACGGACGAACGTGTGAACATCGTGACTGCCGATCTGTTTCGCAAGTATCGAAAGCCCGAGGACTATTTGAGAGTGCCTTCAAGGGAACTCGAGAAGGACATTCAGTCAACGGGTTTCTTTCGAAACAAGACTAAATCGATTCAGGGCGCTTCGAAGATGTTGACCGAAGAGTACGATGGTCAGGTACCACACACGATGGACGAGTTACTTGAGCTTCCCGGCGTTGCGCGCAAAACCGCAAATGTGGTCTTGGGAAACGCATTCGATATCAAAGCCGGTGTCGTTGTTGATACTCATGTGAGTCGTTTGTCGCACAGGTTGAATTTCAGTCAGGAGAAGACCGCGGAAAAAATTGAGCAGGATCTGATTGAGATTGTTCCGAAGAAAGATTGGGTGATCTTCCCGCACTTGATGATTTATCACGGACGCAAAGTGTGCCGGGCGCGAAATCCACTTTGTGAGGAGTGTCAGATCGAGAAGTTCTGCCCGTCGTCATATTTAAAAACAGGCGAGATGCCAGGGACGTGATCAGTAACTATTCGTGTTGGTTCGTGTGATTTCGTGGATCGTTTTACCCGCCCGAAATGGACGATCCACGAATTCACACGAAACAACACGAACTAAAATACCGGGCAAATTCGATTGTCCCTGGCTGCTAAGGGTCACTCAGACTACCCCGCTGGCGTGGCATAGACAAGACGGCTAGAATGGGCCCGCTCTGAAATCCAATAAGGCTTAAGCTAACGTTGCCAGATGTCCGTTTTGTTGGTTCGCATCACCATTTATCAGCCATATTCGCACCTCAACCTCGCGGGAAAGGAAGCTGCCCCTGAGTGAGCTACCGGTTCCCCTGGCATCGCCTGACCGACGACCAACTACTTGATCTGCGGGTCTGCGATCTTCCCATCAAAATTAAAGGTTCATTTCTCGAGCCACATATCAAGCGGCTTTACAGCGAGCTCAACAATCGTGGCATTCGCTTCAAACCACATGTCTGGCTCTCTGAAGAATGGTTCTCCCCTGATGGAGTTCCGGGCATTGCGATCCCTTTCTATCTGGCGCATCCGCGGCTTATGAAATTGGAGCGTAAGCAGATGTTGGAAATTGAGGGAGGGAGTGACACCGAATGCATGCGCATCCTGCGCCACGAGGCGGGACATGCACTCGACACCGCTTTCCGCTTGCACTTCAAACGACGACATCAACAATTGTTCGGCTCATTTGCAGAGCGATATCCAGACTTCTACAAGCCAAAACCGAAGAGTCGTAAATTTGTACTGCATTTACCAGCCTGGTATGCGCAGGCTCATCCGGCAGAAGATTTCGCTGAAACGTTTGCGGTATGGCTGACGCCTCGCTCGCAGTGGCGTCGTCGTTATAAAGGCTGGCCTGCACTCCGCAAGCTCGAGTACATCGACGAGTTGATGGCAGAGATAGCGGGGACAAAACCACGAAACAAAACGCGGACGAAGGTTGAACCGTTGTCGGCTCTTCGCCTGACGCTGCGTGAACACTACAGACGTAAACGTCAGCGCTACGATTTCGAATGGCCTGCTGTTTACGATCGTGATTTGTATCGAATTTTTTCCGACGAACCGCAAATGCGGGCGAGGCCAAGTGCAGCGAGTTTTATTCGCAGCGTGCGACGCGAGGTGCGTCAAATCGTTGCCGAAGGAACTGGCGTGCACCAGTACACGATCGATCATGTGCTGCAAAACATGATCGACCGTTGCAAAGAACTGAAGCTCCGCGTCACAACACCTTCACGCGAAGCCCGTCGTCGTGTAATGATAGTGTTGACAGTGCAAGTAATGAACGTGCTCCATTCGGGTTATCATCGCATAGCCGTATGACCTTTGAGCCACGCAAGAAACTTCGCATTATCGTCCTTGTTCACGAAGACCTCGTGCCTCCCGATTCATTGAATGGTCTATCCGATAAAGAGAAGCTGGAAATAAAAACCGAATTTGACGTCGCCTCAACGTTGAAGAAGATGGGGCACGACGTGTATCCGATCGGTCTTTACAACGAGCTCAATGTGATCGGAAATGCGCTGCTCGAACACAAACCTCACATCGCCTTCAATCTGCTCGAAGAGTTTCATGGTTACCCACTTTACGATCAGCATGTAGTCAGTTATCTCGAGCTGATGAAACAACCCTACACAGGTTGTAATCCGCGAGGGATGACGCTGGCGCATGACAAGGCCCTCACGAAAATGATCTTGTCGTATCACCGCATACTGGTGCCCAACTTCGCGGTATTTCCAATGAACCGAAAAGTCCGACGGCCTAAACGCCTGACTTTTCCGCTGCTCGTGAAGTCCATAAGCGAAGAAGGTTCGGTGGGAATCGCACAGGCTTCAATCGTGCACGACGACGAAAAGCTGGCGCAGCGTGTTGAGTTTATTCACACGAAAAACAAAACGGCGGCTATCGCAGAACAATATATCAAGGGCAGAGAAATCTACGTTGGAGTTATCGGCAACCAGAACATCCAGACATATGCGCCGTGGGAGTTGGTGATGGAGAAACTCCCGGAAGGAGCTGAGAATATTGCCACGCTGAAAGTGAAATGGGACCCAACCTATCAAGAGCGAGTTGGAGTGGTGACTCGTGCGGCTGAGTTAACTCCCGAGCAGATGAAGACGCTGGAGCGGTTATCGAAGCGCATTTATCGTTACTTGTTTTTGAGTGGTTATGCCCGGTTGGATTATCGGATGACAGATGAAGGTCAGTTTTATCTTTTGGAAGCAAACCCAAACCCTCAAATCGCCCATAAAGAAGATTTCGCAGATTCAGCCGAATACAGCGGCGTTCCGTACGATCAACTCCTGCAGAAGATTATTACTGTGGGATTGAATTATGCGGGGCGCGAAATGTAGGCTGGCCCTGAGAGGCATATAGGACCTATAGGACCTATAGACCTATAGTTGCCAAGCACTACGCACTACGCCCGCTGTAGCTTGTGATATAGAGTTAGCGTAAAAAGCAAAGTCAACGCCAGAGTCATGGGGCAACACTCCCGAAGTTTTCGTATGGTCTTTTTATACGAACAATCGCGAGTCGTTCCCAAAAACATGTTGACGCCTCATCAGTAGCAGCAAGTCTTTGTCATTCGATCGAACCCCAATCAAAAAACAACAAAGGCCTAAGATCAAAGACCAAAGGCCCAAGACCGAAGCCCATCTTGGTCATATTGACCGCATCCTGTTTTCGTATCGCACAAAAGGCCCACAAACGTACGTTATAGACTCCATCAGCGAAACGAAATCGTGACTTCTTTCCGTTCGCGGTGGTCCTGCGCGTAGCGTTTCGTCACGAAACAGTCACATTGCTTGTTGAAGCGCCTTGTCGCAGACGCTAGGATGGCTCTGCTTTTAGCGGTGCTCCCTCACTTAGAAATACCAAAACAAAAGCGAATTTACGAAGGAAAAGGTACTTCCCTGTTTATGGTTTGCCCAAAACTATTCCCTGGAGCATTTATTGCTTTTGTGATCCTTGGAATTAGCGCTTCCACTGCATTTACACAAACACGTCAAAGGATCGTTCAAGTCGAGCCGAGCGAGGTTTCGTGCTCCATTGATGATCCTGCACTCGTGGCTTCTACGTCAGCAGCTGAACCCAGATCAACCTGGGTGGCCAAACCAAAACCGGTTATCGACGTCTCAACGACAAGCAACTCAATTATCACCGGATTGCCAAAGTTTCAGCCTTTGCTAATGGCAGCAATTGACGAGCGACTTGGCTCGCCCTATCACTGGGGTTCGACTGGACCAAGAGCCTACGACTGTTCCGGGTTTGTCTGGAGTATCTTTCAAGCGGTCGGGGTCGATTTCGAACGAGGCAGCGCACGCACTCTTTTCGCGCGGTTCAGTCCACCATCACCTGAGGATACATACAAGTTCGGCACGTTAGTCTTCTTCAATGGCCTTTCACACGTCGGCGTCGTTGCCGATGAAAAAGGCTTCTATCACGCCTCCCGTCATAACGGCGTTGTTTACGCTACCTTTGAAGGCTACTGGGGAAAACACATCGACGGTTTTCGTCGAGTCCCACTTCCGGCAGGAAAGATCACGGACTGAGATTATTGCCGATTTCCGATTGTCAATTGCCGATTTGTATTTCTGCATCGGCTCTTGATGCCGAGATGTTTCTCCATTTGGCAATCGGAAATCGGCAATCTACTAAACCAACAAACTAGTCCCGATTTGGCGGTGGCATGAATCCGGCATGATGTGTGTCGTCACGAGCATCCCAAACCACTACGATCTTATCTATTGCGATGTAACAACTCTTTCCCTCTGCATCGCGAAGATGCAGCACTCCAGTCTCAACCTTAACAACATCTCCACGCAGACTCGCTGAACCACCGCAGTAGACGTCAATGCGTTTGCCGATAAATCTTGATAGAAAGCTTTCCATAATGCCTGGCCTTTGGACTTCGGTCTTTGGCCTTGGATCTTTGATCACGATCGAAGATCAAAGACCAAAGGCCAAAGACCCAAGACCTATTTTTTGAACGTTATCTTCACAAGAGGAACTGTCTTGGGATCACCCTGTTGTTCGCGCTCAAAACTCAAGAGATCGTAATATGCGCAGCGCTTGGTGGTAGGGAAGTCGCGACATGTTGCCGGTCGTGCGTGATAAATAGTGCAACCACGAGTTTCAGTATTGAGGAACTGGCATGATTCACCGAAAAGAGGATCCTTCTTCCTGCGCAGGATCCTTTCCTTTTCATAAAGCTTCGTGAAGCGTGCAGTCGCCACTTCTTCCGTGACACCGAAGTGTCTTGCGAGTCTGCGAATGTCTCGAGGCGCTACCTGCACTCTCTCATAAACCGAGCAGCAGTACGCTGGACAATCAACGCAATCGTACAACGACTTCTTTCTACCATTCGTGAGAATGTCTCCCATGATCGTTAGTCTTCTCCCTGGAAGTTTCTATCGTCTCTTAGATTTCTTGTACTCGGCCAACAACAGCTTCATAAACTCGTCACGTCGATCATAAAGGCGTTTTGGTGTTCGTGAATCGTGACGAGTTAGAGCATAAGCCGTAATCAAAGGAAGCGCCACAGTAGAATCAACGTAACATACAACTGCGTCCGGCAATCTATCAGGATCAACTTTACCCCACGACACTGCTTCACCCGGTGTTGCGCCAGATAATCCACCGGTATCCGGACGAGCGTCGGTGACTTGCAGGAAATAATCGTGACCGCGTTCGTCAATTCCCAGTACTTCCTGAATCTGTGGTTCAGTTTGGAGCAGGAAGTTCTTTGGCGAGCCGCCGCCCAGAATAAAGACAGCTGATTTGCCGCTGGTCTTTTTCTTCGCGACTTTGTCCGCGTGGGCGATACCTCTTTTTGCCGCCAGGACTATCGCCGCAGTTTCGTTAACGTCTAAAGAGGGATCGAATGCGAGCTTGTTGCCCTGGATTGCTTTGGCGGCGACATTCATGCCGATAGATGAATCACCTGGCGACGAAGTGTAAATCGGCACTGCATATTCATAAGCGACAGCAAGTAATGACTTGTCCGCAATCCCTAATTTCTGCTCGCGCTCATGAACATAACGGCCGCACAAATAGTGAAATTCAGCAGTTGACATCGGCCGTTGGAATTCCGGGGCTTCGATGATTTTGCGGAAGAAAGCGTCCGTATCAAGCAATACCGAGTAGTCAAAAAAGATGTCGTAAATACGAACTACTTCTTCCTTGCGCAGGACGATATCGGAAGTAGTTGCATTGCCGAGGTGCATCGAGAGTCCGATGCCGAAGTGGGTGTCGTGATAAAGATTCGCTCCCGTGGAAATAATCCAATCCACGAATCCTGCTTTGATGAGTGGAATAAGTGCTGAAATTCCCAGACCTGCAGGCGTAAGCGCGCCGGTAAGTGACAACCCGATCGTAACGTCAGGTTCGAGCATTTTCTGAGTGAATAACTGGCATGCTTCACGAAGTCGGGCGGCGTTGTAAGCAAGAAACGATTCGTCGATAAGATCGGCAGCGGTAATCGCTTTGGAAATAGGAGCCGGATCGATTCGTCGGCCGCTTAGAAACTTGCTCTTGTGTTTTTTAGGCATTCTCTATCTGGGGAAGTTAAATAGGACCTATATGACCTATTGGACCTATTACTTGCTAAGATTCTCCAAACACTCCTTACACAAACAGTCTTTGTATTTTGAACGCAGGCTGCTTCTGGTCTCATCGTCCAGCTTGATCTCAGAACACCAACAGCCCTTCAGCGACGCGCCACAAACGAACTCCTCGCCGCAGGATTCGCATTTTAGGTCTCTGCCGCCAGAGACAATCGCGTTAATAACGTTCAGCACCTTACTCATCTTAACTTGCGGTCATCTCCGACGCAGTCTCTTCCTGCGCTCTGGATACTTTTAACCATCCAATGCGGCGCTCGTCCGCTTCGAGCACTTCAACTTCCAACCCCCGAAACTTGAATCGCTCGCCAACAGGTGGCACTTTGCCTGATTCGTTAATGACGAGCCCCGCTATCGTCGTGAAGTCGTCAGCTTCGATTTCCATGTCGAACAGCCGCTCGATTTTGCCGATCTCGGTTGAACCGAGAACTTCGTACCAACCGTCGCCCGCGTCTTTGATGTCCTCGAGTTCCTCGCCGGCAATGTCTTCATCTTCGATCTCACCCACGATCTCTTCGAGAATGTCCTCAACAGTGACTACGCCGCAGACACCGCCATACTCGTCGATGACCATCGCGAGTTGCACATGGGCCTTTTGCATCTCTTTCAGAAGTTCATCGACTGGTTTTGTTTCAGGTACGAAATAGACCTGACGAATCAACGATCGGATGTTGCTCTCTTCAACGCCTTCTTCCCAGCATTGCAGCAAATCGCGCACGTAGATTATGCCTTCGACGTTATCCATCTGGTCACGATAAACAGGGAGCCGCGAGTATTTCGACTCGAGCATAATGTCGCGGGCCTCACGCACAGATGCGGTTTCAGAAACTGCTACGATGTCCGGCCGTGGAGTCATCACTTCGCTGACCCGAGTGTCGCCAAACTCAATGATCGAATGGATCAGCTCGCCCTCCCCTTTTTCCAGGATGCCTTCGGCTGCGCCAACGTCAATCAACGCCTGCACACCGCTGTCGTCATCATCTTCTTCCTCTGTCTCATCTTCGACGATCTGCCCTTTGGATTTTGAACGATCAAACAATCGCTGAAAGGGATCGGCGATGAAGGCCATGATTGGAAAGAATGGCCGCACGACAGGCATCAGAAACAAAAGTGTCGCTTCAGGATTTCGCGTGGAGATGAATAACGGAATGAGCTGTCGGAAGATGCCGGTCAGGATCAGGCCTGCTGCCAAGCCAACCAAAACCAAACGTGGATCGGGAAAAAGATAGAGCGAAATAGACGTTATCAGGACAGCAACAACCACCAGCAAGATCTGGATCATTGCAGACAGCGCAAAACTAAACCGGGGTCGATATTGAAGTGCCTCTCGCAGAAAGGCGAGGTTGCGGCGCTCAGGCTTATCGCCGTTTTCCCCTATCAAACGGCGGAGGCCCACATCGCTAAGCTGGTCGAAGGCCATCGCGACCGTAGCCAGCACGGAGAGAACGATTAGAAGCAGGAGCGTGAGTCCTATTTCAAGTTGCATCGATGGGGATTAATAGTAGGGGAAATCGATTCACTTGTCAGGTGAGCAATTGCCCATTTCCCATTGCCAATTGCCGATTTGAAGACCTCCGGCAACGAACAGCTTAGAAAATCGGCAATCCCGACTTGTCGGGATCGGAAATCGGCAATGCTCTATATTCCAAGCTTTTTCCTCAACCTCAGTTCCAGCCGGTCCATTTCGCCGTTGTCAGTTTCGTGATCGTAACCTGAGAGATGGAGAAGACCGTGCAGTAATAACTGCGCGATCTCGCCATCGAGCGTTAGACCATTTTCCTTTGCTTGTCGTGCAGCTGTCTCGATGGAGATTGCGATATCACCCATCTCGCCGTCACTTGAATCGCTTGGGAATGAAAGCACATCCGTTGCTTTATCGACGTTCCGAAACTGGCGATTGAGCTCACGGATCTTTTGGTCGGAGACGAAGGCGACTGTTACTGACGATTCAGCCTTGCCGATAACGTCAAGCATTTTCTCAACACGCTTGATCCAGGGCACGACGTGTAGCTTGCGGATCCTTTGTCGATTGACCACCTCGATCATATTTCAGATTGTCCGACGAACTTTAGTTTGTCGTGTTGACCACAGCGGGCCCTGGAGAAACGAAGTGCCCTTAAATCGACCATCGACAAACTAAAGTTCGTCGGACATCCCTTAAATCCCCTCCGTCTTCTTGCCCTGCTCTTCATAAGCGCGAATGATCAGTTGCACAAGCTTGTGGCGAACCACATCTTTATCTGTGAAGTAGACAAACTCTACACCTTCGAGACCCGATAGAATCCGCTCTGCTTCAATCAGACCGCTGCGTTTTCCAGTCGGAAGATCAACCTGCGTGACGTCGCCTGTGATAACTGCCTTCGAGCCGAAACCGATGCGTGTGAGAAACATCTTCATCTGTTCACTGGTTGTATTTTGCGCTTCATCCAGGATGATGAACGCATCAGACAATGTGCGCCCGCGCATGAATGCCAGCGGGGCAACTTCAATCACGCGTTTCTCGAGGAGTCGCGTGACGCGCTCGTAATCGATCAAATCAAACAACGCATCGTAAAGTGGACGCAGATATGGATCGACCTTGTCCTGCAAGTCTCCAGGGAGAAACCCAAGCTTCTCTCCTGCCTCAACGGCTGGCCGCGCAAGAACGATCCTGTTCACCTGTTTCTGCATCAGGGCCTGCACTGCCATTGCAACAGCGAGATATGTTTTTCCAGTTCCGGCCACACCGATGCCGAAAACGACATCCTTCTCTTGAATCGTTTGAATGTATCTGCGCTGATTGGCAGATTTTGGGGCAACTTGTTTCTTACCGGCTGGATTGAAGCGCGCCTTGGTGAAGTAGTCGCGAAGACTCAATGCGCGGTCTTCGGCTATCTGCGCGAAAGCCTCACGCAATTCCTTATCAGTGAAATGCTTGCCCTCCTTGAAGAGATCCGAGAAGTCCTGCAGTATTCGTTGAACTGTTTCAACGTCGGCCGGGTCGCCATCAATTGAGACATCCTGACCACGAGCGTCAATACGAACGTCTAACAATGATTCCAGGTACTTAATGTTCTGATCGTGAACACCGAACAGTGTTTCCAGACCCCGAGGTGGTAGTTCAATTTTCTTCAACTGCGGTTAAGTTTCTCCTTCGGTGGACAATGTGTGGCAGGTGTTGAGGGTAATTGTAACGTCAGCATATTTCAGTGAATTGCACGCTACTACAAGCTTCGTGCGGGTGTCAATTTAGTTTGGTTTTCTCTTTGCTTCCTCTCCGCTTCCTCAGCGTTCTCTGCGTCTCAGCGATAAAAAGTTGCAGACCGGAATGAACCGCAGAGACGCAGAGGAAGCGCGGAGAAGAACTCAAACTGGATTATCGGTAATCAAACTAACGGACTGTCCCACACTAAGCTGGCCCGTGCGCGTCACGGTGCCATACGCCCCAGCATAATTATCGTTGAGACGTATGACAGACTTCATGACGCGTGAGTCTGATTTCGAAGTATCCGGATCCAGATTGACCATAACGCAGCGCAGATCGCGGAGCGTCACACTAACCGTTGGTCCCACTGCCGTGTCGCCAAACACCAGCGTGCCACCTATCCAGCTATCTTCAACAAATGGTTCCGTTGCGTCAGACTCAATCAGGATGTTTGCTCGAAATCGTCTGGTGTCCAGGTTTGTTTCCAGGTCTCGAGCAATTGCCGAGATGGTTGCGAGATTGATCACAGAGACGCTCGCCTCATCGAAGATTCCGTGCTTGAAGTTCATCAATTCGACGGCACTGCCAAAGTTCCCTGAAATGCTCTGATCCAACTCCTTGCTCCCTAATTTGAGAGTCAAACCTTCTGGTGAACGAACATGTGTAGGCGTCGGCTCTCCCGAGCTCTCCTCGAGAGCCACAGGCTGGTACAAAAGAAGTTCAGGAAGGCGGCTTGCACTCAGCCATGGGAAGCTGCCTGTATCGTTCAGCCGGCGAAAAGCAAAGCGCCTGTCGCCCAGCAAACCGTGCCATCCAAGAAAGGCAGACTGCGTTGGAATCCCGGCCATCGACTTGACCGGATACCAAGCGAGTTCGTGAATATGTCCGATGTAACGAATCATAAATGCTGTGCCTCGGCTTGCCTTGGAACGGACCGTCCGGAGTTCATATTACCCAGCGTTCCCGGAATCGCCCAAACGGCAGAAGTTGTGAAAATAATCAGAGCCTCGGTGCTGGGACCGCAGGCGTCCCCGCCTGCCCGCGTCCAACATATCCAAGTTTGTTTACCTCAACGACCTTGCTTAGCGAGCAGTTGTACATCTGATCAGGGTAGCGCGCGACGCGGGCAGGCGGGGACGCCTGCCCTCCCAGGACCGAGGAAGCGTAGGTGGCGAGCCCAAACCCTCGCTTGACTCTCCGCTTTTGGCTCCCTATACTCCGTCACTTGCCTTGGCGGGCTTGAGCCGGTTTTAGTAGTTTTTGGAGACTTTGAATGCCTAATCATAAATCAGCAGAGAAGCGCGTCCGACAGAATGAGAAGCGTCGCGCCATTAATCGCGGTAACCGCACAAAAGTGCGAACGTACATAAAGAAGTTGCGGACAGCCTTGGATTCCGGTGACAAGCAGCAGGTGACCGACCTTCTGCCAGAGGCAATGTCTGTGATTGATAAATCAGTGCAGAAGGGTGTTATGCACGCGAATGCGGCCGCACGTTATAAGTCGCGGCTGACTGTTCGGGCAAATCAAGCGGCCAAATAGTCCTTAAAACATTTTCGAAACATGCGAGGCGCGTCGGTAACGACCCGCCTCGCTTTTTATTTACTGATGAAGTAAAGAAAGGACCTCAATGTACACAAATCCAGATGAGATCATTGCTAACGTTGACGGATTCGAATCGTGTCGCACCGGCAAAGACAGCTTCAGGCATCAGGACCATCTGGTTGTCGCCGCCTTCTATCTGCAGCAACTGAGTGAGACAGATGCGATAAACCGGATGCGAACAAACTTGCTGCGATTCCTGGATCATCATCAAGTGGATCGCCAGAAGTACAACGAAACGATCACAGTTTTTTGGTTTGAACTAGTTGCTGAGGTCTTGAACAAACTTCCCTGCGATTCAACTTTGGTAGAGAAGTGCAACGCTGTAGTGGAGTCGCTTGATAACGCAGGTCTGGTGTTTGAATATTACTCGAGGGAGAGATTGTTTTCGGATGAGGCCCGAAACGGCTTTATTGCACCAGATCTAGAAGCATGGAAGTTAAGATGAGTTTGTAGAGATTCAAAGACCAGTTAAGCCGCTGAGACGCAGAGGTCGCAGAGACGCAGAGATTCTCAGCTTGACAACTCACACACCAGCATCTCGAGTTGTAGTCGCGGAGTGGCTTGAGACGTCTTGATCGCCAGATCGACAGCAGCGATCAGCTGAATGCCCTTCGCTAATTTAGCAGCATCGCTTCTTTGCAATGTCGCCAGATAACTGTCTCGCTTAAAGGGAGGCATAGAAACGTTGCGAAAGACTTCGGCCGGTCCTCCACGCGACAACAGATCCTTACCCATAGCAAGTCGACGATAATTGCTTGCAATCAACCCGACGAGCATCACAGGCTCTGCACCGTCGTCGAGCAGTCGATGCAAAGTCTCGAGGGCGCGCTTCCGATTCTTTGCCAGCAAATGATCGGCGAGTTCAAAGTTGGATAATTCTCGCGAGCGACCGATCAACTCATCAACCATATCAAGCGTGATCCGGCCACTGTCGATTGCGGCGGCGGCGAGTTTATCCAGTTCGGTATAGAGCGTCTGCACGTCAGTACCGGCGAGACGAATAATCTCTGTCAGGGCCTGCTCATCAATCGCTACTCTTAATTCCTTCAAGCGCGCCTGACACCATTTCCGCGCCTCGGCATCTTTGATTGGAGAGAAATCGACGACGGTACAATTATCGAGCAAGGCTTTGCTGAGCGCCTTGCGTTTGTCCAGATCGTCGGCGATAAAAATCATCACCGTCGAAGGTGCTGGATTCTTCACGTAAGCAATTAGCACCTGCTCATCTGCGTCGCGCAATTTGGCGAAGTCCTTGATCCTGACAACTCGACGAGCAGACATCATTGGTAGCTGCTCGGCCGCTGCCACAGCAGATTGAACAGCGTCTGTGAGGAGAGTGAAAGAGGAATCGTTGAATTCCCGCAGAAGTGTTTCGCTCAACGCAGCATTTGTGATTGCATCAGCGGCGACCCCTCGCAAATAAGTCTCTGTGCCTAACAACAGATAGAGAGGTCTTATCGTTTCCCTTAACGAGCGCTCGAGCTCAACTCTCGTTAACGTCTTCATTTCTTGTTGATCTCAACGGCATTGATAAGTGTGGAGACGATACTCTCAGCGAAGCTACGCGACATTCTCAGAATGGCCGGGTCTTCTTCGTTAAAGAAACTGCGGGGATCGCTGGCAAACTCGTACTCACCACGAAAGACGAAGTTCTGATTATCGTAGAGCACTTTGTTTTCGGATTGGTCGCGAACCGTAACGGCGGCGGTGATCGTAACCTCAAAAATACGAGCGCGTCCTTTATCGTCGAGCAACACACCGCCGAAATTGAACCCTCGGATCACGCCCTCAATTACTGCATCGGCTCCTTCGCGCTCACCCTGAACGCGAAGACCACGTCCACGATGGACGAGTTCACGCATTACGGCATCGGTGAAACGCGATCCAATTTTGTAACGCAGAGCCTGGCTCTCCAGTTGAAATGCCGGGACCGCAACGGTCTTGATCCGATCGGGAAGTTGATTCTTAGTAACTGGCTTGTAGCACTCCGCAAATCCAGTAACGAAGAAGAGAAGTAGACCAAATGATGTGACGCGCAAGACTGTTGTGACTTTTTTCATAGGCGGCAAAAGTTTAGAGCGGCGATTCTCTCGCACCGTGTTGTCACAAGCAAGCGCCTTTACCAATTTAGATCACGCTTGAATGCGGTCAGTACCACCTCGCGGTAGCGGGTGGGTGCGAAGCAGATGTGACGAGTGATGTTCAGGTTTCGCACCCACCCGCTACCGCGAGGTGGTACTGACTCCATCCAAGTTTGTCTTGCCAACAAAATCTTGACTCGAACTACGTTCAGCGATAAAACGTGAGAACTTCTCGCCCCCGCCCTGAATTGTCGCAAAGAAGGAGAGTACCAATGAGTGAACAAGAGAACGTCAGTCTCGTTCAGCAGATCTACAGCGACTTCAAGACCGGAAATATTGAAGCCCTGCTGGCAAAGATCGACCCGAACATCATCTGGGAATTGCCGGAGATACAAAACGTCCCATTCGCAGGCAAGCGAAATGGCCGCGAGGCTGTCGCAGATTTCTTTAAGGTGGTCAATGTGTCGCAGGAAGCACTGCGGTTTGATGCCATGGGTTACGTTGCACAGGGTGATAGAGTTGTGTCACTGGGGACTTACGAATGGCGCGTATTCGACACCGGTCGAACTTTCACAGCGAATTTTGCGCACGTCTTCACTATTCAGAACGGAGCCGTAACAGAATTCACTGAGTACACAGACACTGCTCTGGCCGAACACGCGTACCAGAAGGCCATGAGTGCGTAACTTCAGTTGGCTGTCTTTCCGAGAATGGCGTCAATCACCTTGACGGTCTCAATCGCAGCCCTGACGTCGTGAACCCGAACGATGTTAGCTCCTTTCATTACGGCAGCTGCGACAGTTGCCATCGAGCCGTACATTCTTCGATCGGCCGGAGCTGGGTCACCGGTTTCGTCCGCAAGAATGCAGCCAATGAATGACTTTCTGGAAGTGCCAATCAAGATTGGCAGGTCTGAAAATGCCGCTTTAACCTGGTCCAGCTTGTCAATCAATTCAAGATTCTGTTCCTGACTCTTTCCGAAGCCAATTCCCGGATCTATCGCGATCGATTCACGCTTCAATCCGCGTCGCTCAGCCATCTTGACACTCGCGGACAGGCTTGTTGTCACTTCATGCATGATATCTGCGACCGGAGGTAAGCGATGCATCGTTGCTGGCGTACCACGCGAATGCATCAGAATCAGACCAGCTCCTGCGCGAGCTGCCGCGTCGGCGATATAGAAATCGAAGCGAAGTGCTGAAACGTCGTTGACGATTGCTGCACCCGCCTCAAGTGCTGCCCTTGCCACTTCCGACTTTGTAGTGTCTACAGAAATGGGGACATCAAGAGCTTTGGCGAGCGCATTGATTACAGGGACGACTCTGTCAATTTCTTCTTCCGCGGACACAGGACCAGACCTGCCTGGCCGAGTAGATTCGCCGCCCACGTCAATCAGATCCGCACCATCATCGTGCATTCGCTTTCCCTGGTCGATCGCGTTTTCAAGAGACAAAAACTGTCCCCCGTCACTGAAGCTGTCGGGAGTAACGTTGAGGATCCCCATTACGAGTGTGCGCTGACCGATTGTCAGTGCGCGGTCCTTGATGAGCCAGGTGCGGGTCATGTTAAGCCTAGTATAGGACCTATAGGACCTATAGGACCTATTCCAAAGCAAAAAGAAAGGGATGAGCTTTCACCCATCCCCTATTTCTCTTAGTGTGCGTAGGTCCTAGGCCGGTGCCGGATTGCCACCTGTGATCGGCGGCAGAATCGGTTTGAGCGGCTTGGACGATGGTTCCTTCAGCTGTGGTCGGTCCTCGTCGCCACCATCCGTTAAAGGTGTGGTGTCGTCGAGCGGCAGGCCTGCGACTATGCGTCGTATCTCAACGCCATCGAGTGACTCACGTTCTAACAAACACTCAGCAAGGCGAATCATCACGTCGCGGTTTTCTTCGATGATCGATTTGGCACGCTCAAATTGAGCAGTAATGATTTTCTTAACCTGCTGATCGATCTTGATGGCCGTGTCTTCTGAGAAGTCACGATGCTGAGCGATCTCACGTCCGAGGAAGATCTGTTCTTCCTTCTTTCCGAACGTGAGAGGTCCCATTTCAGACATACCATATTCACAAACCATTGCTCGGGCCAACTCGGTCGCGCGTTCGATATCGTTTGACGCGCCGGTAGTGATGCTTCCAAGGAAAGTGTCTTCGGCAATTCGGCCACCCATCAGAATCGCGATCTGGCCGAGCAAGTATTCCTGGCTGTAGTTGTGTCTATCACCTTCTGGAAGTTGTTGAGTAACACCGAGAGCCATCCCGCGTGGAATGATCGTGACCTTGTGCACCGGATCAGCATTCGGCACTTTCAAACCGACGAGAGTGTGACCGGCTTCGTGATATGCCGTGACACGCTTCTCCTCGTTTGAGATCACCATGCTCTTACGTTCAGCGCCCATCAACACCTTGTCTTTTGCCAACTCAAAGTCGCCCATGGCAACGAGCTTCTTATTGTAGCGAGCTGCGTTGAGTGCCGCTTCGTTAACAAGATTGGCGAGATCGGCTCCTGTGAATCCGGGCGTTCCTCGCGCGATAACTGAAATGTCCACGTCTTCGCCAAGTGGTATTTTGCGCGTGTGTACTTTCAAAATGCCTTCGCGTCCGCGCACGTCCGGTCGCGACACGACAACTCGCCGGTCGAATCTGCCTGGCCGAAGCAAGGCGGGATCGAGAACGTCTGGCCTGTTTGTCGAGGCGATCAGGATCACGCCATCGTTGGATTCGAAACCATCCATTTCGACGAGCAACTGATTCAGAGTTTGCTCACGTTCATCGTGTCCACCGCCAAGGCCAGCGCCACGGTGACGGCCAACTGCGTCGATTTCGTCTATGAAAATGATGCAGGGCGCATTCTTCTTACCCTGCTCAAATAAATCACGGACACGAGAAGCACCGACGCCAACAAACATCTCCACGAAATCCGAACCTGAAATCGAGAAGAACGGGACGTTCGCTTCCCCCGCGATTGCGCGCGCAAGCAAAGTCTTACCCGTTCCCGGAGGACCCATCATCAAGACGCCTTTGGGAATTCGGCCACCCAGTTTCTGAAACTTCTGTGGTTCCTTGAGGAACTCGATGATCTCCTGAAGCTCTTCCTTCGCTTCTTCTACGCCGGCAACGTCTTTGAACGTCACTCGCTTCTGCTGGTTGTTCAGCAGCTTGGCGCGCGACTTTCCGAATGACAACGCCTTGTTGCCACCTGACTGCATCTGGCGCAGCATGAAGATCCAGATCGCGATGATGAACAGCAGTGGCGCCCAGGTAATCAACATCGGCCAGATGTAACTGCTGCTTGACTCTTCTTCGACCTTTGCTACACGGGGCTTTCCGTTAACAACCTCACGAGCTTGATTCAGTAGATCTCTCTTGTAGAAGTCATTGGAGAGTGCGATTCGATATTCTTTGTTGTTATTGTCGATTGCTACAGTTTCACTCTGCTTGACGGTGAGTGATTTAAGGTTTCCGCTTTGGATCAACTGATCCAGGCGTGTCAGATCGACGGTGTCATAACTACTTCCGCGGGGATTGACCAACTTATAAAGCAAAAGTGCCCCCGCGATAATCAGGAGCCAGAACACGATCTGTCTTGCCGTAGAGCTCAAATTCATTAACGCCTCCGGCGCCGATGATAACTTATCCCGACGCCCTTTGTCGCTCCCCCGATCTGCGATAAGCAAAGCCGGTGGAACAGATTATCCTCAGTAAAAACAACCGAAACTTCGATGCCCACAGCGAAGTTTCAGTTGCGCAAATGTCGCACGAACTCGGTCCCACCAGCACAAACACCGCAGATGGCACCTTTTGGACTATAAAGTTTGGTTTTCGGTTTTTCAATCGTTTTCAGCATCAAAGTCCAACCATCCCTTTTTTCGCCGGATCCTGAAGCCGTTTGGTAATTCAACCACTCGTCCACCTTTGTTTCCCTGCAAAAGCCCGTCTACGGCCATTAGATGCACCATTTCGAGCCTTCTTGAGCTGCCGCGGCCATTCGAGATCCACTTCCTAAGCGCTCTTCGCCTCACTGCCGGAGGGGCGACTCCCAGAACATCTACGCGTAGTGCAGGTAAGTTGGTTTCAGGATTAACTGGGGTGCCTTCCATGGCTCTCGTGAGCAGCAGGTCCGCGTCATTAACCAACACTGCTCCATCATCCTTCAACAAAGAGGCAGTTCGTGAAAGAGCCTCGACAACCTTCTTATTAACCTGCTGCATAAGTGGCAGGAGTTGTTTGCGGATTTTGACCCTGGCAAAACGTTCATCGTCATTCATTTCGTCATGAAGGAAATCAATTTGACGCTGTCGGCAATACTCTTCTGTTTGAACACGACGCCCCCAGAGTAATGGTCGGACGAGAGTAATTGGCGACGCTTTTGATA
Source organism: Pyrinomonadaceae bacterium (assembly GCA_036522415.1). Classification (GTDB taxonomy): domain Bacteria; phylum Acidobacteriota; class Blastocatellia; order Pyrinomonadales; family Pyrinomonadaceae; genus PSRF01. The sequence goes on along the minus strand of DATDFV010000079.1, from coordinate 7,570 downwards.
AGGGGCGAAGCGCATCCATTCCACTTAGGCCCTCGCCCGCAGTTCCTCGAATGAGCCGCAGCAGTACGGTCTCCGCCTGGTCGTCCATTGTGTGCGCTGTCAATACAAATTTGGCGTGAAGTCTTCTGGCGGTTCTTTCGAGAAACTCATATCGCAAACGTCGCGCTGTTTGTTCAAGGTTTTCTGATGCTGCGCTCGCCTCCGCTTTAACATCCTTACGACCAATCACCGACCGCAAACCCATTTTCCGGGCTAATTGTCTGACCCATTGTGCATCTTCCTTACTGCCTGGACGGATGCAGTGATCGAGGTGTGCCGCACAGATCGTCAGAGAAGTTCGGTTCGCTTTGTTCAATTCATCGAGTGCCAAAAGAAGTGCGGTCGAGTCTGCTCCTCCCGAAACGGCTACGATTATTGTGTCGTTTAGCGGAAGCTTGAGCCGGCGCCACTCGGCAAACAACAATCGCGGAAAGCTAGTCAATCTTGAAGGTCGCTTAAGCCGTGTTCGCATGAGAACAGCTTTGCACAAAAGCCAAAATCTCCCAAACGTAGGGCCGCCTTCGTCGAACAGGAGCTATCATCCCTAACACACGAAAGCTCTTCAGTCGGAGCGCGGCCGTCCTCGGCCGCCCCCGCCGAAAAGAACCATGGCAAATTAAAAATAGAGTGACGCCACTCAGAAAGCTTCATAGGCAGGGCGTGTTCGAGGGGGCGGCGAGGAAGGGATGCGCTTCGACACAGGAGGTCTAAGGATGACGGTTCTATTCGACGCGGGCGGCCGAGGACGACCGCGCTCCGGCAGAAGAGCTTTCGTGTGTTGGGGGTTGGCACTTCTGTTCGAGACAGGGGCGGCGCGCAAAGAACCGCGACAATTTGTTGAAACAATCGACTTGTTTCTCCTTTAGATCCATCAGCGAAGCTCGATCGCGAGTCGGCGAACAGAAGGGGGTATGGTAGCGTTGCGAGTTGAAAAGCAAATCCGGTTTAATGAGTGGCTGCTTGGATCGACAATTCTTTGTCAATCTTGCGGATGTCTTTGGTTAGTTCCGGCTGCGGCGCAAGCTGCTGACAGTTACGTCTGCCGGCAGTGTGGGAGCACTGTGGATCTGAAGTCGAGTGGGACGAGCAATAAGGAACAGAACAAAGTAAATAAGTCTGCTTAAGAATTCTGTGATTTGCGTTGCTGTTGAAAGCCTGACTGACATGGTCAGGCTTTGTTGTGTTCGCAGGCGAAAGTAAGAGCGTGAACTGGCTTTGCCCCAAAAGTCTTCAATCCCATTCTCACCGGGCTTCAGCCCGGTGAGAAGGTCATCACGGTTCGCTAACCGTTTCAACCGGTTAGCCATCTTCTATCCCGCTCCAACACCGGGCTGAAGCCCTGTGAGAATGAGATGAAGACTTGTTAGGGCAAAGTCGCGTGACTCTTCGTAGATCTTCCGTGGACATTTGAGTGTTGACAACGGCCGTATTACTCGTCATAAAGCGCTCGTTAGTGGTGTTTACCATTCAGAACCGGCATTCAAAAAGTCCAACCCCAACGCACTAAACCTGGAGGATCACATGAGTATCACCTCTTCCGTCCGCAGCTTACGTTTCCTCGTGCTGCTGCCACTGCTCACATTGTTTTTGGCTTGTTATCCGGAAACGCCAGTCACCTACTCGAATCCTCAGCAATTCAGTATTAGCCAGTGGCTGATCGAGGTGCTAACCGGTAATGATCAGGTGCAGTTGAGCATGCGTTACTCGAGGAAGCGAGATGGGAACGGGTCCGGATACAGCAACACCGATTTTCGGGTTCCGTTTGATCAGCTCGTCGGACTTACTCGAGAACAGGCGATGTCCTCTGGAAGCCACGTTCAATTTCAACTCAAACGAGACGCCGGAGTTTTCAATTTTGAAGGTTGGTTCAAGGAAGGAAACGGATCCGGTCACTTCACGTTTAGTCCAAGCTCCACGTTTGCTGCTGATTTGAGTCGCCAGGGCCTCGGTAAAGCAACGGACGAGCAATTACTTTCAATGGCATTGGGGGACACGGGTTACGCGTTAATCTCTGAACTCAGGTCACAAGGGTACGATCTTTCTGCGGTCGAACAGTTGGTGAGAATGGCTGAGCACGGTGTGCGCCTTGACTACGTTCAAGGCTTGAAGTCACTAGGTTATTCACTCAAGTCGGTAGATTTTCTCGTAAAGATGAGAGACCACGGAGTTAGTCTGAACTTCATTCATGAACTCGCCGGTCTCGGCTTTACAGGTCTAAGTGCTGAGGACTTGATTCGAACAAGGGATCATGGAGTCAGCGCCCGTTTTATCAATGAATTCATAGCCGCCGGATATTCGCGAGCAACATTGGAAGATTGGATCACCCTGAAAGATCACGGCGTGAGTACGGAGTTTGTGGCAGCACTCAAGGACCTGGGTTACAACAGACTTGATCTGGATACGCTACGGACGATGAAAGACCACGGCGTCAGTGCATCTTTTATTAAGGAGCTGAAGGATATCGGCTACGACAGTGTTCCGGTTGAACAGTTGATGAGGCTCAAGGATCATGGTGTGAGCGCCGCTTACATCAAACGCCTAAAAGACCGCGGTTACACTGCAGTTACGTTGGACGAATTCATCGAACTAAGAGATCGAGGGACAAAGGACGAGTAATGTACGACAGGCTGTTAGCCTGTCGTGTTGCCGGTTGTTCAATCTGTAATAGAAGGTAAGCCCCCGACACGCGACAGGCTAACAGCCTGTCGTACTTTATCAGCTCCACATTTGACTATTCTGACCTCACCAGTTTACGTTTCAGGCATCTAAACACGTGAAGTTTGCGCTCTAAGTCTTCTCCCGCAACCTTATTTCTAGAGGACACAGATGAAATCAAAGAGAATGTTGGCGGCACTTCTGGGTGCGCTATTTAGTTTACAAACGCTGCAATTAACGGCTCTTGCTGACGAGGGTATGTGGACGTTCAATAACGTCCCGCGCGCGGAAATCAAAAAGAAGTACGGTTTTGAAATCACCGACGCATGGCTGAAGAAAGTCCAGCTGGCGTCAGTCAGGTTTAACAACGGCGGTTCCGGTTCTTTTGTATCGCCAAACGGTCTGGTCTTGACGAATTATCACATCGTTGAAGATATCGTTAACGAAGTCAGTACTCCGGAGAAGGACCTGGCAAAGGAAGGGTTTCTGGCTCGTACTCGGGCTGACGAGATCAAAGCACCGAGCCTCGAGTTGAACGTGCTTGTCAGTATTGAAGACGTGACGGGCCGGGTTAATGGCGCCGTCAAGGCTGGCGCCACCGACGCTGAAGCGTTCGCCGCGCGTCGCGCTGAGATCGCCGCGATCGAGGGAGAATCAACCAAGGCGACTGGCCTGCGAAGCGACGTAGTAACTTTGTATCAGGGCGGCCAGTACAATCTGTATCGTTACAAAAAATACACCGACGTTCGTTTGGTGTTTGTGCCGGAGTTCCAGGCGGCTTTCTTTGGTGGTGACCCTGACAACTTCAACTTCCCCCGCTTCAATATCGATATGGCTCTCGTTCGCATTTACGAGAACGATCAGCCAGTCCATCCAGAAAGCTATTTCAAGTGGTCAACGACTGGTGCCAAAGAGGGGAACCTGGTCTTTGTGACAGGCAATCCGGGCTCAACTTCACGACTTGATACCGTCGCCCATCTGCAGGATCTACGAGACAACGCGATTCCCATCGTTCTTCGTTTGCTGGAACGCCGTGAAGCAATGCTCAAGAAGTACATGGCATTGGGCGAGGAGCAGACAAGACAGGCGCAGAATGAACTCAATAGTGTTCAGAACTCCCTTAAGGTTTATCGTGGTCAGCTGGCGGGTCTAAAAGATCCTTCGTTGCTGTCTCGCAAGACGAAAGAAGAAGAAGCTCTTCGTAAATCGATTGCCGCGAATCCGGAGCGCCAGAAGAAGTACGGCGATGCGTGGGATGCAATTGCGAAAGCGCACCAGAACTACGCGAGCTACATTCGCGACCGCCGCATCTTCGATCAGGCTGGCGGCTTCAACACAATCCTTTTTGGCTTCGCTCGTACTTTAGTACGACTTGCTGATGAGAGTGCGAAGCCAAATGCCGAGCGCCTACCTGAATACACTGATGCGCGCCGCGCTTCATTGGAACTCGGTCTCTATTCACCTGCTCCAATCCATACGGACTTTGAAAAGCTGAAGCTGGCTGATTCGCTCGAGTATATGGTCGAACTTCTGGGCGCTGATAATCCATTAGTCAAGCAAGTGTTGGATGGAAAGAGTCCTGAAGCGCGCGCGAATGAGTTGATCGATGGGACCAAGCTGGGCGACGTTGAAGTCCGCAGGCAACTGGCAAAAGGTGGGAAAGAAGCAATTGCGGCTTCTACAGATCCGATGATCGTTGTTGCCCGACTCATAGATCCGAAGGCCCGTGAGGTTAGGAAACGTTACGAGACGGAAGTCACCGGAGTTGAGCGCACAAACTACGCGAAGATAGCGAAAGCGTTGTTTGAGACGGAAGGTAACAGCCTTTATCCGGATGCGACGTTTACTCTGCGTCTTTCGTATGGAGCGGTTCAGGGTTACACGGAGAACGGAAAAAAGGTTCCTCCCTTTACGACGCTGGGCGGTCTTTATGCTCGGGCTGATTCATTCAAACAGGAGTTTCCTTACAACCTGCCACCACGTTGGTTGGAAAAGAAGTCGGCTCTTGATCTGAATACACCGTTCAATTTCGTGTCGACCAACGACATCATTGGTGGGAATTCAGGTTCACCCACGATCAATCAAAACGCGGAACTGGTCGGATTAATCTTCGACGGCAACATTCAGTCGCTCGTTGGCGACTTCATGTTTGACCCGTCAGTGAATCGAGCCATCTCGGTCGACTCACGCGGCATGCTCGAAGTGCTGAAGAAAGTTTTCGGTGCGAATGACATTGTTGCGGAGCTGACGGCCAGCTAAATATCGCCTCGGGCGGTTTGAATTTCTCTGCGTTATCTCGGCGTACTCTGCGTCTCTGCGGTTTTATGAGGATCTCGCAAACAGTTAACCGCAGAGACGCAGAGTACGCCGAGACGCGCAGAGATTTTCATTTTAGAGGGAAGCGAATTTTGAGTGGTAGAGGCTGAGGACGATTACGCTTTCTCCAGGTTCGCATACTTCTCAACCAGCTTCTTCTGACCGTAGCCCGGAAAACTAACCGTAAGCTTCGCAGACTCTCCAGCACCTTCTCGCCTCAGCACCAACCCGCGGCCATACTTCGAATGTCTGACATACGATCCAGGTACGAACTGTACTGAGCTACCAGAACTAGACTCAGCTGCTTTTATCTTTGCCGAACTCCCGGCCGTCTGGCCCAGCATTTTATTCCGTTGCCTGAAGAACTCGTTGATCGAATCGGCGCTGTCGTATGTCTTACCGATATATCTCTTCTTCTCCTTCCGATACTCACCCTGTTCGTAATCGATAGCAGTCGTGCCCTTAGCAAACGACAACCAGGATTTGCCAGGACTGAGATCATCGATCAGATCGATCGGCATCTCGTTCAGAAACTGAGATGGCTCCGAAGCTAACTCTTCACCGTACACACGCCGCTTCATTGCATGGGTGACGTAGAGATAACGTTCGGCGCGCGTCATTGCGACGTAGGCCAGGCGACGCTCTTCTTCCAATTCAGCCGGATCGGTTGCCGAACGAGAATGCGGAAAAAGCCCATCCTCAAGTCCAACAATGAAGACAACCGGGAACTCTAATCCCTTTGCCGAGTGTGCCGTCATCAACGTAACCGGCGCGTCGCGTTTGTATTCGTCTTGATCAGAGACCAATGCTGAGTGATCGATAAACTCGCGCACTCCTTCAACTCCGAGCTCGTCGTAATCAACCGCCGCATTCACCAGTTCCTGAAGGTTCTCAAGCCGGCCATCTGCCTCATCAGTTTTTTCAGAACGTAAAGCGTTTTCGTAGCCGGTGTCCTGAATTGCCGCCCGTACAATGTCTGAGACTGGAGATTCCGATTCTGCCAGCGGTTCAGGTGCTTCCTGCTTTACCGTCCACATACCGCCTTTGCCTTCCAATGAATCGTCAGCCGCGGACAATTTCGTGCCCGCCCTTTGGGCTAACCTGATGATGATTCGACGAAAACTCTGCAATGCATTGACCGCTCTCGGGCTGAGGTTCTCGGGCTTCTTGATAACGCTCGCGATCGTTTCCCATAGAGACAGATCGTAATCCTTGGCTCTACGGTCGAGCTCATCAAGTGTTTGCTTGCCGATGCCTCGAGGCGGACTGTTAATGACTCTTTCAAGAGCAATGGAGTCGTTTGGATTCAGGGCGAGTTTCAAATACGCGATGATGTCGCGCACTTCCATTCTTTCGTAGAACGAAAACCCGCCGATGATGTTGTAGCTGAGTCCGGCGCGCCGCATCGACTCTTCAAACACACGCGACTGCGAGTTGGTGCGATAAAGAACTGCCGATCGCAGGTCAAACTCTTCTCGCCGATGTTCGACAATCTTATTTGCAACCCAGCGTGCTTCCGCTTCTGCGTCCAGCGCCTGGTAGTAACGAATCCTTTCTCCGGGCGGATTCGAGGTCCAAAGACTTTTACCTTTACGCTGAACGTTGTTCTTAACTACGGCTCCCGCAACATCGAGGATGTTTTGAGTCGATCGATAATTCTGTTCGAGTCGAATGGTTTTGGTGTTAGGAAACTGTGACTCAAAATTCAGGATGTTCGAGATGTCCGCGCCACGCCATTTGTAGATCGACTGGTCTTCATCGCCAACGACGCAAATGTTCTGCTGCTTCTCGGTAATCAGTTTGATAAGAGAAAACTGTAGCGTGTTTGTGTCCTGATACTCGTCGACGAGTATGTAGCGAAACTTGTTGTTGTACTTCTCTCTGACTTCCGGCACGTCACGCAACAGGCGCACCGTCTTGATCAGCAGATCGTCGAAGTCCAATGCGTTGTTAGCGTGAAGTCGTTGTTCGTACGTGTCATAAACACGCGCCATCGCCGCTCGACGTTCATCAACGTATTCGGCTTTGGCTGCAAACGTCTCAGGACTCTCGCCACGGTTCTTTGCTGAACTGATAGTCGATTGTGTAGCACGAGGCCCGAGCTCTTTTTCGTTGAACCCCAAATCCCTGATGCAGGTCTTAAGAAGACGAATCGAATCGTCCTGGTCATAAATCGTGAACGTACGAGTGTATTTGTCGTTCAACTTTTCGATGTCCTGACGAAGAATGCGAACGCACAAACTGTGAAAAGTTGAAACCAATGGCCAGCTCGGAAGATTGTGGTCTTTGAGTAGACGCTGTACACGCAGGCGCATTTCTTCCGCGGCTTTGTTCGTAAAGGTGACCGCCAGAATATTCCATGGCGCAACCTTTTTCTCCGCGATGAGGTAGGCGATGCGGTGTGCGATCACGCGCGTCTTACCGGAGCCAGCGCCGGCAAGAATCAGTAGCGGCCCTTCGGTGTTCGTAACAGCTTCGCGCTGTTGTTCGTTGAGTTGCGACAGAAACTCTGAATCCACTATTTAATTAGTCCTTGAATTGCTTTGAATTGTTCATGCCG
>DATDFV010000078.1:0-26236 GCA_036522415.1 Pyrinomonadaceae bacterium | reverse complement strand
TTTCTCCACGCCTGGAATGGGTACAAGAAGTACGCCTGGGGACATGACGACCTCAACCCGTTGTCAAAGACTCCTCACGATTGGTACGCACAACCGCTCCTCATGACTCCTGTCGATGCGCTCGACACAATGTGGTTGATGGGGTTCAAAGACGAGTATGCGAAAACTCAGCGTTATGTCTTAGACACTTTGTCGTTTGACAAGGACCTCTCCGTTCAAAATTTCGAAATCACAATTCGTCTGCTAGGTGGATTACTATCAAATTACCAATTGAGTGGTGACAAGCGTTTTCTGCAACTCGCAGAAGACCTTGGTAACAGGTTGTTGCCGGCATTCGATTCGCCAACCGGTATGCCTTATCGCTACGTGAATCTCAGGACCAAAGCAGTCAGCAAACCGATCAGTAATCCAGCCGAAACGGGAACGCTACTGATCGAGTTTGGAGCGTTAAGCAAGCTCACTGGCAATCCTGTTTTCTACGATAAAGCAAAGCGGGCTTTGGTGGAGACGTACAAACGTCGATCGTCGATTGGTCTCGTGGGTGAGTGGATTAATGTCGAAACCGGAACATGGACAACGACAGATAGTCACATCAGTGGCGCGATCGATAGTTACTACGAGTATCTTCTGAAGTGTTCTGTGCTGTTCAAGGATCTGGATTGTCGGGAAATGTGGCGACAAAGCAATTCAGCCATTGATAGATATCTGAGAGACGCAACTACCTACTCGGGAACCAGTATGCACGAAGGCAAACCGATGGATTTTATTGCGCCTCGGGTTTGGTACGGCCACGCAGACATGAACACGGGAAAGCGCGGCGCTTCGACCTATGGGGCGCTCGATGCATTCTTTCCGGCCGTGCTTGCGCTTTCAGGCGATTTGGAAAAAGCAAAGCAACTTCAGGAATCCTCGTTCTTCATGTGGAAGCTGAATCATATTGAACCCGAGGAATACGACTACCGCGAGAATAAGGTCACATCGCCCGGTTACGCACTGCGACCGGAGATCGTTGAATCAACCTATTACCTTTATCACTACACTCGAGATCCGTATTACCTGCGAATGGGTGAACAACTCTGGCGAGATTTTGTGAAGTACTGCCGCACGGATGAAGGCTATGCCGCCCTCAAGAATGTAGTGACAAAAGAAAAGGCTGATGCGATGCAGAGTTTCCTGTTTGCAGAAACGTTCAAATACTTCTATCTGCTATTCGCACCAGAAGAGACTCTCGATTTCAACTCAGTCGTCTTCAACACCGAAGCCCATCCGATCAAGCGAACCGTGAACTGATCTCAGATCCCAGATCTCAGATCTCAGACTCTACACTGGAATCTCAGAGATCTGGGATCTGAGATCTGAGATCTACTTATATTCCACTCCCAAATTCTCAAACAGAAAGGCATAAATATCACGCGTTTGTTCGATCGCCTTTGTCGTGTTGCTGGCGCCATGTGCCGAGTTGGTGTCGATACGAATCAAGATCGGTCCGTCTCCTGCCTGCGCCGCCTGGAGTACCGCTGCATATTTGAAGTTGTGTGCAGGCACAACACGGTCGTCGTGGTCTGCGGTTGTGATCAGGGTCGCTGGATATTTCGTGCCCGCCTTCACGTTGTGTATCGGTGAGTACGCATACAGTGCCTTGAACTCCGCCTCGTTGGCTTCAGCTGAACCATAGTCGGCAATCCAGTTCCAACCGATCGTGAACTTGTGGAAGCGCAGCATGTCCATCACGCCAGCCTGTTCCACAACCGCATGAAACAACTCCGGACGTTGATTCGAAACGGCACCGACTAACAATCCGCCATTCGATCCACCTTGAATCGCCAGCTTGTTCGGCGACGTGTATTTGTTTTGGATCAGGTATTCAGCTCCGGCAATGAAATCGTCGAAGACATTTTGCTTCTTCAGTTTTGTCCCCGCCTCATGCCACTTCTCACCGTACTCGCCGCCGCCACGCATGTTGCACGAAGCATAGATCACGCCTTGTTCAAGCAGGGCCAATCGAGTCGAGCTGAATGTCGGCGAAGTAACGATATTGAAACCGCCATATCCATAAAGCAGCGTCGGATTGTTTCCATCAAGCTTGATTCCCTTCTTGTAGACCAGAAACATCGGCACTCGAGTACCGTCTTTGCTATTGAAGAAAACTTGCTTCGTTTCATAGTTTTCAGGCTTGAAGCTTGGAATATCGACTTTGTAGAAAACCGACGATTTCTTTGTGGCGATGTCGTATTTGTAAATCGTCGGCGGAAAGTTGAACGAGGTGAAGCTGTAGAACACATACTTGTCGTCGTTCAGACCGCCAAAACCCGCTGCAGTGCCTAAGCCCGGAAGCATGATTTCGTTCTCGAGTTTTCCATCGAGACTAAAAACGTAGGCGCGGGTTGCGACATCCTTACGCCACGAGGCAAACAATTTCCCACCGGCCGTTCCAACGCCCTGGAGTGGTTCGGTGCGTTCGGGCAGAACGTCTTTCCAGTTTTTTTCGTCAGGGTTCTTTGGATCAATCAGCACCACGCGACCGTTCGGTGCGTTTCGGTCTGTTCTCACCAGAAACATGTCACCGACGTTATCGATAAAACCAAAACTATCGTTGCCAATTTCAGCGACGATTGGGGAAAAACTCGCTTCACCTTTGCTCAGGTCTTCGTAGAAGAGTGCATTTCCTTGTTTGCCTTTGCCGCGCTCGGAGACATTCAGAATCGCGAAGCGCTCATCTTCCGTCGTGCCCACGTTCTGAAATCGCTGCGGGTGTTCTTTATCGTCGTAGATCAGAGTGTCAGCAGATTGCGGTGTACCCACTTTATGAAAATAAACTGCCTGGAATTCATTCTTCGTGGTGAGCTCTCGTCCCTTTTCAGGTTGTGGATAACGACTGTAGTAGAAGCCATCGCCTCGCCAGGAAACACCAGAAGCTTTTAGCCAATTCAGCTCATCGCCCAGGAGGTTTCGAGTCGCTACTTCCATCACATGAATAGTGACCCAGTCAGAACCACCCTGTGATGTTCCGTACGCGACGTACTTCCCATCCTTTGAAAGTGAAAAAGCACTCAGCGTCGAGGTGCCGTCAGCAGAAAACTTATTGGGATCGAGAAAGACTTCGGGCTTACCGTTTACGCCTTTCTGAATGTAATAGACGTTTTGATTCTGAAGCCCGTCGTTCTTCGTGAAAAAGTAAGTATCGCCACGATGAAACGGAGCGGAGACGCGCGGATAGTTGTAAAGCTCGGTTAATCGAGCTTTGAGCTTTTCGCGATACGGGATCTTGTCGAGATAGGCGAAGGTGACAGCGTTTTGTGCCTGAACCCATGCTTTAGTTTCGGCCGAGTTTTCATCTTCCAACCAGCGGTAGGGATCGGCCACCTTCGTTCCAAAATAGTCATCAACCTGATCGACCTTCTTCGATTCCGGATAGCTAATCTTGGGTTCGTTCTTACCGTCTTTTGCAGTAACAGTGCGAATCGGGGAGCGGGCGACCGTCATCAGGAAGGCGGCCATCAAAGCAATCACGAAGAGAGTTCGCCGTAAGTTTGAGCTCGATTTCATTGTTCTTATCTCCGCAGGAAGGATTCGAATTTGCGATTACTCTAGATCACGAGCCGCCAAAGTTCAAAGGCGGGTGTCCGATAAACTTTTAGTTTGTCGTGACGTTACAAAGCGAGATGTCAGCTGCACATATTTGGTCGACCTTCTGCTGTAAATCTTGGCGCCTCTTTGGGTACACACGACAAACTAAAGTTCGTCGGACACCAAATTTGAGATCTCTTCCGGGCGGGTGCTAGAATCGGCCCGTGTTCAATCCCCAGCCTTTACATTTTCGACCCCTGGAGTCCCGCGCAAATCTCTTCGCGGACTAGCCTCCCTGTCAACTCAGTCACTACTTATTACTGGCCGATAACTTCGGCCATGGCATAGCTTTCACCGATTCTCTATCGGTTTTTGACAAGGAGAAAACATCATGTCGAGCAGCGTACTCGCACCACCGCGCCGTCCGGAAATCAAGACAGCACTGCCCGGTCCAAAGGGGCAGAAGATCGTCGAAGCGGACGCCCAATTCGTTAATCCAGCATACCCTCGGCCTTCGTTCAAACTCGTCGCTGAACGTGGCTCCGGCGTTTGGGTGGAAGACGTGGATGGAAACATATTTCTCGATTGCAATGCCGGCGTCGCAGTCTGTTCCACAGGCCATTGTCACCCTGAAGTCGTGAAAGCCATTCAGGACCAGGCCGCGGAACTGATTCATATGTGCGGAACGGATTACTACTACCGGCACATGCCACAGCTTGCTGAAAAACTGGATGCGATTGTTCCCGTTCAATCACCAACACGAACGCACTTCGCAAACAGTGGAACGGAAGCTGTCGAGACTGCTTTGAAGCTTGCGATGCACGCAACAGGACGTGAAAAGTTCATCGCATTCTTCAACAGCTTCCATGGCCGAACACTCGGGTCGCTCTCACTAACTTCATCGAAGGCAGCCCAGCGAAAGGGATTCAAACGTCAAGCGCTCGATGTTGTACACGTACCCTATCCAAATGAATTCCGAAATCCGTTTAACGCCGCGGATTGTGGTGACGGCGGCGCAGGTCAGGGAGCTCTGAACTGGATTGAGGAGCGACTGTTCAAGACAACTACTCCACCTGAGGAAGTTGCCGCGATTGTGGTCGAAGCAGTTCAAGGCGAGGGAGGTTACGTTCCCGCTCCCAGGGACTTTCTACAGGGCTTGCGAAGGATTTGTGATCAGCACGGGATTCTGCTGATTGTTGACGAGGTGCAATCAGGAATGGGTCGCACGGGAAAGATGTTCGCGAGCGAGTACTACGATGTCAAACCAGACATCATTTGCATTGCGAAAGGCATCGGCTCAGGCTTGCCAATTGGCGCCTGCGTGGCGCGTGCTGATTTGATGAATTGGAAACCAGGAGCTCATGCATCAACGTTTGGTGGAAATCCGGTTTGCATCGCAGCGGCTTTGAAGACGATTGAGCTGCTGGAAGGCGGACTAGTGCAGAACAGCGCCGAGGTGGGAGCTTACCTGAAGGCTGGTCTTGAAAAACTAAAGACGAAATACGAATGCATCGGCGATGTCCGCGGACTTGGTTTGATGATTGGAGTTGAGTTTGTCGAAGACAAGACTTCACTGAAGCCTGCTCCGGAGTTGCGCGATCGCGTGGAATCGGCGTGTTTTGAGCGGGGTCTGATTGTGTTGGGCTGCGGCAACAATAGCATTCGCTGGTCCCCGCCGCTGATTATCACCAAAGAAAACATCGACGTCGCCTTGGAGATTTTCGACGAAGCGATTGGCGCGTCTATCTGATTAGGACCTCTGCGCCATCTCTGCGTTCTCTGCGTCTCTGCGGTGAAACTTTCTAACAACCTACCGCAAGAGACGCAGAGAACGCTGAGGAGGCGCAGAGAGTTTTGGCCGTCCAAGCGCAAAGCTCAAAATCTTTGCGCCACACCTTTAACACATCTCACAGTATCTCGCGCGATTAAAAGTTCCTCGTCGGTTGGAATGACATAAGCACTGAAACGGCTCTCGGGTTTGCTGATGTCGCCCTCGAACCCGTTCCTGGCTGATAAGTTCTTCTCGTTATCCAATTCAACACCCATCCATTCGAGGCCGTTACAGATTCTCTGTCTTACCTCTGGCGAGTTCTCGCCAATACCGCCCGTGAAGATCAACGCGTCGGCCCCACCTGTTGCAGCCAGGAACGCCCCGATGTATTTCCGCACTCGATAACAAAACACCTCAATCGCGAGATGAGCGCGACGGTCGTTATTCTCTTTCTCTTCCGCCAACAATTCGCGCATATCGTTCGTCAAACCGGAGATACCAAGCAGACCTGATTGCTTATTTAGCAGGGTCTCAACTTCCCGCGCTGACAATCCCTCCTTGACACTTATGAAGTCAACAATCGCCGGGTCGATATCACCTGACCGGGTGCCCATCACCAGGCCTTCCAGCGGCGTCAAACCCATTGATGTATCGATCGAATCACCACGCCGGATTCCGGCAATTGAACAGCCGTTGCCCAGGTGAATTGTGATTACGTTGGTCTCGTCGCGCTGAATCTTCTTCAGTTGTCGATAGCGATATGCCACGTATCGATGCGAGGTGCCGTGAAAGCCGTAACGGCGGATTCGATAACGACGATAGAGTTGATACGGAATGGCGTAAAGATATGCAGCTTCCGGCAGCGTTTGGTGGAATGCAGTATCAAACACTGCAACCTGCGGCAGACCATGTCCAAAGACATCCCGTGCTGCCTGAATGCCTTTGATGTTGGTTGGATTGTGAAGTGGTGCCAGCTCAATACAATCTTCAATAGCCCTCAATACTGCCTCGTCGATCGTTACTGAATGCTTGAAGTGCTCACCGCCATGAACGACCCGATGACCTACGGCGTGAATATCAGCGACGCTTTGAATCTGTTCTGGTCCTTCAGGTGAGCACGCCCAACGTTGAATAAACTCAACGGCCGCACGCGTGTCTCGTAGCCTCGCCGTCGATAGCTGCTTCTCTCGCGAGTCAGCCTGAAGTGAAACGATTGATTCACCACCGATTCGTTCCAATGAGCCGCGTGCAAGCCGCTGATCTGTGTTGGTGGAAATCATGTCCAGATCAGTGGCGATGATCTGAAACTTTACGGTGGATGAGCCGCAGTTTAGGACGAGGACATTCATCTATTTTGCATAGTCCTTCCGTAGACTCGATCTTTGATCTCTGTGAAACTCCTGGCTAGACCTCGGTTCGCCCCATGGAACAGAAGGCTCTTGACCAGCGTCACGAACGCTCTTCTGTCGGAGCACGTCCGTCCTCGGCCGCCCCCGTCGAATAGAACCAACTAGTTGGACTTGCCTCATCTGCTATTGAAGGTTGTAAGTTGGGAAAGCAGTACACCGTTTTTTCGTTAAGAATGAGTTGGTTCTATTCGACGGGGGCGGCCGAGGACGGACGCGCTCCGACAGAAGAGCGTTCGTGACCCCAATCAAGAGCCTTCTGTCCAACGGGAGCGGCTCCAGGTTCGTATCATTCGTCGAGCTTACCGCGAATCTCATTCATACGTGCTCTGAGCCGTTCTTCATCGACATTCCTAATAAGGCCGTCGCTAAAAATTTCTTTCCCTGCCACGACTGTCATTAGCACGTCGCGCCCGGACGAAGAAAAAATCGCGGCGGCAACCGGATCGTAAATTGGAAGTTGGTGAACTCCTTCTAACGATAACACTGCAAAATCAGCCGACGCGCCTTCCGAGAGCTGGCCAACGCTGCCACCCAGTTTCAAACAGTGCGCGCCACCGATCGTTGCGGCTGAAAATACTTGATCGGCACTAATCGGTGCGTCCATTCTCCCCAGCAATGCCGCGAAGCGAGCCTCCTCCAAAATGTCGCATGTATTGTTGCTCGCTACGGAATCACTTCCTAAACCCACATCGATGTTTTGTTTTAGAAACGCTGCAAATGGAGCACGTCCATGACCAAGCTTTGCATTTGATTTCGGGCAGTGGGCAATCTTTGTCTTCGTCTCGGCCAATGTCTCGAGATCGTTCTCGTCCACTCGAATGCAATGCGCGAGCAATGGCTGGGCTTCGAGAATTCTTCTCTGGTGTAAATATTGAATTACAGAAATGCCTGGTGTAGACCATTCAATATTTCGCTTTGCCAATCCATCCGCGAACATCCCGCAGCCTTCACGAATCAACGCTTCCTCCGCAGACGATTCGGCTGCGTGCATCATTAAGGGCAAGGATTCTGTTTGCGCGTAATCCGCTATTAGCTCAAGTTGCTCGCCACAGACTGTATAAGGTGCATGCGGAGAAACACCAACCCTCAGTAGATCAGACTCGAGCTCACGAAGCTCAGCTATTTTGGTTTTTAACTTTTCAAAGTTTTCCTTAACCAGGCGAGGATCAGGTCCAAATGATTCCTGAAATACTGTACCTCGCAAACCAACTTCCCTTATTGCCCTGCCACTCATGACGGCAACGTCGCTCGCGTCGGCGACGCAGGTTACACCAGCGCGCAGGGCTTCACACGCGCCCCACATCGCTGAGACATGGATATCGTCAGCAGTCATTCTTTCAAGTCGGGCGATCGTGAGCTTCCTTAACCACGCAAAAAAGTCTGTTTCCTCTTTTTCAAGATAGCCGCGCATCGCCGTAAGCTCGAGGTGCGAGTGGGCGTTCACCAGGCCAGGAATAATTGCGCAGTTGTTGAAAGTCTTTAGATCGGCTTCAGGATGTTTTTGGATGAGAGAGGTGCGAAAACCAACTGATTCGATTCTCGAACCTTCGATAGCAATCGCACCATCAGCTATTGGAGCAGAGACCGCAGGTAAAACCCAGGAAGCGGTGTAGATGGTTACCATTGGGTTCGGGTCAGTGGTTAGTGGCGTAATAGGTCCTATAGGTCATCTACGTCTTATTGACTGGCAGATCAAAGTGTTTCATTCATTCAGTGATCTTCGTCCGAAGCGATGATCCGAGTCTGCGCAAAGTATGCACCAGACGCCGATTGCCTTCGATCGAAGTCACCACACTTAGGCTAACAGCATGCTCGTGTTCTGAAACTTCCTTAACCTCAAAACTTTCAAGACGTAGATGCTGCTTGTCCAGTTCGTCGAGAAGCGCCTCAAGAAATTCAGCCGGGTCAGTCGTCTTCAAATGATAGTGAAACAGCCGTGACCTCTTGATAATCAATCGCTCAACTCGACGCAGGACAACCAACACAAGAATTATGGAGACTGTTGAAAACAAAGCGAGCGGAAAAAGCCCTTCTCCGATCGCGATACCCACTGCGCCAACGACAAAGATTGTTGCCGCTGTAGTAAGTCCTGTAATCGAGCCGCGGGCTTGAAGAATTACTCCGGCACCCAGAAAACCAATGCCGGCCACTACCTGCGCTGCCAGTCGTGCAGGATCTGTGTAAGCCGCTCCACCGCTGATGTGACGCGACACAATCATGTAGAGCGCCGCGCCAAAACAAATCAACACATTTGTGCGAAGACCTGCTGCTTTGCGATTGAGTTCACGCTCTAATCCGATCGCGCCGCCACAGACCATCGCGAGTAACAATTTCGCTGCGAACAAAACTGCCGGTGACGTTAGGAAAGGCATCTGGAGCGTGTCAGCGATTAACAGGCGCCGTAGTCTCCCTCAAAGTCGCGCCCTGACTCTTATCGTTTTTTATTTGTTGATATCTCTGCATTATCGACTGGACGTATGCTCGCGTTGAAGGAATATCGATCCGCTGAATGAACTCTGCTGACGTCAAGGGCTTTCCGTCCTGTCCAACTTTGTTCCATTCGAGGGCGCGGCTTGGGCCAGCATTATATCCTGCGACCATGCGCGTTTCCGCGTCCGGGTTATCCTGAAACTGCTCGCGAATTTTTTCCAGATACCAACATCCTATTTGGATGTTGTGTTCAGGATCCCGCAGGAATGTCTGAGGGTCGCCGGTCATCTGTCTTTCAAACTCGCGCATGCCGGTTTCCGTAGCCCACTCGCGTCCGACCTTTGGCGTGACTTGCATTAAGCCCACTTCACCAGCTTGTCCGATCTTCCAGGGGCTGAAGTACGTTTCCTCATAGATCATGCTCCACACGAGATCAGGATCAACACGATAGATTGCGGCCTGTTGTGCGATCAGCGCGTCGTAGCGATGGGTCCAATATTGGTTAAAGAAATAAGCGGCGAAGATTATGGTGAGGGCTATTAGAAGAACAACCAAGACACGTTTCATCAAGATTCAGGTCACCATCCACAGATACGCAGATTACGCAGATTCAAAACTTGAAATCATCAGCAAAAAATCTGCGTAATCTGCGTAATCTGTGGACAAGTAGAACTAGTTTCTTCGACGCAGTCCTGACCAGAAGTTGCCAACGGAATATGCAGAATCGATACCTTCGTAACGGGACCTCAGGGCATGTTCGTCCAGTACGTGTCCTTGTAACCAGACTTCCGCATCGAGGGT
Organism: Pyrinomonadaceae bacterium; assembly: GCA_036522415.1. Lineage (GTDB taxonomy): Bacteria > Acidobacteriota > Blastocatellia > Pyrinomonadales > Pyrinomonadaceae > PSRF01. The sequence goes on along the minus strand of DATDFV010000078.1, from coordinate 16,258 downwards.
CGCGCCTACTCTCAACGCTTCCCCGCGAAGTGCTCGCTGATTAACCAAAACCTCAAGCTTGATTCGTTCCAGGTCAAGGTGAATCCAAAACAGTTCGCCGCCAGTTAAAGGATTGCGCAATGGCTTATAACTTATCACGCGGCCTGACAAACTCCAGTCGTTCTCATGGGAAGCACGTGTAGGTGCGGTTTTTTCAAGAGGCGCCCAACGTGTTTTGCCTTTCGTTTTTCTGACTCTGGCTCGATAAGCCAACCCACAGAGACCGACGTGCAATTCCTGAGCACGAAAACCTGCTGGACCCACTTCAGTAAGGTTCTGCAGTTCAAACAGCACTTCACAATCTGTTCCCTCACGAAAACCATGAATAACGGCTTCGCCCTCTTCGTCGTACTCGGTCAATGCCCACGGCGTGATTGTTTGATTGTAACGAGCTCGAAAACCAGGACGACAATCGGCGTAAAAAACGCCGTTACCTGATTCGTACAATACGGTCCAAACTTCTAAACCTTCGCCAAGTTTCCAACAACGTCCATGCAGGACGGCGCCCCTGCGATTTAGCTGAGTAGGCTCACCTTGATCTCCTGCTCGCTCAGCGAGGTAGTTGAATGCCTTTTCACTTGAAACTTCCAAACCGATTGTCTCGAAAGTAGGGTTCATATCGATCATCAGTAGTCAGCCCGTGTCAAATAGGTCGAATAGGTCATAGGTCCTATGCTACTGATCAATTAACGACGTTTTAACTTCACCGGAAAATTTTCGCAAGTGCTTCTTGATTACGTATTATTGCGCGGGGCGCTTTCTCTGTCTACGTTTTGCCGACTTGCCATTGTTGCTTTCCGATTTTGGCGCGCGCGTCTTGAAGCCGCGAATCACTCTTTCCGGTCCGTACTGTGGCTGAGCTCCGGAGCGGACCATCTCGGCGAAGAGGTCCACATCATAATCAGCCTCACGCGACATCTCTTCACGAATCGCATGCAGAACTTCAAGAAATTTAGGACGACGGTACATAGGGTTTGTTGTGAATAGGTCCAATAGGTCCAATAGGTCCTATTGTCTGTCGACTAAATCTTAAATCTTAAATTCTGCTCGGTCGCTTCCGACACCAAAAACTCCGGAGTCACAATCATTGGAACGAAGAAGCCGGCGGCGGTATTGAACAACCGTATCCGAGCCTGACGTCGAACATTTGCAAGATGACCAAAATTCCAGGTAACGAGGTAATCGATCTTGTGATAGGAAGCGATAGCAACGTGCAATGCATCTGCGATGTATTTGCGGTGAAAGATGCCTCGCGAAATGTAACCTTCTGCCAGAATCGCCGCTTCTTCAGTTAAATCAACCTGCTCGAGATTCTGCAAGAGCTTTAGATACGACGTTCGATGAGGCTCTTTCAACCTGCCTAACTCTGCCACAACCAACGGCGACACAACGGCTCGATAGTCGTGCATCTCATGTTCCCACCAGCGAATCGTTAGATCGCGCCGGAACGGCTCTCCGTTATCGAGATAAGCACCGATGACCGAGGTTTCGAGATAGATGTTCTGCTTCATGGAGTCGATACTACTTCCGGCAGATTCGATTCAACCCTGGATTTTTGTCCCAGTGGCACTAATCGAATCGAACCACGTGCGAAATCAAAATAGATATGAAAGTTCTTGAGAAAGTTTCCGCCCAGGATGCCGCTCTGTGTAAACCCTGCGGTCTCGTTTACTGGCTCTAAGTCGAGAACGGCCGCGCTGATCTTTTCAAGCGTCGTAAGACCCAGACTCAACTTTGGCAGTTGAAGTAGTTTCACGTCTTCCGTCACACCAGCAGCACCGAAGACTCTCATCTTCGAAGGCTGCAATAGATCAAGCAGCTGCTCCTGTTGCGATAGCTTTTCAGATATGACCGTTATACTGGCGGCCGTATCGATGATGAAGTTTAGTGTCTTGTCAAAACCGACAAGTCCAACTTCACCGCTCAAGAATCCACTGGACGTTGTTCGCAGCGGAACCTCAATCGCCGCGTCATTAGGTACTATCGGAATTAAAGCCTGCGCGCTTTCACCTCTGCGCAACTGCGTCCACGACTCGGTAATATCTGATTGATTTTGTCGGAGCAGTGTAATCTGACGATTGCCATAGTCGAGTGACGCAAGAAATTTCGAAACCACAGAAAGGCCCAGATACCCGTCAACGGGAATGTTTGTATCAAAGAAATGTCGAATGTAAACGGGGACGTTTTCAACTTTGACATCACCGATCTCGATCGAATTAAGGTAACCGTAAACGATTTCAAACTTGCCACCACCACCGACTGCGCGAGCCATGCCGCCACGAGCTACCGCTTTCAATCCTATTCTCTTGGCTGTTGAATCCGAGATGACGGACATACCCGAACCGGTATCCAGAACAAATTTCAAGGGTTGCTTATCTCCGTTGATCCGTACGCTCAGAATTGGTCGATTGTCGAACGACTCAAAGGCAACCGACGTTCGCGCTGAACCTGAAGCGACATAGAGCGCACCTTGTCGTCCAAGGTAGCGAAGGAAATCGATCAACCCAATAATGCGAGCGCGGCGATCTGCATCGGTCTTGGGAGCGATTAATAGAAATCGCTCGTAAGCATCCGCCGCTTCCTTATAGCGCTCGTTGCGGGCCGCAGCTTGTCCGAGATTAAAAACATAATCAGGCTCATCAGGATCGAGATTCACTGCCCTACGTAATCCTGCCAAACACGACGCGACACGGTTCTCGTAGAAGTCCACCATCGCCATACCGGCAACAGCCAGCGCCTCCTTCTCGTCAAGCGAGAGCGCAGTCCGAAACTCCTCGACGGAGAGTCGGAACTCACCCGCTCCAAGAATCGAAGCACCCATCAACGCATGTGCCCGTGCTGACAATGGCTCGATCATTATGACTCGAGCTGCATTGTCATAGGCTCCTTGCAGATTGCGTTGCTTGAGTAGAGCAAAGCTGAGGCCTAACCGCGCTTCAGAATCTCGCGGTTCTTTAATCAACAAGTCGCGAAAGATCTTTTCAGCGGTCGGATAGTCGCCCTTCTTCAGCGCCTTCTGGCCTTTGCTGTGTTCTTTGGTTGATGCTTGAGCTCTCGATGGTACGGCAACCAGGAGGCACAAAAGCACGAAGGCGGCCACACTAAAAGCCGCCAGCTTACGAACGCCTTTTTTCAAATGAGACTGCATAACTCACCTTCTAAGGCAACTGTCTCTCAATGGTGGCGGGGAGCGTCTCTGCAAATTACTTTAACCTATTTCAGAATTTCACCAGTCTTCATTGACCAGAGCACCAGGTCAAGTTCATCGCAATTGATTCTGACGTCTTTTGCAAATCGCAGGAATCTCTCTTCGACGTCAAGGTATTGCTTTCGGGTAGAGGGCGGTTTCGCAGAGTCCACAACTCCGACCTCGGCCAGGCACCTCATCACATGTTTATCAAGTATCGCATGTCCTTTGATACCTATGTTCCGCAAAAAATGGCTGGCTTCTTTGTAGCCGAGTCCCTTGATCTGCTTCTCTTGTGCTAACCAATCTCTGCGCTCCAGCGGATCGGAAAAGCCGCGCAGGCGCCTACGGAGCTTCATGCCAAAGTTCACGCGAAGGTAAGATCTGGTGGTAACGATATACCGAGGGCGGGCTACAGGAAAGCGATGTGCTCCAGCTCTCTTCAGAGCCTGGGTCATTTCCTCGGATTCGCCATCAAGAAGCAACGACCTGATCGCGTCAACGGAGTTGAGACCCATTCGCGCCGAAGCTCCTGCCGTAAAAATGCAGAACGCAAGTTCTTCCCAAAGTCGGGCATCAGATCCTTTACGCCAAACTTCATCGAACTCACTGAGCCGATTTTTTATTTCTTTTCTTCGGGCTCGATGAGTTGCAACTACCCTTTCGACTGTTACCGGTTCTTGATTAGGTTGCACTTTAGTTTGTCAATAGCGCGATTCTATGAGCGCGTTAGAAATATTGTCAACGAAGTGATAAGAGAGGTTGGTAAAGCATAGGACCTATATGACCTATTCGACCTATCAACTACAGGCCCCTCACAACTAATTACTGACCACGACTATGATTTCAGCTATTATGGCACACGGGGTTGCTACCACCCCGAATCAGACCATCCTCGCTTACCCCTGAGCGCATCAAAGTGATCTCCCCTCACGAATCCCTGATGATTGGATTTCCTTCTTAGTGATTTTCATGCGCCGTATTTTTAAAACATTGATTGGCTTTGTGGCAGGAACAATATGCGTGTGCGTCTCTATGGCGTCAGGCCAGGTTCCCGGGCAAACTAATCAATCGACCTCGTCCGTCATACTTCAGCCGCAAGCATCACCCTCGCCATCTCCGAGTCGCTCGGTAGAAGAAGGGCGGCCGCTCTATGGGTTTCAGGGAGTTCTGGTTGAAACGTTGTCGGGCAAAGTCGTTGCATCGCAGCTACCGGATCAGCAGTTCAATCCCGCCTCCGCAGTAAAATTAGCAACCTCACTAATTGCACTTCGCACACTCGGTCCGCAACATCGCTTTGCTACAGGTGTTTGGACTGACGGTCTCCTTGATAAGTCAACCGGGACGATTACTGGAAATCTGTACGTTTCAGGCCGAGACCCCTCATTCCATTACGAACATGCGGTACTGCTGGCGAGCGAGTTGAATCGTCTGGGAATTACGAAAGTGACCGGTGACCTCATTGTCGCGCCCAGCTTCACTATGAATTTCAGTTCCTCGGCACGGCGCTCAGGTGAACGGCTTTACGATACCCTCGATTCGAGCCGCCGATATGCCGAAGCGACGCGGGCATGGAACTATGAGCGGACATTGCTAAACGATCAGACGAGTCTCCAAACGGTTCCCAGTATCGCTGTGATGGGTTCAGTTGTGGTGGGTCCTGTATCAACGGGCGCGAAGCTACTACTGACTCAGAAGTCAAGCAAATTGGTCGATATCCTGAAAGTGCTGTTGTGCTACTCGAACAACTTCATGGCGGAGCGTATTGGCGAGAGTTTAGGCGGCCCTGAAGCGGTAGAGCGCGAACTCGTCACATTGCTGGGTGTGTCTCAGGATGAAATAAAACTCTCATCTTTAAGCGGGGTGGGTGTAAATCGAATTTCGCCGCGCGTGATGATGAAGATCTACCGCGCACTGCGTTCAGAGCTACAAAAGAACGGACTATCTCCAACCGATATTCTACCCGTGGCCGGAATTGATCCGGGCACTCTGCAGGAGAGGTTTAAAGGCCCAACCTGGCGTGGTAGTGTCATCGCTAAAACAGGAACGCTCGTAAGGACCGATGGTGGCGCAAGCGCATTGGTTGGCCAAATGCGCGCCGCGAATGGAGAGGTCCTGCTCTTCGTAATTCTCAATCAACGAGGAAGTGTAGCGCGTTTCCGTGAGAATCAGGATTATCTGGTCATGCTGATTCAGAACACTCGCGGCGGTCCTAAAGCTTTCGATTACAAGCCGCTCACGTTGATGATGCAACTGTCAGATACGGAGAGTACCTTCGGAACGGCTGATGAATACGAGCCGAAAAAAGGACAATAAGAAGTCCAAAGTCGAAAGTCCAAAGTCCAAAGTCCAAAGTCTAAAGTAATTTCTTGGACTTTCGACTTTGGACTTTCGACTTTGGACTTTGAAAAAACTGCGCCCCGGAGATCCGAAGATCGCCGGGGCGCTTTACCGTCCAAACTGCTGGCGGCGTGCGGCACCGCAACAGCAGCGGACGATTCCCTAATTCTCTCGGTTGAGCAACCCAACAGGGTTCGTGCCCCTGCTTTCTAACTAACACTTCCAAAACACAGTCATTTCCAGACAGCTTCCTTGTGAATCACCGTGGTTGCCGTTAGGAAACAAACTTCCGTACGCGTCACCTAAGGTGACGATTATCGATAGGTCCAGGATCGGGCTGGACAGACTTTTACGCGAAATGGCTGCAATTAGTGCGAATTGGGTATGGGCATGGTTGTTGCCAAAGAAACCGGCAGGGACGCAGTTTGTCCTCCGTTACATGACTGCTTTCGGAGGTAGATGCCTGATGAAACGCAACGGTCGCAAGGCAACGAAACAACATGGATTCACGATCATGCAAATGGTCGTGACGATCGCAATTGTTGCGATTGTCAGCACCTTTGGAGTGCTTGGTATTACCAGGGCACGGGCCACGTTCCGCCTCCAGAATTCTGCGAGGCAATTCGCCGTCTACCTTGAAAAAGCACGAGCCGACGCCGTTCGTCGGCATGCGGCCCCCGGTGGCGAATCGTGGGTCGAGATGTTTGGGCCAGGAACCAACACCTATAACGTGAGAATGGACTTTGGCACCGGCTCACTCCAGATTAGGACTTTCCAACTTGAATCCGGTGTAACTTTCCTAACCAATGCCCAGAGAACGTCTTTCGATTGGCGAGGCAGAATCCCTTCGCGAACGGTTTATCAAATAGTCAATGGAACTGACGCCGTACCAGTCGACGTTTCGGGTTCGGGTGATATCACCGTCGGAGACCAACATTTCGCTGATGACAAGATTCCGGCTATCACGATCGCGTCGGTAACTGGAGACGTCATACCCGATGCCACACCAACGCCAACCGCTACACCGCCGGCAGCCCTTCCACCTCCAGCTGATTCTCCGACGCCTACGCCGACACCCACACCGAATGGGAACGGAAATGGAAACGGAAATACAAATCCAAATGGAAATCCGCATTCGACTCCGACGCCGACGCCGATTCCAACTCCAACTCCGACGCCCACTCCGACACCACCGCCCGGCTCAACTCCGACTCCTACGCCAACGCCTTTGCCACCGTGCGTTGTCAGTGTGTATCCGTCGTATTTAAAGCTAAGCCAAAGCGATCCCAACAACCTGACGGGTACCGTAACCTTGTATATGGCCAACGCCACCACAGCTCGAATCATCAGTGCGACGCAGGCAGGAAACGGCAACAGCATGACATTTTCACTGTCACAGTCGCGAATCGAAGGTAGTGGCTCAAGCATTCTCACCATAGGCACCAAGAATGGCGCCGGGAATCGCGGTGCATTCACTGTTGACGTTATGGCCACCCCAACTTGTGGGAACACACAGCACATAACAGTAGAAGTTACCAACTAAGAGGCAGACTCAAATGGGCCGCTCAATTAAACGTAACCCGAAGAGAATGAATACCGGCGAAAAGGGCTTTACTTTGATCGAGACCTCGATCGCTCTGGTGATGATGTTTGTGGTCTCATTGGGTGCGGCATCTCTGTTCGCGTATGCCAGCAACGCAAACCGCAATGCGGATGATCGAGAGCTGGCAATGGCGATTGCTCAGAAGAGATTCGAATGGCTGCGTACTATTCCTTTCACCACAGTAACTCGATCGGTCGCATTTGCTTATCCGAATGGTGGGCTGGCCGCCACGAGCCCAGGTGGCGTAGTTGAAACGGTCACAAATGCAGGTCGAAGTTACCAGGTTATCACCACTATCACCGACGACAACTTTGTGCCTGCTGGTAATCCCGACGCTGGAGCTTGTACCTTGAAGACGATAAAGATCACAGTTTCTGCGCTCGGTGCTGCCAGTGTATTCCGCTCGTTTTCAATTACAACTCAACGGTCTACCCAGGTTACGGGCAACTATTAAGTCGATAATCAAATGAGGACTTTATGACATCGCTACGAACCAAAAAAAGTTCGGGTGGCTTCTCGCTGCTGGAACTTCTCATCGCGATGGCGATCACGATAACGCTAATGACAGCGGCAACGACCCTCCTTGCCAGCGCATTACGCACGCGTTCGCGCGAAAATCAGAAATCGGATGCCCTTGCAGATACGCAGCGAGCGCTGAATATTATGACTCGGGAGATCGCGGATGCAGGATTCAACCTGAATAACAATGGCATCGTTGCGGGCGACTCAGGACTCCATACCCTCCGGATCCGGTCAAATCTAAATAAGTATGACTTCAGCGCCTCGCTAACCGCACAAAGTGGAATCGGAGTAGCGGGTGAGGATGCCAGCGAAGATATCTCCTACTACACCAACTTAGCGGACAATACCAAATACCTGGTTCGACATGATGAATACGGTTCCGGGAGCACCGTGCTGGCGAACCGTATCGACAACATAAGCTTTCACTATTTTGATCAGAAAGTGACGTACACCTGCGCTTCAGGTGACACGGATATTTCAAATCGGTCGGTGGCGGAAGTTGCGTCACCAACTCAAGCGAAGTACGTCGTCGCTGCTATAGCGGTGACGCTGGATCAGATTGGCAAACCTGGAAGTCCGGGTTATCAACCCAGCTACTCAGTTCTCCTCTGTTCGGATGTGGCATTGAGAAATGCTGGTTTGTGGAACTACTAATGACGTTGTGTGAGGTTTCGTTCTAATGCAATCTCTGAAAGCAGCTAAGCCGACACGCGAGCGCCAAAATGAGCGCGGCGCAGCACTAATCACAGCCATACTTCTTTCATTGTTGTTACTAGCAGCGGGGGGCACGCTAGTTTTAACGACTTCGATGACTGGTATCACAGCATTGGATTCAACTGCTGAGATGCAGGCTTACTACGCGGCTGAATCGGGAATGTCGAGAACGCTCGAGGTGCTGCGTGGGAATGTTCCATCGAATCCAGCGGGAACCAGAGCTACGTTTCTCAACGTCGCCTGTTCTCGGAACTTGTGGACTGTCACGTCGGGAAATAATGTGAACGTTGCCACGGATGGAAGTACCATTTTTCGCGTAACGTCTATCGTAGACCTGGACGATCCTACTGGCACCAATTGTGGCAGTGCTACTTACAAAGCCACTCGATTAAGAATCCAGGTTGCGGGTGTCGGTCCAAAGAATGCTCTCAAGAACATGGAAATGGTTGTTAACCGTTACACGCTCAGTTACCCGGTCAACGCCACGGTGACTATGCGAAACGGCAGCGGCAACCCCATCAATTTTGACTTAGGCGGCAGTAATGTGACCTCAGCATCGGGTAACGACGCCTACGGCACAGCGCCGCCTGTTGCGGCATTCGCGGTGGACAATTCGGACTACAACGCAACCAACAACATCATTGATGGGTGTCACGCGGATGGAACGAACTGTAGTGGAAGTGGACCCAACGTATCACCACCTGACCCATTAGTGCTGAATGGTGGCAACACACCAAGCTTTCTCGAGTCAGTAAAAACGGCCAGAGAGTTTTTGTACGGCAGCGAGGGCATGCTGCAAGCAGCGAGGAACCAGGGTCGATACTTCACCTCGGGTAATGATGCAATTGCTAGTACAGCTGGCTTAGGCGGGGGCGCGGGTTATCCTGACGGCGTGTATACGTTCATTGACGGTGATTTTACGCTTGGTCCCGGCAATCCAACCGGTCAAGGTACTCTGATAGTGACCGGAACGCTTACTCTGAATGGCAACTTCAATTGGAACGGTGTCATCATGGTCCTAGGTGGTGGGACCGTAGTCCGTACCGGTGGTGGTAATGGAAACATCTACGGGGCAATATTCGTTGCCAAGTTTCCCGCCTCAGGCTCTGACAGCGATGTGTTTGGGGCACCGACGTTTAATACTTCTGGTGGCGGTACCGCAAACATTCAATACAATTCGGACGCAATCGACAGAGCCAAATCAGTTGGTGGTCACTCCGTGTCGGGCGTCCGCGAATTCTGAAACGAAAGTCCAAGGTCCGAATACTGAGTCCAAGGTCCAAAGTCGAAAGTCCAAGGTCAAGAGTCCCTAGAGCTTCGACTTTGGACTTTCGACTTTGGACTTTGGACTTTGCCTTGACACCTCTGTCGGAACAATCCCATGATGAGTTCCGTTGTTGAGTCAACGCGGCGCCTGCCAATTATGTCGCTCTGTCATTGCCATCCCAAAAACACCGAGCTTTGTCGAAATGTCTGACATTTTGTTGGTCGAAGACAAAGAGAGTTTGCGACACGTCCTCCGATTGACGCTGGAAAACGCCGGATATACCGTTACCGAATCAGCAGACGCGCGCGCCGCAATCAACGAAATCTCCACCACACGATACCGTCTTGTACTGACCGATCTGAGAATGCCCAACGGCTCCGGTCTGGATGTGCTTCGCGCTGCCCGTACTTCAGACCCCGATGTTCCAGTGATACTGATGACCGCATTCGGATCGATTGACGAAGCGGTCCAGGCAATGAAAGACGGAGCGCACGACTTCCTGCAAAAGCCAGTAGACTCAAATCACTTGCTGCTCCTCGTTGGGCGTGCCCTTGACCAGGCACGACTTCGCAACGAGAACATTTTGTTGCGTGAAGACTGGTCGCGTCGTTATGGCTTTCCACGAATCATCGGTGAGTCAGACGTGATGCAACGGGTGGTAGGAGAAACACAGCGAGTAGCTCAAACTGAAGCTACAGTCCTGCTGCTTGGAGAGTCGGGCACCGGCAAAGAACTATTCGCGCGCGCGGTTCATCATCTGTCAAATCGTCGCGATAAACCGTTTGTGGCAATCAACTGTGCTGCCATTCCAGAAACGCTGATTGAGAACGAACTCTTTGGTCACGAGCGAGGTGCGTTTACCGGCGCAAGTGATCGGAGACAGGGTAAATTTGAGCTAGCCTCAGGAGGGACTGTTTTTCTGGACGAGATCGGAGAGTTACCGCTTTCAGTACAAGGAAAACTTCTACGCGCCATCGAGGAAAAGGTAGTTGATCGTATTGGTGGGCGCGCACAGGTGCCGGTTGATGTGCGTGTCGTCGCTGCGACTAACAAGGATCTAAAGACTGCGGTCGATCAGGGAGAGTTTCGAGGAGACTTGTTTTTCCGGCTTGCAGTTTTTCCCCTGGAGATCCCAGCACTGCGTGAACGAGGTGACGATGTTGTTCTTTTAGCAAACCACTTTGCTTCCCAGCTGGGCCGTGAACTTCGCGGACGTGAAGCCGAGCTCAGTAACGACGCTATTGCGCATATCAGAGGCCGAGCGTGGCCGGGCAATGTTCGCGAACTCGAAAACGCCATTGAGCGCGCCTGCATCCTTTCTGATTCGCTCATACTCGAGCCCCGCGACCTCGGGTTGGTTTCGGATTCAATCGATGACGATAAGTCGCTTAACGATTCTGATCTCTCCGGCACCCTCTCTGAAGTCGCCCATCGCGCGTTGACTGTAGTTGAGCGCAAGAAAATTTCCGCGGCGTTGACAGCGAACTCGGGCAACAAAAGCCGAACTGCAGAAGATCTCGGTATTAGTTATAAGACGTTGCTCAATAAGATCAAAGAATATGGCCTCTGACCTCGATGACTGATCGCAGCAACGGCGACACCCGCCGCGACAAACCAGCTTCCCCAAACAATAGTGACCCGCACATTTCTGACGATCAGGTCGGTCGTATCGCAGGCGAGAGCCTTGAACAAGTCGGCGCCGCCTCCATCGACGCCAGTCCACGGCAAACTCATCCCAGCACTGGCCGAAGCGCATTTTTTGTTGGCGCGGGAATTCTGATCAGCAGGATCGTCGGATTAATCCGGCAACGAATCTTTGCACACTACTTTGGCCGTTCCGGAGCTGGAGACGCTTTTAGCGCAGCCTTCAGAATCCCGAATTTTCTCCAGAATGTTTTTGGCGAAGGGGCGCTGTCGGCATCCTTCATTCCGGTTTACGCGAAACTACTCGCGCAGGAGGATGAGAAAGAAGCGGCAAAAGTAGCTAACGCCGTATTCGGCGTATTGGCGTTAGTCACATCCGTTATTGTTTTAATCGGCGTCTTTGCAACACCGTACTTTGTCACTGCTATTGCACCAGGGTTCCAGGACGAACGCCGCGAGTTAGCGATTAGACTTGTCAGAATTTTCTTTCCGGGTGCTGGCCTATTGGTTCTCTCCGCGTGGTGTTTGGGTGTTCTCAATAGCCACCATCGTTTCTTCATTTCATATACAGCACCGGTCGCCTGGAACGCCGCGATCATTGCTGCCCTGGTTTTCTTCGGCCATCGTCTTGACCTCGATCCATTAGCAGAAGCAACGGCGTGGGCTTCTGTGATTGGCAGCGGACTACAGTTCGCTGTGCAACTCCCAACGGTTCTCCGCCTTATTCACCGTTTTCTGCCTACTCTTGATGTCTTCAATGAGCATGTGCGCAAGGTGCTGCAAAACTTTTTTCCTGTCTTTATGAGCCGGGGAGTAGTGCAGATAAGTGCGTTTGTCGATGCGTTTCTGGCCAGCTATCTCGGGCAAGGCGCAATGGTAGCGTTGAACTATGCCCAAAGTCTGTACACGCTTCCCGTCAGTCTCTTCGGCATGTCAGTTTCCGCTGCTGAACTACCAACCATGTCGAAAGAGCTTGGCAGCAAGCAAGCTGTTGCCGACTCCTTACGTCAGCGTTTGGATCTGGGATTACATCGGATCGCGTTTTTCATAGTGCCATCGTCAATGGCCTTCCTCGCACTTGGAGACGTAATCACTGCTGTTCTTTATCAGACTGGGCGATTTGTCCAGGCTGATACCACTTTCGTGTGGGGGATTCTCGCCGGCTCAGCGGTAGGGTTGTTGGCTTCTACACTTGGTCGACTCTATTCATCGACGTACTACGCGCTTCACGACACACGCACACCTCTTCGCTTTGCGATCGTCAGGGTCATTCTGACGACGGTGCTCGGCTATTTCTGTTCGTTACAACTGCCTCGGATGCTGGGTATCGATCCACAGTGGGGAGTTGCAGGATTAACGGCGTCAGCCGGCATTGCTGGTTGGGTCGAGTTCGCATTGCTCAGGAGGTCATTGAATCGGCGTATTGGGCGAACCGGACTGCCATTGTCATACGTGATTAAATTGTGGCTTAGCGCAGGAATTGGCGCGGGTTTGGGCTGGGGGTTGAAAGTCCTCGTAGGGCATCGTCACCCAGTGATAGTTGCGGTCATTGTGTTAGGCGGCTATGGAGTAACTTATTTCGGCGTCACTTTCCTTTTCGGTATTGGCGAGGCCCGACGGGTTATCTCGCGTGGCCTGAGAATGCTCAAGCTCTCGTGACGGGTGTTTTCTGGAACTTGAGATGGGGACTTTCAGTTTTGCGGGTCTCGAGAGTTTTCCCCAATTTGCCCTGGGAAAATCTTTTTCAGAATTCTCTGGAAACCCTTCAGCATTGATTCTATTACTTGAATATCCTGGAAAAACGGACGGTGCAGCGGCAGGCAACTTAAGGGAGCCGGTCCTGGACCGGCTTTTTTGTTTTTGTCAATCAGAGACCTCGGTCCTGGGATCGCTGGCGTCCTCGCCTGCCCGCGTCGCGCGCTACCCTCATCAGATGCGCAACTGTTCGCTAAGCAAGGTCGTTGAGGAATCCACTTGGTTACGTTCGACACGGGCAGGCGGGGACGCCTGGCGGTCCCAGGACCGAGGTCGCTGATTTCCTTTCACTAACGAGCCCCTCAAGACGATTTTGAGATCTCCGATCTGAAATCTGAGATCACTGGGTTATCATCAACCCTGTGCAGCCCGTTATTTTCACTGAACAAATTAGAGAGATCGACCGACTCACAGTCGAGAACTATCTCACTCCGTCGCTGCTGCTAATGGAAGCAGCAGCAAATGCCTGTGTTCAGGCCATCCAGACGCATTTTGCGAACGGATTCTTAGACCGGAAAGCGCTTGTCCTCTGTGGCAAGGGCAACAACGGAGGCGACGGCGCAGCAGTGGCGCGGGGCCTGTCGCGACTCGGCGTACATTGCGACGTGGTTCTTTTCGGAAGAGTTTCAGAAACGACCGGTGACGCGCACACGAACCTTGAGGCGATTAGCAAACTAGCTGGTTTCGCCGCCGGCTCAGCACTGGCACCCGCACCGTTTTCATTTACAGAATGTGACGGCATTGCCGCCTGGGAACAGCTTGCCAGACCTCGGAAGGCCTACGACATCATCGTCGATGCTCTGTTCGGCACAGGTTTGACGCGTCCCCTCGAAGGTGTGTTTGCGAAGGTAATTGATCACCTCACTCTTCTACGAAAGGCTCGAGATCGTGCTGACGGTTTGCGACCCCTGATTGTGTCAGTTGATATTCCGTCAGGATTGAATGCGGACCAAACGAATCCTATTGGTCCTACAGTTCAAGCGGATCTCACGATCACATTTACCGCTCCAAAGCCGGCGAATGTGTTGCCACCCGCTTGCGAGTTTGGAGGGGAACTTGTCATCGCGGATATTGGTTCACCACACAGTCTCGTCGAGTCTGCCCAACCCTGGTTGTTCGTTACGGAAGAGAAAGACGTCCGGAACTGGTTGGTCCGTACTCGCTACACACCCGAGTCGTACAAGAACACTCATGGCCACGTACTTTTTGCGGCTGGTTCAAGGGACTACACCGGCGCCGCAGCACTTTGCGGGAGTGCGGCAATGCGAGCTGGGGCAGGGCTGGTAACCGTCGCCACTCCGGCTTCCGCTCAAGCCTCGGTGGCTGCGCGTCTTATTCCAGAAGTTATGACAACAGCACTGGCAGAAACGGATCGTGGTGTTGTCAGCGATGACGCAGTCGAACACTTTTTGAAACTATCCGCGAAAGCCACGGTCGTCGCGATTGGTCCCGGCCTGACATCAGATGACGAAAGAACCCGAAAATTTGTTCGTCAGATTGTCGAGAGGCGCGGTCAACCGGTTGTTATTGATGCGGACGGATTGAACTGCCTCGCTCCCTGGCCTGACAATCTAAGTGGCTCAAACGAGCATCCGTTGATCCTGACTCCTCATCCCGGCGAGATGTTGAGATTGATCGGCACTGACAATAAGTCGTCGCTTGCTGGGAGATTGGCGGTCGCCCGTGAGTTCGCGCAGACTCACAAAGTGATACTTGTACTAAAGGGGTCGCGCTCACTTATAGCTTCGCCTGACGGACGAGTGTTCGTGAATCCAACTGGAAATGCGGGCCTCGGCACGGCAGGCGCAGGGGATACTCTTACAGGGTTAATTGCCGGTTTTCTTTCGCAAGCCTTTGGAATACTCAAGCAAAACGCAAACGCGCTTGATTCATCTATTGCTGCCCTCTACATCGGTGGCTTGGCTGGTGATTTCGCAGCGCGCAAATTGGGAATGCGAACTATGGTAGCCTCCGATATCCGGGATCATTTTAGAGATGCAATCAAATTCCTCGATCCGCAGGGGGAACAACCATAGGGCATGTCAGTTTCTTCGCGCTTACCACTCGGGGAGTTCGCAAGCATCTCACCGCAACAAACGTTCGAATTAGGTCACACGATTGGATCTCGCCTTCAAGGAGGTGAGATCCTGCTGTTGAGCGGGCCGCTAGGGGCGGGCAAGACCTTATTAGTAAAAGGCCTTTGTGCCGCACTCGGTATTGATGAAGAAGATGTAACGAGTCCGTCGTTCACTCTGGTAAACCCTTATGACGGGCGACTCAGACTTTATCATCTGGATCTCTACAGACTCGACGAAGGAGCAAGTGCTGCACACGCGGTTGACCTCGATGATCTACTTTCGGACAAGGATTCGGTTATCGTAATCGAATGGGCTGAGCGTATGGGCCGTTATCCATTGCCGGGAGATGTTTGGAAGATTGAAATCGCGGGCGATGGAGACGATGCGCGAAAAATCAAAGTTCAGAAAGCATAGGTCGAATAGGTACTGTAGTCCTATACTAATTTAGAAGGAGGAAGAATATGCCATATCCAGAAATCATGATTCGTCCTATGAGAGAGGACTTGACTCGGCTGGGAGTTGAAGAACTACGAACGGCGGACGCTGTTGACGAAACCGTCGCCAACACTTCGGGGACGTTGATGGTCGTAGTTAACTCGATTTGTGGTTGTGCGGCGGGAAAAGCAAGGCCAGGAGTTGCGCTGGCACTTCAACATCAGAACAAACCGGACAAAGTGGCTACTGTCTTCGCGGGCGCCGATGTGGAGGCGACAGAACGAGCTCGAAGTTATTTCAAAGGTTACGGACCGTCGTCTCCGTCAATCGCATTGTTGAGGAATGGCGAGCTGGTCTACATGCTGGAGCGATATCAAATCGAAGGAAGAGATGCGACACAAATCGCGAGCGAGTTAACCAAGGCGTTTGATGAGTTTTGTCAGTAGTCGTTGGTCAGTGGTAAATAGGCCCTATAGTCTTATAGGTTCTATTCGACTTCCACTGACGACCTTCAATCACCTCAGCAGCTTCATGATTTCCGAATGCAACAGCACGACATCCGGCGATTGCTGCAAAGCGAGAAAGTAGTTCTTTTGAAATTCAGTCCCTTGTTCAGCTGGGCTTAATAACGCTTTTGCTCGGGCAATCAGTTCGCGAGCGTCCTCGTCAGTAGC
>DATDFV010000077.1:0-8045 GCA_036522415.1 Pyrinomonadaceae bacterium | reverse complement strand
ACCTTTAGCCGGACCGCCATATTGGAGTGCTCGCTCAGCGCCTTCTCCAGGTAATCAAACGTCTCATCAGTGTTACCCAGGCCGATTGCCGCCCACACAATGACTTCCGGATCGACAGACTTTCGTTTGTCCATGCGCTGCAACTTGTCGAAAGCCTGTCTTGCTTCTTCTGCATGACCGCCGCGACCCATTACGTAAGCAGTTTCTGCCAGTGACCACGGACCAGTATCAATCTTGCTCCAGCTCTCCAGATCGGCTTGCGCCTCAGCGAACATTCGTTTCTGCACGTAAGCGTGCTCGACCAGGTGCGCCTTCAGGAAATTAGGGTCGAGCTCGAGCACTGCGCGTAGCTTTTCCACAGCGCGATCATACTGTCGTGAGAAATAAAGAATTGCGCCATTGTCCACTGCGATAATGAGCGAAAACGGATCAAGTTGTCGGGCACTTTCGCTCTCGCGTAGTGCCTCATCAAACCTGCCGAGCAGTGCCAGGTGTTCGGCGTACCATTGATGAGCAGTCGCATAGTTGGGATTCAACTGAATGGCCCGTCTGTATTCTCTCTCGGCCGTGTCCCAATCCCAGTCGTAATTCTGAACAATCAAAGCAAGGGCACAATGTGCTTCCGGCAATCGTTCATCGATCATAAGCGCGCGCAACGCCGCTGCCCGCGCCATTTCGATGAATCTTGTTTGCGGAACTCCGCTATAGCCGCCCAGAAGAGCATATGAATTAGCCAGCCCGGCGAAAGCTCGAGCGTAAGCAGGATCTTTGTCCGCAGCCTGTTGAAAGTAATCAATTGCTTTTTGCAGGCCTTCGACTGTTCTCTTATTCCAGTAGTACTGGCCCTTTAGATAGAGATCATATGCCTCATAACTGGGAGAAGAAGTAGATTGCGCCGGGGCATCAACGAGTCGCTTGTCAGTCAGAGTAAGTTGAATTTCATCGGCTACTTCCTGAGCGATCTCACTCTGCAGGAGCAGCAGATTTCTCAACTCACGATCGTATTGATGTGCCCAGATCTGTGTTTGGTCTGACGCCTTAATGAGTTGCACGGTAATACGCACCGTGCCTGCTTCCCGACGTATTCCACCTTCCAATATGTACTGCACACCAAGATCGCGAGCTATGCGCTCTGATCCTTCTTCACTATTTTTATATTGCATCACCGACGTCCGAGCGATGACCGCCAATCGCTGCGGATCCAGATGTCCCAGCTCCGTGATCATTTCCTCGGTTAACCCGTCGTTGAAGTAATCCTGCGTGGGATCGTTGGTGAGATTCTTGAAGGGAAGAACCGCCAACATCGTTCTGGTTCCTGGCATCGCGGGCTGAGTCGTAGAACGCTTCCAGACAATCCAAACAAATATTGATGAGAACACAGCGGCACCGACAACCAACATAGACACCCTCAACAGCCGGCTGTTCGCTAATGCTGAAGGTCTTTGACGAATTTCACTCGGTTCTGCAGGACCGGAGTCATCCGTCAAAATCGGCGCTATAAAACGATAGCCTCGCTTCGGTACAGTTTCGATGTACCGAGGAGCGCGCGCATTATCACCAAGTGATTTTCTGAGCTGTTGAATATTGGAAGTGAGATTGGCCTCTTCAACAAAAGTATCCGGCCAGAGTCGAGTCAGAAGTTCCTGTTTTGGGACTACTCGACCTTTGTCCTCAATCAGCATAACGAGAGTGTCGAAGACTTTGGGGGTAAGGGATAAAGGTTTCCCGAGACGGAACAAAACCTTCTGATCGCAATCGACCGCAAATTCTCCGAACCGATAGACGCGGGTGCTGACGACTGACATATCCAGCTTTTAGAAGTTTCCTAGAACTTTTCGATTTTATTTTTAGGACTTTTGGGGCTCAACGACATCACCCTGTTGAGAAGCGTGGCTAATTCTAGCAGGGGTATCGAACTACCACCATGTCCGACGAACTTTAGTTTGTCGCGCGTCGCGATAGAAATGATCGGAAATGTCGGGTCGCGCGACAAACTAAAGTTCGTCGGATATGGTGGTACTGACTGGTTCAAAAGTCCGCAGTTACGAAAATAGAAAAGGATGACAAGACGATGAGAACTAATCAATCTACCTGGCGATCGATCGCGGCTGCCTCTATTTTCCTTGGCGTTGTACTGGCATGCGGCAGTACGGATGAAACGGACAAGGCTAATAAGTTGGTTAATGAAGGAAACGCCGCAATCACTGAAGGCAAGCAGCACGCTTCCAACGCTGACGAAAAGAAAAATAAGATGCTCCAGACTAATGTTGCACAACTTGGCGAGGCACGAACGCTAGCTAATGAGGCAATCAGAGAGTATGACCAGGCCATAGCAAAAGCGAAGGAAGCAGCAGGAAAGTTTGACGAGGCAAGTAAGCTCCAGATAAACGATAAGTACAAAGATTATTTGAATCTCAAGACAAAGGAATATAACAAGCGGGCTGAGTTGATTGAGACGCTGAAGGCAATTCCGCAAGCCTTAATTGATAGCCAAAATCGTCAGGCTTTCATCAGTCGCGCCAACGAAGCTACTCAAAAAGCCGAACGGGTCAGTAAAGAAGCGGACGACCTGGAAGCCCAGGCAGATAAAGTGCAAAGCGACAATCCGACAATCATCAAGAAGAGCTAGCGCGCTTTGACGAACCTGACTCATTTCCATTGCGAACGCTTGAGGCAAATGAATGGCGTGCGTCAGACCATAATTCTTTGCGCACTTCTGCTTTCTGCGTGCACCTGGAACCCGCCCTGTCCGGTCGCTACGATCACAGAGCCGTGGGAACGGATGAATTTGCCGATAAACAAAGACGCAGCGGTCTGCCTTAGCACAGCCACGAAATTTCAAGCCGCTCATAAAGCAGATCGCGAAACCGTGACGAAGATGTATCTTGATTCACTGGTGAACAACGGGTGGAAAATGACTGCCAAGGATCTGAGTGCGACCTACCATTTTGACTTCGAGAGAGGCACTGAGAGCATCACGCTGGAAGTTTATGAGTGGCAAAAGACAGGTGTGCTGCTCAAGAAGCGATGATCAACTCATTTTCAGATTACACAGATTACGCAGATTTTTTGTAAGAGAATGAGAAGTTCCTCCCTATCTAAAAAAATCTGTGTAATCTGTGGATAGAAAACGTCCCTGAGATCCACGAATCACACGAAACTATTTACACTGCTCGTCGTCTTTCGTTATTCTCAAAAAGGCCGCTGCCCCGCCAACCCGACAATAAGAGCCAAACAAACGATATTCCTCACCTTTCTGGTTATCTGAGATAGGAGTTAACTATGAAGTTAGCCGTTAGCATGTGTCTCTGTGTGCTGGTTTGTGTCGGTGTAGTACGAGCCCAGGAAGCTTCAGCGGCAGACTCTGAGGAACGTGCTTTTACTACCGTCGAGCGAATCGGCGATCCAGGCCTTCGTTCGTTCTTTATGTTTTCGACGAACGGTCGCGGCTATACAATCCGAGCAGATGGTTATGCTGAAAGCGGTACTGGCCAGGGACGTTCAACAACTTTCACCTTGCCGATGGGCCGCGGCGGACGCCTCGTGCGTTTTTATTTTCTTCAGTACGAGAACGATCTGCTGTTGATGTATGAAGTCAGCGATCAACGTTTTGGATGGGGATATCTGGTAAGGCTCAACGAAAAAACGGGAAAGACAAAGTGGGCTATTCCCATCAACGGCTATAACATTGGTCCCGCACTCGTAGAGGCTGCTAACGAGGTCTATCTCTCCGCGGCAAACTTCCTGGCGCGGTTGGACCTAACAACAGGTAAATACGTCTGGCAACAAGAGGATCCCCAAAAGCAATATCCTTTGGCGTTCAATGGTTTTCGACTGCCGGTTCTGGACGGACCTCGTGTGCTTTTCGCAGAGGAGCGTCCTCAGGGAAAGACTGTTGAAGTTGAAAGATCCAGTGGAAAGATTGTTGCTGTACGAGACTAGTCTGCTTTGCCTCGAAAGTCTTTCATCTCATTCTCCCAACCTTTAGGTTGGGGTGCGTTATTGGACTTCCAAACTATTTCAATGGTTTTCTCGGCACGTTTTAATGGTCAGGCAAAAAGATCTAAATGACATGAAGTCGTAGGTCGACGGCACGAGATGCTGTTGAGTCGCCATCCACGAAAAACCATTTAAATGGTTCCAATTCTGGGGTGGGTGACGCTGAACCCCAACATGAAGGTTGGGGAGAATGAGATGAAAGACTTTTGAAGCAACGCCAGACTAGTCGCAAACACGCTAACGACTCTCCTTTATATCGTACGCCCACAATGTGCCGAGATCGCGAATGTAAAGTCTCCCGTTCGCAATCACCGGATAGGCATATGCCCACTCGGCCATCTCCCCGACCTGTTTCTTCTTTGGCACATTCTGCGGAGTGAAGCGACCCTTTTCACGATAGGCTTCTGACGTCGCCTCGACCATCCCGACTTCACCGCTCCAAGAGTGGAGGTATAAGCGGCCATCAGCATAGGCAAGCGAAGCCGAACCGATATTCTCGGTCTTCCACATTACGTTGCCGCTAGTGAACTGAACCGCCACGAACTGCCCAAACACATCCGTGCCGTAAAGATAGTCTCCAACCAGCACCGCTCCGCCGAACCCATTCGGCAGGCCGCGCGCGAAGTAAACTTGATCCGCGGCGACCCCATTACCTTCCGATTTCAGCCGGACGAGTCCCCCTCCAACGCCAAGGGCGCCGCCGTAGATATATTCGTCACGCGCGACGGGTGTAAAAACCTGCGCCGGCCCTTTAACCACTTCCTTGTAGCGCCATAGGAACGCACCGGTCTTTGCATCAACTCCTACAATGCCTTTCTCTAAGAACTGCACGTATTGTTTGCGCCCACCCGCTTGCACAACTATCGCCGATGCATAGCCGGCTGGATCTCCACCCGGCACTGCGGACTTCCAGATCACCGCGCCGGATCTTTTGTTGAGTGCAGTGATCGTTGCCTGCTCACCACCAGGTGTTACAACCAGAACGTCGCCATCAACCAATGGAGACTCTGCATAGGCCCATTCGCCCGGCTTCCCGCCGAAGTCTTTGCGCAGGTTTTTCTGCCAACGAATCTTGCCGGTCTTCGCTTCAAGGCAAACGAGGTCACCGTCTGAGCCCAACGCATAAACGAAGTCTCCGTCAACGGTCGGGGTGGAGCGCGCTTTTGGGAACGGCGGATCCTGATTCGGATTTCCGACATTGCCAACTCGCGTTGTCCAAATCACCTTTCCATCCTGGGTTGAAAGCGCCTGAACAAACTCGTTCTCCATGCCACGATTGCTCATGAGATAGATCTGCGAGCCCGCCACTGACGGAGTTGAAAAGCCGTCGCCGAGATCGTTCGCTTGCCAGATTAATTTGGGTCCATCCTTGGGCCACTGTTTAAGGAGACCTGTCTCGCGCGAAATCCCATTACGTTCCGGGCCGCGCCATTGAGGCCAGTCAGAAGTCGAAGTCTTCTGAGACTTCGCAATGGAAAAGATTGAGACGCACAAACAGAAAGCTGAAATAGTAGGTAGCAATCGTGAAGTCATTGTCGTTGTCCTCGAATTACCTGAAAACGGAATTGAGCCGCCGAGAGTTCCGCAGTTTTGACGGTGCGGCTCTAACAGCGATGATTTACTAAGAATTGTGCTGGCGCATCGAGCTCCAATGTTATATTCAGTCCGCCCATAAGACGATTCGAAAGGATCAATAAAATGAAGCCTCGTTTTCTCCTCCCTCTGCGTCAATCCGCGTCCTTCCGTCGATTCTTAATTGCCGCACTCGTCTTATTTTGCGCTCTCAGATTGTCGCCAGGCGACGGTGCAGCTGTGCGAAGCGCGGCGTTTGCATCAGCCGATATCGTAGTGTCCAAATCCGGCGATGAGTCCGTCGCGCCCGGCGGGCAGATAACTTATAGTTTTGCTGTTTCCAACGCCGGTCCAGACGATGCGGCCAATATCGTTCTAATAGATGCGCTTCCGCCGCACACAACTTTCGTGGACGCCTCTGCTTCTAATGGGACCGCGTCATTCGATGGTACAAACGTAACATTTACGTGGCCCAGCCTCCCGTTCGATCCTGAGTTCAGCAACGCGCTGACCGCCACACTTGTCGTGCGGGTTGACCAGGACATACCGCGAGGCACCGTCATCAGCAACACCGTTAACGGCGCCTCGAGTCCGCTGGACCCCGACGCATCGAACAACTCCGCAACAGCACTCACTACGGTCACCGGCCCGTTTGAAGGCGATCTTCTGATCAGCGAGTTTCGACTGAGTGGTCCAGCTGGAGCGAATGACGAGTTCATCGAACTGTACAACAATACGGCGACGCCAATCTCAGTCAGCACCACTGACGGTTCAGAGGGTTGGGCGGTCGCCGCTTCAGACGGCGTCATTCGCTTCCAAATCCCAAACGGCACCGTCATCCCTGCGCGCGGCCATTTTCTCGGAGTTAACTCTGCCGGCTATAGCCTTTCCTCTTACCCCGCAGCAAAAGGTGCAAACGCCACCACCGCAACTGGTGACGCTACGTACACAACCGACATTCCTGATAACGCAGGCATCGCAGTATTTCGTACATCAAACACGGAGAACTTTTCGCTTGCGACGCGGCTCGACGCCGTGGGGTCAACTTCAGAAGTAAACACTCTTTACAAGGAAGGAAATGGCTACTCTGCGATCAACCCAGTTTCTGTTCAGTATTCCTTCGTCCGCGACAACTGCGGCAAAGGCGCATCGCTCACAACCTTCGGGCCGTGCCCAAGCAATGGGCTGCCGAAAGATACCAACGATAACGCGCTCGACTTCTATTTTGTAAATACTGATTCTCCATCCTCACGACGAGACTGGAGTCTGGGTGCTCCGGGCCCGGAGAATTTGTCGAGCCCTATACAGCAGAACGAGGCAATGCCCGTTGTAAACCTGGACAGCACATTGGGCGCTTCATCTTTACCAAATCGCGCGCGCGATTTGACATCAGATCCTGCCAACAACTCGACGTTCGGAACACTCGACATTCGCAGACGTGTCGTCAACACCACTTCGTTTCCAGTGACGCGACTTCGTTTTCGCATTGTCGATATCACTACTTTTTCCGCGCCTGGGGGAATAGCCGATCTTAGAGCTCGCACGTCAACCGATTTCTCCGTGGCCGGCATTAACGATTCGACGACGTGTCCGGGGGGCACTGCCCCGTGCACGGTGACTGTGCTTGGCACCACTCTCGAGCAGCCGCCTGCTCAACCCAACGGCGGCGGCTTCAATTCGTCGCTATCATCCGACACTGTGACGCTGGAAACGCCGCTAGCGGCCGGCGATTCGATTAATGTTCATTTCCTCCTTGGCGTCCAACAGACAGGAAGCTTTAAGTTTTATGTCAACGTCGAGATTTTGACGGACGCAGGAGGAGGCGGAGGCGAACTGATACACAGAACACCGTCACGACGGCCGGTCAAAGGTAGGGTTGTGATTGCCGGAACCGAGGCACCGCTGCCCGCGCCCAGGCCTGTTGTTCAAGTCACCGGAACTCCTCCTATGGTATCCACTCCAATGCCTTTGGTCTTTCGCTTTCAAGTGCCGATCTTTCCTGATGAACCAACTCTTCAACAAAAGAAGTCTAAGAAACGCATCAAGACAAAGCGCCGAACGACAGAAGCTGTGAAGTAATGAGAGACCTCGGTCCTGGGAGCGCCGGCGTCCCCGTGCCCGCGTCGCGCGGACCTGACCAAATGCGTAACTGTTCACTGAGCAAGCTCATTGACGTAACCTACGTGGTTATGTGGGACGCGGGCAGGCGGGGACGCCTGCGCTCCCAGGACCGAAGTCTCTGATTATTTTCACAGCTTCGGCAGTTTGGAGATTGTTCAGGTCCGTTCTAAAAAGCCAGCCATGCGAGATGCTCGCGAATCCCCTAAACGGCAGTTTGAGGAATTCGCGGAACTCAAGCACAAACCAAAGCACAAAGCAGAAGAAACAAACATCTATACAGCAAACTCTCGACTCATGTACCCTCGTGATCAAGGATGACAACCAACCCCAATAACATAACCGTCAAAGTCGAT
>DATDFV010000076.1:0-3356 GCA_036522415.1 Pyrinomonadaceae bacterium | reverse complement strand
TCGCGGCCGCGCCGTTCATCATCTGCGAAACCTTTTCCTCGAGAGTCATCCGTGAGACAAGGTCATTGACTCGTTGATCGATGGGAAGGGAAGGGTTCTTGTAAAGTGGTGGAGTTTGTTGATGTGCGACGCGAATTGGGAGAAAGACAATGACCGTTGCGATGATTAGTAGCGTTCTCATAGTTGTTGCTTTTGGGTTATCCGCAGATTACACGGATTACGAAAGAGCAGTCAGTACCACCTCGCGGGAGCGGGTGGGTGCGAAGCTCAGAATCGATCGTCATACCGCTTCGCACCCACCCGCTACCGCGAGGTGGTACTGACTGCGTCCAAGTTTGATTTCTTTTGGCACAAGTTTGGAGACTTCAGTAATTGTCAAAAAGAATCTGTGTAATCTGCGTAATCTGTGGATAACTAACTTTCGTGCTTCTCAATCACATACGGCCAGCGTTGGGATCGAGACAACACATTGTTAAGAACAAGTTGGGTTTGGATCGTCTTTTTGCCGCTTGCCCGTTCGCAACTGCGCTAGTCACCTACTACATCATTTGATTCAGCTTCTACTTCTTCAAGGCAATTCGCTGAGCCTTCTGTTGTGCAAGTAGCGCCAATTCCATCGCCAAAAAACAATGTCGTTGCGGCATCGCGGTTTCAGTGCGATTAAGGACGTCATCGATTAATTGTCTTCCATATGGAAGTTCATCGGCATTACAGTCGAAGTAACGTGTCTCTTTTTGATCAGTGAGAAACAAATGATTGCCAGTGGTGCTCCGGCCAACATCGCAGTTCTTGCGTACTTCAATAAACCCGTCAGTGCCGAGAATGGTTAAACGGACGTCACCCCACGTGCTGAGACCGTCGGGAGTAAACCAGTCAATTCGAAGATAGCCCGTGCCAGCATTGCCGCGTAGCATCGCATCGCCAAAGTCTTCGAACAGGGGCCATTTCGGATGATGAAGATTTCCAACCTGAGACGCGACTACAGAGGCTTCTGTTGAGCCAGTGAAGAAAAGAAACTGATCAAATTGGTGAGCCGCGATATCGCAAATGATGCCGCCGAAATATTTGCGATCGTAAAACCACGGCTTACGTGTCTTAGGATTGATTCTGTGGGGACCTATTCCTATCGTTTGTATGACCTTGCCAATAGCTCCAGCTTTAATTAGTTCACCGGCACGCACGGTGGCTTTGTTCGCTAGACGTTCGCTGTACATGATCGAATAGATTCGCTTCGTCGCTCTTTGTACGCGTCTTACCTCCTCGAGTTGCTTCAGGGTTGTCATTCCCGGTTTGTCGGACATGTAGTCTTTGCCGTGTTGCATCACTGCAATTCCCAAGCGCGCACGATCAACCGGAATGCCTGCGCTAACGACAAGCTGAATGGAACTGTCTTCGAGAATTTCCTCTTCACTCCGCGCCAGCTTAATTTCTGGATACCGTTTGGCAAATGCATTTGCGAGCTCCGGTTCTTTGCCATAAAAGGAAACGAAATCGCCTCCGCCTTTCTTCGCGGCGGTGATTTGGGTATGGATGTGATCGTGGTTAATTCCGATGACTGAAAATCGAAGTCGCGGCTGTTGACGCATACTTGTGTTCCTTCGGCTACTGACTACTGATTCACGGGCAGTGGCGCTCGTCTTTGGCAACGCAGATAACGCCAGAAGGCTTGCGGCTGAAGTCACTGACTCTTTGATGAATTTTCTTCTGGTCTCTTTTTTCATGGTTCCTCGGTGTCACTCCGGAGGAGTGCAATGTTTATAGAGCGCGAACGGTTATGAAGCAGGCACTCCTTTAGGAGTGCGATGTTCCGCGAACGACTACAACGAAGAAACGCAACCTATGATCGCGCGCGATTTCACCTTCACCGCTCGGTACGAACATGGCACTCCTAAAGGAGTGCGGAGGTTTGGAACGCTAAGATCTATAAACATTGCACTCCTACGGAGTGTTGGCTTCATACTCACGCTCGATGTATTCGAAGTAATCAAAATCTGCGGGACGACGTTGTCCTGACGCATCCTGACAACACATGCCAACGAACGCGCCTGTAAAGTTCGGCAGCCCCGGCGCCGATGCTTCATCAGATAGGATGCTGGCATCAAAGATTTCCGGAAGCCATCTCCACTCTTCGTTGTTCTGCCTGAATGCAAACCGTAAGCGCTCAAAATCAACATCCACTCGCAACTCAACGGGCACATCGTTAGAAAGCGGTATCGGTTGTGTAAACGAATCTGGTTGAACTTGATCGGGATTTGACGACATCACCCTCAAGTGTTTGCCCACTTCTTCGTCGTAACTCAAGTAGAGATAGTGAAACTTGGATCCATTGTAATAACAAACAAGCCCGGCCATTTGTTGGAAGTCTTCAGGATTGAAATCAGTTGACGCTACGGCAGTGTAGCAAAAAGCCTGCTGACGACGAGCCACGAGACTCTGCTGAAACATGCTGCCGATTGACTCGCGCCCATATAAGCGAAGATGGCCAGGACGGTCTGACAGACTCAACAGCTCGTGCGGAAATGGCGAACGCAGCCACTGGAAGCTGACATTCAACTTTGGTTCATCGAAGTCTTCACGTTTCGGCTCACCTGGAAACTCGTGAGAGATCAACTTTGGCGGGGGGACTTCAACGAGCGGAGATGGTTCACCATGTGCAGTTACAAGCCAGTCGTCTTCATTCCAATACATCTTCTGAATTGCTGTTTCGCGGCCAAGAATACATCGCCCGCGATTGCGGAGGGGACGCCCGCAGAGATGAACCATGTACGTCTCCTCATCCTGTGTTTCAACGAGATCCGCATGTCCGGCGCGCTGCAGCTCAACGTCTGGTCTATCGCGTGATGTCAGGATTTGTTTGTTGGGATGTAGTTCATATGGCCCTTTGAGTGAACGTGATCGCGCGAACGTCACTGCATGTCCCCAGCCTGTTCCTCCTTCCGCCGTAAGTAGATAGTAATAACCATTTCGTTTGTAGAGATGAGGTCCTTCTGTGAGTCCGAGCGGTGTACCCTGAAAGATCAGATCGCGTGCGCCAACAAGTTTGCGCTCCGTCGTTGAAAATTCCTGAAGCTGGATGCCGGCGAATCGATTACGTCCGGGGCGATAGTCCCAGAGCATGTTAAGCAAATACTTTCGCCCATCGTCATCATGGAATAGCGAAGGATCAAAGCCGCTGCTGTTGAGGAAGATCGGGTCAGACCATTCGCCGTCGATCGTTTCACTGGTGACGAGATAGTTGTGCATGTCACGCAACGATGCACCCGACACGCCCGATTGCGTCGTTCGACCGTAGCGCTTAACGTCAGTGTAGATCAGGTAAAAAAGACCGTCCGAATAGGTGAGGCAAGGCGCCCAGA
>DATDFV010000075.1:0-14915 GCA_036522415.1 Pyrinomonadaceae bacterium | reverse complement strand
TTGAAGAGATCAAGCAACTGTTCACAGCGAAAGTGCCGGTGTTTGGGATTTGTTTTGGTCACCAGTTAATAGGCCGAGCGTTTGGCGGTAAGACGTTCAAACTCGTCTTTGGGCATAGAGGTGGAAATCAGCCCGTGAAGGAAGTTTCAGGAAGAGGGGTTGAGATCACTTCACACAATCATGGGTTTGCGGTGAGTGCGGACACGCTGCCGGCAGAAATTGAAATCACGCATATCAATCTCAACGATCAGTGCGTTGAAGGAATGAGACATAAGACGCTTCCGGTGATCTCAGTGCAGTATCATCCCGAAGCCGCTCCCGGACCTCACGATGCTGAGCATCACTTCCGACGGTTTGTGGAATTGATGGAGGCGCGGTAGTCCGCGAAGCGGCCGACAGCGTAGAGCCTGGGGCGTCAGCCCCAGGAAGAGGCACCACCAACCATCACCGAGCCTGCGAAGCGGGCGACAGCCTTTCATTTCCAGCGTAACCACTTTATCCTGCGGGCCGATTTCAAATTCCCACAAAGGACATCACTCACATGTCTCAATCCTTCACAAATCTTCTCTATCACTCATCTTCTCAACCAAAGATCGCCGACCGATAATCAGAAGGTTTCATTTCGAGATGAGTTCATAAAGTTCTTGAAAGCGAACCAGATTGAATTCGACGAACGATATGTTTGATTGATCTGAGGGCTATCGGCCGCTTCGCGGACTCGGCAATAGTTGGTTGTGCGTCTTCCTGGGGCTGGCGCCCCAGGCTTTATGCTGTCGCCCGCTTTCGCGGGCTGGTGGTTGAAATGCTTTGCGGCACTATTCCGGCATCTCCGGCATCTTCAACTCACCAGTCGTCAAATCAGGTCGCGCGCGTGCCATGTCTTCAGGTGTTGTGTCGATGTCTGGGTGGTGCTCCTTATGATAATGAGGATGGGGACTCTGCACGTTTACATGGTTAGCAGCAACCCCGGTCGTTACAGGCGCTGGCTCGAGCAAATCTGCGAGCCCCTCACTACCTCGATGTTCCATCCAGTGACGATAGCTCACGGTAATGATTGCAACCACCGGAATAGCCAGAAAAATCCCCGCAACGCCCGCTAATTCTGCACCAGACAGGATCGCAAAAATTACTGCGAGCGGATGCAGATGAATACCTTGTCCAATTAGACGCGGATAGATGAAATAATCCTGCGCGATTCTCAACACTCCGAGAAAGACCAAAATCAAGAAAGCGGAAAAAGGTCCGGCATGCAGTAATGCAAGTAACGCCGCCGTAATAGCGATTAGTAGCGGTCCAACAAGCGGTACGAACTCGAACACACCCGCCATGAAACCCATGACTAACCAACCAGGCAGTCCGAGTACGAAAAACCCCAACGAACAGATCAGTCCAATGATCAAGCAAGCCGTTAGTTGAGCGCGAATGTAAGCAGCAAGCGTAGTGTTTACATCCTGGAAGAATTCGTCGCCGCGCCAACGCCAACGACCGCGCGGCAACATCTGCAACGCGGAGCGGCGAAAACTTTCAACGTCTTTCAGTAAGAAGAACGCCAGGATCGGAATAAGAATCAGCCACGGTAGGAAAGTAAGGTAACCCAGCACTGCGCTGACAACTTCGCTTGCCGTAGCACTGATCTTCTCAACGAGTTTTGGTATTGCATTGTTAACTGCGTCAACGACTGGTTCAGGCATTCGACGCAAGCGGAAGAACTCGTTGAGTTGCTGCATTCTCTCACCGAGGGTCTTCCAATAGCCCTTCGCCTGATTCGCGAACTCTGGAAACTGATTACCAAGACTCGGAAGGACGACTGTGATGGCGATCACAACTGCGGCAAGAATTACGATATAAGCAAGAATGATCGCCAGACTGCGAGGAATTGCGATTATCCGTTTGCCAAGCTGCCGGGGACGTCTGAGAAATTCGACCAACGGTGAAACGAGATAGGCAAAGAAGATCGATAGTACAAGCAGCAGAATAACGCCGGTAAGCTTTACGATGACCCAGAGAGTTACCGCAACGAAAAGAATAATGAAAATGACACGAAGGATGACGCGCGTTGGTGGGCCCACGATTTCAGCTGTTGTTCGCGCGGCGGTGACGGATGCTTCTTTGGCTTGTTTGTTCACGCGGACAAGTATGCTCGTTCACTACAGTCGCGAATGCAAGCGGCTTATCATTTCTTCGACCGCTCTTTGCTGATTTGTCGTCAGCTCGCGAAACTCAACGCCAAAAGTATCCGGAGTGCCATGATGCACTACGTCTGCACTTAAGGACAGGGAATCGTCTTGATCTAATAACAACAATCCAAGTTTGTCTCCGACTTTCACGTGTGGCCCGGCAGGGAGATTTCTTATGCGCAGTCCTCCGAAACTTATATCTCCCGGTTCACCGATACCAATGGATTCTTTTAGAGTTTCGTCTTCAATAGCAAGCATCAGTCTCGAGAAGACGTAATAACGAGGATACCTGCGCCGGTCATGGGATTGCGTGTCAGGCGTGTCGGGAATTGTCATTGGGTCCAACCTAGTGCGAAACGTCGTCCTCGTCGTCTGCATCTTCCGCCGTCTCCGTTTCTTCTGGCGGAGGTGGTGGAGTGACACGCGGAGCGGCAGGTTCCCAAACCAATCCCTTCCATTCGTCAGTTTCGCCAACTAGTTGCAATGCCGCCAGGGGATGGCCAGGGTTACGTTCAATGCGGAGAACTTCGGCGATCACCTGAAGCCGTTCGCCATGCTCACCGTGCACTTCAAGGCGAACGGTACTGCCAACTTGCGGCAACTGGCGGGGCAGGTGAACCAGAGTTCCTTCAGGCCCAACATTTTCTGTAGTGCCCTCCGCTACAACATGACCACCCGTTGGTTCGTCCCATTCCGCTTTGACTTCCAGACTCGCCAGGTAGCGGGGGCCTGAACGATTCTCGAACTCCATGTGCCGGGTCATAGGCATTCTCCTGATCATTATAGGATCTATAGGACCTATAGGACTTATTTGACCTTCCAAACTCAAAGCACAAAGCTACTCTTCCTCGCTCCGCAGTTTCTCCAAAACCGAATAATCTTCCAGTGTCGTGACATCACCTGCAACAGAGCCGCTCGTCGCAATCTCACGTAACAAACGTCTCATGATTTTTCCGGATCGCGTCTTGGGTAGAGTATCAGTAAACCGAATATCGTCAGGTCTGGCGAGTGCTCCAATCTCCTTCCCGACGTGTGCGCGCAATTCCTGATTCAATTGTTCCGAGGGCGAATGTGATCCCTCTAACGTGACAAACGCCACGATCGCTGAGCCTTTCAAATCGTCCGGGCGTGCAACCACCGCCGCTTCAGCAACTGCCTCGTGAGACACCAGCGCGCTCTCGATTTCCGCTGTTCCCAATCTGTGTCCGCTGACGTTGATGACATCGTCGATGCGACCCATGATCCAGAAGTACCCGTCTTTATCGCGACGAGCGCCATCGCCGGCGAAATAGATCCCTTCGATCTGCGACCAGTATTGTTGTTTGTAACGATCGTCATCACCCCAGATCGTGCGCAACATAGAAGGCCAGGGACGTTTGATTACGAGATAACCACCGAGGTTCGCCTCGACGGATTTACCATCGCGCGTCATCACGTCCGCTTCTACTCCAGGGAACGGCTTGGTTGCCGAGCCAGGTTTGGTTGGTGTAGCGCCAGGCAATGGAGTAATCATGATTGCGCCCGTTTCGGTTTGCCACCACGTATCAACAATCGGGCATCGACCTTTACCTATCAGTTCGCGATACCATATCCATGCTTCGGGATTGATCGGCTCTCCTACCGTTCCCAAAAGTCGCAGGCTGGACAGGTCGTGTTTCAATGGCCAGTGTTCGCCCCATTTGATGAAGGCACGGATTGCTGTGGGTGCTGTGTAAAAAACATTGACGCGATGTCGCTCGATGATACTCCAGAAGCGATCCGGTTCAGGAAAGTTTGGCGCTCCTTCGTACATCAAAACCGTTGCGCCATTCGACAGTGGTCCGTAGACGACATAGCTATGTCCGGTAACCCAACCTATGTCGGCAGTGCACCAATAGATGTCTTCGTCTTTCAGGTCGAACACCCATTTTGTTGTTAAGTGTGCTTGCAGCAGATAGCCGGCAGTCGTGTGAAGAATACCTTTTGGTTTTCCCGTGGTGCCTGAAGTGTACAGAATGTAATGCGGGTGTTCGCTGTCCAACTCCTCAGCTACACAGTTCGCATCAACTGTCTCCATCAGTTCATGCCACCAGAAGTCACGTCCGGCTTGCATGTAAATTGATGAGTTAGTGCGCTTGACGACGACGCAAGCATTGACGGACGGCGTCTCTTTAAGGGCTTCGTCCACTGCCGCCTTCAATTTCACTTCGCTTCCTCTGCGCCAACCGCCGTCAGCGGTGACGACGAGTTTGCAACTCGCGTCGTTGATACGATCGATCAGTGCTGAACTGGAAAACCCTCCAAAAACGACTGAGTGAGTCGCGCCGATTCGAGCACATGCCAGCATTGCAATGGCAAGTTCGGGAATTAATGGCATGTACAATGCAACTCGATCGCCACGTTGCACATTCGCGTGCTTCAGAACATTTGCAAACTTGCAGACCTCAGTATGCAGCTGTTGATAAGTGAACGTGCGGATTTCTCCAGGCTCACCCTCCCAAATCAATGCAGCTTTGTTACGTCGCCATGTGTTCAAATGACGGTCGAGGCAGTTGTAAGCGATGTTGATTTTGCCGCCGCCAAACCATTCCGCATGTGGCGGTTCCCACTTCAAGACTGAGTCCCACCTCTTAAACCAGTGCAACTCCTCCTCAGCGTAGCGTTGCCAAAACGCTTCAGGATCTGCCGTCGCTTCAGCGCGCAATCGTTCCAGTTGTTCCATTGATTTGATGTGCGCGCTTTCGGAAAAAGACTTAGGTGGCTGGAAGACACGATCCTCATGGAGTACCGAATCGATGTTGGTAGTAGAAGTAGACACGCGCCCCTCGTACGTTTGCTGGGAAGTGGATTTTCAGGTCTTTCTTTGCGTGCCTGTGTACCATAAGACATTGCCGATTGCCAATTTCCGATTGCCGATTTGTCCCTGCGGACGAATTGCTCTAAGGTAATCAGACAGTATCGGTAGTTAGTCTGTAGATATAGGTCGAATTGGTCATATAGGTCCTATAACTTGGCAATGACCATCTCCTGTCAACAATGCGGCGCCGAGTTACTGCCTCAAACCAGTTTTTGCAGGCAGTGTGGCACTCCTATCTCATCAGCAGCACCAGACCCGGCAAGTGAATCGACAACACGATTACTGGATGAATCGGACGCCGTCACAACTCAGCGTTTAGATCCCCGCCCAACAAGTCCGGGACGTGAGCCTCTGAACGCACCAAATGCAGTGCCTCTTGCTCCGGCACGTCAAGGAGCGAACAAGTTAGTTCTGCCGAGTCTTGTCGTTCTGGTCTTACTTGTCGGCATTGCTTCGACAGTGGCCATCATGAGGAATCGCCACAATCGAGGAACCGTCGTGGTCGATTCTTTGACGTATCCCGGATCACGGAAGTTGGTCGATATTGTCTCGGAAGGAGGCGGACACGCCGTGCATCTCGAGACAGGGGATTCGTTTGATGAGGTTCAAGACTGGTACCGCAGAAAACTCGAACCTGAAAAAGTGATGCAACTCACGACGTTCAGCGTTGTGATGAAGAACGAAAAGACAACCGCGACGATTGTTCGTGAGGGCGACAAGACGAATGTCCTGCTCAAGATCGTACCTTGATGACTAACCTCTACGTCGGTACCAGCGGCTACAGTTACAAAGAGTGGAAGGGCAGCTTTTATCCTGAAAAACTTGCCGCCAGGGATATGTTGGCTTACTACTCCGAACGCCTGAAGGCGGTGGAGCTGAACAATACTTTCTATCGATTGCCAAAACGGGAGATGGTAGAGAGTTGGAAAAGTCAGGTGCCTGATAACTTTCGCTTTTCGCTGAAAGCTTCACAACGCATCACACACTTCAAACGCCTGAAAGAAGCAGAAGACGTTACCCGGTACATGCTCGATACCGTCACTGCGTTGGAGGATCGACTTGGAGTAATCCTGTTTCAGCTTCCGCCAAACATGAAGAAGGACATTGACCGGCTTCGCGCGTTCCTGCGGATACTTCCTCGCGATCTGAACTGCGCATTTGAATTCAGGCATCCGACGTGGTTCGACGATGAAGTGCTGGAGTTATTGAGACGGGACAGCCGGGCACTTTGTGTTTCTGATACGGACGAGCTGCCTGCGAACCACATCGATAAGACAGCTGATTGGGGATATTTGAGGTTACGACGTGTCAACTATTCCCAGCCCAGCCTCTTCGAATGGATAGAACGCATCAAGGCTCAAAACTGGAAAGATACCTACGTATTCTTCAAGCATGAGGATGAAGGAACCGGTCCGAAGCTAGCTGCGGAGTTTTTGAAGCTGGCTGAGTAGTTATTAGAAGAGCGAAGTGCAGAAGCTCAGCTCAGATCTGACAAGCACCCTAATCTGAGCAAGTATTAGTACCCACCAGAATCTAACAAGTAAGGAAGGGTGGTTTACCCCCACTTTGGCCCAACCAAATTGGTCCGGGAAACAAGCGGGGGTAAACCACCCTTCCTTACTTGTTAGATTCTCGGTACTTCTTAAATTCTGGGTACTTGTTAGATTCTGGTACTTGTTAGATTCCGGTTGCTGATTAGATGAGTCCTGACCCATCAAGTTAGAAATTTCCTCCGCACTCGTCGTGTCCACAGTCACAATCGAGTTCGATTGTGTCGCCAGCTCCTTCGCATGATGCGCTGCAATACTTCCCGCCGGCTTGCGGTGGACAGGTACACACTGGGTTCTTGCAGGTTTCTGGTTCGTCTGCCATTAGGCTCCTCCTGAGTTTTCGCTAAATTGGAGAAGTAGATTAGCACATAGGACTTATAAGACCTATATGACCTATATCCGGATTGTTCGGGGCGTTATTTCTCCTTTTCTTTCTCCGGCAGCTCAATCGCCCCCAACGAAATCAATAGCCGAATGGCAGCGCGATGTTCGCCTTCCTTCGCATAGATCAGCGCAGTCTTTCCACCTTTGTCTTGCTGATTAATATCAGCACCCGCTTGAACCAAGACACGAATGTTGTTCACGAGACCCTCCGCAGCAGCCTTCATCAACGCGCTCTGGCCCTGGTTGTTCACAGCATTAACTTTCGCGCCAGCGTCCAGAAGCGTCTTCAGGACTTCGGTGTTATTGACGGTTGCTATTTCAGAGAGAGCCGTGTCGCCATCAGTGTCTCTAAGGTTTACTTTCGCCCCGGCGTTCAGCAGATCCCAAACCATATCAGTCGTAACATCTCCATCAAGCATCATGAGCGCCGTCTGACCGCTGCGATCGCGAGCATTTACGTCGGCCTTCGCCCAAAGCAGCAGCTGGACCATTTCTCGATTTCCGTTTCGAACGGCATGTTCAAGCGCGGTTGAGTCCGTATGCGGGTCGCGTACGTTTGCGTCGATACTTATCAGCGCTTCCTTTAGTTCTTCGATGTTGTCGTCAATGGCGGCCTTAATAAGAGGGTTTGAAGGTAAAGCGATCATTGCGCCGCCCATGAGAGTAATTTCCTTCTCGAGCTTGACGTCGACGTTCTCTTGAATCTGCGCAATGCTCAATGTTTGATCGAGCCTGTTGTTGTCATTTGCTCGAAGCGTAATGCGAGGAACATCGCTCGGTGCAAATCCCGCGGCTTCAATCTTCAGGTTGTACATACCAGGTTCAAGACCTGAAAGCCGGTATTGCCCGGTGCCATCTGTGTAAGTCATGACAACTACGTTGTTCTCAACATTGATGATTGTGATGGTGGCGCTAGGAATTACGGCTCCCGCAGGATCAAAGATCACTCCATAAACTGCAGCTGTACCTCCATCCACAATTGGCTTAAGCCTACTAGCTGGTGTCGAGTTGCGCACACAGGTGCTACGGAATTTATTCGCGGGGACACTGCTCGCGGCCATTGCACTTGAAAGACCCAAAGTGGCTGAGAACGCGCTGGCGGCAATTATTGACGTGCGCCGGCCAATCTTGTGTAGAACTCTGACAGGTGTGGGCCGAGGATTTACAGTGGAGTATCTAACACAGAGCCGCCCTTTCGATTTCAAGATAAGACGTCTGATCTGTTTTCTGTTTAACTGCGACAGATCATGAACGGAAAGCTGGCAATGACTACAAAAACGGACTCGATCATTTCCAATCATTACGTCCCAGTTTTCAGTGCATGGGGAGGTGATTTCAAATTGCCTGGTGAAATCATTGTCTGACATGACACAGCTCCTTTTTGTCAGCCGCTGGAGGTAATAGGTCGTATAGGTCCAATTGGTCCTATTGTGCATTGCCACCACCGGCGACTGACTAGTTAGACCATTACCGCACGACAAAAGTTCCCGGTGCTGCAATTACTCCAGCTTCCGGGTTGTAGTAGTCGTACAGGGATGAGGCTGACGCTTTCGCGGACATTGCGAAACGAGGACGAAACTTAAATGAAAACTCTGAACCTCCAGCTCGCGGCCATAGATAAACGACAACGCGATCAGGTAGCACATCGTATTGATTGATTGCCCACTCCGATCCGCGCATCGCGGTTTCCAACGAAGCCCTATCGACGTCAGCGCCAGGAGGAAGACCAATCTCCGCTAGTAACATTCCATAACCACGGAAACCGACACGCTCGGCTTTGACTCGGCAAGTGATCTCTTCGCCTACTTTCGCTTCATTCTTGTCGAAACGAGTTGCAAGTTTTAGTTCCTCTGCGTCGCCTGGACGAACTTGAGCTGCCTCGGCCTGAGATCGCCAGGGAAGGTAGTAGGTTGTCACTAGCTGTATGCCGACGGGCGAACCGCTGCCGCTCCGTTGAAATTCGATTTGGTTATTGCTGATAAGAATGGTTGGCGAAAGATCGATGTAGAGCGGCGCCATCATTCGCCGGTCTGACGGCAACGTTACACGTTGAGCTAATTTTCCGTTGACTGTTATTTCGATTGAATCGGCGTTGCCGGATCCCTGGGGCGCTGAGGAGGCAGACAATAGTGCTTCGAGTACGTTGACCGTCGCCTGGGTTGAGTACCAAACACCATAGCGGTCCTGATTCTGAATCAAGAACAGGAGACCTCGTGTTCTTAAGTCCCTCATTGCCTGATCCGAAGTGTTTTGGTTTGAGAGCGCTTGAACAACAAGGGCTGTCGTTTCGATTCTCCCTGCCAGTCCCCATCCGTAAAACGGAGTGTTTGTCTCGAGTGCCCAGTAGGTCCGCGGCCCTTCGGCATGAGCCATTTCCTTCAGTCTGATATTCGCTCGTCGCGCCTGGTCGGTAAGTCCCGCCTGACTCGAGGCCAGAGAATATGAGGCGATGAGATAAGGTTCATTAAAATCATTAGCGCGAGCTTCGAGGTAATTCAGGGCCTTCGTCAAAGGACTTGTTGTTTGGTTTTGAGACTTTGGTTCTGTAGATCCGAGGGAACGCGCAACCAGTGCGGTCAGCATCACCGAGGCTCTGAAGTTTTCTTTGTGGTCCCAATCAACTGCTCTCCAACTTCCGTCTTCTCGCTGTTGAGCAATCAACCACGTCCGCGCGTTTTGGACTGCGGTTGCGGACACGTCAGTGACCGTGCTCAGGTCGTGAAGGAATCGCAAAGCATAAGCGGTCAAAGCAATATCCGGCTCTCCTCGACCCCAGTAAGTAAACTCACCGGTTGATGATTGATATCCAAGGAGACGCTGGTATCCGGTTTCCACATACTTCCTCGCCTTCGAGGCGATCGGAGAATTCTCTTTGTCGTCTTTCAAATAGCGAAGCATCAGCAAACTCGGATAGGTTGACGAAATCGTCTGCTCACCACATCCGTACGGACGTGTCATGATTCCCTCGATGCTTTCCCACAAGTGCGTCGTGAGATTGGGATAGATCTTCAGTTCGACATGACGTGAGCTTGCCAACGCATTGGTGGGCACATTGACAGCGATGTTGGTCGACTTATCGAACAGGTCGCTCGCAGTTTCAACTTTCTCCTCTCCATCCGGATGAACAGTGACTGGCTTCTCAATGGCATCGCTGAAATCGGAGGCAACTGCAGTCACCTGTTGTTTTCCGTCTTTAACGGACGACGCAGCCTGAATGCTGAAGATCGCGTTTCTTGATTCACTCTTTGGCACCTCTTCTCGTTTTTGGCTCGCGCCAAGAATCTTGAACCACTCTTGCGGTTTAAGGACGACATTCACGAGCTGGGTCCTATCAAGATAGTTTCTTAGAACGACGGGTAATGAGATTTGGTCGCCTTCA
The DNA here is from genome assembly GCA_036522415.1 of Pyrinomonadaceae bacterium. Lineage (GTDB taxonomy): Bacteria > Acidobacteriota > Blastocatellia > Pyrinomonadales > Pyrinomonadaceae > PSRF01. The sequence goes on along the minus strand of DATDFV010000075.1, from coordinate 4,589 downwards.
GTGAGAATGCGTGGTGGATCAAGTTCGGCAAAGAAGGGCTGAAACGCACGGATGTCGGTTTCGGCAAGACCGATCTCTCCGTCTTCAGTGGAACCGATTACCGACATTCGCCAGGTTGTGATGTTGTCGGCAAGCTTGAAGTCGAGCTGCGCTCGGCCCTTCTTATCGGTGGTGAGTTGAGGTTGCCAAAGGAGCGTTTCGGGAAAATATTCCCGAACGCGTGGGGTGGAGAGTTGCTGTTTCGCTGCGGTGACGCCTGGGGCGAGGAGAAGGAAGTTTCTGAAACCGCCAACCTTTAACTCCGTGATCGAAGCGCTGGTCATGTCAAGAACCTGGCTTTGGCCGCCCGTCACGGTAACGGTTTCCGCGACGGTTCCCACCTCTAGACTGAAGTTGACCTGGATTAGTTCAGACGAGCGAACCAGGACCTGACTTATGACAGTATCCTTGAAACCAGTAGCACGGGCCCGCACTTCATAAACACCCGCCAGCAAGTTTCTGATCAGGTATTTGCCATTCTCGTCAGTTCTTGATTCGAAGATTCGTTCACCGACTTTTGTTTTGGCAGTGACAAGGGCATTAGGAACAACAGCGCCGATTGGATCATATATGGTTCCTGTAATTGCTCCCGTTGCGCCCGAGTAACTCACTGGCGGTGATACCACGCGAGGTTGGGTGTCGTTGGCTGATTGCTCGCTTAAGACAGCAGCAAAGTAAGCAAGTTCGAAATCGTCTGCGGTTCCGATTTGTCCGTCCGGGCCTGCGCTTTTGATCCGAATGGTTCTTGCACTTTTCGTTACGGGTGTTACGCGGACTTGCTGTTGCGGCGGCTGGTTATAAACCGCTCGCGCTTCGATCGTGACGCTGTCTCCGTAGAACGACTGCATCTGAAAAACGAAGTAGTACGATCGGTTCCACGGATCGAACAACCTTTTCGAATCGATGCCTGCGGGTAGAAGGGCATCGTGGAGCTCAGTTTCGGTGTTTGGATAAGAACCGGTTTTTTTCAATGTCTGATCGAGTGCGGCGTCGATTTGAAATCGATTCTCAGCAAAATAATCGAGGGACGAGAGCCATACCACGAAATCTGAGTCTGGCGGGGGTGTCCCTGGTTCGGTGGTCACAATGTTGATCTGGAACCTATCTCCATTCACTTCAAACCCGATCTTGTAAGGTCTGTTCCAGGGATCGCGAAGGGTATCGAGATCGATGTGTCTCTTCAGCAGTTCGTCCCGGAGGGTTTCGAACGTTCTAATTAACTTGCCAGTGGAGTGATGGTATTCCCGTGTTACTTCATCAATGGTTTGGCCGATTTGTTCGAAGTAATTCCAACTTGAACGCGATACCTCGAAATCATCGTCAGTATCGAATTTCTTGTCTGGCCCTGCGGACTCAATCGAAAGAACATCAAATTGACGTTGGGTAACGAACTTTGGTCGATATGGGATACCCCACGGATCTCGTAATGCACCGAGATTAAGCGCCGCGCCCGTCAGAATCTGTTCCAGATTAGGTTCGGATTTTGGGTACGTCTTGTTGTGCTGGTAGTTAGTTTTGAGTGCTCGCTCGATCGGCTGAAACTGTTTTTGTATAAACGAATTAAAGACAGTCGCGGGATTGTTTTCGTAGTAGTCACCGTTAAAGGTCGTAAGATCAAATTCATGACCCTGGTTCAAGATCACTTCAGCGACCAGCGCGAGATCAGAGGCAACGGGTCTCGATACATCTACCTGGTCTAGATCTCGCCTTGTTATGCCGGCGAAAGACTGACCGTATCCCAGGAGTGGCAAAAGATTGCTGGAGAAACCACAGTAACGAGACCCAGCCTCCTGATCTGTTCTGATTCGCTCGTCTACAGCTCTATCGGTTACTACCACGCCCAGCGCGCTCTCGATCGGTTTGCCTTCTGAACCAACAGTGCTGAAGGTAACGTGAGCCTGTTCCCCCGGTTTGTATGTTTGCGAGGTCTGGAGGTTCAGCCTTAAGTCACGTTTACGAGGAAATAGAATCGTCTGCGTGCCTCGGATCAACTCCTCGTCATTATCCGCGTTGTGGTGTTCGGCATAAGCCGCAATTGTTATTTCGTCTTTGAATTCCCGCTGATAAGGAATCAACAAAGATCCTCTTCCATTATTCAATTGCAGAGGTTGGGAATACAGCACAGAACCGTTCCGAATTGCGTTCACAATCAAACGCAAATCAGGTTCACTGGAAGTAACAATGGCGGTGATAGGGTCGCCTGGCGCAAACAAAGCCTTATTTGTTTCGATCTGGATGACTGGCTCGTCACTGAGTCTAAAAGTCTCAGTGTGTGTGCCGCTCTTACCTGTCTTGTCCTGGGCCAGAATTTCAAAATTAACTGCCGTGGTTTCCGGACGAACGGACAGTTGAAGTTGCTTGACGCGGGCGAGCCCATACCGGTTAGTTCTTATACGACGGATGGTTTGCTGATCCTGCGCGCCGAGCCGAATGGTGACTGTTGAAGGGGCCGGTGTTCCGTCTGCATAAGAAGTCGAGACATAAAACCGCAACGGAAGTTTTTTGTTTTCTTCGTACGTGTCCTGTGGGCGGATCACGTAGATGTGAATCTGATGTTTTGAGAGACGCAGGTTGAAACGACGTTGTTCAGTTCGGTTGGTGCTCGGTTCAGTGAAGTAGGCCGCATACGGCAAATCCGTAAAGCGGTTGTAGTCCTGACTGGCGAGTTGATTGTAATCCTCAGTCAAATCGATCTGCGCTTTGAAAACGCCATCAGCTTGAGTGTCGCCCTCATACTTGTCGCCTTCACTTGTTTCCCATTTTTGTTCCCTATAGTTCCAGCTCCTTTCGGTTTCTCTTACCAACCGGACGTGTCCTTTGGTGACTGGTTTCCCAAACAGATAATCGGCTTTGATTTCGACCAGCGCATTCTGTCCAGGCAGGTAATAAGAGCGATCCGTCTTAACACTTACGGCAAAGGTCGGCAGATCGTAGCGCGAGATCTTTACGACTGCGTCTACCGAATGGTCATCGTCAGTCGTTGAGAATTCCAGTTGATAGTCGCCCAGGCGAATCGATTCTGGTATTGCCCATTCTGCGTTGGCAATACCGAATCGAGAGGTTTTCAGAACGGACCTCGAAACAACCGTGCCCTCTGGATCCGTTACGGTAAATTTTAATTCGTGGTCAGCGATGGCATGTTTCGACGGACCAAGCATGAGCACTCTCGTGTGGAGAGTCTGACCAGGTTGATAGAGTGATTTGTCAGTTGAGACGAAGAGAGTCGCCTCATTAAAAGCATCAAAGTCATGCTCGGCTTTGACGGTGACTAGTCCGAGCGTGCCTTCGATCTTCACTTCTAACTCATCATCTTCTAATTCTGATGGAAGTTTGAAATTGAGATCGGCGTAGCCCGCAGCATCTGTAACGCCGGTGCTGGTAAGACTTAATGCGTCGGCTCCATGCCCGGAGATGGTTATCAGTCCTTTGACTTGAACGCCTTTCAGCGGTCGATGAGTGACGGGATGGCGCGCAAGAACCTTGGTTGTGAACCGGCTTCCTGGTATTGCTTTTCCCGGCCCAACTATGCGTAGTTCGAAGAGATCGGGAGTGATTTCGGAGAGCGAAATTAATCCCTCGATCGGTGGCGACCCCAGGGCGTCCGGAATGACTCGATAATGCAGGCGATACCAAAGAGCCTGGTCCTCTTCATTTGGTGTTAAGTCACGAGTCTTGAACGGTAATGTGAACGGAAGTTTTTGAGTGCCGCTTTTTATTTCCACCTTAGACTCTGTGGCTGCTGCGACAGTCTCTTTTGGCGTGAGCAGTTCAAGTCGAATTCGCGCCGTTATCGTCTCTCGCGATCCGTTTTCAACAACGAGTGACACTTGCGGCGCCAAATCCGTTAGCAGAATCCGGCTGGCCTTTTCATCAACTCTTAACTCAAAGCGAGCATTCGTTACTGCGCCCAGGAAAGGCAGACTGCAACCTAAGCAGACGAGGAAGAGAAACCATCTGCGTAACATCGTGGTCTCCAAAGGAGCAAGACAGCTCCAGTTCAACAGACAGACTTCAACATCGGGGAGAAATCCGCTTCCACCACTTGCTACTTCCGAGTTGTCTTTTTTTGCGTGAGGCCGGGGAGGTCCTCACAATGATTCGGTTGCTAAGATGCTGGTCTGCCTACGAAGGGTTGTTGTGTGATGCAAAAAATTGTAGTGCGCAACTTCTTGTTTTGTTGTCGACATTTCACGAGACAAAGTTGGAAGCAGTCAGTACCACCTCGCGGTAGCGAGTGCGTGCGAAGCCAGATTTGACTGGAGGTTCTCAGGCTTCGCACCCACCCGCTACCGCGAGGTGGTGCTGACTGCTTCGTTCCATCGCGCCGCGTAATATGCGGATAGTCTTCGAGGACAATCCAAGAACTGTCACACCTGTGTCTCTGGATTTCCTTCTTTTGACTCAGACTGTTGCCATGAGGAAACCAACAATAACCGCCTCTTTGTTTTTGATCTGCATACTTGCCGCATCGGTCAAATCGCAAATGCAATCGAAGGAGCTGGATTCGGAGGCAATCAAGGGTAAGGCGATCTCGGCGGTAGTACCCAAAC
>DATDFV010000074.1:0-58960 GCA_036522415.1 Pyrinomonadaceae bacterium | reverse complement strand
AAGGGTTGTAGGTTCGAGTCCTACCTGCGGAGCCAAAATCTTTAGCAAAGTAAGAGAAAAGGCCGCCCAATTGAGCGGCCTTTAATCGTTTGTGCCGTTCTTTTGTGCCGTTCTGATTCCTTTTGGAAAAGGCGCGACGCTAAGACGTTACGAGTTGCGGATAGTCAGGAGTTGAGGCTTGAACACGATATCTCCAGGTTACATAATGCAGAAAGTTGACTAAGATCAGGACGTCTTTAGATCGCACTCGAGTTATGTCGCCTTCCTTTTCGAAGATCGCAACCACTCTCTCTTGGTCAATTAACGATCGAAGTCTCGAGGATGGTGACTCAAGGACACACACAACGCCCATACCTGGACGCCTCCGAAAGTCGGCTACTGCCCCGGCAGCCTCCGATATGATTTGTCCAGCGTCTACCTCCGACAAAAATCTCTCAAGCTTGGTGTCAACACCAGTGTAGTTGCTTTTCTTAATCTCCATTACGCCAAAGGCACTGCTCTTAGGGACGAGACCAAACCCCTCAACATCGAATAATGCGGGTGCGGGAAACGGTGCCCAGATAATCAGATCAATTTGCCGTAAGGTCTTTGGTAGAGGATAGTCGAGGACAGCTCCAGTCGACACACGCATCGGACTAACAATCCGGTGTACCAAACGTCGAACTGAGGCTTCAGCATACTTTCCGAGCAGGTCAGTGTTCTTGGTGACGCCCTCTATATTCAAGACAGGACGTAGCTCATCGACGAGGAACCCAGCGATCATTTCAAGGTATTGTTGAACGTCCATTTTGAAGCCCTCCTCCTCGGTTTCCGCTTGAGTTTAGAAACGCGCAACAAAAAGCGGCAAGCCCGAAAGCTCGCCGCTGAATTTTTGGAAACTCCGTAACCCGTTCCTTAGTTAACCATCTCGCCAGCTTCGACGGTTTGTGAAGATGTTCTAAAGAACGTGGGTTCAAGAGCAGCGGCGCCTTCGTCTAACGCTCCGCCTCGATATGCAAGAGTCATCCATGATCTTCGAGTGTCCGAACTGTGCTTTGATGACGGTTCGAGTCCTACCTGCGGAGCCAAAAATTTGAACTGGGAAGACCTGAAGGTCTTCCCAGTTCTTTTAGTTCTGGTCTCAACGCAATTTTCGGCTAGAGACTAACGTATCATTTACGATCCTCTGGTCCGAACAGCTGCCGAATTTCAGTTTCACCTTCCCACCCATGCCAGTATTCGGCGTGAAGCTGCATGAACTTCACTGTGGCGTCGATCATCTCCTGCTTTGAATCGACATCAAACAACGCGAACCCACCAACAACTTCTTTGGTCTCCGGATAAGGGCCATCCAGCACGAGAACCTTTCCTTTCTCAACCCTGACACGAACACTTGTCGCAATCGGTTCCAATCCGCCAGCCTGCAATAGAGTACCGGCTCTTGCTCCGTCCTCACTAAGCTTTGCGATTGCTTCCATAAGTGCTGGTGGCGGAGGACCTGAATTCTGCGACGATTTTACGAGCGTCATAAATTTCATGTGTTCAATCTCCTCTTTCTTTTTGCTCCGGCTCCTAAGTTCTGGCCTCTAACGTAAAGTCGAATAACGGATTGCGAAATCGACACACCGCTTTAGATTCTGTTCAGATTATTCGGAGATAAGTCCGGCAGCATGAATGTTAACCTGTGAATGATTTGTAAGACGATGTTTCGTCGCGTAAAGAAGCACGCACAGATCTAGTTCCGGCCACAGTGCTGTTGTAAGCTGACGCCTCTCGCAGTAGTGAACTGGCGAAGCTAGTCGGCCGCATCTATCTTTGGAGTCACAAAACATGTCCAATGATTCACACTTGTTTGTCTCGATACCAGCTCAGCTGATGCGCGCGGTGCTTCAGGATGGACGATACACGTTCCGGCTTTGGGCGCGCCATCCGCTTCACACTCTGTTCATGATCGCCGCGCTTGCTATCGGCATCGGCGCTACAACAGGGGGCTTCAGCGTCGTCAACACTTTGTTGTTGAGTTCGCTTCCATTTCACGATCCGGAGCGGTTGGTCTCATTTCATCCGAACGAGTTCATTCCTCCTCACGACAATGCAAAACAATTTCATGACTGGCGGGAGCAGAGCACCTACGTCGCCAGCGCCGCGCTCATCGAGGAGAACGACGTCAATATTGGTATGGCTCAAGAAGCGGTTCGCGTGCATGCAGCCAGCGCGTCCTCGAATCTATTCACTGTGCTCGGAACGCCTGCAGCTGTCGGCCGCACGTTCCAATCTGGCGAGGACGCGATCGACAACGATCAGGTGGTCGTCATCGGCTATGGACTCTGGCAGCAACTCTTCGGAGGGAACCCTGCTGTCATAGGCTCTTCAATCCGGGTGAATGGCAAAAATCTGACGGTTATCGGCGTCACGCCGCCTGGTTTTGACTATCCACGAGATACTGTTCTTTGGCTGCCCGCAAAATTTTCTGAGGGCAATAACGGCTGGACAACCGTGGCGCGATTGAAACCCGGAGTTTCGTGGCCACAGGCGCGCGCCGCGTTCGAGGCCGATGTAAATCATCTTTCGTCAGCTTCTGGTCGCCTTGATCCTTCAAGTCCTCGTCCGAAGCTTAGGTCCCTTCGCGAAGCTCTGACAGGTCCGGTTGCGAGCGCTTCGCTAATGTTGGTGGCGGGCATGGCGCTTATCTTGTTGATCGCTTGCACCAACGTGGCGAATCTGCTCATGGCTCGAATAACTGACCGCACATCGGAGCTGAGTATTCGCTCCGCCCTGGGAGCAAGCCGGGGGAGACTAAAACGGCAGTTGCTCACGGAGTGCTTGATTCTTTGCGCGGTATCCACTTTGGCAGGACTACTTGTTGCTGCTGGCGTTACTTCCGTGGCCGCAAAAGTTCAGCCGCTGCCGCTTTCGACAATGTCCTACTCGCTTTTTGATGTAAGGGTTTTCGCCTTTAGCTTGACGATCTCGGTTCTCACCGGATTCCTGTTCGGTGTGTTGCCGTTCTTCTCAATCGGTCAAGTGCACAACTTCGGTGCTAGAGGTTCTGGCCGGACTCGGCGATCGCGAGTGATCAGTCAATTCCTAACGGCAGCTCAGGTGGCTCTCACCATCATTCTTCTGACAGCATCCTTATCGATTGGTCGTGCGTTCTTTAAACTGATGGCTGCCGACCGTGGTTTTGACGCCAGAGGTATTGTGACAGTAAATGTGTCCCTTGACGGAACGAAACACCAAACCAACGAGCAGCGACTTCACTATTTCGAGGAAGTACTCGTGAGGGTGCGCAATCTTCCGGGAGTTCGCAGCGCCAGCGCCACAGAGTTTCTGCCGCTCTACGCGACAGGCTTTGTGGGCGGAAGATTCGGAGTTGACGGGCGTCGTGCGAATCGCGGTTCAACGATGGTGCCAACGTTATCGGACTATTTCCAAACTATGGGCGCCCGGATTCTGGAGGGTCGCGAGTTCACGGGCGCAGAGGTCGCTGCGGGAAGCCGCGTTGCGGTCGTCAATGAACGTTTTGCCGCCGAGTTTGGGGGCCCGCGGGAGGTCCTCGGCCGGCAACTTACCTTCGGCCCAGGGGCTGGATGGAAGATCGTTGGCGTCGTACGCGGTATGGAATTCGAAACTGACCCAACCCTGGTTAATTCGAATCAGGTTTTTGTTCCCACCGAGTCCCCTGGCGGGTTTTTTTCTACGTTTGTCGCCAGAGTGGACGGTCGCGCGGACGAACACCTTACCGCGATTCGTGAAGCGATTCGATCCGTCGACCCTTATGTTCCGGTGTTCGGAGTGAAAACTATGGAACAGCGTTTGGCGGATTTTTTCATTCGACCAAGGGCCTATCGGACGGCTGTTTGGATGTTTGCCGGGTTCGCGGTTTGGTTAGCACTCATTGGAATCTATGGCATCATCTCTCATTCCGTAGCTGAGCGGACGCAGGAAATTGGTTTGCGAATGGCGCTTGGCGCATCGCCTACTCGGGTTAGAGGTATGCTGTTGACACATAGTCTGTTGGTGATCGCGGTGGGAGCGTTTCTCGGAGTAGTTGGCGCAAGCGCTGTCGGGCGATTTCTCGGTAGTTTGATTCCTGAGGCCATGCCGGTTGGTTTAGTAACGTCCATGACCCTGTCGATCTCTTTGAGTGCGGCGGCCGCGTTTACCATATGGTCCGCTACACGCCGTATCCCTGAACTCGACATCATGAGAATGCTCAGCGCTGACTAAGGTGCCCTCATGGCAACAATGAAGTCTCCTCATGTAGTGCTCGATAGACAAGAATGGTCCCGCTCATTGAAGTGGTGAACGGCAAATCAAATGCATGGAGTCAGCTACTTGGATTCGTGAGCAGTTGCTTAAGAAGTCGTAACTTGTAAACTTCGGTGTCGGCATAAAATTGGATCAAAGTTAACCTAAAACGAGATCTCTGTCGCCACTATGCGGAACATTCGGGCTGTTAATCCCCATGTAGTTCGAGTCCTACCTACAGAGCCGCATATTATTAAGGTTGCTGGAATAAGTCCGGCGGCCTTTTTCTTTGCCAAGTGGTGCTCGTAATGGCAAACAGATAAAAAGATACGAAACGTCGCGTTCTCCCGTTGGCTAGAACTCCTGTACGGCTGGGAGTTAAAGTCTGTACGACGAATTTATGCTTGAGTCCTGTCCCGCGCCATTTCCGGTGTCCTGCGAAATCATGCCACGAGTAAAATAATGGTAATCCCGCCGCGCTGAAGCGTCGGGACCTGCCTCAGGAGAGAACATGAAATCAACAGAACTAAGACAAGACGCTGCGAGCCAACAGCCTTCGCATACGTTCGATATCTTCCTAAGCTACTCACGGAAAGACAAAGATTTCGCAGCAAAGTTGGAGGAAGCGCTTGAGAGCTACAAGTATCCGAAAAGCCTGAAGCGCGCAAAGCGAGATCTAAATGTCTTCCGCGACGAGTCTGACATCCAGGCGTCAGAAGATTATCGCCGCACGATACAGCGACACCTCAGCGGCTCAGCCAAAATGGTCGTCGTTTGTTCACCTGATGCACGTAAAAGTAAATATGTCGCCGATGAAATCAAATGGTTCCTGCAGACTCATGTCGACCAGGACATAATCCCCATTCTGATCAGAGGTAAGGCTAACAATGACACGACGGATGACAGCGAAATGGCCTTTCCAGAAATTATGTGCGAGAACCGGATGCCTCTGGCGGCCAACTTTCTCGGGTGTGATACTCATAAAGGCAAATTGCACAAAGGCCCATTCCGCAGCTCGTTTTACTCATTAGTTGCCGCCATGAGCGGGACTGACCGTCGCACGCTTGAGCAGATTGATGAGAAAGCGCGGGCGCGCCGGCGCGCTCTGACGCTCAGCGTCGTTACTGCCATTAGTGTGATTCTCTCAGTGGCACTGGTCTTCACGGTGATTTCACAGCGTAAGGCCGTAGCCGCGACCGCAGAGGCAACCAGAAGTGCTAAGGCTGAAGAGACGGCGAAGAACGACGCTTTAGCCTCCGCTGCGGCTGAGAAGATCGCGAAGGATCAGGCACTGGCTTCCGAGGCCGCGGAAAAAATTGCCAAGGATCAGGCAGTCGCTGCCGCCAAAGCCGAAACGAAGGCGAAGGATGAGGCAGTTGCTGCTGCGAGGGCCGAGACGAAAGCGAAGAATGAGGCCATCGCTCAGCGGAATGCTGCCGAGCATCTACTTTATGTCTCCAACATGAGTCTCGCCCAGCGTGCGAACAACGAACGCGACATGACGCGAGTGTATGACTTATTAAACCCTCATGTGCCGAAGTCGAAATCTGAAAACTCAAAACAAGATGACCTGCGCAGCTTTTACTGGTACTACCTGTGGCACAATAGCTACGCAGAACTTGCCACATTCAAACAGCCTGTAGGCGGGATCTTTTCGGTTGTTTTTCCGAGTGATGGCAACGCGCTAGTTGCTTTGCCCACTCCAGAAAATACCGTTGAATTGTGGGATGCCGTTACGCAACAGAAATTTGCCACACTCAGAGGGAATGCAAATCTCATCATATCGATGAGACTCTCGCCAGATGGAAAGATGCTAGCGACAATCAACAGAGATCGAATTATCAGGCTGTGGGACATTGGTGGCGGAGAGTTGGCGTCATTCACCCCGCAGCCTGACCCGAACAGTCAACCGGAGAACGTATGGGCGTTGGCTTTTTCACCCGATAGCAAGATTCTCGCTTCAGCGACCTTTGACAACGTCGTTACACTTTGGGACATCTCGGCGCGGCGGGAGTTGACCACGCTCAGAGGTCACACCCGTCCTATTAGTGACGTCGCCTTTTCACCAGACGGCAAGTTCTTCGCATCTGGTAGTTTTGACCAGACGTTGAAGTTTTGGGATACCACGACGTGGAAAGAGGTGGCGGAGATAAACGACCCGCCGGTTGATGAAGATTTTACAACTGATCTTTCCACAGTGGCGTTCTCGCCAGACGCCAAGTTGCTCGCAACAAGCTCTGGCGGTCGCACCGTCAAGTTGCGGGACGCCAGCACCAGAAAGGAGCTTGCTGCGCTAAAGGGAAACACGCAAGTAGTTACCTCACTCGTTTTTTCGCCAGACAGCAAAACGCTCGCATCCGTGAGTACTGCGGAGACAATACTTTGGGACACTGATACCAGACAGGAACTTGTTAGACTGAAGGACGCCACGGCTCAGGCAGGTCCAATGCGAGCAGTTTTCAGCCCAAACGGCAGAACGATTGCCGGTGACAGAGCCGCGTCGATTTGGGACATCAGTTCGAGGCATGAGGTGACAACGTTGGAACGCCAAACAGATGGTATCGACTCAGTCGCCTTCTCCCCGGATGGGAAGACGATTGCCTCAGGAAGTTCCAACCTGATGCTGAAGCTGTGGGACGCAGGCTCGGGACGAGAATTAGCGATTCTCAGAGGGAAATCCGACAATTCCGCCTTGCCCTATAATCCTGTCTTAGCCCTCGCTTTCTCGCTAGACGGAAAAACGCTCGCGGCAGGGAGCGGTGATGGCATCGTAAGGCTGTGGGACACCACGGCACATCGGGAGGTGGCGAGACTTACAAGCCACACGCAGCAGATCCGCTCGGTTGTTTTCTCGCCCGACGGCCGGAAGCTCGCTTCAGCTGGATTCGACAATAGTGTGAAGATTTGGGATAGCAGAACATGGAAGGAGCTGACAACGTTTCGAGATCAAGCGGTCAGCGGTATCTATTCAGTAGCCTTCTCACCAGACGGCGAGACACTCGCTTCGGCTAACGATAATGGAATCATAAAGCTATGGAATCTTAAAACGGGTCGACAGTCAGGTACACTCGAATCGCCGAACGTCATCCCACTCTGCCGCTGCAAAGTCAATTCCGTTGCGTTCTCGCCAGATGGCAGGCTGCTCGCATCGGCCGGTGCGAACAAGATCGTTTACCTATGGGACGTGCGTACGCGAAGCGAGGTGGTCGCACTGAAAGGGCATGCCGATGAAGTCTCCGCGATTGCTTTCTCTCCCGACGGCAAAACTCTCATTTCGGGCAGTCGGGACAAAACCGTGAAGCTGTGGGATGTCAGCACGCGTGCCGAACTTGCGACGCTGACAGGCAACTCGAGTTACATCAGTTCAGTGGCCTTCTCCCCGGACGGCAGTAGGATCGCTTCAGCCAGTGACGATCACACAGTACGTTTGTGGAATGCGGCCACAAGAGAAGAAGTGGCCCGAGTGTATCCAACGTCGCAAAAGTCGCAAAAAAACTCGTTCATCAAAATGAGAACGAATGCTGCGAAATGATTTATCGAGCGACAAAAAGAAGTTGCAACGTCAGTATCGACTGGTGAATTCGGCACCTCTGAAACGACAGCGTGATAGACAACGTAAGGAACTGTTTCGTAGGACAGTAGCTTTGGGCAGAAAGCAGGCATAACACGGTAACGGTAAAACCAGCGAGCCTTGAGCGACTCTCGCAACTATCTGACCAAAACTAAGCATTTCTGTACGTCACGCCAAGAAGCAGTTGCGAAGATTTGTGTGGTGCAATCCAACAATTACTGAAGATCGCTGGAACAGCTCCGGCGACCTTTCTTTACGCCTTAGAAAATGATCTTGAATCCAGTCGAAACCTTATTCAGATACTCAAAATTTGGTGCCTTTCGACCGTTCTCGTAAGTGACTGTGAAGTTGTAATGCTTGGCGGGATCAAAGGCCACACTCCAAGCTGCTTCTCCGCGATGGTGAAAGGCCCGCAAGCTTCGAAACCCAACGCCCTCATCTGTCTTAAACGCGATGTCTTCATGCTCCGCAAGATGCATTAGACGCTCTTCCAACGTGAGCGTCATCGGAAACGAGAATAGCCGCCATTGAACCAAGCTTTTGAATCCGAGATTAGTGCGGAAAATCGGATGACGCGGCACGCTAATACTGACGTTTTTATCCTTATTCTCGACGGTTTCGTTTCGGACGTTTCCGCCAAAATCAAAGCCAAAGTAAGGAATAACTCTGAACCCACTGTTGAGCTCGACCAGATCAGTATCTTCATTCAGATTCGATTTGAGGAGTTTTCGCTGCTCCTCGATCGTCGCGAGCCAACGGTGGAAGCGCAACTCAAACCGAGCGGTGCCCAGTGTATTGATACGATTAAATGCGCGGTCTGCCTCCAGTTTTGGACCGATAAAGAAGTCATAACTGCCGAGCCTGTACCATGGGGTCCTGCGCCACTTGTAAAACGTTTTGAGTTGCACGTCGTCTGGCGCAGCCTCGCACTTCCCTGCAGATCCAGAATCGCCGTTACGTGTTCGTCTACCGATGCAAGACGGGTCCGAAGAGTAATCCGCCAACAGGGCCAGCGAGACGGCATTATCGGATTTTGAATCGCCTAACCCAACATCGATTTTTATCTCGGGCTGCCAGAACCACGCCGGTTTTTGAAGATGATATTTCTGGTACGGAGCCCAAGCGAGGTCGAAATCAAACTGCGGCTTCTGATGAACAGCAGCATTGGTCGCAATTTCCAGAGTCAGGTTGGGGTCATCGGGAGGAGAGGCCAAGCCCGGGATAGTAATGACCCCTTTCGCTGTGATCGGCACGCCGGTACCGTCTGATAACTGTTTTTCCGGAATCGACAATGTATGAGCCTGTCCCTCGTTGAGTTTCTCACTAAGCTTTACCTCAATCAGATTCGGCAGGTTATTGGGTTGCGATGCAACTGCGGTAAGCGTATCTGTGTGTTCGTCAGCATGCGTACTTTCCGCATTGATACGCAAGGTTTTTTCCTGAATGTTCAATGTGCCGACCGACATTGCCAGCGGGCCAGTTGACTGAATCCTGATTTCTTCGCGCGCATTCGAGGCGTTGAGCGCCTCTACGATTTTGGCGGTCTTTTCGATTTTGAATTCAGTTGGATTGACCGGATTGTTCTCAAGTACAACTCCGGCGATCGTAAGCACATAAGTCTTGTCGTATTCAAGCGGCTTGGCGAGTTGCAAAATTATCCGCGCGCAATCCAAGGAACACTGAGGCGCGACGGCGACGCTGATCAGGTTGCCTGGCGGATTCCTCAGACGGGCAACAAGGTTGACTAACTGCCTCTTTTTCTCGTCTTCGTCAACAATCGCATTTACACGCTCGATCTCATCAGCGACATTGGTCGCGAGCTCCTCGGCTTTCCCCTTTTCGTAAAGCTTGTAGTTGTTGATGTCTTCGAGCTTGGATATCTGTGGACGAGGAATCGCATTTGGTAAATCAAACTTCAGCTGCAGTTGGTCTCGACCATGGCGCACTAAAATTGTCGGACTTTCCTGGGCGTTCGCAACAGTGGTGACAAGCAAGAGTGGAAGTGCGAGCAGAAGTTTACGTGTGTGCATGAGTGGTTCCTACATTCATTGAGTAATGGTCGCTCAAGAACCGCACGGGTCGAGGTGATCGTTTAGATCGCCAAGAGTGTCGATCCGATTGGTACCGAACTGTTCGGGCTCGAGATCCAATGCGCGCTGACAGTGTTTGAAAACATTTTCATCCTGCACGTGGTCAATTAGCCTGAGCGCTCCGTTAGGCTGAAATGGCGTAACCACGCCCTTTTCTTCAACCCACATGTCTTCGAGCCGTTTTCCGGCACCGAACGAACTCCCCTCCAGATCTAGCCATTTATCAATTGCATGTTGCAGTCCGTCTGAAACAGTCGACATATTGCCTCCGTTGCTGATTTGTAGGTCGATTGAAACGCGTTTGTGTTTCTCACACCCTAATGATGGGAAGTGGAAAAATGTTTCATGCGAGTTTGCAAAGGATGGGGACGGCACGCGTGGATGCGTCTATAAAGTATGGACTTTATGAAGCTCTTGTGCTTTGGCCCAAACTACTGCGGCCGCAAGTTATGGAAGAAACGGTTCGAACCTCGCGAGACTCCGGCAGATTCCCGTCCAGCGGTTGATGCGGTGGCACGTTATGATCGTAGCCAATGTACGCCCTCAGAATGTGCTGTAGCTAAGTTTCATTGAGCACGACCAGATGGTCCAGACGTTCGCGTCCAATACTACTGATCATTCGTTCGGCATGTGGATTCTGCCACCGCGACCACGCAGCGATGATTACTTCTTCGACGCAGAGTACTCTCAGTAACGCAGCGTGACGGGATCGTGACTTAAGCTGCGAAGATTGTCCTACCTAAACCCAGGCACCTGCATGGGGAGGATGTTCCATCCTTCCACCCACAACTCAGGTTCACTTGAGCAAGCATCCGCCTCCGCACAACGAATGGTTACTGACTTCGCTTCGCCGGGGAGAAGCGAGAGGTGGTTGTCTTCATAGAAGGCTGGAAGGATTCGCTTATCCGTCCCGGACCGCTCGCTTGAATTCAGGAGTTTGAGTCTAATGAAAAACGCAACGCCGCCGCTCGAGGCAGGATTCGCAACTGAAGCCTTCAGTACATACTCATTCTTGTCCTGATTAAAGCTGAGCCACCTGGTTTTGTTGTGCGTAATTCGAACTGAAGACTGAAGCCTGATCTGTGAAAGGTCTTGCAGCGCAGTAAAATCAGGAGGGTCTTGGACGACCGCCAGTAGAAATTTTCTGACAGCAGGTTGTGGTGGTCATCGTGCAAATTCAATTTGACAAAATAGACAGGCGGAAGACTCTCCGGCCATTTGACTGCGTCGCCTGCGGAAGTTGATGAGGCGGCGACGTTGAAATTCTCAGTTTGAGTGTGAAGTGAGACTCCCGTCAGATCATAAAGCGTAAGTTGTGCGGTGATATTCGAGAGCGGTTCAGAAGAATGGTTAACTACGGAAAGTGATAAATCGCTTCTTGAAGGTTGCAAGCTCTCTTGGTGCGAGACACTCCTTTATCGCGCAGAATCGCAAAACGTGGTGGTCCGTTGGACTGAGACAGCCCGCCCCAATTCTGGCGACATACATGGCTAGGCGCCCGCCCGCTTTTGTTCGAAATACTATTAACGCGCGGCACATCAACATCGCACATGGGCTATATCCAAGAGAAACGCTAAGCGATACTATTTTGACGCGGCTTACGATTTTCTTGTCTTCTCAAACTAGTGTCGCCGATGGTCGCACCTATGCCGGCGGCCTCACCAAGTTCGAACCTCGGGAAATGGAACGCATTCTTGTTCCGACGCCAGAGTCCTTACTAATTACCAGTCATGATTGATCGTCCGCTTTGGAGCGATACCGAGTTAGACCAGAATCGAATAAGAGGAATACAGATCTTCCGTGAAGAGAGGACTGTCGGACGCTGTTTTGGGGTCACGGTCTGCAGTTGTTGACTGACTGGATTAGTTCAACCCGCAACGGTTGATGAGCTGATGATTTGAATTAGAAACCAAGCGCGGGCTTCCTCAAACCGTCTAGCAAACGCCTCACAGGGTCATTGGTTGTGACCACACTTAGACTGAGTCACTATAAAATCATATCGCACGTAAATTGACCGAAGGGCGGAAACGTTGAGTTGCCGCCCTTCGTTTATAAGAATGATTGCAGATCAGAATTCAAACCGACCCGCAACCTGGATCACACGATTCAGTCCACTACCACCGATCGTGTTCGCTGAAGTGATCTGACCGAATGTTGGACTGTTGATGTTGAAGATTGTGTTGCTGGTTCCGTTCAGGTTCAGACCGGGAGTAAGAATTCCGGTTAGAAAGTTCGTATGATTCAGAAGATTGAATGCGTCCGCTCGGATTTGGAAACGCATCCGTTCATTTAACCGAATACTCTTCGTCAACGACATGTCCAACTCAGTGAACATTGGGCCATTGATCGTACTCCTTGCCAAAGTTCCGAACTGACCAGGACCATTGTCAAAGAATTCCTCACCAGAAAATGCCGGCTGGCCAAATGCCGCGGCGCCGCGACCGTCGGTGTTAATCACCGAAGGATTTATGTAATAGACGATGCCGTTTTGCTTGAAGATACCGATCAAGTTACTGATCTGAGCATTCGTCAGATCTGTGACGGCAGTCTGGTTTGCTGATCTTCCTGCACGGTTCAGCGTGCCCCTCGGGTCAACGATCGTCAGCGGCGTACCGGTGTTGATGCGGAGAATGCCGCCGAGCTGCCATCCTCCCACGAGCCTGTCAACTGCGCCGCCGTGGTCGTTCAAAAAATACTTTCCTTTTCCAAACGGTAAGTCGTAAACCGCGTTGAGATTGAAGACTTGCGTCTCATCAAAATCTGCACGGCCGTAGTCGAGATGCGGATTCTGGTTATCCAGGAAAGCGGCAACCCTGGTTTGATCTTCGCTGTTGATGCCTGGATTACCCGGACTAATGTTGTCCAGAGTTTTTTGGAAAGTGTAATTGGCCTGTAGTAACAAACCGGCCGAGAACCTGCGGCGCAACTCAACTTGCAAAGCGTTGTAATTGGATTGGCCGAGGTTTCCGAGTAAGTCGAGAATTCCCATGTTCGGGTTAGGAAGTATCTGCACGAATCCTGTTTGGCCCAGAATCACGTACCGGCGCGCCAAGTCAGCGACTGAACCATTCAGCAGCAGGGTTTGCACGGCCGGGCTGTCCAACGAACCGCCATTTGCAAGTGACGGAAAGACCGTCAAAGTCTGACAGCCTGAATTCTGTTGCGGCGTGCAGGCGGCGTCACCGGTCAACAGCAAATTCGAGCGCGCACGAATGTAGTCGGAAAGAAAGCCGTTGCCACGAATGTCCACCTGATTGAGATCCACAGTTCTAATCAATTCATGACTACGATTTCCAACGTAACGAACTTCCAGAACAGACTTGAACCCGATTTCGCGCTGTATGCCAAAGTTGTATTGCTCAACTCGTGGCAACTGCAGGTTCGGGTCGATGAGAAAAGCCACGTTTGCGCCAGGCGCCAGAGCATTGATACTGGAGAAGGTCAACGGTGGTGCCACAAATGTAGGTGTAGGAATTGGTGGAGGGTTGTCGATCACTGAAGTCAATCCAGACTCGACCGGCGTGACTGAGAGTCCCTGATTCTGCAACGCGTTGTCAGGTGAGCGGACGAATTCATCGTTGATGTAACTTTCGCTAAATCCTCCGCGAATCACTGTCTTCCCACCTCCCGGGAAGAGCATGCGACCGAATCTCATCTTGAAGTTCGGCGAATACGCAAAGCCAATGTTTGGAGCGAAGTTGTTTTTGTCGGATTTGAAAAACTGGCCAGGTGAACCGGCGTTTCCGCCAACAAAATCAAAGGTTCCGTTTGGATTTAGCAGCGCGGCATTTGGATCCATTCCGCCAGTCACAACCTCGAGCCGCAAACCACTGGGATCTTTGAGGCCCGTGAATAGTTCATAGCGTACTCCCAGATTAAGTGTCAGGCTCGGCCGAACGCGCCATTGATCGGCGATATAAAACGACAGGTTGTTGTAGTTCAGCGTGTTAATAATTGGCGCGCCGGGTACAAAGCCTGAGGTTTTACTGGTCACGTTGAATGTATTTTGTGACTCACCAACGAGTCCGCCGAGTTCAGACTGCAAGGCGTTTGCCACCGCAAGCTGATTGAGATCGTTAAGATTAGGTATCGTCAACGATGGATCAACTCCTTTAGTTTTCGCGGGTACAAATCCGAAAGTTGGAAAGAACGAATTGTCGAGAAAGTAAGTTGGCAGTGATGAACCGCCGAATGAAACAATGCGGTAAATATTGTCCTGCCCGCCAAGGCGGAAGGAGTGATTTCCCCACGAGTACACGGCATTGTCCTGGATGTTGTAGAGCTTCGTGGTCCGACCCTGTTGTAGGAAGCTGTTTTCCGGGCTATCGGTGAGCGGCAGCGAGATGAAAAAATCGGAAGGCAGACCGCTGGTGTTGAAGAAAGGATTGCTCTTCTGATAGCCGCCACGTACCTCGTTGTTAAGCCTGTTGCTGATGGACCAGTTATAAGCCCCGACCAGCTCGTTCGTAGTCGATGTCTGAGATCCGAATGGTGTGGTATTGAATCCTCCCGTATCAGTATCAGGACGCAGGAAGTTGTCGGTGGTGCGATGCCACACGAAATTGATGGTTTTCGTTTGACTCAAATCATAGTCGATGCGCGTCGTCGACAGGTTTATCTTCACATCGGCTCGCTGATTGAAAGTGAAGCCCGTGGTATTGAGTTGATCTCCAACCTGATTGTTATTGCCGGTCGCTGGCATACTCGAAAGAATACGACTCGAGATTAGTGGACTGATGCTCAGTCCCTGGCTTCCAAGCACATCAAACTGTCGCGTAACACCATTGGCATCGACGTAAGTAAAGATGCCTTGTCTCGCTGACGGTGTAAGGATCGTGCGCGTTGTCGAAGTTGTTTGAGGCAAGCGCAATCCTTCGTAGTCAAAGAAGAAGAAGGCCTTCTTTACGTGTTCTGCTCCCGGTCCGCCTTCTCCGAATTTCGGAAACCAAATTGGTCCACTAACTTTGCCTCCAAATTGATTCTGATTGAATGGCGGTTTTTCGACCCCATTCCGATTGTTAAAGAAACCGTTGGAAGCGAGCGCTGCGTTTTGATTGTATTCGTACAAAGCACCATGAAACTCGGCGCCACCACGCGCAGTGACGTATTGCACTTGTGATGTGCCACCACTCCCCAATGAAGGATTGGGATTTTGTGTAACGATCGTGAATTCGGACAGGTCATCGATTCGAGGTCGATCCGGATTGAAATTGCCTTCACGAATGAAATTATCCTGCACGTTCAATCCATCGCGAGTAATGTTTTGTGCCGAGGTCCGTTGCCCGTCGACTTCACCGCCTTGACTCACGCCAGGCTGTAATTGAATCAAGCTGGTAGGATCCCGTCCGTTGATTGGTAAGCCAAGCATCTGAGTTTCATTAACCGTATTGCTGAGTTCGGCATTCGTCGAGTTAACGATATCGGCGCCTGCGAAGACATTTACTTTCTCTTCGATCGCTCCGATCTCCAATGTCGGTGTCAAGACATACTCTTTACCTACATCGATTCTCACATCGCTGGCTGTGAGTGTTTTGAAGCCAGGAGCCGAAAAAACCGCGGTATAACTGCCGACAGAAAGTTGTGGAAAACTGAAGGCTCCCTGGGCGTTTGTTTCAACTGTATGTGACTGTTTGGTTTGATTGTCGGTAACGACGACCGTGGCATTTGAAATAAGACCGTCTGGGCCTGACACGGTTCCAGAGAATCGACCGGTTGCCGCTTGTCCGTAAGTGAGCGTGGAAATTGTCATCACGCTCAAACAAAGCAAGAAATGCAACAACGGCAAACGTCGCGAGCGACGCTGCCGAAGGAGTTTCACTTCCATAATAGTTAGTACCTTTCTCCCATTTGGTTAACCTGGTTCGGACGAGACCGAAATCAAAAACGCTTGCTAAAGACAACTCTTCGTCTCTCGCTTCGACTTCGCCAGTCGACAGAGTTCGGCCTCGCGTGGATTTGTCGGACCAATGAACTGTGGATTCAGTTCTTAATTGTTGTTGATGGCAGTGCGAAGTCCTGGAACGGACCATCGGCACAGCAATCTAGTAAGCGCCCGACTCGGCGCTAGAAGGAGTCTGCTTGGGTCGTGGCAACCAATATGCCAGCACTGACGAGTGAGTGGGAGAACTAAAGTCCAGTTTTTTGTAACGAATCGATTGAGTTGTAGAGCACAGGACTGTGGCGTTCTTGCGCCTCGTGAAAAAAGGGCACAGCTGTTTGACGTGAGGAAGTCTGTATTCCGAGCTTGCTAACTGTTACTGCTTAGCCTTGCCTCACGAGTCGTTCATCTCATTCTGAAATGAAAAACTTTTAGGCAAAGCCTTGCTGATTAAATTCTCGCAGCACGAATTACTTATTGTTTTGTCGCTTTCTCTGTTCCTGTCTGCTGGCTGGCTCCGCCCCAAACTCCATCCAGCGATCCGTCGGGCATGAGTTGGTACGCCACAAAACCACAGCGTTCGCCGCCGAATCCTACTGCAATATTATCGCCAAGCCGAACACCGAATCCTTCACTGTTATTGCTCCAAGCAAACTTATACGAACGGCCAGCCGCATGGACTGAGATATTGGTTTGATAAGGTGTTCCACTCGGATTCGTTCCCGTAGCAGTGTAGTTGCCTTCAATGCCTCGACCGCTAACATGTTTCGCTTTTTCGGTGCCGCTCGCATCGATACCCCAGTTGCCCCAGATTCCATCCAGCGTCCCATCGCTCATGATCTTGTAATTGACGACGCCACAGCCGCTGCCATCAGTTCCGTTTGCAAACGCCACAGCTACGGTCCTTCCATTTTTCACACCGATACCGTTGTATTGACGGCCGGCATTCCATCGAAATTCATAGACCTTGCCGCGCATTAATACCTCAAGGCTGCCTGAATACCGATCACCGTTAGGATTAGTACCCACAACGCTATATTTGCCCTCGATATTAGCAGGCAAATCTACCGCGTGGTCCTGCGAAGAGGCTGATGACTCAATGAACGGGATCGATAAAGCCAGGAAAACCGCAATCGCAATGAATGAATGACGCAAGTACATGGCTTTTCTCCTTTGAGTGAATGTCGTTGGCCCAACTAGATAGGATGAACGAAAGAACATTAACACTAAACGTCGCGATAAGATCTGGTGTAAAACTCGAATCATCAATCGTTATCCGATCGACCGTGAGGAGTAAGTGCGCGAAAGATCAATCCGATACCACCCGCGAGCAGCACGATCATGACGATCGTATTAAAGAGACTTGTTGGCTGAATGTAAATGTTAAGGTTCATTAGAATCCCCGTGAAGATGATTACTATTCCGATACCCAAAAGCAGCCATCCTATGATCGATTTGCCGTTCAAGAACAGAATACCAATACCGATGATTAGCGGCACCAACGATAAACCAAACATGTTGTAGCCCCACATCGACCAGAAACCACTTGCAACCATCACGCGATTGGTAATCAGGTAGGCTCCTGCTATAGCCATCGCTAAGCCAAGACAGAACTCTCCAACACCGCCTGGCGTGCCGCCCGCACCTCGAATTGGGGATTCATTGTTCATGGAGTCGCTATCCTCCATCCGTTCTCAAGAAAACGTCTTGCCTCCCACGAGATTCTGGAACTCGCAGCATTTCCCGTATCAAAGACTAATCGCGTCAACCGGTCAAGCTTCACGCTTGCAACACTCCCGCGGTCTTTCGATCGTCGTTCGCTTCGGTCACAGGGCTAATGATTGAACTGAACCCGGTACCACCCTGAATGAGCAACCCCAGGTAGAGCCAACGTCGGTGAACTCACTTCACCTGCCGTGAAATCGAGAATCTGGGTCGTTTGGTTTACAAAATCATGTGGTGGAGTGCCGGGGTCAGCGATTAGACGAAAGTCGATATCGTGCGGCGTAATGCTCGCTACATTCGAGCTCTGATCGTCGAAGAGAACGACCAACTTGCCATGACTGATGTTCCGACTCGAGCCTACCCGAAGCCCGTCGTAGGAAAGACTTTGAATGTGGGCACGTCTGTCTTTCAGGTGCTCATAGTCTTGAGAAGGATTCAGCGGAAGTGACGGGAAGATGTTGAAGTAAGTAAATTGCGGGAGCGAATGCAGGTCGGCAACATTCGAAACCTTACTCTTCAGGACTACTTCCCACAAAACAAATGTCTGTTGAAAAGGAGGGATGACGCCCAGATGGTGGGAGAGGTCTAATCCGCGCAGCACCTCTCGATGAAAATAGAACATCTTCTCAGCGAGGCAGGTTATCAGGTCTTCGGTGAGGTAGACCGTCCGGACACCCGGATAATTGTATCTTGCGCCGGTCCTGCTCCTCAGCGCACCTAGACCGTTAACCACCCGGCTATGAGTTGAAGGAACTCCGGATTTAAACGCGAGCGATGTGATTCGATAGAGCGTTATTCCTGACGATACGGTAGTCGAGTATGTGAGGGTGCTTGACATTGAGTGTGTGGTCTAAACCGCTAGGACCAGTCAGTCCATCGCATTCTCTGAATCCACTGGTCTACTTCCTCGACGCCGTTGACGCCGTGAGTCTGCAGATATTCTTTGAGCGAATTGCCTACCCAGGGTGGTGTCAAAGAGGTTCGTTTAGACTCCTCACTCTTGAACTCGAAAAGACTAATCATCAAATCGCGTCGGTAATTCAGAAATGACAGCAGATGTGTCATCGCGGATGAGAGTGCTTTCAGGCCTTCAATTTTCGAGGGTTCAAGCAGAAGATATCCTTGCTTCCACTCTGAAAAATCAGTCTCTTCAACATCAGCCACTTTTGCAAAGAAGTCGTCTGAAAGGCTCAGATTCGTTTGTAACCAGCTAATTCCGGTCAATGGAGAGTCATCTGCTGCACTGTCGAAGTCAGGGACTATCATTTGATCCACAGGTGTCATGTGTGAGAACTCTCTTATCTGTAGAATCTTAATGTGGGAATAGATTCAAATCAACCGTTGTTATACTGACCCTTTGTGACGACTCGACTCTTATTCACCCAGACTCCTGAAGGCCGTTCAGTTAATAAGAAATGCCCTTGTTTTTTCGTGGCCCTTCGCACTCTTAGCGGTTGCAGTCTTTCTACATACTAAGCGTGGCAACTGATCAGGCTTCACGATTGCAAAACCAAGTTTGTTCAGCACCTGGAGACAAATGGCCAACGCGGGCCACCAAAGCGGCAAGGGAACAGCACGGTAGCCTTTGCAGATACGGTAGGCCAAAAGCATTCCACTTAAATCCTCCGGACCGAACATATTTTCAATTCTGATTCCCTCTTGGTGTTGTTGGATTAATTCAGCTGCGAGTCCGCTGAAGTCGTCAACGTGCATCGGAGCGAACGACAGATTCGAGTGGCCGAACATTGCTGGAACGATTCTCCATCTGCGTCCAACGTCAATCATTCGATCAATACCTTCGTTGGAACCACCGCCATAGATTTCGGCCGGACGAATTATTAACAGACTCTTCCAGTCCAACTTCTGGAGTCCCTCCTCCGCGGCTAGTTTCGACTCACCATACGCGCCGCTGCCATGAGTAGCACAACGCGTACTGATGTAAACGAATCGACGACAACCATTCGCACGTGTTGCCTCAGCCAGTCGAACTGTTCCTTCTGCGTTGACCTTCCAGTATTGCTCTTCATCGGACGCATGAGTCACTCCCGCAAAGTGAATGACCATATCAAAAGACTGTCGCGATAAGGATTCAAACAACTCCGATTCAAGATCGAGGTCGATCACGTGCAACGTCGGATCTGTAATCGGAATTTCTCTTCGGTGACGGCCACACCAAAGTTCCCAGTCAGTGTTCAATAGCAACTGACGCAGAACGCCAACCGCGAGAGGCGATGACGCACCAGTAACAAGGATTCGCATGGTTCTTTAGGAATCTCTGATTAAGTAGGATAGGCTGTCAGCCTGTCGGCGGCTTGACCCAGTAAGACGTAAGCGGAACCACGACAGGCTGACAGCCTATCGTACTTAATCAGAGCTTGCGCTGGTTAGTAGATAGGTCGTTTGCGGTCAGATTGGAATACGTAATAACATCCCCGCGTGAGCGACCCGCATTTTTCACTCGTAGTTCTTTGTTACCGAAGTGGCAAGAATATTATTCCATTCGTTGAACGTTTGCAGCGAACATTATCGCGATGCAATTTTTCGTGGGAGCTCGTACTCGTCGGAAACTACGTCGAGGGAAGCGATGACGAAACACCTCAAGTAGTCGCAAACCTCGCCGAAAACTCAAATAACATTCGCACAGTAATACGCCCCAAACAGGGAATGATGGGCTGGGACATGCGCATGGGACTCGATGCCGCTCGAGGTACCTACATCGGAGTTATCGACGGCGACGGGCAATTTCCGCCAGAGTCTATAATCGCGTGCCTCCTGAAATGTGAGCTCGAGGATCTCGATTTAACGAAAACATATCGCGTCATACGCGACGACGGTTTGTATCGTCGCCTCATCTCGACGGTATATAACGGGATCTTCAGTATGCTTTTTGGATTCAAAGTCCGCGACATCAACTCGAAACCTAAAATCATTCGGCGTGACAAGTACGAACTTCTTCAGCTTGAATCCGACGATTGGTTTGCCGATGCGGAGATAGTGATTCGCGCGCGTGAGCTCGGATTGAAGATCGGTGAAACACCTGTCCATTTCAAGGTCAACGACAACAGAGGTTCGTTTGTAAAGCCGAGGGCGATTCTCGAGTTTACGTCGAATCTATTGAAGTATCGGTTCTCACCCAGACAGAGGACGAAAGCCAGGTCGCTTTCTCGTTCTGCTGTGAAGTAACCAGCCATCTATTCTTCTACTCGCCGCGCAATACACACGGCTGAAACGCCAAACGGAAGTTTCCCGCGTTTGAGAACGAACCGCTCAGCCGCGAACAAACGACTAAACGGCCAATTGAGCAGTGGAATGTTTATTCCGTACTCGGTGGCGGCGCTCAAACCGATCCACCTCATCACGGAACGCACGAGAAGGACGGGAAGAAAGAAGCTAATGTTTGCGTAGCTGGACCACTCTATGGAAAAGCCTGCTGATTCAACTGCACTGAACAATTGCGGCAATGTATAGCGTCGCCTGTGATTGCTCACATCATCCTGAACACCCCAAAGAAACATGAAGGCCGGGACAAATACCAGCAGCCGTCCGTCGGGGCGTAAAACTCTTCGCATCTCTCGAAGTCCCGCAACATCGTCGTCCAGGTGTTCAATGACATCAAGTGCGGTGACGAGATCGAATGAATTGCTTTCGTATGGGAGATGCTCTATGGCTCCGAGCTTGACTGAATCCAAACCGCGCTCCCGGCAAAACTCGACCGCTTGTGGAGAAATGTCAACGCCTTGCGCCGTTCCGTAAGCCGCAAGCATCTTGAGATTTGCTCCCGTGCCACATCCAACATCGAGAATGTTTGGATTGGAGTTATTCGATGTTGCGCAAATCCTCTCTACCAGGCACGCAATAATTAGTCGTCGACCTACATACCACCAATGCTTCTCCTCAACCTGATACACGAGGGGATAGTGATGCGACTGCATCTCTTTGGGCAGATTAGTCGCGACGGTGTTGTTCATAGCATCTGCATCCACTCTTTGCCGCCGAGCAACGAAAAGTCAAGGATTAAGTACGACCGGCTGTTAGCCTGTCGGGGTTTGGCCCATAATACTACGCAAACGGAACCACGACAGGCTAACAGCCTGTCGTACCTAAAGCTTCTAGTATCGAGAATGATCGTCCCCCTTCAATGCAACTCATGTAACGTACCGCTCGCGGTCGTTGATGCAGCCACGCTCGTTTGCCCTTTCTGCGGAACGATAAATCGCATTCCCGAGAAATATCGTGAAGAGCTTCGTCTCACGCGCGATCTTGACGAAGCGACTCAACGGTCCATTTCGGAGTGGTCACGATTGAACAAAATCAACGTACCACGATGGTGGTTTGTGTTTGTAGCGTGTCTGCCTTTTGCTCTGATGACGGTTGGTCTTGCGGCGATTCTATCCCTTGGGCTTGCCTCGTCAGACAGCCGCAGCGCTCTTCCCGTCCTGATTGGTTTGTGTGTGTGGCTTCCATTGATTCCAGCGCAAGCTTTGGCTGCGAGTGTCAGCATGAAGAGTATTCTCGTCAGCGGGGCTGCGCAGGTAAGTGTGGCTTTTGCCGCGCGGCCACCATCAACCCCGGGAGCTCCACCGAATTGCCGGCAGTGTGGCGCGCCACTCTCATTAAGACCGGACGATATATTGGTGCGATGCATCTACTGCCAGGCTGAAAGCATTGTCAGTCTCGATCAGCCGGCCATGCAGGATCTCCAGGCACGAGTCGGAGTTGCGCGGGCCAGTCTGGTACAAGCGATGTCCGCCCTCGCCACCCGCGCCGGAGTTGCAAAAGTTGAAACGGTTGGACGCACACTTATCGGCCTTGGCTTTTTGATTCTGCCGCTAGTATGGTCCTTCGTTGCATCGGTGCGAACCAGCTACTGGTCTTTGTTGATCGCCCTCGACGTGTGGGTCGTTGGTATCTGTTTGTTCTGGTATGCTCGCGAAGCTTTTCTACCAAAGGTCACGATTGAAGAACTTGACGCGATCATAAATAGTCGAAGTGATGAACCCGATGATTCGATCAAACCGAAGCGATTAGCGGGCACACGCGGCTGGTACGACCACACTTCCGAGAAACGGAACTTCGCCATTCCAGCGATTGTGGCGCTGATGTTTTTCATTATTGAAGTGATGGTTTTGAGTCGTGACTTGCCAACCCAGTAAATCTGCGAGAATATCTGCAACCCGAAAATCCGAGCCATTGTTCCGGCATTGCTCTCAAAGTTCTAAGCACAAAGAACAAAGCTCTAGCTTAATTAGAAAGGTTCCCCAATGGAACGTCGCACTACTTCGTGGTTTAGTCCGAATCTCGGCACACAGATGCCACTGGTTGCTTACGGTCACGCCGGCCCGCCGCTATTAATGTTTCCCACCGCGGCCGCAGACTATCTTGAATATGAAAGGTTTTACCTGGTCGATTCGATTAAACCGTTTATCGAAGCGGGTCGATTGCGTGCTTACTCAATCAACAGCGTGAACCGCTATAGCTTATTGAACGAACAAATGCCGGCGCCGATGAAAGCGGAATTGTTAACTCGCTATGATCGATATATCACGGATGAAGTGTTACCGCTGATTCGTAAAGATTGTGGAGATGGAGAGAACCGGCCAATTACAACCGGCGCGAGCCTTGGGGCGTTCCTCGCTGCTAATGAATACTTCAAGCATCCGGATCTCTTTCGTGGTGTGATTGCGATGAGCGGGAGTTACGACGTTCGGGCTTATCTCAAAGGGCACTACGACGACAACGTCTACTTCAATAATCCGGTTGATTATCTTTCGAATCTGAACGACGAATACTACCTCCCAATACTGCAAAGAGCTGACAAGATTCTGATCATGTCAGGGCAGGGAAATTACGAAGCTCCCGATCGCAGTCGAACACTTTCAGACATTCTCAACAGCAAAGGCATTCCTAACACATTGGATCTTTGGGGATACGACGTCGATCACGACTGGCCCTGGTGGAGGAAGATGTTGCCGCACGCGCTTGGGAAGATGCTATAAGGATGAAGAGCAAGGATGAAGGATGAAGGCGGAAGGATGAAAAAGAAGTTAACCTCATTAGCTCAAAGGAGAACCTCACTATGGAAAGAGATGTACGACAACGAACCAAGCAGTTTGCGCTTAGGATTATCAAACTCTACGTTTCATTGCCTGCCCGCGGGGTAACCAGTGTTCTTGGTACTCAGGTGCTAAAGGCCGGGACCTCAGTTGGTGCGCATTACCGTGAAGCACAACGCGCTAAGTCCAATGCAGATTTCATAAGCAAGATAGAAGGCGCTCTTCAGGAGCTGGACGAAACGACTTACTGGCTCGAATTGCTAGCTGATGGAAACATCGTGAAGGCGAGTCGACTCGAAAGCCTTCGACAGGAAGCCCATGAGTTGACAGCAATCCTAGTCACTATCGCAAAGCGAGTAAAAGCAAGAGGCCGTACCCGTCCTCTCACACGGAAACCCGCTTAAACATCAAAGGGAAGGAACCCTTCAGCCCTTCATCTTTCCGCCTTCATCCTTCCGCCTTCATCCTTCATCCTTACCCCGGCTCGCCGTCGCCTTTCTTTCCTTTCTTCTTCGCTGGCTCAGCCTCACGTGGACGGGTTTGAGCTGGAGGAGGTGTCTCAGCTTTAGGAGTAGGTGGTTCTACCTTCGGCTCATGTATAGGTTCCTCGGCTCGTGGTGGCGGAGGCATGGTATCTTGCTGCATCTTTGGTTCAGGTGAACCTGTCGGAGTGGCGTTTTCGTCGGCGTTCTTCTCAGCGTCAGCTGCGAATTCAGCTCGTTCGGCGGCGAGTTCACGCTGTCGTTGCCTGAACAACTCCTTCATGTCTTCCGGCATATCAGGAGCCTTCGGAAAATCTTCTTTAGGCTTGTCCTTTAAGAACGTCTTCATGAAGTCAATGAACATTGGTAGGGCGCCATGCGCACCAGTCATGTCGTTGCCGAGTGGCTTCTTCTTTCCTGGATAGCCCATCCAAACGCCTGTGACATATGTTGGGGTATAACCGATGAACCAGACGTCAGTGTGGTCATTGACAGTGCCTGTCTTGCCTGCCAGAGGAACTCCTAGAGACGACGCTGCGCTCGCAGTTCCAAATTGCACCACGCCGCGCATCAACCCGACCATTGTCAGGGCGACATACTCGTTCATCACTTTGTACGTCGTGTGTTCCCACTCCTCGAGTGGACCGCCATCGCGATCAAGTACTTTACGAATCATGTGAGGTTCGACGCGAATTCCTTTGTTTGGAAATGAGGAATAGGCGGACACCATTTGATCAAGCGGGACTTCAGTCGCGCCCAATGCCGATGGCAGATATGGAGACATTGGAACCTTTATTCCAAATCGCCTCACCATCTGCGCACCAGTTTGAATTCCAACTGTCTGCAAGAGGTGGACTGCCGGAATATTCATTGACTTCGCGAGCGCCATCTTTAAAGGCATGTCAGCGCAGCCAGTCGATCCGTCGTAGTTATGCGGTTGCCAATCACCAATACTAATCGGGGCTCCGCTGACTGTAGTATCGGGCGTCATGCCCCATTCGACTGCCGCGGTGTAGATGAATGGTTTGAAACAAGAGCCGGTTTGTCGATAAGCCTGGATGGCGTTATTGAATTTATTGGTGTAGAAGTCGTAACCGCCAACCATCGAGATGATCTCGCCGGTTTTGGCATTCATGGTCATCATCGCGCCTTGCACTGCGGGTATCTGCGACAGTTCAACCTTCAAGCGACGATTCTTTTCGTCGACTTCCTTGATCTCAAACTCGGCAAGATAACCATTCTTGAACTCATCTTTCGGTTGGCGCTTTCCCCAACCCATGTCAGCCGCGGTCACAGTAGAAGTGAAATTACCAAAGCGGACAGCAGCTTCGTTTTTCACTCGATCGACCTTCATCACTAGACCCATCAAGTGGCGACCAACGTCGTAATCATTACCGTACCAGTCGGGATGTTTGTAACTGACGAGCTCCTGCTGAGTTGGCAGGCCCTCGGCATTGTTTGAAGCAGTTGGGATCAGTGAATAGCTCGATCTCCATCCGGTATGCGTGCGATCGTAGTTCCTTAACCCGGCTCGCACTACATCGTAGGCGCGTTTTTGTGCGTCAACGTTGATCGTGGTGTAGACAGACAGGCCGCCTTGTGCGACACGAGTTGTGTATTTGTCTTCGAGTTCCTGACGAATGTACTCAACCGGGTAATCAAACGGGGAAGACTTAAGCTGAGACTGGTAATACGCCGTGTCTGCCAATTGAATAGGTTTCGATTTTGCGGCATCCGCTTCAGCCTGACTCACGAACCCGTTTTTCGCCATCAGTTCCAAAACAAGATCGCGACGCTCTTTTGCTTTTGCCGGATTTGCAGTTGGTGAGTATTCGCTAGGCGCCTTGGGAATTCCCGCTAGCGTTGCCGCTTCACCCAGAGTTAGATCCTTTGCCTGCTTGCCGAAGTAAGTTTCCGCTCCGGCCTCCATGCCATATGCATTCGCACCAAGAAACATGTGATTCACGTACAACTCCATGATCTGGTTCTTGGTGTAATAACGTTCGATCTGCAAAGCGAGAATCCACTCATTGAACTTGCGCGTGAACGTTTGTTCTTTGGAGAGGAACAGGTTCTTGGTGAGCTGCTGTGTAAGAGTCGAACCGCCTTCTACTTTGTCCGTCGTTAACGTCTTCCAACCCGCGCCGACAATGCGAATCGGATCAATTCCAATGTGGTCGTAGAAGCGAGTGTCCTCGACTGCAAGGATCGCATTCCTGAGTAGTGGAGGAATCTCGTCGTACTTCAGCGGAATTCTCTTTTCAAGGGCGAATTCGCCGATCACGGTTTCGCCGTCGTCTGCGTAGACGCGAGTGACAACGCTTGGACGATACGTTGCTAGCGCTGCGACCTCCGTTGCTGCGGGCGAATAGTTCAACTGATAGGCGGCGATGATTCCGGTCAAACCTCCAGCTGCCAGTGCCAGCAGGATTACCGCCGGCAGCCAGAAGCGGCTTAGTAATGTTCGGCGTTGTTCGGGCGGTGTATTAATGATTGCTTTGGGTGAATATTTCGAGAAGTTTGAAGCCATAGTAATGGATTTCCCCCGGAACTAACTTGCCTTGAAAGTTGATGATTGAACAACGTGGGTAGCCACAGCTGCGCTTTTAGTTAGGGTCAGGCGACACAATTATAGCTCATACATTCAATAAGATGAGTCAGAGGCGGGGGATAGCCATTTATGGCCATAAATAGCCACTTTGAGCTATTCATAATCCTATTCTGCCAGGAGAAACGCTTCTACAATGCCAACCATCAGGGAACAGTTCAATTTGCGGGAATGTCATGAAACTACAAACCATCGACAGGCTTTAGCATCGAATGGACTGGCTCTGTATAATTCAACTGTTCGCAAATGACGGGGGCGACAGGCTTCGACAGGAACCTGAACGGTCGTCGCGATGCATGCCGGGCTCCCTTATGCAGCTCGTAAAACGCGTAAGGAAACACAACTGCCAATAACAATCAATTGGCTCTCGCTGCCTAATTAAGCACCGAGCGTCTCGCCGCAAGTTGCTCAAGCGCGCGGAGTGAGATGTCACTTAGTTGAGCTGGCTCGCATCTTCGGTCCGTGGATGCGGGCGAGATAAAGTCGGACTAGCGCTTGCCGAGGTCTTGTCGTTTCACTGACTCGGCACTGGGCGAATCTTTTCCGAATTCGTTCGGAAAGAAAGAGAAACGACTAAGCATGTAGAGTCCTTCGGGGTTGGTTTTTGGATCCGAGTTCAATTCTCGGCGCCTCCACCAAGATATTTTAAGATTGAAGATTTCAGATTTAAGATTAGCCTCACGAGATCACTACTCATGGATACAACAACTCACCTAATGACGGCTGAAGAACTGATTCGCTTGCCGGACGATGGGCTTCGGCACGAACTAATCAAAGGAGAACACCTCACTATGTCTCCACCCGGCGAACTACACGGCGCTGTGACAATGAACTTGTCAATTTTGTTGGGGCAATACATCAAATCGGAAAACCTCGGTCAGATGTATGCTGCTGAGACAGGATTCAAGTTGGAGACCGATCCAGACACTGTCATGGCTCCTGACATCGCGTTCATACGACGTGACCGCGTCGGTGTGCTGACCCAAAAATATCGCGCTGGCGCACCCGATCTGGTGGTCGAAGTTCTGGCGCCAGATGATAGAAAACGCATAGTCGAAGAGAAAACGGCGAGGTGGTTGGGTTTGGGAGCATTGGTTGTTTGGTTAGTCGATCCGAAGAAAAGAACAGTTGATGTTCGCTTCGCTGATGGACGCCAACAGTTATTAATCGTGGAAGATGAACTCACTGGAGACGACATCATCCCCGGATTCCGTTGCCGCGTCGCCGAGATCTTTGACTGATACCTCTTTGGATCGAAACCTTCCCATTGGCATCTTCGATAGCGGCGTCGGCGGCCTCACGGTGTACAGTGCACTTCATGAACGTCTTCCCAACGAAAGATTTGTTTACTTAGGAGATACAGCCCGCGTTCCTTACGGCACCAAGTCACTTGCAACTGTTGAACGTTATGCTGTCGAGAACGCCAGGTTTCTTGAGGCGCGCGGGATCAAAATGCTGGTTGTAGCCTGTAACACGGCATCAGCCTTGGCACTCCCAGCTATCCGACGAGCTGTTAATGTCGAAGTCGTTGGTGTTATCGAGCCAGGTGCGCGGGCGGCAATATCGGTGGCATCGAATCATCGAATCGGCGTCATTGCAACTGAAGCAACGGTTCAAAGTCATGCCTACCGCCATGCAATCTCATCTGTCGATAAAAATGCGGAGATAATCGAACGTGCGTGTCCGTTGTTCGTTTCGCTAGCAGAAGAAGGATGGTCCGAAACAACGGTGGCCAGGGACGTTGCTCGACAATACCTCAGCGATTTCAACAGGGAGACGATCAGCGCGCTCGTTTTGGGTTGTACACATTATCCGATACTGCGTGATGTAATAACTGACACAGTTGGCGACGGGGTGACATTGATCGATTCAGGCGAAGCGACTGCAGCCGAAGTCAAATCGTTTCTAAAGCAATCCGGGTTGGCACACTCTGACACGTCAGGTCTTTATAACGAACGTCACTTGTGTGATGACCTTGATCACTTCTACGTCACCGATGCGGCTGCGAGATTTGCTAAAGTAGCCGAGAGATTTCTGGGAATTGCACCAACAGTCCTCGAGGCTGTGGAGATATGGGGAAACGATGAGCTTCGTACGAACTGATGGACGAGCATCGAATGAGTTGCGTCCGGTGAAGATTGCACTCGATTTTCTACCTTACGCCGAGGGCTCAGTTCTCATTGAAATGGGCAATACTCGAGTTGTCTGTGCCGCCTCGTTGGAAGATCGCGTTCCACCTTTTTTACGGAACGCCGGACAGGGTTGGTTAACAGCCGAATATGCAATGCTGCCTCGTTCTACACAAACACGTACGTCAAGAGAGATCGGTCGAGGTGGACCGTCGGGCCGTACACATGAAATCCAGCGATTAATCGGTCGTAGCTTGCGAGCTGTGGCTGACATGAAGGCGCTCGGTGAACGTACATTGACAATTGACTGCGATGTCCTGCAGGCGGATGGAGGGACGCGCACTGCAGCAATCACCGGCGCGTATGTAGCTTTTGCTCTTGCGGGAAATCGCCTGTTGCGGAGTGGGAAAGTTTCGAAATCGATAGTTCAGAATCAGGTGGCGGCGGTGAGTGTCGGCATCGTGGACAGCACACCTCTGCTCGATCTTAAGTACGACGAAGACTCGCGCGCGGAAGTTGATATGAATGTAGTTTGCACTGGTGATGGTCGCTTTATTGAGGTGCAGGGAACTGCGGAGCGCGAGCCTTTCACGCGAGCACAGATGGACGAACTATTGGCGTTGGCGGGCGCCGGTATCAGTGAATTGGTTCGCCTGCAGCGGGATGTCTTGTCTGGCGCTGACCGTAGCGGAAGTACAACGAGCTCTGACTGAACCGCATCTTAGCGGTGGAACTCACTAATGACCGCGGGGGTTCAACTTAGGAGTCAGCGAACACAAATGCGAATGAAATCTTTGATGATTCTGGTTTTGATTGCACTGATGGCGTCGGTGTCTCTGGGACAGCAGCTTTATACGCACGACAAAATCGAATACACCTTTGAAGTGCCATCGGCGACTTGGAAGGTTATTCTGGAACCGGATGCCGCGCACGAGCATCCGGAATTTGTTTATGGAGATCGTCTTGATGGTTATCTGACCATTCGTAAGGAGGTAGTTGACGCAGGTACGACTGCCGCCGAACTCGCAAGCCGCGATATGGATCAGAAGTTGCGATTTTTGCCTGGCTTCGTGGAAGGCAAACAAGATCCGTTTAATGGGCGGCTCGATGGCGTAACGGTGTCGTATGAATTCGTCCGCACCGGCAAACCGATGTTGGGAAGAACCTACTATCTGCAAGCTGACAATCGCACCATCTACGCGCTACGTTTCACCGGCCTGCGAGATAAGCTCAGCCGAATTCGGAATCAAACCGATCTGATCGCAAGAACATTCAAGTTGAAGTGATTCGACAGTGGACAGGCTGTCAGCCTGTCCTCGCTCGCCAAACCGCGACAGACTAACAGCCTGTCGTACATCTTCCATGAAACTTCAACTCGCACCCGGCCTCGCTATCAAACCATCTCTCATTCATGGCAAAGGCTGCTTTGCGACAAAATCATTTCGTCATCGCCATAAGATCGCGGAGTACGCTGGAGAAAAGATCTCAAATGCCGAAGCAAAACGACGCGCTCACCGAAAGACATTGAGGATCTGTGAAGTAAACAGGAGATGGAGTTTGGATGGAAGCCGCGGGGGCAACGGTACGCATTACATAAATCACTCCTGTACACCAAACGCATTCATGCAGATTCTCTACGATCACATTCTCTTCATCGCCTTGCGTGACATCAGAGCTGGTGAGGAGATCACGATCGACTATGAATCAACGCTGCATCCGGATGACAAACGATGCATCTGTGGAGCGATGAATTGCAGGGGGACGATTAATAAGGTGTAAAAGAAGAATAGGTCAAATAGTTACAGCCTCGGCAACGTGAAGCTAAACTTCGATCCGCGGCCTTCTTCCGAATCAACACCCACGTTGCCCCCATGTTGTTCTATCACTTCACGGACAAACGCGAGGCCTAACCCAGTGGATTCTTCGTCTTTCTCATGGCCCTCGCGCACGACCCGATAAAACTTCTCCCAAACTCTGTCTCGTGATTCTGCAGGAATACCAAACCCTCGATCTTCCACCGACACACGAACGGCTTCGGCTTCGAGCGCAGTTGAAACCGTAACAGTCGTTCTTTCAGGACTGTATTTAATGGCGTTATGCAAGAGATTCTTTACCGCCTGTGTGATCAGACTCTTGTCGGCAGCTACCGGCGGAACGCGGTGTGGTTGTTTTTCAACCAAACGAATGCGCTTCTTCTTTGCTACCGGCTGTAAGCTCGCGATTGTCTCGCGCACGACTTCGTCGAGCCGGAGAGGGATCTTCAAGACTTCTTGTTTGTCTTTGCGCTGTAGTTGAGTGACCGACAGGAAGGTATTGATCATTCGCGACATACGTTGTGATTCGTTGGCAATGATACAGACGAACTCTTTCGCCGGCTCGGGAATAGTGTTGTCGGCAGACAAGACTTCCGCGAATCCGTTGATACTCGTGAGTGGTGTTCTCAGTTCATGTGACATCAGCGAAATCATGTCGCTCTTGAGTTTTTCGTACTCTTTTTGACTCGTCAGGTCACGAACGAAGACCGCCAGGCCAACGGGCTCGATTGTGTCCTGAAGCAGCAGTGAAATTCGCAGCCCGAGTATTTGACCGCGTTCGTCGAAATTCAACTCACCTTCGTAAGGGTCTCCTGTTTGGAGTACTCGCCGAATAGCAATTCCTGGTTCGTCGAAAACATCGGTCCGAAATCGATCCAGCAAGGCAAACAGATCGAGAGGCTGTGATTGCTCTGGCTTGATTCCTGCGAAGCTTTGCATGGGTCTATTTATTAGAGCGAGTGTTCCGTCGAGATAAGCGATTGCGACCCCATCTTGCATTTGTGTCAACGCATTGGCCTCACTCTGCTGTTCAATAACTCCAGCGCGTACGACATCCATCGCTTCGATTTTCTGCTCGCCAGTTTGCGCAGAGAAAGCACTAAAGACAGAACTATGAAATGGCGCTTTTGAAAAAATCTCCCTCGCCAGGTTACGCGCAAATTGAGCACCGACAGCCTTGAGAAGCGATCGATCGTCGTTGCACAGTTCTGACCGCAGTCGTACGAGCAACACACCGGTTATTTCCTGCTGATATTCGAGTGGAACAGCAACAGTAGGGCCGGAAGAAGTTGAACCATCAATAACCAGGTCTCGAGAAGTGAACGCGCGTTCACACAACTTGATGCCGCCGCGCCAGACTGAGTTGCGAGCCGAGTCAACTACTGAAGTTGTCTCTCCCTTGAGTCGCGCAACAGGGATGAAGTCAAGCGAGTTACCACATTGAAAGACTACTGCCTCGCTCAACGGCAAGACGACATTGAGTAGTTTTAATCCACTTGTCAGTCGCGCGCTTGCTTCACCGTTTTTGACTCCACGTGTTGATTGGTAAAGCAGGTCCGTAAGTTTACGATCGAGCTTTCGCAACGAATCGAGTTGTACCAGTCCGACTGACGAAATGCCGGCGAATAACAATGGATTGAATAGAAAGTCGAGCTGAAGAAATTGTACGGCGACCCACTGAGCAATAAGGAGAACTACAAACAGACCCAGCAAATGAACGTAGCAGTTTCGCAGCCCGGTACGTTTCACAGAGAAACCTATGACGAGCGATGAGATCAGAATGACGATCAGGGCGATCTCTGGCGGTGGCTCCGTCACTTCAGTTCCGGATGGTGAACCAAAAGGAAGACCGATTTGAAACGAGAGGAATCCGAGCCGCCAAAGACCAAACGTCAAGAGTCCCGCGAAAGCAGACAGGACGGCGGTTGAGATACTCGAAGTTAGGCGACTAATAGAATTCAACTTAGGTTTTTGAACCAGGAGAGGCTGGCAAGTGGAATTGAAGGCTTCTCGATTTAAAGCCGAGCCAGATTATACAATGCTGGACATCGTTAAATCTACGGCAATTTCGGTCATTTACAGCTTCTGGAGCGCGGTTAGCAGAAGGACCTCTTGATGTGGAAAAACGGTTCGGAGGTCCAGCAAGACCCTGTCGTCTGCGACACGCGAAATTATGGGTGGCGAGGAGTTTCGAAACGCGCTCTCGAGCTCCTGGGCCGATCTGACGGAATGGCTAAGTGCGATCAGCACCGTTGGCAAATCAGCGGTCGGTCCTGCGCCTCCACCAACCGCGGAGTCGGAGTTCTGGATCTCAATCGAGAGGTTGGCATTAGAGACTTTTTGCACAAACGCTTCAGTACGTGTCTGAAGGTCCTCGCGAGTCAGAGATAACATCTGAACCACCGGGATGTTTTCTTGACTCTTACCTTGTTGAACTTCAACTAAAGTGGCTTCCAGTGCTGCCAAACGGACTTTGTCGCTTCGAAGTGCTCGATACAACGGATGTCTTCGCAATCGATCGACGAGTCCGCGTTTGCCGACGATCAAGCCCGCCTGGACAGAACCCAGCAGCTTGTCTCCACTGAACGAAACGAGATCCGCACCTTCGGAAATCAAGTCACTTATTACTGGTTCACCTTCGATCCCGACAGCTGCCAGGTCAGTTAGTTGGCCCGACCCGGCATCCTCATAAAAGGGAAGCATCGCTTCGTGTGCAAGCGCTGCCAATTGAGAGGTGGAGGGAGAACTCGTAAAACCAACTACTCGATAGTTGGAAGGATGAACACGCATTATTAGGCGAGTCTTTGAGGTGATTGCCTTCCGATAATCTTCAAGATGCGTTTTATTAGTTGTTCCAACTTCAACCATTCGCGTGCCGGAGCTTGCCATTACGTCCGGCACTCTAAAATCGCCTCCAATCTCTACGAGTTCACCGCGGGAAACTAACGTCTCACCGTCTCGTCCGATTACGCCGAGAACAAGGAGGGCTGCGGCCGCACAGTTATTCACAACAAGAGCATCTTCGGCACCAGTCAAATCACGCAAGAGTGATTCAACACGGGCTCCCCTTCGGCCTCGCATTCCCGTGGAGCTGTCATATTCGAGTGTGCAGTAACCTGCAGCTTGAGTGGTCATTGCGATCCTGGCTGATTCTGAAAGGGGTGCACGACCAAGGTTTGTATGAAGGATGACTCCAGTTGCATTCACAACGGCTCTGATTCCCTGGCGAGCTTCCACTGAGGCTAGTTCTTTTAATCTTTTTGTAGCCTCAATGAGCAGGGACTCCTCGCTCAATGGCAGGTCGCCGGAATTTTCGCGAATGGACGATCGCAGTATCGAGGTTACTGAACGGGCGAGCGACGTGACTTTGTTAACACCGTGCTGCGTACGCAGTTCAAGAGCCGTCTCCGTCCTCAACAACTGATCGACTGACGGAACATTCTTGAGTTTTGGGTCACCGACCTTTTTGGTTCGACTCATAGAGACTGCGCCATTCGGACTGAGTGGTTAGCATAGCTTGATGCTTTTCCAGTGGGCAAACGTGGTTCGTAATAGTTGTTGACACGCTTCTTTTGAAACTTCTAGACTGAATCACGACGCGTCGGATGGACGCCCCGCCTCATTAACTCGCCACTGGAGAGATTTCCTTGGGAATACAGGAAAACAAACTTAGAAACAAATTCAAGAACAAGTACGCTGGTGGTGAGCCGCAGCCAACGCTGGACGAACAGTTGAGCCGTTTGGAAGAAGATATTCGCCGGCTCCGGATTGAGTTCGATATTTTTTTTAACGGTGGCACAAAACGAGCTCCGTACGAGACTAAAGGCCGTGTTGAAACCCTGATTAAGCGCCTGGGTGACGATCGCACGATAACCTTTGCACAGCGTTTTCGCTACAACTCGTTGGCTGCGAGATACAACGCATTTCGAGATCTCTGGCGCCGAACCATGCAGGGCAGGGAAGAAGGACGCGATCAATTATCCGCCGCGCGCGCGAGTGTTAGAGAAGAGGCAAAAACAAAGCGGGACACCCCATCTTCCTTTGTTTGTGCTGACGCGCATAAGGAAGTTCAGACCGTGAAGGATCTCTATGAATCGTTAATCGAGGCCAAACGACAGTGCGGGGAAACCACGGAGGATTTGTCGTTTGCACGCTTCCACAGCCTGATCGCATCCAAGGCCGACGGCTTAAAGGAACGATTTGGCTGTGAACGAGTTCGGTTTTCAGTGGCGGTTGAGAATGGTCACGTGAGTTTCAGGGTCAAGGCCGATCGAGGCGGTGCTGATTAGAAGGTTTGTTAGTCTAGTGCTAGTGCCTCTGGGACGACAGAACAGGCTGACAGCCTGTTTTACCATCAAAAAAAGGCGACCCCAAGAGGTCGCCTTTCTTTTTTGAGAGCTCCGGACCCGTGACCGGAACCAGTCAGTGGCTTTGCTAACGCAAGCCGGGGAGACATTACACCTTCGTGACTTTTTCGGCCTGTGGTCCTTTCGGGCCTTGCGTCACTTCAAACTCGACTTCTTGTCCCTCTTCGAGGGTCTTGAAGCCATCGCCCTGAATGGCGCTGTAGTGTACGAAGATGTCAGAAGAGCCAGGTTGCTCGATGAAACCGTAACCCTTCGAGTTGTTAAACCACTTGACCTTACCGGTTATTCTAGACATAACGACGAATCCTCCTAACGATTCGGTAAAACAGGCAGAAAAGCACTAAGGCTTTTTGTGCCTTCCAGGTTAATGCTTGTGAGCCGGGTCGTGCCTTGACGTGGCACTAACGGAAACACACAACCAACAAAAAATGCATGTTGAAACGCGCGGGGTGCGCAATTTCAGCATGCATCAGACTAACGGGGGCAGAACTACCAAACTCATTGCTGTAAAGCTTGTTTACCTCAGGTATGCGGGGAACTGAGATTGACTCCGACCCTGCATTAAAAACGACGGCGCATACTAAGCGAATTTAATCGGCGCTGTCAATCAAAAAAGGCGAGTTAAACCTAAGGCCTGCTCAGCTTACGGCTGCTGTAAACGTCCAGAATCCGCTTGTCCAACTGGCCGAATCTACTTCTTCGAACTGGAAAGCAGGTATTGCAGGGGGTTCACGGGCTGATCGTTTATACGAACTTCGTAATGCAAATGCGGTCCCGTAGACCTGCCGGTGGACCCTACTTTGCCAAGTAACTGGCCTCGTGAAACTGACTGGCCAAGGTCGACGTC
The DNA here is from genome assembly GCA_036522415.1 of Pyrinomonadaceae bacterium. Taxonomy (GTDB): domain Bacteria; phylum Acidobacteriota; class Blastocatellia; order Pyrinomonadales; family Pyrinomonadaceae; genus PSRF01. The sequence continues at coordinate 23,166 of DATDFV010000074.1, read as the reverse complement.
AATGTGCGACAGATGTCCATATCGCGTACTCAGGCCGCCCCCGTGATCGATCACGACTAGTTGCCCGTAACCGTTCTGCCAGCCAACAAAAGATACCTGCCCTCGCGCTCCTGCGATGACAGGTGTTCCCATTGGAGCTTCGATATCCTGGCCCGTATGGAATTCATAGCCAGGTCCCCCAAACGGGTTGCGCCTACCTCCGAAGCCGCCCTCGAGTGTGCCATCGACTGGCCAAATAGTTGGTGTGTAACCGTGCTGGCGCAGAATCTCTTCGTAGGCTCGCATGTTTTCTTCGAGGCGACCCATCTTGGAGCCTAGAGTGGCCAACCCCATTTCATCCAGCGGAAGTTCAGGACCGCCACTTCCCGGAGATGAAGGTTCTTCAGTTATTACGCCAGACTTTTCTGCTAACTTACGAGAGGTGTCTTCGACTTTTTCGACACGATTGTTCAGCTTCTCCAATTCCTGTTTTTGCCGTTCGTTTTCTGCACGCAATCGTTGATTCTCCCACTGCGTGCGCAAATGTGCTGCCTGCTGCGTTAGACCGTAGAGTCCGTAAACTAAACCCGCGATCACCACCGCAGCAATGACGCATGAAATGGAGACAACTCGACGCTCAACGCGAATTCGCTGGACCCGAGCGCGTGAACGTGAAGTATGGGCGATGATAAAGGCATAGAATCGGTCTTCTTTAGGCATCGAGGCGTGCTCCTTTTGCTGTCGCGGAGATCTGGGTCGCGACGCAATCAAAAGACGCGAAACGCTAAAAGCGGCTTTTGAGCTGCTAAGTTTTAGAGTTCTAGTTGAAACCTACTTGAAGAATTGCAGCGGACGAATTGAAACCTCCAGGTCCCTCTGAGGTGAAATCCATCCGGCCGGTGCTGCAAAGACGCCTGACCCTATCACAGCGCAAGTTGAGGTTGCAACCGCAGGATTGATTGCAAATCTGTTATAAAAAGCCAATAAAACAAAAAGGTCCTGATTATTAGTCAGGACCTTAACACACGATGTGTAGTCGTTAGATGTCTTCGGCCTCGCGACGTCTTCTGGAACGGTCGCGGAAGATGGCTAGGACTATCAAGACCAGCAGCGCAATAAAGATCACCACGATCGCAATCTTAATTGCCACAAGGAGAAAACCTATCAACGCGATGAGTTGTCGCAGTAATGCGACGATGAGGAAAATGAGTGCCAGCACGCCGCCGAGTCGTCCAAAGGTTCTAAATATTCCACACATAATTGCTCCGTACTTCTTTTCCTATGATCTCCGTTCGAAGGGAAGCGGATCGCGCCGCGCGAACTGCGTCGTCTCTCCCGTCTTAAAGGTCGCCGTATCAATCGGTCTTGACGCCACCACTGACGGAGGCGGCCGTCGCGAGTCAAAACGGATTATACGATCCGATGCCCGCCCGCGTCGCAAGTAATCAAATAGCATGTATGCGCCAAGCGCTACGAGTGCGACGGGGAGCCACTCTTTGATGGGCAGTTGAACCCCGAGAAGCGTGTGCAACAGGAATAACGTGCCGATGATAATTAACGTTGTTCCCCATGCGAAGGGATTGCCGTACAGCCGCCGTGCGATGACGTCCTCTTCTGCATCCGGAGAAAGTCCGGCCCGCATCAGCTGAGCAGTTCGGCAGGCATCGACCGCAGCGAACAACCACGTTCCCACGACGCCAAGCACGAAGAAGAGGACCTCCCCCCGCGTGATGACTGACATTTGGAAGAAACTGGCAAAGATCGCGAAATGTACGATCGCTTTAGATGTTTGGCCGTTGTAAGCAGCGCCCAAACCGGGTACGAACGACAGAAGCGTAGCGACGAACGGCGAACTCTTTCTTCTTAGAATATTGGAAGGGGTTGCGTGGTGTCGCAGGAGTTCGACACCCTGGACAATACAATCCTGACAAAAAGGAAAACCGCGTACGCGATGATCACAAGCTGGACAGAGCCATCGAGCGCATTGATTGCACTGAACTACGGCGGGGTTCTTTGCGTGATAGCCACAGAACATCATTTCTTACGCCCTTCGCTCAACGATTATTCGAACCACCAACGTTACCACTGGACTTGTTTTGGTCCTTTTGCTGATCACCATCCTTAGAAGGCGGTGGAACCGGTTTGTCGTCCCGCAGTGCAGCTGGTTGGGGCGAGGTGTTTGTAATTTCTTCAACTTCCGTCTTTGCTTTACCGCTCGTTTGTTCGGCAAGCTGCAGGCTTGCGTTATAAACGCCGCCAATCGATCCATCCGCGGAAACAGTGTTAGTCAACACGAGAATAGCAACCAGTATCATCGTAGCGACCGTCGCTAGCTGCGGTGAAACGATTAGATCCAGCCACAGACGCAACCATGAAGCAGCTCGCGACGTCCACGGAGCACGTACTTCTTCAGGAACGATTGTACCTAGGGTTGCTTGCAAAATTCTTTCGTTAAGGCCGGCAGGGATTGGCTGTTCCTCGCTGATGTATGTGTAGCAAGCGCCAATCGCACGCACTACCTCGCCCGGCAGTTCGGTGCAGCGATCACACAGTGCGGCGTGTCGTTCCCAACGGTGATAAAGGTGAGCAGGCAAGAAGCCGTCGAGATAGTCCGTAAGAAATTCCTCGAAGTCCGAACAACTCATTGACGACTCCGGGACCGTTCGCTGCAGAATGCGAGCTTCCAGTTCTCTCGAAGGCGACGGCACCGGAGCAACTCGGCACGCTTCCACCGTACTGCGAACCGCCGCAAGTAGCTCATGGCAAACTGGACAGCGCAGTGAATGTTCCGCAATTAGCTTGCTAGCTTCAGGACTCGCTACACCCTCAATGTAGTCAGTCAGTTGATCCTCAAAATCAGAACAAAGCATTATCGTTTCGCTTCCTGCCCCACTTTTCTCGAAGCATTTCCCGGTCCCGCGGGACTTGCCTCGCAAAAAATCATGCCTCACTCATTGCAACTACTTTCATGCGTCTCAGGATCTTCGCTAGCTCGATTCGGCCCCGATTTATCCTGGATTTAACTGTGCCTTCAGGAATGCGGAGTAAGTCAACGATTTCCTGATAACTCAATTCCTCAATATCCCGCAAAATCACGCACGTTCGCAGGTCGGGCGAAAGTTTATCGATGCCCGCCTGAACTTGCTGACCGAGTTCACGCCGTTCCATTTCCTGCTGAACAGTGTTGGAACGCGAATGTAAATGGTAGCTGTGATCCGCCAGGTCATCTGCGTGATTGTCGTGCGGTGTTCGTTGTCGCTTACGGTAATCATCGATGATTAAGTTACGCGCCAACCGCATTAGCCAGTTCTGCAAATCACCCTGCTTCGGATCGTACTGATCCAAAGAACGGTAGACCCTTACAAAAACTTCCTGAGTCAAATCTTCAGCGGTATCGGAGCGCGAGGTAAATCGGTAGGCAAGGTTGTAAATGCGGCGGGAATAGGTTTGAACGATTTCCTCCCACGCCGCGCCGTCGCCCGCGCGACACCTGCGAACGAGTTCGGCTCCTTCACTGACAGCCAAAGCCTTTATAGCCCCCACCCTGTCTCTCCGGCTACCGTTATTTAGCACTGCCCAAAGGTTGTTAACCCCCGGCCATGAGCGATTACGATAGGCTTACAAACAAAGTTCCGGTCAATCCTTACCTCAAGTTTACTTCATCTCTTCAGCGACGTTCTTGCCGGCGCAACCGAGGTGTAGTAGCCTTTGCCAGCGGCCCAACATGTTGTGGTTTCGATGTTGGGAAGTCAAGTTTTCCTAGCCACGTGGAATCTAGTCGGGTCAATTGCGCGCGTCAAAATATCGCAAATATATCGAGTTTGCAGCACTCTGTCTGTTGGCTGCCGCGCTTTTCTGGTGGTTTGGCAGAAAGCTGAACTGGGCTGAAGTTCGTGAAGCCGTAGGCCGGTCGAATCCGTATTACCTCACTTTCGGAATCATTATTGTTTGTCTTTCCTATTTGATCCGGGCTTTCCGCTGGGGTGCATTGCTTCGTCCGCTCGCACCTTCACGGATTTCCGATCTTTTCGCCGCCACCACAGTCGGATTCGGAACCGTTTTCCTGGTCGGGCGCGCTGGTGAGGTTGTTCGACCGGTGGTGCTGCCAATGCGGGATCCGAGAGTGCGACCCAGTGCGGCGTTCGTAACGATCATGGTGGAGCGTATCTATGATCTGATGGCGGTCATTTTGCTGTTCGCGGTCAATCTCCTCTGGTTTCGGCCGCCGGCATCGTTAGAAAAAGAATTTCCGAAGGTACGCGGTCTTGGCATTGTGTTGTTAATCGGAGTCCTGTTTGGAATCGTGGGCCTGGCGTGGTTTAGACGAAACCACGAAAAAGTTATAAACATTTGCAATCGCCTTTTCGAACGATGGCACTTCATTCCGAAGCGATTAGCGCGACTGATTATTGGCACGTTGGAGCAACTCGCTGGCGCTCTGCGGGTGCTTGTAAACTTTGGTGAACTCGCGGAAACGACAGGCTGGTCTGCACTGTTGTGGATAGGCGTTGCTTTCGCGAATCTCCTTATTATTCGTGCCTTTGGTATGAACTTCGGCTTGTCGCAGACAATCTTCGTGATGGGTTGGTCGCTGGCAGGATCGTTGGTGCCCACACCAGGCGGCGCGGCTGGCGCATTTCATACAGCTACAGCAGCGGGATTAATTTTTCTTGGGACTACACCGGAGACTGCGGCCGCAATTTCAATAGTCATGCATATCATCGACTTTGGCCCGGCACTTTTCTTTGGCTTTTTTTATCTGATTCGCGGTGATCTAAATTTTTCAAAGCTTCGCGCGCTTACTTCGTCGGAAGCCGTTGAGCACGTGGTTGAGGAAGAGGAACTTGTTCCCGAGACGAATTGAACGAGGGACCGGCCTTTGGGCTTTGGCCTTTGCTCTTCGGTCTTTCGTTTAGACTCTGAACCAAAGACCAAAGACCAAAGACCAAAGGCCAAAGACCAAAGGTGCCAAAGCCCAATTACAGATTTAATGGAACCCACAAGAGCGAGGTTCAAATCTAATGAAGTGTCCATTCTGTGCCTATCTCGAAGATAAAGTGGTGGATTCACGGGAATCGCGAGAAGGCGATGCTATTCGTCGCCGCCGCGAGTGCTTACGCTGCGAAAGACGATTTACATCCTACGAGCGGATCGATGAGATTCCGTACATGGTCGTTAAGAAAGATGGTCGCCGAGAAACTTTTGATCGCAACAAGGTCATGGCAGGATTGTTGCGGGCTTGTGAGAAACGTCCGGTACCATCAACCAAGCTTGACGGCATTGTGAACGCGATCGAGAAATACGTACAGGAGTCGCCTGAGCGTGAACGGCCAACAAGCAAGATTGGTGAGATGATTATGCGACGGCTGAAGGAGCTCGATAAGGTCGCGTATGTGCGATTCGCTTCGGTATATCTAGAGTTTGAGGACGTTTCGGAGTTTATGACGGAATTGAAACAGCTGGTTCGTACAAGATCCGGCGGCGTCACAGGTCGAAAATAGTTGAAGTATCATTAGCGAAATGATCAAGCCGATTCGAGCAACTGGTCTTGAGCGACTCGAGTTACAAAGACTTCGGGATCGCGTTGGTCGTCTATACGCGGCGTTGCAGGAAGCTACTGAGGCTGAGAACCCGCTCGCTTCGGGAGCTTGGGCTCCGCCTGTCGATGTAGCTGAAACTCAAGACTCGATCGTGCTCCGAGTAGAACTCCCCGGCGTGTCCGGCGATCAAATTAAGATCGGTTTGTGCAACACAAAACTCAGGATCTGGGGAGAAAAAAAACGCAGACCGGCGAGACGTCGGATAATCTCTTACATGTGCTCCGAACGGAGTTACGGCAAGTTCAACAGAGTCGTTCCACTACGCTGGACAATCAACGTCCGCGGCGCAGAGGCGACACTCGAAAATGGAATACTTCTGATCAAATTGCCAAAGCTTGATGATCGTAGAGGCGGCGAGTTTATGGTCCGTGTTAACGACTCGAGTCAGGACAAAACGACTTGAACCATGTTCCGAAGTTCGAAAAAAGACCAAGCTGGGTAAAATTCAACGAGACTTGGGCAATCGGAAATCGGCAATAAGGTGACGCAATTATGCCTATCGCGAAAGAACCAGAGTTTACCGAAGCAATCGACACCACAGACGTAGATCAACAGCTGCAGATCCCAAATGAGCTTCCCGTACTGCCGCTGAGAGATATTGTGATCTACCCCTTTATGATCGTGCCGCTGTTTGTTTCACGAGAAAAATCTATTCGCGCTGTTGATGAAGCTTTAGGTGAGAACCGCATGATTCTTCTCGCGTCGCAAAAGGATCTCGATAAGGAAGAGCCAACCGCAGATGATTTGTATTCGGTAGGAACCGCCGCTGTGATCATGCGCATGTTAAAACTACCGGATGGTCGCATACGCATTCTGGTTCAAGGTCTCGCTCGAGCGCACGTCGATTCAGTTGATACGAGTGGTGAGTATTTGCGTTCACAGGTGAGTGTTATCCCGGAGATCCTGCCACCCGAACGTTCACTCGAAGTCGAAGCGCTGGTTCGGAATGTTCGCGGCTCGATGGAGAAGGCCATCAACCTTGGAAAGAACATCTCACCCGAGGTGATGGCGATCATTGCCAACCTGGATGACGCCGGACGGCTCGCTGATCTATCAGCCTCAAATCTGGAACTCAAGGTCGAAGATGCGCAATCTGTTTTGGACATCGCTGATACGACTGCGCGGCTTCGACGCGTGAATGATCTGCTGAATAAAGAGATTGAGGTCTTGACGGTCCAACAGGAGATCAATACGCAGGCACGCGCCGACATCGATCGCTCGCAACGAGAATTCTATCTGCGTCAACAAATGAAGGCGATTCAAAGCGAGCTCGGTGAGGGTAACGAACTTGCCGAGGAGATCGCGCAGTTTCGAGAGAAGATTGAGGCCGCGAAAATGCCGAAGCCCGCGGAAGAGGAAGCTTTGCGCCAACTCAAAAAGTTGGAGCGGATGCATCCTGACGCAGCTGAGACGGCGACGTTGCGCAATTGGATGGAGATCATGACCGATCTGCCGTGGTCGCGTTCATCGGTAGATAATCTTGATTTACAGAAGGCCGAACAAGTCCTCAATGAAGATCACTACGGACTTGAGAAAGTAAAAGATCGGATCATTGAGGCACTGGCAGTTCGTAAGTTGAAAGAGAAGCCGAAAGGTCCAATTCTCTGTTTGGTTGGCCCACCGGGAGTTGGCAAAACTTCGCTTGGTAGATCTATCGCACGGGCTTTAGATCGCAAGTTCGTCAGGCTTTCACTTGGTGGGGTTCATGACGAAGCTGAAATACGAGGTCACCGTCGAACGTACGTAGGGGCAATGCCCGGACGCATTATTCAAGCCGTGCAGCAAGCGGGAACTAACAACCCGCTGATTATGCTGGATGAGATCGACAAGGTTGGCGCTGATTTTCGTGGTGATCCTTCGTCAGCACTACTCGAAGTGCTCGACCCGGAACAAAACAACTCATTCAGAGATAACTATCTCGGTGTTACGTTTGATCTTTCTAACGTCATCTTTATGACGACGGCAAATATCCTCGACACAATTCAGCCCGCACTCCGTGATCGCATGGAAGTGATCCGGCTCGCTGGTTACACGGAGGAAGAAAAACGTGAGATTGCGCTCCGACACCTGCTTCCAAAACAGATGGAGGAGAACGGAATCACGGCGCGGGAACTCAACATTTCCAAGACCGCACTTACTGCGATGATTCAGCAGTACACACAAGAGGCTGGTCTGCGTCAGTTGGAGCGCGAGATCGGTCGAATCTGTCGCAAGGTCGCGCGCAAGATCGCTGAAGGTCAAAAGGGCTCAGTCAGAGTCTCGCTAAAAAATCTTCATGAATTTCTTGGTGCGCCAAAAATCATTCCTGAAGAAGCACTCAAAAAGGACCAGATTGGTGTTGCTACCGGTCTTGCCTGGACGGCGGTTGGTGGCGACGTGCTTTTCATTGAAGCACTGCGAATGAAAGGAAAAGGAAATCTAGTACTAACAGGTCAACTCGGCGATGTGATGCGAGAGTCTGCGCAAGCCGCATACTCTTATGCGAAGTCGCGAGCGAAAGAACTGGACATCGCTGAAGAAGACTTCAGCAATTACGATCTGCATATCCATATCCCCGAAGGCGCGATTCCCAAAGACGGACCTTCAGCCGGAATCACACTTGCGACGGCGATGGTTTCAGCGTTGTCTGCACGTCCAGTTCGTAAGGACGTAGCAATGACCGGCGAAATTACCCTTCGTGGAAATGTGCTGCCCATTGGCGGGGTGAAAGAAAAGGTGCTTGCAGCGAGGCGAGCCCGAGTTTCAACGATAATACTTCCGCAACAAAATCGCAGGGATCTTGATGAGGTTCCAAAAGAACCATTCAAGGACATCCGATTTGTTTTTGTGGAGAATATGCGACAAGTCTTTCGCGAGGCGCTCAAAGAGAAGGTTGAACCGCCGGCTACTTCGAGCCCCAGACCGCAACGGTTACCGCAGGCAGCAAATGCGAGGCAGAATTAGGCTCGGCGTAGGACAGGCTGTTAGCCTGTCTTTTGCGTCCGAGGATCGGCGACAGACTGACAGCCTGTCGTACCACCCAAGAGGCTTGCCAGTTCTGGAAATTGGCACTATTTTTTGTGCAACCGTACCGCGGATATGCGAATCTTAGTTCAGGTTTTTGATACTAGCCGCGGCGGCAAAGGCAGTCGCAATTAAGTAAAAAAGAAAACCGGTACGCATTCCCACAGCGGGACTGAATCTTCAAAACGCAACTGTAGCCCGAAAGTTTATTGTTCTGCCGAAAGGCCTCAGATCAAGGAGTTCTGGATGAGTAAGCCGCCGCGAAATCGTTATTCTATTCTAGTTGCAATCGTCACTTTAATCCTCGCTGCTGCCGGAAGTGCTCTGGCACAGTCCACTGAAAACCCCAATCTAACAAACGTAAAAATTAAGAATTTTGGACAAATGGATGAGCGCTTCTTTAGAGGTGGTCAACCCAAGGAAGAGGACTACAAAGAGCTGGCCGCGCTCGGAATTTCGACCGTTATTGATTTGACCGACAATCCGAAAGCGTATGAGAAACCCAGTGTCGAAGCGTTAGGGATGCATTACGTAAACATTCCAATGAGCGACACAAGCTATCCCGAGAGCGCCAAGATAGAACAGTTCTTAAAACTCACTGGCGATGCAACCACAGGTAAGTTCTATGTGCATTGTGCGGGTGGGCGCCATCGCACGGGAGTGATGGGCGCGGTTTATCGATTCAACAATTACCACTGGAACTTCGATCAGGTTTACAGCGAGATGAAGAAGTATGATTTCTACACTCGTTGGGGACATGGGAACATGAAGAAGTTCGTTGAGGACTACGCAGCAAACATCGATCAGAATAACGCTGCGGCTGCGGTAGCGGCTCAACAAGCAGGAGCGAAACAGAAGTAAAGTTTAAGTAAGACTGAAACAGTACTCCCACGAGCCGCGATGACTCGTGGGTTTTTTATGGATGGGAACCGGTGTGCGAAGCGACCAAATGTCCGACGAACTTTAGTTTGTCGTGGTGCCATTAGCGAGCCCGGGGGTTTGTGGGGCCTTTGTAAGTCACGGATCTGAGTTTGGTTGCAACGACAAACTAAAGTTCGTCGGACATTACTGATACAAATAGGAATAACTCTTCTTTTGATCCCACTCAATAGCTTCTACGTTATTCCCATCAAGTCGCAAAAGCTCTTCGCTTAGTTCATCCGTACTGACCATCGGACTTACATCAATCGAATAGACAAGACTGCCGGGTGATTCGTCCGTAACATCTCGGTCGATGGCGCGCAGCTCTTTGTCGAAGTCATGTTTCTTGAGGATTGCTCGTAAAGCCTGTTGCGTCGACACCACGTTACGCGTAGCAACCTTCAATTCCATCGACCTTGACACCATTTGCGGCTCACGCCATTCAAGTAACCATAGGACGATCAACGAAAAGATCGCCAGGACTAGCGCCAGGTCCCATCGTCCAACACCAGCCGCTAAGCCTAACGCCAGACTGATTAAGAGCACGGTGATCTCCTTTGGGTCGCGGATGTTAGTCCGGAATCTAACCAACGACACCGCCGCAAAAATTCCGAACGCCCGCGCTGCGTTGTCACCAACAATTATCATCAGCGCTGCAGCTACGATTGCGAGCAGTATTTGAGTCTGGGAAACATATGGATTTCGCTTTAGCGCGAGAATACGTTTGCGTGGTCTATACGCGAGCGCTGCACCTAGCAAAGCGGCAAGTAGGAGCCGCAACGAGATTCGGCCGATGGTTGCGGCCCAACGCTCGCCCGTCACAAGGACATCGCTGTTTCGATTGCCAAACAGTTCATCAATAAAGGTCCCACTACCCGTTCCTGCAGTTGGTGACGGACGTTCGATTGGTTGTCGTCCTGCCGCAGTAGGTTCCTCCACTTGTCCTGTCGTTGTAGTTGATGGGGTTCCCCTGCCGCCGATTACGTAGACGGCGAACGCACTAATCAACAACACACCCGCGAACACAATCGCAAGCGTTAAGATCTCTTTCCGTTTGTTAGGACTCGTTACCATCCACTCTTAGCGGTTCGAGCCTATTCGTATGCTCGGCCGCAGACTTGCCAATTCCTCAGCTCGATTACGTACGGTCGACGCGAGCAGATCAACGTCTGCGGGCGAGTAGTTGGCGGCCCGGAAAGCATCGCGAATCTGCTGATCGCTCAGTTGAGATAGCAAAGTAGCGATCCATTCAGCATCTCGAACAGAGATGTTCTTCAGAAGGCCGCGATTCTTCCCACCGAAATGGATCGAGACACGATCGCCTTTCACCTTTTCGAGGAACTTTGTTTTTGCGTATTTGGGTGGATTGTTACGGCTGCGAGTTATACGCCACAAGAGCGGAGTCGTGCTGGCGTGTCCAAACGTCGCACCGAGATCGCTGATGATGTAGCGCAGCTCGTCGTTTTTCTCGACATAGACGATCTTGTTGTTTGAGTCTTTCAGGTCCCAGTTGTTGATGAGGGCCATCATTATTTTCAATCCCTGAAGCTCTGGAGTTCCATTGAACGGGTTACGACTCCACTTCCAGTCGTCGAGTCGCTTCCACCCTTTTGGTCTCGCTTCAAATCGGACGTTATTGAATGTGCCTTTTCCAAGAATTGTCACTCGAGGCACCAGGTAGTTGACCTCAGTCAGATATCCCAAACCCCACAACAATCGAACAGCAGAAGTCTCAGACTGAGCTTCCTTGCCAATCTTGGCTACCCATTCACGCCCTGACGCGTCTTTAACGCGATACTTCTTTGAATAGCCACCTTTCTCTTCTTTGATAAAAGTTATTCGGCGAAGATCAGGTCGCATTGATTCGCCGCCCGGACCGAGATAGAGATCACGCGTCGCGATATCGCTCGGTTGTCGCCACAGAACGGGGGTGCCTTTCGGAAGTTTCTTGTCCTTAGGTTTCGCAGAACTCGTGTTGATAGTTGATAAGCACGACAGAATCACCAGACAGGTGATCAACCCTCGCCACTTGCGCATTGAATACATGACAACTCCCCAATCCGCTCGAAGGTGTTAAGACCGGAAAGTTTCCGGTGAACGATGGGGCTAAGGGGATACGGGTGCGGGAAGTACGACAGGCTGTCAGCCTGTCGTACATGAACTGGGATTAAACATTACTGGGAGTTCGTCCAATGAAATAGGCTTGACTATCAAACTCTGGTTCAGAGTGTTTAGGCACTGGACGATAACTGCCGTCCGATTGAAGTTCTCTCGCTCGGATGTTGTCATTTAAATAAGCTTTCAACAACACGTCCTTCAAATACGCTTTCGCCGATGAGTTTTCCAACGGTGTAACTACCTCGATGCGGTTCTTTAGATTTCGGGCCATCCAATCCGCACTGCCGATGTAGAACTCTTCGTCGCCCCCGTTTGAGAAGTAGAAAACGCGACTGTGTTCGAGAAATCGACCAACGATGCTGCGCACACGAATATTCTCGGATAATCCGGGAACACCCGGACGCAACATACAAATACCTCGCACAACCAAATCCACTTTGATACCTGCACGGGAAACTTCGTAGAGTTTTTCGATGACTTGTTGATCGGCTAACCGATTGAATTTTGCGATTATTCGTGCCGGCCTGCCGCCTCGTTGGTGAGCAATCTCCCGATCAAAGAGTTCGTTCAGTTTTTCCCGCAAATTAACAGGAGCAACGTACAACTTGCGATAGTTCTTCTGTTGCGAAAAACCAGTCAGATAGTTGAACAGCTCCGTTGCATCGCGGCCAATTGCATCGTCAGCAGTGAAGAGACCCAAGTCTGTATAGGTGCACGACGTCGTTGGGTTGTAATTTCCTGATGCAATGTGCACGTAGCGTTTGAGCTCGCCGTTCTCGCGTCGTACGACAAGCGTTAACTTGCCGTGTGTTTTCAATCCCACGATGCCATAGACAACGTGAACGCCGGCTTCGTCCAGTTTTCTCGCCCATTCAATATTGTGTTCTTCGTCGAACCGGGCTTTGAGTTCTATCAAAGCGGTGACCTGTTTCCCGCGCTCGCTCGCTCGAATCAAAGCCGGTGGAATCGGGGACTCAGGCCCAGTTCGGTAGAGACAAATCTTGATTGCGAGAACATCCGGGTCAACCACCGCTTGGTTAATAAATCTCGTCACGCAATCGTAAGAGTCGTACGGATGATGAACCAGCCGATCGCTTTCGCTAATAGCTTCAAAAATTCTCCCTGAATCAGAACACCATTTGGGAACAGACGGCTTGAACGGTACGTCCTTCAAATCTGCATAATCGAGGTCATACAGCGACATTAACTCCTGAATTGCCAATGGACCATCTACTTTGTAAACATCCGTATCCTGAAGAGCGAGAGACTCAGTCAGATACTCAACAAGCTCTTCAGGCATATTCGCCGAGACCTCAAGGCGGACTGGAGTGCCGAACCTTCTCTGACGCAGCTCAGCCTGAATTTGATTGAGAAGATCCTGCGCTTCCTCTTCTCTTATTTCTATGTCTGCATCACGAGTCACTCGAAAGCGATAACATGGTCCCGGGTCCATTCCAGGAAAAAGCGTTTCTATGTTTGCTTCGATCAGGTCTTCGAGCAGGACGAATTTGGAATTAGAAAAGCCAACTGGAACTAACCGCGGCACCAGTGACGGAACCTTGATGCGCACGAAACGTGGTTCAAAATGCTTGTTGCCAAAAGCTTGAGCTTTCCCTTCCGGTGCCGTCACCATCAGCCCAATGTTCAGGCTGAGCGGTGAGATATAAGGAAACGGGTGACTCGGATCGACCGCAAGCGGAGTTAGAATCGGAAATACTTTTTCAGTGAAGTATTCATTAACACTATGCTTTTCGTAGTTACTCAGCGCGTCGTATTGTGCAAGTTCAATCCCAGCTTGACGTAGCCCGGGAATCACATCATCACGTAGATACTTCGACTGCTGTGCAACCAGGGGCACTATTTTCTCGCGCACTCGCTCAAGTTGCTGCTCGGGCGTCAAACCGTCTGGAGATGGAGCGGTGACATGCCCGAGTTCCTCTTTGAGCCCCGAGACTCTAATCATGAAAAACTCGTCAAGATTAGAAGAGAAAATAGCCAGGAACTTGAGGCGCTCGAGTAAAGGGTTCGTAACGTCCAGCGCTTCTTCCAGCACACGTGCGTGGAACTCAAGCAAACTGAGTTCGCGGTTAAAAAACAGTTGCCCGGCGTCGGATTTCTCAATCGGTTCGACTCGCCTGGGAAACTCTCGTACGTCGGCTTCTCTTATGGCAGTAGACATGGTTTTTCGGCTCACTATCTAATCGGGAATACGTTGGGGCGCTCTCCCATCCATCCAAATCGAGACGGAGTGACAGCATGCCTGGGAAGAATTGGGCAAGACCCGTTCCTATCGATTTCGAGGCAAAAACCGAGGGGAAGCGTTGCTTTCAATGCGATTTGTGATTGTATTTCGAAACGTCGTCAAAACTGTTCTGTACTGATTTGATGCTCCGAGATTTTGAGCTCAACTCTTGTAATTCTTGAGGTGAACTTTACCACCGCCGTTTACGCGTTACTTGGGCTGGGGAATGGGTGAAGTTTTGCAACTTGCGACCGAGTGCAGGCGTTAACCAATCAGGCCGTCGTCGCCTGGCGCAACCAGTATGTCGGTCGAAGCATCTTTTAGTTCTGAACTGGTGGAAAAGTTAACCATTTCAGAGTGTGTTTATAACGTGGAGTATTGTTTGACACCCAAAAAAACCGTGTGATAACCTCCGGTGTGGTTTTGGCTCCTTAACTATAGAAGAGTCATCGCGTTATCAAGCCACAGGAGCCATTAGTTAATGAGCAAATCAGTTGTGAATTAGACCCGAGGGACCTTCCTGTACGCAAGGTAGATCATCACCCGGCATTTCACACTCGAGCCTGAGGAGTAATTCGAAATTGATGTCAGTGAGCTTTCCTCGATTGATGCCCCGTGTAGCTTTGTTAGTGGCCGTTGGTCTTTCGCCGATCACCAACTTTGCTCAAATTCCTGCGGCTTCATCTGCTCGCAACATCCCGACTGCTGTAGAACAATCTGATGTTCGCATTTCACAAGTCATAGCAAAGTCTGAGGACCACTTCCGCAAGGGTAAACTGAACCTCGAAGACAACAAGCGCGAACAGGCTAGAGATGAGTTCGACAAAGCAGTTGATACGATTCTCGAATCGGGCTTCGATGTGCGCGCCAGCCAAAAGCTTCAGACCTATTACCTCGAACTGGTCGAGCGAATCTATCGAGAAGAAGTCCCGCTTCAGGTTCCTGCCGGCCCACAGAACAATGCTGCTCAGAACGTAGCAGCGCAAAACACGCAGGAGCAAAAGACTCCAGCGGTTGCGCAAATAGGTTTTCGTGATCAGAGATTTGAACCTTCACCTCTCGATGAGTTAAGCAAACTCGTCCTGACTGAAGACGAGTCCAGAGTTTCTGGTGAAGATTTGGCAGCGTTGGAACAGTCAAAGCAGAACGTTAACTTTGCCTTCACTCTCAATCCACTAATTCAGGGCTACATCAATTACTACCAGGGTCGCGGTCGTTCAACGATGGAGAACGGACTGCGCCGCTCGGGACAGTTCATGAAACTCGCGCGCAAGATCTTCGCTGAAGAAGGTGTGCCGCTTGATGTCACCTGGTTAGGGCAGGTCGAGAGTGCCTGGAAACCAAAAGCCTTGTCGTGGGCGTCAGCTTCAGGTCTCTGGCAATTTGTGCCCGGCACCGGCCGCACGTATCAGTTGCGACAGACTGCGTATATCGATGAGCGAAATAGTTTTGAACAAGCGACACGCGCATCAGCAAGATACTTGAAAGATCTCTCAAAGCGTTACAACGGCAACTGGGAGTTGGCAATGGCAGCCTACAACACCGGTGCCGGTAACATCGATCGAGCGATTGCGAGAGCGGGTACCGCGAACTTCTGGATGATCTATCCCTACATTGCACAGGAGACACGCAATTACGTTCCGAACATTCTCGCGGTGATTCTGATTGCCAAGAATCCTGAGAAATACGGCTTCAAGGGAATTAAGCCAGACTCGCCGATGGCGTATGACGTCGTTCAGGTCCCGACGGCGACGAGTCTTCAACTCGTTGCCGACGCCACTGACACAGGCCTCGAGACGATTCGTGGTTTGAATCCGGAGTTGAAGCGAGATGTTACGCCTCGCGGCGATACTTACAACGTGCGAATTCCTGCTGGTCGCGCGAATCAGTTCGCGAGCGTGTTGAAGCGGATCGCTCCTGACAAACGCGAGAGTGCTCGAGTGATTTCGGTGGCACCTGGTGAGGACTTACAGAACGTTGCGAGTCGAACCGGTGTCAGCGTAGCTCAGCTTCAAGCGATGAATGGTGGCGTGGATCTTAAGTCAACAACTAAGCTCGTAGTTCCAAATAGTGGCGTGAAACTGACGCGCTGGGTGCGTGAGAAATCGGCGGTTGATACATCAGCTTCGCCAGCAGCAACTCTGACGAAGTATCGTGCCCGCAAGGGTGACACAATCGCGAAGATTGCCGCATCACGCAACCTTGATCCAAACGATCTCGCTCGTTTGAATGGTATCACTGCTGATACTGAGTTGCGTGCCGGCCAGGAAGTTAAGTTGCCGGGTTCGGCACCTGCACCGTCACGAAGACGATAAACAACTTTCTATTAGATCTTCGAGCGCGTCCGGAAAAATTCGGGCGCGCTTTTCTTATGTCCGACGAACTTTAGTTTGTCGTGATGACCGATCGGGCCCGTTTGGGTCACACCCGACAAACTAAAAGTTCGTCGGACAACAGGCCCGTGCTATACTCTCGCCACTCACGACACACTTTTAAACTAAACTTTTTAGATTGGAGCGACCTCACCATGCTCTTCCGCACGCTATCCGCAGCAGTCTACGGAATCGACGCAGATCTAGTTGATATTGAAGTCGACATAACCCCTACCCGAGGCGACAGTGAAGGTGCAACAGTAACAATCGTCGGTCTGCCCGATGCTGCCGTCCGCGAATCCCGCGAACGCATTCGCGCGGCACTGCAAAACTGTTCCTTCTTTTTTCCGCTTCAAAAGACGACCATCAATCTCGCGCCGGCTGACGTACGCAAAGAAGGCGCGAGCTTCGATCTTCCAATAGCTCTCGGAATACTCGGCGCTAATGGAGATCTGGCTGAAGAGGAGAACCTGATTCACATCCTAGGTGTTGGCGAGCTCTCGCTGGATGGGCGAGTTCGCGCCATCAAAGGTGCACTTCCCATCACCATCCTCGCGCGCGAAACAATGATTCGTCACGTAATCCTCCCGGAGGAGAATGCTAAGGAAGCGGCGGTTGTCTCCGGGGTGAACG
Source organism: Pyrinomonadaceae bacterium (assembly GCA_036522415.1). Taxonomy (GTDB): domain Bacteria; phylum Acidobacteriota; class Blastocatellia; order Pyrinomonadales; family Pyrinomonadaceae; genus PSRF01. Next base: position 6,298 of record DATDFV010000074.1, on the reverse strand, counting down.
TATATCCAGTTGCGGATTTGCGCAGCGCTGTCGATCTCATCGCCGCGTTGCGATCACCAAATCCACCCGAGCCTCTAAGGATCGATCCGTCGGAGATACTCAATCAACCCGAACATTATTCTGTGGACTTTAAAGAGGTACGCGGACAGATCTCAGCCAAAAGAGCGCTGGAGATTGCGAGCGCCGGCGGCCACAACATTTTACTTATCGGACCACCAGGTTCGGGCAAGACGATGTTGGCGAAACGACTACCGACAATTATGCCGCCACTCGAGTTTGACGCAGCCCTTGAACTCACAAAGATTCATTCGGTTGCTGGTCTAACCGGACGCGCTGGCCTGGTAACCGAGCGACCATTTCGTTCACCGCATCACACAATCAGCGATGCTGGATTGATAGGCGGTGGCGCCCTGCCTCGGCCTGGTGAAGTGTCACTCGCACATCAAGGCGTGCTCTTCCTTGACGAGTTGCCGGAGTTTGACCGCAGCGTGTTGGAAGTATTGCGACAACCACTTGAAGATCAGAAGGTGACAATTAGTCGCGCATCAATGTCGTTAACGTTCCCGGCGTCGTTCATGCTCGCAGCTGCTATGAATCCGTGCCCACAGGGATTACGTCGAGGCTGAAAAATAGTCCGTCGATCTTGTAATCATTAACCAGAATTTCCGGAGAGATTGCGCCCAATAGCGCCCGTTTGTCCGTTCGTTGAAGCAGATCGAATTCATTGAACACCGAGAACAATTCAACGAGGCGATCCACTTCAATGTTCGGATTCGGCTGATTCTTAGCGAGCAGTCCTGAAACGATTCTTTGCTCGTTCTCAACTTCCGTGATCCTGGCATCGCGCTCGTCTGCTGTGATTCCGCCCTCGAAATAGTAATCAAGCACTCGCTGGCGTTTTGTCTCCAGTGCAGCTAATCGCTCCGCCAAAGCTTCCGCGTCCACTGCGGGGCGTTTCTGATTCAAACCGTTAACGAGTTTGGATAGGACGCGAGGGTTTGTAAGTCGCTTGGCAAAGAGCTGATCTAGTTCTGGTTCGAGTCTTTCTTTGCGCATGTATCGCGCTTCGCATGTGTGGGTAATATGCCGCGCCTTGCACACGTAGTAATCAGCCCGCCGATATTTCGTATAGATGATTCCGTTGCATAGCGAGCAACTTAAAAAGCTGTTGTATGTGAACCGTGAGACCGGCTTCGTTCTGCGTTTTGTCTTCAATTCGATCAGCCGCTGTGCGTGATTGAATTCGGATTCAGAGATAAGCGGCTCTAAAACCTTGACACGGATCACTTCTTCAGGGGCGCGGGCAATCTTCCTTCTATCACCTTGCCGCCCGTTTTTAGTTGTGTACTTCCCGGCGAGTGACATATCGCGCTTCTTATCGATCACTCTCCAGCCGGTATAGATTGGATTTCGCAGAATGTTTCTCAAGTTCTCCATTCGAATCCCGACTTTGCGCCCGATCTCCGTGTACGAAGTCTCCCCGGTCAGAAACAGCCGGAATGCCTCTCTGACCTTCTCGGCGTCCGCTGTGTAGCGCCACGGATAATCAACGCCAAATGGAAGAACAATTCTGCTTTGGGCCAACTCGCCTTTACGTCTCTTTTCTTCACGCGCCGCCCATGTCTTTTTCAACAGATCCAAGCGTTCAACTCCGGCCATTGCCGCGCGTAAAGTTCCGAGTAATCGGCCGTCTGTAGATGCGAAGTTGATCGGGCCTTCGGGAAGGTAAAGCCAGGTATTCGTATCGACAAAAACTTGCAGTAGCGCGTAGTCAGCATAGTTCTCGGGACGCATCAGGCGTGAGAACTCACGAGTCACAACACCATGAATCTCCGGTGATTCCATGAGTCTTAAAAGTTCCTGAATCTCAGGCGCTTTCAATACTGCCGAACCAGACACGTCCGACAGTTCAATGGAGCGAACAATAGTCAGGCCGTAAGCCATCGCGGTGCGACGGTTGATCGCGCGTTGTGCTTGAATCGAGGCTTTATCTTCTGCGGCCTGCGACTCGGTACTTACTCTGATTAATTCGATTGTTCGCTTCATCTGGTACTAATTCTGATATGAGACGATCTGCTTCCTCGATCTGTTTTGAGCGAATGGCGGTTTTTAAGGCGAGTAGAGTTTTTCTTCGCTTCGCCGCAATTTCAATAGCGCGGTCGATTATACCTGTTTTAGATTCAACTAGCGCGAGAGTCATACCGCCCGCCAACGACAATCAGAATTTCCAACTTTTTCACTTCGAACAAAGTGCATTTCCAAGAGTTCAGGCAAGCGTCTTGCGAGTTGATACCGGTCAAGTGTTCTTAAGTCCGCAAGTTCTTTCGAGGTTCCGCGATAATACTTCTTCACCAACTCGAGCACCTGTTTGAGTGTGAGATAAATTGGCATCTCTTTGTTGTCTAGACATTTCATAGTCTTGCTCTCCTGTGCAACAAAGGTGCCAGTTCAAATTTGACTTGACGACTCAGAGTTCTTGTGGCCCAGGACAAAAATAAGAAGCTGCGATGGTTTCAGTTATTCATTATGGAAGAATCAGCACGAGTTACATGGGACTGATCGAATCAAATCCGACACCAGTTGGGATGCCCGACTGGTTCGTATTCGAGCCAAAGGTTCGCATACGAACCACTGATTGAGCCGACAGATTCGAATACAAATCGAGTATGTCGCGTTAAAACCACCTGATGCTGAATCCCGAAAATTAGCCTTCTACTGTCATTCGAAAATGACTGGCATAACACTCGTGCAGGCAAAGATGCTTTTGTTGTTGAAGTCGGCAGTCCACGTTCTTTTTCTTTTTGCGGCTCCTCTACCACTAGGAAAACAAAAGACTGGAGAAACTTTTGGTTCTAAATTGGGAAGTGGAAGCATATCCTGCCTGAAAATCCGGCGCCAATTACAGGTTATCCGAGCACTCTTACTAAAGCGAATAGATTAGACTCGGTCAGTTTCCAGAGGCGATCACCGGATTTCTATGCAGCATAGGGAACCATTTGAAGAAATGCGCACCACACGGGAATACAAGTCGCTCAGGCCGAAATTGTAGAGGAAAGAATTAATAAAGAAACAGGTTGGGCTTGATGGGGAAGTCAAACAACTCACTTTGCAGTCCTAGCTTGGTAGACCTCACACTGATCAGTTGTCGACTCAGCACTAATCCAACGCACCGGCGCACAATACAAATGATCATCAATTGGACGACAGCTCCTATTCCGCCACGTCAGTTTCTTCAATTCAATGGTTATTGAGAACTTCCAAATATCTTTTTAATAAATCTTTGAGGACTTTTTTCCACGAACAATGATAAGCAGCTTGGGTTGCTGTTGAGAATGGCGCTGCGGAAAGTCGCTGAATCGATCAGTCTTATGTGGGTCTAGCCTGCCTCAACTTGAAAGCTGCATACGTGTATGTCTACAACTGGACCATCGCTTTTGACCTTCTAAAGAAAAGACGACTGACTCTTTAAATCTAACCGAAACGTGTTTCTTGCTGCACGATAGAAAAGCTTCGAATGATCCGACTCTACACGCAAAAGAATCTAAAGCGCTTTTGTGTGTTACGAGGCGTCGCTTCAGCATCATGTATTCTAAGTAGTATGAAATCCAACAGGATTGAAGGCTTGCAAATTTTTTGTTCGATCAATTTGAAAAAATTTTAGTCGCGTTGGAATTAGAGAGGGAATTTTTCGTCTTCTTATATACGTGCAATTACATAGATTGCAAACTGTTTCGTTTGGGCCCGCATAAGGCTTATGCCAATTGCTTAATATGGCAGTCAGGGTCAACGGTCAATAGAGGTCTTACAGTGACAACAATACATAAGTCAAAATGGATATCACTCACCTTGGTCCTGCTGCTTGGTCACCGACTGAGCAGTGCGGCGCAAAGTCAATATCTCTCACGCCCTTCGCACATTGAAACTACTGGCGTTCCTCCGATTCCTGCCACATTAGTCCAACAATTCCAGCCCTATACCCAGCAGTACGGTTTACCCCTGGCCGGTTGGAATCCAGCCAAGCATGAACTCTGGTTGAAGGGTCTTTCCAGTGTGACGTGGATCTCACGCGTTGCTAGTCCTGGAGCGCCACAAGAAATCTCTTCAATTTACTTGCAGGAAAGCGGAATCTACGACCTGTACTTGCAACCACAGGGTAAGTATTTGGCCTATACACGCGATGCCAATGGTGATGAAACTTTCCAACTCTATCTATACGACATTGGCACGCGTAAGAGCGTACTCCTCTCAGATGGGCGGACACGAAGCACAGAACCCGCATGGTCCAACAAGGGCGACAGCATCGCTTATAGTTCAAGTCCGGTGGGAAGCCCGGGGGTTAGTTTGCGTCTGGTGAATCCTCTTGATCCAAAGACAGACCGTCTGTTCGTGTCATCCTCAGGAGGTTACCTGAAGGCCTATGACTGGTCACCCGACGACCAGCAGGTTGTCTATTGTGACTTCGCGTCAATGTCGAACAGCACACTTTGGCTTGCCAACGTTCGTGACGGCGACAAGACTCGCATCTCACCTAAAACAAGCCAGCCAGAGCATTATGACTATCCGCAGTTCAGCAAAGATGGAAAGAGAGTCTATGTAATTACCGATCATGGTTCAGACTTTCGCCGACTTGCATATATTGATTTAGCCTCACGAAAGATCAGTTATGTTCCATCGCCGGCTCAATGGGACGTGGACGAGTTTCAACTCTCGCCTGATGGAAAGACCATAGCCTTCCTTACCAACGAAGATGGCATTTCAAAGCTGTACTTGTTCAATATAATTGCCAACAAGGAACGACCCGCGCCCGAGCTACCATCCGGCGTCATCTCTGATCTCAAGTGGCGTACGGGTTCCAACGAACTGGCTTTCAATTTCAAATCGTCAAAGAGCCCAAATGACGTTTATCTCGTAAATACCGAGAACGGTACTCTAGAGCCTTGGGTCAAGAGCGTTAGTAGCGGAGTCGATACTGAGAAGCTCTCACAGTCGCAGTTGATTCACTGGCCCTCATTTGATAAGCGCATAATCTCAGGGTTTCTCTATCGCCCGCCGACAGAGTTCAAAGGCAAACATCCGGTCATCATCGACATTCACGGTGGACCGCAAGAGCAATATCGCCCGGGATTTCTTTACGAAGACAACTTCTTCTTGAACGAGCTCGGAGTTGCCAAGATCTACCCAAACGTACGTGGCTCCGCGGGCTATGGAAAACGATTCTTGCAACTCGACGATGCAGTACGACGCGAGGATGCCGTTAAAGATTTGGGTGCGCTATTGGATTGGATCAAAACCCAACCAGACCTGGATGCCGATCGCGTTCTCGTTCAGGGAGGAAGCTACGGAGGCTATTTGGCGCTCTCAGTTGCATATACCTACAGCGACCAGATCAGAGGCACGATTTCTGAAAGCGGCATGACTGATTTAGTCAGTTGCGCTGAAGAAACGAAAGGATGGCGCCGTGATATTCAACGCGAGGAATTCGGTGATGATGGTGATCCGAAGATGCGGCAATTCATGAAACGCGTCGCTCCTCTCAATAATGTCGAAAAGATTAAGAAACCCCTTCTGATCTTCCAGGGCCAGAATGATCCTCGAGTACCAGTTGCCGAGGCAACAAAACTGGTGGCTGCAACGAGTAAACGTATCCCTGTCTGGTATGTGCTCGCGAAAGATGAGGGGCATGGCTTTACGAAGAGAGAAAATCGAGATTACCGACTGTACGCGAGCATCCTCTTTACCAAGGAGTTCCTGCTCAAATAATCAACCGCGCTGCGGCCTTACTGCAGCTTAAACAAAGGAAAAAACCATGAAGAAAAGAGTTAAAGTTATCCTTACAACCCTGTGCCTTGTCGCTGCGATGACATTCGTAATACCGACGACAGCTCTTGCCGCGGACAGCGATCCGCAAGGAGCCACAAAAACAACCACTGCGCCGCCACCTCCGCCACCGCCTTCGGTGGATTTGATCAAACTCTTCATGGCGTTGATAACGGTTATCTGACCACCAAAAGCTCGGCTACCAGGCTCAGGCTTAGATGCCCTTACGTATGGCCCAAGCCTGGTAGTCAACACGAATTTACCTCATGCAACTCAAACCCTTTGCTCTACTTACTTTTTCTTTAGTAACTCTTTTGACCACTTTTGCTCAATCAACGGATCCGCAAATTCAAAACGAAGCGCAGTTGGTTGCTGCGCTTTGTCGTGCAAGTAGTGACAAACAAGCAATCGACACACTACTTAGGTCACATGCACAGTTCGTCAACAGTCAGCTTGGGAGTAATTTGAATGACGCCGCCGC
>DATDFV010000073.1:0-81974 GCA_036522415.1 Pyrinomonadaceae bacterium | reverse complement strand
CTGCCGCTGTTCTGGTTTCTGGCGAAGGTCGGATTCATTCTGTTCGCATTCATCTGGGTGCGGGGAACACTACCCCGCTTCCGCTACGACCAGTTGATGCGCTTCACCTGGAAGGGCCTTTTCCCGGCCGCCGTGCTGAACCTGCTGGTGACCGGCTTTCTAGTCGCCTGGTTCTCCTGAAAATGGACGTCATCCTCTTCCTGATCTTCGCGTTGATCGCGCTGGTATGCGCGATCAACGTGATCGTGCAGACGCACCCGATCGCGAGCGCGATCTCGCTGATCGGCGTTATGGGCTCGCTGGCCGTGCTTTACCTTTTGCTCGGCGCGGAGTTCATCGCCGCCGCGCAGGTTATTGTCTATGCCGGCGCGATCATGGTGCTGTTTGTCTTCGTGATCATGATGCTCAACCTGGGACCACGCTCAACCGAGCGAGAGAGTAGTTGGCTGCGTCCCGGTGTGTGGTTAGGCCCTATAACACTCACGATCATTCTGCTCATCGAACTTATCTACATACTCCGGCAGAGTGGAGCTGAGCCCCTCGCAACCGGGACTATCGAAGCGAAGCAAGTAGGAATCTCGTTGTTCGGCCCGTATCTGTTAGCTGCGGAACTAGCCTCCATGTTGCTACTCGCAGGTGTCGTCGGAGCCTATCACCTCGGCAGAGAGTCTCCGGAACAGAGGTTGTAACTATGCCAGCTTTGCCAATGGAGCATGGACTCCTGCTCGCCGCCCTCCTCTTTGCGCTGGGGCTACTAGGCGTGCTCGTGCGCCGCAACGTTATCTTCATCCTGATGTCTATCGAGATCATGTTGAATGCAGCCGGGTTGGCCTTTGTAGTTGCGGGGTCGAGATGGTCGCAGGCTGATGGTCAGGTGATGTTCATCCTCATACTGGCCGTTGCCGCAGCCGAAGTATCGGTTGGACTGGCGTTAGTGCTGCAACTTTATCGCCGTTTGCAGACGCTTGATGTCGACGTGGCCAGCAAGATGCGAGGTTGAGATGCTCCACTGGTTGTGGCTAGTTCCCGCTTTCCCTTTCGCTGGTTACCTGGTGCTGGCACTGGCCGGTGCGCGTCTGTCGCGCACGAGCGTAGCGAGCATAGGTGTCGGCACCGTTGGCCTGGCGACCCTTGTAGCGTGTGGGGTTGGTCTTAGTTTCATCTATTCGCCGCCGGTTAATCATACGTACTCGCAAACGCTGTGGACCTGGATCTCGGTTGGCAACTTCAGTCCAAAGATAGCTTTCTATCTGGACGCGCTGTCTTTGGTAATGACGCTCGTTGTCACCTTTGTCAGCTTCCTGATTCATCTTTACTCTTCAGCATTCATGATTGACGAAGAAGGCTACAGCCGCTTCTTTGCCTACATGAATCTCTTCGTTGGTTCGATGCTGACCCTGGTTCTGGCTGACAACTTTCTTTTGCTCTATCTCGGCTGGGAAGGTGTAGGACTCTGCAGCTATCTGCTTATAGGCTTTTGGTACAAGGACCCGGTTAACGGCCGGGCTGCCTGCAAAGCATTCATCGTAACGCGCATTGGCGATACAGCCTTTGCAATTGGTCTTTTCCTCCTCTTCACGCAACTGGGTACGTTACAGATCCAGGAAGTGATGCAGCGTGCCGCGCAGCAATGGACAGCAGGCTCCTCACTTGCTGTGGCTGCTAGTGCCTTGTTATTGGGAGGAGCTGTAGGCAAGTCGGCGCAACTGCCGTTGCAAACCTGGTTGCCGGATGCGATGGCTGGCCCAACACCAGTGAGCGCGCTCATTCACGCAGCAACGATGGTAACCGCCGGGGTCTATCTGATTGCGCGAGCGCACGTGTTGTTTTCACTCGCGCCCTCAGTGCAATTAGTGGTTGCAATCATCGGGTTGGCGACCCTGCTCCTCGCCGGTTTCAGCGCGCTTGTGCAAAGAGACATCAAGCGCGTTCTTGCCTATTCCACCATCAGTCAAATCGGCTACATGTTTCTGGCTTTAGGCGTCGGTGCCTGGTCTGCGGCGATTTTTCATCTGATGACGCACGCCTTCTTTAAGGCACTTCTGTTCCTCGCCGCAGGTGTAGTTATTCTGGCAATGCACGAAGAACATGACATGTTCAAAATGGGCGGCTTGCGTTCGCGTTTACCCCTGACGTTCTGGACGTTTCTGGTCGGCGCGGCGTCGCTGTCAGCGTTACCTTTGGTGACCGCCGGCTTTTACAGCAAAGACTTGATTCTGTGGGGCGCGTGGTCATCCCCATCGGGCAGCACCTGGTTGTGGGTTGGAGGGCTAGTCGGGGCGCTACTGACTTCGCTCTACACGTTTCGCGTGGTGTTCCTCACATTTTTCGGCGAGCTGAACCATGAGGTGAGCTACGCACCTGACATTCGTTTGCGTCTGCCTTTGATTGTGCTCGCGGTTCTATCGGTGGTCGGAGGATTTGTCGAGTTGCCGCGCACACTTGGTGATCGACCACTTTTTTCCAACTTTATGGGAAGTGTCTTACCCGCACTGGAGCACGTCGGCGGTGATACGCGCACGGAATTGGCATTGCAAATCATTGCTGCCGTTGTCTCGATCTCGGGAATCTATCTGGCTTATCTCTTCTTTCTTCGGCGCCGGTCTTTCGCAACAGGTATTGCGGGCTCGACAGTGGGCACGGTGCTGCGCCGATTCTGGTTCGGGGGTTGGGGCTTTGATTGGCTCTATGAACATTCATTGGTCAAGCCGTTTGTGTGGCTCGTTCGCGCCAACAAAGACGATTTCATCGATTCCATCTACGACGGCATTGCCAGACTCAATGAAGTTTTCTACGGCTTGCTGGCGCGGACAGAAACCGGAAAGGTGCGTTGGTATATGACTGGAATCGCGTTTGGCGCAATTGTCGCAATCGCGATCGCGGTATTCTTATGATTTTGGCGTGGATGATCATAATTCTACTTCTAGGTGGAGTAGGCGCCTGGGCAGCCAATCGATTTAGCGCCTTGTGGTCGCGGTCCTTATCGCTGGTGGCGCTGTCGATTGATCTTGTTCTCGCCCTCGTAGTGGTTGCCTCACCCAGCAGAGAATCCGGAACTGGCCAGTGGCTGGTCCAACTGAACTACAACTGGATTCCGCAATTCGGCATTAGCTTTCACCTGGGCTTGGACGGGTTGAGTTTGTTGCTCGTATTCCTCACGTTGTTCCTGGGAATCATTTCCGTGCTCTGTTCGTGGAATGAAGTGCGTGAGCATGTTGGCTTCTTCCACTTTAACCTACTCTGGATTCTTAGCGGCATCATCGGCGTCTTTCTTGCCCTCGATCTTTTTCTCTTCTATTTCTTCTGGGAACTGATGCTCGTGCCGATGTACTTCTTGATTGGTATTTGGGGCCACGAGAATCGAATCTACGCCGCCATTAAATTCTTTCTATTCACGCAGGCGAGCGGTTTGCTGATGCTCATTGCCATCGTTGGCCTCTATTTCGTGCATGGACGCGCCACAGGCATCTACACATTCGACTACCTGCAATTGCTCGGCACCTCAATGTCACCCGCTGTCGCCATGTGGTTGATGCTTGGGTTCTTTGTTGCTTTCGCCGTGAAACTACCCGCGATCCCTTTCCACTCGTGGTTACCCGATGCGCACACCGAGGCACCAACCGCGGGCAGTGTGATTTTGGCGGGACTCCTTTTAAAGACCGGCGCCTACGGGTTGCTGCGCTTTGTGGTTCCTCTTTTTCCTGACGCAGCCCGGGTCTTTGCTCCCGTAGCGATGGTGATTGCTGTTATCGGCATTCTTTACGGTGCCATGTTGGCATTCGCCCAGACAGACCTGAAGCGACTCGTTGCCTACACCAGTATCAGCCACATGGGCTTCGTAGTGCTCGGCATATTTGCGTTAAACGGAATCGCAATGCAGGGAGCAGTGATTCAGATTCTTTGTCACGGCATCAGTACTGGCGCACTGTTCGTTCTCGTGGGCGCGCTTGACGAACGGATTCACACGCGCAATCTCGATCAAATGGGCGGATTGTGGTCAGTTGTGCCGCGTCTGGGAGCCGTCACTATGCTCTTTGCTCTTGCTTCGCTTGGGCTCCCCGGTCTCGGCAACTTTGTTGGCGAGTTTCTGGTGCTGTTTGGATCGTATCGCGTGAATATTCCACTAACCGTCCTGGCAACAGTAGGCATCGTCTTCGCCACCGTTTATTCCCTATGGATCATCCAGCGTGCATTTCATGGGCCCATGCGGGAATATCCAAAACTCCGAGACCTCTCGCCTCGCGAGGTGGGGATTACGGCGTTGCTAATTGCAGCGATTGTCTGGTTGGGTTTCTCACCCCAGCCTGTATTCAACATAGCGAGACCGTCCGTAGAAAGTGTGATTCAGAACGTAAGCGAGCAACGCCAGGATAATCCCTGGGTAGTAGGAACTCTGGGCTCGTCTGGTCAGGGAGGTACTCCTTGACCGTAGCAGATCTGATCACTCTTTCCCCTTTGACCGCTCTCGTTGTCTCAACGGTCGTAGTCATGCTCATCGTTGCCTGGAAGCGGAACCACACACTCACCGTGACTATGACGCTGTTCGCTAATGTCGCGGCATTCGCGCTGCTGTTTGTGATTTTGCGCCAAGCGCCGCGGCAGGTGACAACGCTGCTGATCATGGACGGTTACTCTTTGTTCTATATGGGCCTGATTTTCGCAGCTAGCTTTGTGGTGACTCTCCTGTCTTACAGCTATCTTGAAAGGCATTCGGAACAGCGCGAGGAATTCTATATTGTGCTGCTCCTCGCAACGCTCGGAGCGACCGTCCTTGTAGCCAGCACGCATTTCGTTTCCTTCTTTCTGGGTCTGGAGATTCTCAGCGTCTCACTCTACGCATTGATCGCGTACCAACGAACAAGCGAACGCAGCATGGAAGCCGGAGTTAAGTATTTGATTCTTGCGGCGGCATCCTCCGCATTCCTGTTGTTCGGCATGGCGCTCACGTACACCGATCTAGGAACGATGGAGATCGCGCGGATGTCGTCGCGGTTCGGCGGCGAAGCTCCGTCCATTCTCCTGCTTACTGGCCTCGCAATGATTGTTGTTGGTGTAGGATTCAAACTCGCAGTCGTGCCTTTTCACATGTGGACACCGGATGTGTATGAAGGTGCGCCTGCCCCGGTAACGGCATTCATTGCGACGGTTTCGAAAGGAGGAATGTTCGCGCTTCTGTTGCGATATTCGTACCGAGCAGGTCTCTACAACAACGGCTCGCTCTTTCTCCTATTCGCGATCATCGCCGTCGCGTCAATGTTTGCCGGCAATCTACTGGCTCTCTTGCAAACAAACGTCAAGCGAATACTCGCTTATTCTTCCATCGCACATTTGGGTTACTTACTGGTGGCATTTCTCGCCGGAGGCAGTACTGGGGCGGCTGCCGTCACTTACTATCTGGTTGCATACTTTGTAACGATGTTGGGCGCCTTCGGCGTGGTCACGTTGCTGTCAAGTGAAGCGAGAGAGGCAGAGGCGATGAGCGACTACGACGGTCTTTTCTGGCGACGGCCAGGGGTGGCTCTCGTGTTCGCCGCGGCCCTACTTTCACTTGCAGGTATTCCTCTAACGGCTGGTTTCGTTGGAAAGTTCTACATCATCGCAGCAGGTGTTGGCTCTGCACTCTGGTGGCTTGTTGTCATCCTTGTAGTGAACAGTGCAATTGGTCTCTTCTATTACCTCCGTATCATCGTGACCATGTACAAAAGTGCATCAACCGAAGGTCACTACGTAGTTCCGTCATTCTCAGTCACTGGAACTATTGCGCTCGCTGTCCTCATGGTGCTTCTTTTCTGGCTCGGATTATATCCAGCCCCGCTAATTCGCACGATTCAGTCGTCTGTTGCCAGCCTCATCAGTTAATGATTCCTTCGAGTTCAGATTCCGGAGAAAGGCGAGAGTTGGGCAGACAACGTTCTTTTAACCACTCGCTTATGGACTCTTAATGCCTCTTTTATGACTTCCTAATTCACGTCCTGTTAGAGTCAACTAAGAGATTGTGCATTTTTGCTGAGTTGAGGAGGATTACCATGAACGGAATTGAGCTTCTCAGTCGGGACCACAAGAAGATCCTATCCCTTATTAGTGAACTGGCGCGCAAGGACAAGCACACTGTTGACGCTGATGATGAAACTGATCGCGAACCTAACAAAATGTTCATGCAGCTTAGACAGACACTCACTCAGCACAACACGACCGAAGAGCGAATGCTCTTTCCTGAATTAAATCGATTTATTGAGACGAGAATCCTGGTTGACGAGTGTTACCGGGACCACAAAAGAATCGGGGAGACTCTGCGGGAGATCGATAAAGTCCTGGAGGCGAAGTCCTGTTACCATTGGGATGACCTGCTCCTGGAACTCGAAGAAAAAGTTCAGCTCCACGTAGTTAGAGAAGAGGACTGGCTGTTCCCCAGGGCGAAGTTACTTCTCGGAGATGCCAAACTCGAAGAGATGTTCTTTGAGATAGAACGAACGAGAAGCAGTCAGTCTGAGACTGACGTAAAAGAGTGTAAGCGGGCAATTAGCAAGTAGGTTTGACCAGAAGGAATATAGACCCATAGAGCTCGCGTGGAATTACTCTCGACGACTAAGTGGAAACACGCTATCGCTGCTATTCACTTTACGATTAGGTTAAGGGAAGTTGATCGAAGAGACGATCTTGCCCCGAACAAATTATGGGAGTCCAGGTGAGGTGCCTTAGGTCGCTTCAGCTCTGCCGGTAAAAAAGATGCAACCGAATCAACATCGTATTCTTTGTATCGACACTAACGCTTCCCGTAACTTAGCCGTCTATCTACTGGAGCGTTTCGGCTTCGAAGTAAGAATTGCGAATTCCATAGCGGACGGCATAGAGTTGGCGCGTACTCAATACTTCGATATCTATTTAGTTAATCACAAACTTGTGGATGGAGGAGAGATAGATTCGTGCGACTTGCTTCATGAGTCTGTTCCCCGTAATCCAATCCTCTTTTATTCAACGGTTGTTTATCCGTACCACCCGGTACGGGCACTTCACTGCCGACTTCATGGTCACACGGTGAAACCGATAAGTGTTTGCGATGTTCAAAAATACGCTGCAAAACTAATTAAAGAGCAGATGACACCAGCTAACCGCATTGACCATAGATTGTGGGCGGCGAACGTAAGAGAATTTGCGCAAACTCGTGAGCACTAGGAGCGAACGGGTGATGTGTTTACGTGACTTGATGAAGAAGTAGCCGGCAGGTGCTGTCGGACTTTGACTTTGTGAGGCTCACGTCCAAGTCCAATCCGGCTAAGCACGAGCCGCACAACTTCGGGAAACGCTCTGACAACTTCTTTCTGATCCACGGTGTACCGTTGGTCCTCGAAAACAATCTGCGAATGGCATTCTATTCCCGAAACCTTTCGAGATTGCGGTATCTCGAGCATCAGGTCGAATGTTAAGACTCTGCCACCTCCGCTCTGCCGCCAATTCTGCTCGGCACAAATCGTTTCGGCTCTCGTGATTTTTGGCAGCTGGTTCATAACACTGAGCATCCTCCCCCCTCAAGTCAGCAGCGAAGCAACCAGGTCACATCTAGTGGATAGCCGCCACCGTTATTGCTACTCGTAATCTAACAGCGAGCACCACTGTTTACGACGGTGTTTGTACCTAGTGTTTAAGGTGTTAACACTTGCCCTGATTTCAATGTCCGAGTGAGGAGACGCACATATGGAGTCATCGGGAATGGTCGCGTCGCTGAGAATTCGAGTTAAATGTTAAGGTGTTCCGGCGATGAATGCCGAATCAAGGTTAGATTCTTAATCACCTCGCAGGGTTACGATGAATGTTGCTCAATCTCCGCTGGATCTGCTTCCGACAGCGGTTTGTGCGGTACTGAAAGCGAGAATGCGAATGTCGCTCCTTCGCCGGGGATACTCTCAAACCAGATCCGACCGTTGTGTGCTTCAACGATCCCGCGAGCGATTGCGAGTCCCATGCCCGTGCCGCCGCTCTGTGGCGAATGGCTACCACGATAGAACTTCTCAAAGAGGCGGTTGGTTTCCTCAGGCGCAATACCAGGCCCCTGGTCTGTTACGGTAATCAATAGGTCATCACCTTTCATGGCAGCCTTCAAAAATATGCTCCCTCCAATAGGCGAATATTTGGCCGCGTTCTCAATCAAATTTGAAAGCGCTTCAGCTACCAATCGAGAATCAATCAGGACAGCGGGGAGGGACTCATCACACTCGAGGCTCACCTTGTGATGACGGAGGGCCACGGCACAGCGCTCGAGCACATTGTGACAGACTTCCGGTACTGACTCCCATTTCTTCGAGAGACGCAGTTCACCCGCCTCGATTCGCGCCATCGCCAACAAGTTCTCGATGAGTCGTGTCAATCGCGAAACCTCTTCGCTGATGATTAAGTGGAACTCACGTAGCGCGGACCTATCCCAGTTGGCCTCAGAATGGAGAAGACTATCGACAGACGTGCGGATAGAAGTGAGCGGGGTACGTAAGTCGTGGGAGACTGACGCAAGCAAGGCCGTTTTTAACTCATTGCTTTGTCTTAATGCTTCTGTGCGGCTTATTTCTTGCAAAATGCGCGCTCGGTCAAGCGTCCATGCTACGAGACCTGCGATAGCTTCCATGGTCTTCTCGTCAAGTGTCGTAGAGCAAAGAACCATGACTCCGATTGACGTTGTTCCTACGTGCAACGGCAGGTAGCAAATGGGACACGACTCGATTTTATCCACTGCGCCTTCGGACTTCGATCCCGTCTTCATCTTGGTTGGGCCAAGACGAAGTGATGTCAACCTTCCCGTACGTGCGACCTCTTTGATAGTACTGAGCGAAGGTACGAATGACTCATCCAGCCCCGAGGCGACTGAGAGCGACCGCCACTCACCATTGTCAGTGATTTCAAAAACCGCACAATATTGAACGTGAAAGACATCTTGTACTTTGTGAGCGATCGAAGCAATCAAGGTTTCGGAATCTAAAGTGGCCATGCTTGTGCGGCTAAGCTGGTAGAGTTTCCAAATATCTGCCCGACTCTTCACGGCTTCCTGGGCACGGGCCTCAGCAGTGGACCACATTTGGCTTGCAACTATCGCCGTTAAGAGGAATGCGGTGAGCGCCACCCAATTATGTGGATCTGCCACGGTAATCGTAAAAGGCGGCGGGAGAAAGAAGAAGTTGAAGCAGAACGTGCTTACGATTGAGGCAAAAATACTTGGACCATGTCCCTGTCTTGATGCGACAACCAGAACTAACAACAAGTAGCTCAAAGCGACGGCCGTTATATTGACGTCTGTTAGGAACAAATGGCGAAAAATCAACACGCGGTACAAGAAGGTCAGAGCAGCAACACCGACCAGAGCTCCCCAGTATCCTCTCCATTTTGGGCGCATGAGTACGAACATCCAATGATTTTTCTGCCGATAGGATAGTGGCGTGCCTACACCGCATGGCCCTAAAGTCTACTCACGAGGAGATACCGAGCAGCCAGGAGGCAGCCTAGACTTCACTCATGTAAGCACTGCCCAACAAGCAACTTGGTCAATGCGCGGCCGTCGTTGATGTAGCGGCGAACTTCCCTCGCGCTTCCTTTGGATAGGGACGATCGCAACAAGCCTTCATCGCAAGGTTGGCCTTTAAGGCGTGCGCTAACAATGCCTCGACTCCCGCTCAGGCTCGCGCCCCCTGTGCCGTTGCTCGCTCTTCACTCGGTTTGTTAAAGCGGGAACCAGATATCCTCTTGAGTGTACCGACCACACGCTCGGAGGAGAGAGAGTGACTCTTCTTGCTTTTATCATTTCCCGCGTGAAGAACGACGCTATAGATGGTTAAGACGCCTTGAAGTTCGCCGTCATCGCTGATTACCGGTAGTCGCAGCACATTGCCCTCTTCCATGATCTTGAGTGCATCTTCGATGTCATCATCGGGCCGACACGAATAGACGTGGCTTGACATGACGTCACTTACCGGAATCTCCGAAGCCAGCCGGTTCCTTGAGGCGACCGCAATGCAGATATCGCGGTCCGTAATCATGCCAACGATCTTTCCGCTGACATCTAACACCGGAAGTACACCGCAGTCCTTTTCCCACATTACACCTGCCACGGTAGCGAGGTTCGTCTCGGGACTACACGACTCTACTCGGTTGGTCATAGCTTCTCGAACTCTCATAATGAATTCCTTTCTTACGACTTATCTTCACTAACAATGCGGAAACAAACGGAGTCTCATCACATCGCTCGGCAACCCCGAACTCGGCACTCCCGTGGAAGCTGACAGCACATCAATCGACCTTCGGACTCTGTGGTTGGACAGCCTTGATTGCTCACCACTCCGATCCATCATTGTTCCGACCGCGACCGCCCGCGTTTTTTGAGCGACCATTAAGGGAAGCCGGACGGTGAAGGCCGTTCCTCTCCCCTCTCCACTCTCCGCCACGATTGTTCCGTGGTGTAATTCAACTAATTGACGCACGATCGCCAGTCCAAGGCCTAGCCCCTGACCTCTTGTCGGTCCATCTGGTTGACAGTACGGCTCAAAAATATACGGCAGGAAATCGGCACTTACACCTTGTCCGGTGTCGGTGACTTTGATTTCCGCGAGCGAATCAATCTGCCCAAGCTGGACCACGATGCAACCGTCTCCCGGCGTAAACCTGATGGCATTTGAGAGCAGGTTCCACATGACTTGCAATAAACGAGCTGGGTCACCCAAAACAGGATCTATCTTTGCCTCGATGATTCGTTGGATGCGAATATTCTGTGAATCAGCCAAAGGATGCAGACTGTCAATTGCCGAATCAATAATCGAGCTAAGCTCAACCGGGCCCAAATGAAGACGCAACTTGCCAGTCTTGATACGCGTGGCATCAAGTAGGTCCCCGATCAGCTGCTCTTGCACGCGCGCATTTCGCTCGATGATTTCCAGGCCGCGGACATAATTAGATCCATCCGACTTCTCTCTCCGCAAAACTTCCACCCAACCAAGAATGGCGGTTAGTGGACTCCGCAATTCATGCGAAACAGTGGCTAGCAACTCATCCTTAGTGCTACTGGATTCCTCCGCCTGTGCTCGAGCCTTACTTTCCAGTTGGAGCGCCTGCGAAAGCGAATCTGCCTGCGCTTGAAGCACCGAGATTCTGTCCGCGAATTCTCGCGCTCTTTCGCAACACTCTTCCTTTGGGATTGGTGATTGGACATCTTCGATCAAATCCTTTGACGCTGAAGCGGCGCAATCAGCGGATAACGAAGGGACTCGTTTCTGCATGATCCTTTTCTCCTTGCATCTCTGCGAAGCGACTTTGCGCGGGTGAATTTCAAACCAGTTGCGGTTCATGCGCACCGTAGCAGAAGCAAGGTAAGAAAGTCATACATGAGTCGTTAAGAGTCCGTTAAGGAAGTATCAAAAGATCGAGCAATGGCTCGCGGAACTGAACGGGTATTGGCGCATCGAGTGATAACACTCTAGATAACCGGGTGTTATCACTCTATTGACAAGATGCGGACTCGCCTAATCTAGGCCTGGGAATTCGTTAACCACTGTAATCTTTGCCAGATGGGATTCGGACTTTAGGAGTTCTATGAAGACGCTTCAGTCGCATGCAAGCTTTTTTGATAACGTCTCATCATATTTCGATCTAGCGGCATCCTTCACGGAACATCCCAAAGGTCTTCTCGACCAGATCAAGGTTTGTAACAGCGTCTACTCATTCGAATTTCCCGTTCGCACTTGGCGCGGCTACGAGGTTATTTCAGGCTGGCGTGTCCAGCACAGTCACCACAAACTTCCGGTTAAGGGCGGCATCAGGTTTTCAGAGTTTGTTAATGAAGATGAAGTGAAGGCGTTAGCTGCTCTCATGACCTACAAATGCGCCGTGATGGACGTCCCGTTTGGAGGCGCTAAGGGCGGCGTGAAGATCAATCCGAAGAACTACACGGTTGATGAGTTAGAGCACATTACACGCCGTTACACTGCTGAGCTGATTAAGAAGAACTTTATCGGTCCAGGAGTTGATGTGCCCGCACCGGACTACGGCACGGGGCAGCGAGAGATGTCGTGGATCGCCGACACGTACGCCGCGTTCCATCCAGGACAGATCGACGCACTCGCTTGCGTAACTGGAAAACCAATCTCGCAGGGCGGCGTACACGGAAGGTTTGAAGCCACCGGACGCGGAGTCTTCTTTGGTCTGCGAGAGGTGTGTAGCAACAGCGACGACATGAAGCGGCTCGGTTTAGAGACAGGGCTGCAAGGCAAGCGTGTTGTTGTGCAGGGCCTCGGAAACGTTGGCTACCACGCGGCGCAATTCTGTCAGAACGGCGGAGCCGTAATCGTCGGACTCGCGGAATACGAGGGTGCCATCTACAACCCGAAAGGACTTGAGGTTGAGGCGGTGATGAAGCACCGCAAGGAAACAGGATCACTCCTCAACTTTTGCGGTGCGAGCAATTTAGGCAGTCGTGAGGAGGCGCTTGAGCTTGAGTGTGACATTTTGATTCCGGCAGCGCTCGAAAATCAGATCACTGAGGAGAACGCACCGCGCGTAAAGGCGAAAATTGTTGCCGAAGCGGCCAACGGGCCAACCACTGCCGCGGCTGAAGTCATTCTGTTGCGCAAGGGTGTGCTAGTCATCCCCGACATTTATTTGAACGCCGGTGGCGTGACTGTTTCCTATTTCGAGTGGCTGAAGAATCTGTCGCACGTTCGCTTTGGCAGGCTGGGCAAACGCTTCGATCAAACCACGTTCGAGAATATGCTGCGCGTCGTCGAGAAGGCTACTGGCAAGAAGCTGTCCGAAGACGAGTTACGGAAAATTGCTCGTGGTGCTGACGAGATTGACCTGGTCAATTCAGGCCTCGAGGAGACGATGGTCGTTGCGTATCAACAGATTCGCGAGATATGGAAAACAGATCACAAAATACCGAGTCTTAGGACGGCAGCCTTCATTAGCGCCATTAACAAGGTTGCGATCTGTTACGACCAGCTGGGTATTTTTCCTTGAGAGAGTTGGAGGAGCATCGCTCGTGATCACACGCGAATGCTCAGTTGCAAGTGTGAACAATTGGAAGCTCGCGCTTCAACGAATGTGCGATGGATGAAAGGACGAATACGCGAAATTTTAGCCAATGGGGGAGAACGAGAATGAACATGAAAACAACTTACCGAGCGAAACAGTTCAACCTGAGCGGGCTGAAGGGTATCTCTGATGAAACGCTGGAGATGCATTTCAAACTTTATGAGGGTTACGTGAAGGCGACGAATGCACTGACTGGAAAGATCTCAGAATTCCTGGCTGATGGCCGAGTGGACCAGGACGACATGCCGGCGTACGCCGAACTGAATCGCCGCTTGGGGTTTGAATACAATGGCATGGTGCTGCACGAGTATTACTTCGGCAACATGATGAAGGCCGGGACGGGCGAGGCGGATAAGACTTCTGCATTCCGCAACGCAGCCGAACAGAGTTTCGGCAGTTATGATATCTGGCGAGCAGATTTTGTCGGCATTGGCAAGATGCGCGGGGTCGGCTGGGCCATTTGCTATCAGGATCCAACGAACGCCCGTTTGTCTAATCACTGGATTACATTACACCAGAACGGTAACGTCGCCGGTTTTACACCCGTGCTCGTGATGGACGTGTGGGAGCATGCTTTTCTACTAGATTACAAACCTGCCGAGCGGCCGAAATACATTGAAGCCTTTTTCTCCAACATTGATTGGAAGGCCGTGGACAAGCGTCTGCAGAAAAGCACGGCCGCAGCGCGAGGCTAACAGAGAATGCAGTTAGTAATGGGAAAGGAGAACAAATGAGCAGCGCTGCAACCTGGCCAATCTTTATGGCCAAGCTGAAAAGTCGGGAAGAGGTCGCGGAAGGTACGATGGCGTTCCAATTCGAGAAGCCGGCCGGCTGGACATTCAAGGCAGGTCAATTTATCGACATCACTTTGCTGGAACCTCCGGAGACAGATGCCGAAGGCAATACGCGAGGCTTTTCGATTGCGAGTGCACCTCAAGAAGAAATCATTATGGTGGCGACCCGCCTACGTGACACGGCGTTCAAACGAGTGTTGAAGATAGTTCCTCTGGGGACCGCGGTGAAGATCGAAGGTCCCTTTGGCAATCTGACACTACACAACAATCCTGCACGTCCGGCTGTTATGCTTGCCGGTGGTATTGGGATTACTCCCTTCCGAAGCATTTTGTTCCGAGCAGCAAACGAGAAGCTTACTCATCGGATTTTCCTTTTCTACTCGAACCGTCGCCCTGAGGACGCACCGTTCCTGGAAGCGCTTCAGAAGTTGGAAAAAGAGAATCTGAACTACAAGCTGATCGCCACCATGACCGACATGGAGAAATCGAAACAGCCATGGGACGGTGAGACTGGACCAGTCAACAAAGAAATGCTCGAGAGGTATTTAGAGCGCGCGGGTTCGCCCATTTACTACATTGCGGGGCCGGCGGGGATGGTGAAGGGTCTTCACACGATGCTCAATGAGGCTGGAGTGGATGACGACGACATCCGGACGGAAGAGTTTGTCGGCTACTGAGATGCGTTGAGAAGGGAAAGAAATATGAAACCCACGCAACAACTGCACAACCTCGGCCAGAGTCTCTGGCTCGACAACATCACGCGAGGGCTCCTGACAAGTGGGACGCTGCGACGCTACCGCGACGAATTCTGCATCACCGGATTAACTTCAAACCCGTCGATCTTCGATCATGCGATCATGAACTCGAATTCCTACGACGACGCTATCGGCCAGAAGCGAAAGGAAGGTAAGTCAGGCGAGGAGCTCTTTTTCGCGCTTGCCCTCGAAGATTTGAGGCACGCTACCGATCTCTTTCGACCAATCTATGACGCAACTGACGGTCTTGATGGCTGGGCGTCTTTAGAGGTATCGCCATTACTGGCATACGATGCGGCGAGTTCTGTCAAAGAGGCTGTTCAACTCCATTCTAGAGCGCAACGGCCCAATCTCTTCATAAAGATCCCCGGAACCAGCGAAGGGACTGTAGCGATTGAAGAAGCCACGTTCGCGGGTGTGCCCGTGAACGTTACGCTCCTCTTCTCGCGTGAGCATTATATCGCTTCGGCCGAAGCATATCTGCGAGGGGTCGAGCGGCGAATCGCGGCGGGACTCGATCCGAAAGTGCGTTCTGTCGCATCTGTCTTTATCAGTCGCTGGGACAAAGCGGTGATGGGGAAGGTGCCAAAGGAACTTCAGGACCGTCTGGGCATTGCCATCGCTGGGCGTACTTACAAAGCGTACCGCGAGCTGCTCGCTTCCGAAAGATGGCAGAAACTTGCGACTGCTGGCGCTTGGCCTCAGCGGCTCCTTTGGGCGAGTACGGGCACCAAAGATCCAAACGCGTCCGACGTGCTTTACGTCGAAGCGCTCGCGGCGCCGGATACCATCAATACAATTCCGGACAAGACGCTGCTGGCATTTGCCGACCACGGCAAACTCAGCGGCGTTCTGCCGGTCGACGGCGGTGATGCTGAAAGAGTGATCGCGAGATTCGCTGAGGTAGGTATCGACGATAACCAAATCGCCGCCGAACTACAGCGCGAAGGCGCCGAATCGTTTGTGAAGGCGTGGAAGGATTTGATCGATCGCATCGACTCGAAGAGCGCCACTTTGAAAGCTGCCTCGTAGACGTGAAGAAAGTGATCGAACATGAACCTAATAGAACTTCTCAGGGAGGACCACAGGAAATGCTCGGCCCTGATTAGCGAGCTGTATCACGACGTTAAGCAGATTGAAGGTACCGAGCTGGACGTCATCGACTGCGAACGCATGGTGACATTTGTCAAACTCAGAGATGCGATTACTCGTCACCACGATATCGAGAAGCGCTTCTTCTATCCAGCTTTGGAAAAGTTTGTAGAGACCCAGGCACTGATTAGGGAATGCTACAGAGAGCACAAGGAAATTCTTGAGCTGGTCAGAAAGATGGAGGATCTCAGAAGGGAGAAGCACTGTGATCGCTGGGACGATGAGCTGGTGGAGCTGAGACACAGTCTTCGCCATCATTTTGAGAGGGAGGAAGACAAATTGTTCCCGAAGGCCATAAGACTTCTTGGCGAAGCTCGGATGGAGAGGATGCTTTTCGAAATAGAAGGAGCGCTTAGCGAGCAGTGTGAAACAGGAAGTGCGGTTCTAGTAGCGAAGAGGCCCGCCGTTGGTCTTTGAGGTATTAACCCGAGTGGATGAACGGTCTCCACGACGATTCTGTAGCCGGAGAACACAGCAGAGTAGATGCCATGACAGCAGTACCCAGGTTCGTTTTCCTCGTTGATGTCGACAACACACGCTGCTTGACAATGACAGAAGGCATATCAGCGGACAAGTCCAAGGTGTCGTCGGCGATCGTTGACACTCTTTAACGCGCAGGAGTCGAATTTATGATCGATGGATACAATAAGCCACTCTACGTCCTTCCTTTCGATCACCGTAGTTCTTATATCAACGGGTTATTCCACTGGCAGTCGCCGCTCACGGCCGAGCAGACTGTTGAGATTGCGGCGAGCAAGTTTGTGATCTATGAAGGATTCATGAAAGCAGTCGCCGATGGAGTTCCTCGGGATCGTGCAGCCATCCTCGTCGACGAGCAGTTCGGAGCAGACATCCTGCGTGATGCTGGGAGTCGCGGATACACCACCTGCATGTCCATCGAGAAGAGTGGATCGAAGGAATTCGAATTTGAGTATGGCGAGGATTTTGAGCAACACCTCGAAGAGTTCAACCCGACCTTCGGCAAAGTACTTGTGCGCTATAACCCTGAAGGCGATGCCGCGATGAACAAGCGGCAGGAAAATCGTCTTCGCAGGCTCTCAGAATACCTCGCCAGGACCCACCGGTTGTTTATGTTTGAGCTTCTGGTGCCACCAGAGAAATCGCAGCTCGAACGCTGCGGCGGACAGGCAGTTTACGATCGGGAGCTGCGGCCGAGGCTGATGTTTGAAGCGATTCGAATGCTACAGGACGCTGGGGTTGAGCCAGACGTCTGGAAGATTGAAGGACTTGATCTCCGGCAGGACTGCGAGAAGATTGTCGCGGTGGCGCGACGTGACGGTCGCGCCAAAGTGGGCTGCATTGTGCTCGGACGTGGTTCGGATAAGCAGAACGTATTGAGGTGGCTGCGGGCGGCAGCCGGCATGCCAGGTTTCATCGGCTTTGCCGTAGGCAGGACCACATGGTGGGATGCGATGGCGGCGTGGCGTGAAAACAAAATCTCCCGAGATGAAGCCATAGCCCAAATCTCCATTCGCTTCCGCGAGTGGGTAGATGTTTTCGACAAGGCGCCTACAGCGGATCGATAGAAGTTATGAAAGCTGGCTCGAAGAAAACGAAGAAGGTTCTGGTAGTCGATGTAGGCGGCACCCACGTCAAGGCGCTAGCAACGGGACATCTTCAAGAGCGCAAGATTGCCTCCGGGTTGAAGATGACAGCAAGCAAAATGGCGGAAGACGTGAAGCGGCTCACCAAAGACTGGGAGTACGACGTCCTGCGCCTCCAATGGTGCCATGACCGGTACGGATTCGGATTCGCTGCGCAAATGGGGCTGAGGAGATGACTCCTCAGTTCAGTCCAGATATCCGCCTTCGTCCAGGTTCTTAAGTAGCAAATGCAAAAAGATAAGACCACCATAACCCTTCCATTTACTCAAGACGCGTTGCACACGGTCGTAATCAAGCTTCTTTCGGAGACGCAGCCAGCGCTCCAAGTTCTTTCGGGCACCCACATCATCACCCGGAAATACGTCGGTTCTTCCCAAACCACGAAGTAGGACATATTCCGCAGTCCAGCGTCCCACTCCACGTAGGGTTACCAGACGCTCAAAGCATTCTTGATTGTCGAGTCGCTCAAGTTCGCGTAAATCCAGCCGCCCTTCAACTATTGATTCTGATAGTTCAATGAGTGCTCGAGCCTTATTGCCGCTGTACCCAAGCATTCGTAGGTCACTTTCATTTAGGCGCGCCACATCTTCCGGACGAGGAAAGGCATACATAGCTGGGCCGAACGACAGGCCGCAACGTTCCGCGAGTCGATTAAGGATAATGATTCCAACCGTTAGGCTCAGTTGCTGACAACTAATCCCATTGACAACGCCTTCAAAGACACTTGCGAAGCGCGGTGCCTTTAGCCCGCGAAACTGCGTAGCCAGGTTATTCAATCGTGGATGGCGGGAAGCGAACTTGTAGAAATTTGAAAGATCATGTCGAATCCCTAAGAGTCGCTCCAGTGCAGTGGTGGTCTCTTGCTTTCCCGCGGTATCAAGATTCGTTCCAGTTATGGTGATGTCCAGCCTGGCCTTCTCCTGGGTTACCTCAACGAGAATAGCCCGATCATTAATAGCCAGCACGCGTCGATAGGTTTCGTCCTGCCAAACATCCACCGTATTCCCGAAGCGACGACGTAAGGCCCACACAGTCAGATCCAGGCGGAAAGGCATCACAGGATGAAGGGTAAAACGAGTCGAGTTGTACTTCAGTCCTGTAATTGCCACGTTTGATACATCATGAAAAAACTCTTCGGATCGAATCCCGCAATCGGCCAGCGGTTGCTCTGCTACTTTAAAAGGGCGCGCAAGTATTCACGGTTCATGCGGGCGATGAAGTTGACGCTGATCGATTTCGGACAAACCGCTTCGCATTCACGATGCATCGTGCAGTTGCCAAAGTGTTCCCGGTCCATCGCCGCCACCATTTTCATCACTCGCTGTCCTCGTTCCGGCTGACCCTGTGGAAGCAGCGTAAGGTGCGAAATCTTTGCCGCAGTGAAAAGTGATGCCGATCCATTGGGGCACGCTGCGACACAAGCACCGCAACCGATGCACGCTGCCGCATCCATCGCCAGATCCGAATCGTTCTTGGCAACCGGGATAGAATTCGCTTCCGGAGCGCTCCCAGTGGAAACTGAGATATAACCACCAGACCCCACTATTCGATCGAAGGCACTGCGATCTACGACGAGGTCCTTGATGACCGGAAAAGCCCTTGAGCGCCAGGGTTCTACATGAATGATGTCGCCGTCCTTAAAGTGACGCATGTGTAGCTGGCAGGCGGCCGTCGCCCGACGCGGTCCGTGCGCAATTCCGTTGATCATCATTCCACACGATCCGCAGATGCCTTCGCGGCAGTCATGGTCAAAGGCAATCGGTTCTTCGCCTTTGTCGATTAATTTCCAATTAACTACATCCAGCATTTCGAGGAAAGACATATCCGAATTAATGTCGTCCGCGTCATAGCGAACCATCTTTCCTCTCGCAGTTGCATTCTGTTGGCGCCAGACGTAAAGGCTCAGGTGCATTACTTGTAACTCCGTTGTGTCGGCGGAACGTATTCAAACGCCAGCTTCTCTTTGTGCAAGACAGGCGGTCGCTGTTCCCCTGCGTACTCCCACGCTGAAACATTACAAAAGCGTTCATCGTCACGTTGGGCTTCACCATCGGGTGTTTGGCACTCTTCTCGAAAATGGCATCCACAAGATTCTTCCCGCTCCAATGCGTCCAGGCACATTAACTCTGCGAGCTCGAGAAAGTCAGCAACTCGTCCTGCTTTCTCGAGTGCCTGGTTGATTTCATCATCACTACCCAGCACTTTAATGTTGTGCCAAAACTCTGCGCGAATTTCAGGAATCTGTGAGAGCGCCAGTCTGAGCCCTTGTTGATTACGGACTAAGCCGCAATGATCCCACAGTAATTTCCCCAACTCCTGATGAATCGAATCGACAGTTCGTTTGCCCTTGATTCCAAGAAAGTGATTCACCCGAGTCGCAATCTCCCCTTCGCTCTGTTGAAAGCTCGGATGTTGTGTTGAGACCTGGTCGAGTTTCGTTCTCGCCAGATAATCACTGAGCGTATACGGAAGTATGAAGTAGCCGTCAGCCAATCCCTGCATCAATGCGCTCGCACCCAATCGATTCGCCCCATGATCGGAGAAATTCGCTTCGCCGGTCACAAAGAGGCCCGTGATTGTGCTCATCAAGTTGTAGTCGACCCACAGGCCTCCCATCGTGTAGTGCACCGCCGGGTAAATTCGCATTGGAACCTCATATGGATTCTCATCAGTTATCCTCTCGTACATCTCAAAAAGGTTGCCGTATTTTTCACGTATGACGTCGGCTCCTAATCGCCCGATTGCTTCCTTGAAATCCAGATAGACGCTAAGACCATGTTCACCTACGCCCCGTCCGTTGTCGCAGATTTCTTTCGCGGCGCGCGAAGCTACGTCACGAGGGACGAGGTTCCCAAAGCTGGGGTAGCGACGCTCGAGATAGTAATCACGCTCCGGAACTGGAATCTCATTCGGTCGACGCTGGTCTCCTTTTAGCTTTGGAACCCAGATACGTCCATCGTTGCGGAGTGACTCGCTCATCAACGTAAGTTTTGATTGGTAATGGCCACTGACCGGGATGCAGGTAGGATGGATTTGCGTGAAGCACGGATTTGCAAAAGCCGCCCCACGTTTGTAGGCGCGCCAGATGGCGGTTGCGTTGCTGTTCTTTGCATTGGTCGAAAGATAGAACACATTTCCATAACCGCCCGTCGCAAGCACTACAGCATCACCCGCATAAGATTCGATCCTTCCGGACACGAGGTTTCGGGCCACAATGCCTCGAGCCTTGCCCTCAATGATAACGAGATCGAGCATTTCGGTCCGCGGATACATCTTGACCGATCCGCTATCTATTTGGCGCTCAAGAGCCTGGTACGCTCCGAGCAAAAGCTGCTGTCCTGTTTGGCCTCGCGCATAGAAAGTTCGCGAAACCTGCGCACCTCCAAACGATCTATTATCGAGAAGTCCACTGTATTCGCGCGCAAAGGGCACACCCTGCGCTACGCATTGATCAATTATGTTCACGCTGAGCTGGGCCAAACGATAGACATTCGCTTCCCGCGAACGAAAATCGCCCCCTTTCACCGTGTCGTAGAAGAGACGATAGATACTGTCACCATCGTTACGATAATTCTTAGCCGCGTTGATACCTCCCTGAGCGGCTATACTGTGGGCGCGTCGCGGGCTGTCGTGATAGCAGAAGCAGAGAACGTTGTAACCCAACTCGGCGAGCGAAGCGGCAGCGGACGCGCCGGCCAGACCTGAACCAACCATAATGATCGTGTGCTTACGCTTATTGGATGGGTTGACGAGCTTCATCTCGAAGCAATGATGATTCCACTTCTGTTCGATTGGGCCAGACGGCACTTTCGGATTCAGTTCCATGGCATCCGTCCACTCACGATATGAAGCCCAGCAAAACCGCTATTGGAATCGAAATGAAACCCACCACGACAACTACCGTGACTATAGTTGCCAGAATGCGGATGAGCCGATTGTATTTGAAATGATTGATGCCGAGCGATTCAAACATGCTCCACGCACCATGGTAGAGGTGAAGCGAAAGAGCCAACATCGCGACGATGTAAATGATTGATACATACCAAACCTGAAACCCGCTGATGACGTTGTGATAAACATCTCGTTCGTTGAAGGCAGGATGTAGGGTGCCGGTCGTAAAATGAAGCAGGTGATAGATAATAAAGAGCCCGACGAATGGACCAGTCCACCGCATCGTTCGTGATGCCCAATCTGAACCTACTGCCCGCCACCGTTTGTAACCGAGCGGCCGGCTCCGTTGGCTGATACGCGCCAGCTGGTAAGCAACAATAATGTGGAGGATCACGGCAACGATCAGAATTGTCCGCGCTGTCCATAAGAGGGCGGGGTTGGATTTCAATAACGCGGCATACGCATTGATTTTTTCTGGGCCCGCAAACACCTGCAAGTTTCCAAGCATGTGTGCTACCACATAACCTACTCCAATGGCACCAGTCAGCGCCATCACCACTTTCTTTCCGACTGTGGAGTCCCAGAGCCGTGCCAGCGAACGCGATCTTGAATGGACTATCATCAGCGACTCTTGCAAGCGTGGTGAATTAACGGTCAGCACTCGACGTACAGCCCGAGAAAGTCAATGCGATTCGGCATTCTCGACCTCCACCGTAAAATTACTTCCTTCCCAGCGCTGATCTTCGGGCCAAAAGAAAGTAAAAACGATCTCCGTCTTGTCAGGCAAATCCCTGGTAGGCAAGTCAGCAACATGGATTCCGACTTTAGTATCACGCGTTTCAATATCGTGAACATATGCCACTCGTTGCTGCTCCGATGGATGCGCGCTTCAGCCATGAGCTCGATTTGTAAAATGTTTCCGAGAGCATCACAACACATTTGTTGTTGAAGCGCCAGATCGAATAAGGACTGCCCGTCTGCTTGATCACGTAGCGCTCGATCGTCTGTGGTGGTGTATCGAATGTCTGACCTTCGCTGAGCGAGCGACAGAGCTTGACGTACTCCGCCTGGGCCCAGACGAGTGGCATGGCCGAGCCCTGCAAGTTAATTACGGTACCGGTGAGTGCCAGTGACACTGGACAAGTCTTTTTCGTCGCTTCAGCCTGTTTGACGAATGTCGGTTCGTCAATCCCCAGGACTTCAGCCTCTGTGTGGAGATCAATCGAAGTAATCTTAAAGCCATCACTTACCTTTTCGATGTAAATCTTGCCGGTCGTGCTGATGCGCTTTGGGGAATAAGCCGCGTGGGACAGCCCAAGAGACAACGCCATAGAAAAACAACCCGCCTCTGCAGCTGCAATTAACTCCTCGGGATTAGTTCCAGTTCCGTTTTCGAAACGTGAAGCGAACGAATAGCGTCTTTCGAAAGCACCACTGCCCACCTTCATTGTCCCTTTACTCTTTTAACGTCCCTTCCCAAATTGCGCTTCCCGTGCGTGTAGCCATCACATTCGCTCCTTGCTGATTCTTTGATCCTCAATGGCAATTAAGATTGGTTTCTTAACCAAAACGAAATCGCGTGACTCGCATCGTTGCCGCGAGAGCATTGCGGCGTTCTCAGGTATCTCCCCCCAAAGTACCCGAGCCTTCCACAAGCTCAATCGCGTGCAACGATTCGCCACATGGTCAGCTTAGAGATCGGCTCAAATATGGAAAAGAGTGATAACACTTAAGTAATACAGGTGTTAGCACCTGATGTTTTGTTGCCCTGTTAGGGCGTTTATCTATTCTTGGAAGGTGTTGAAGCGGGAAGATCGTTGAGGCACTAAATTGAGGTCGAGGGCTTTTGGTCAACCCGCAGGTTGATTTATGTAGGTAGACAAACTTAGTTCAAACGTCACGGCAAGGAAATTTGTGCCGATCGTTGCGGCAAGAACGTCGCGGCGGTCTCCCAACGAGTACTCATCGTGCTCGTCCCGCCCGTGAGTTCCATCGCCGTCAACGATCAGCGTGTAAAACATTAGGTACTTACAACGAAAATCTAAACGGTGAAAACACCTGACGTCGTTGGGTGTTATTACTTGATCTCACGACGTTAGGAGGCTGCTGATGATCATCAATGCCGATTAGTTTCTTTCGACACGGGAAAAATCGTTCGTCACTATAAACGTTTAAAGATGGTCCAATCGTTATCACTCGTATCGGCCGCAAAGAATTGCAGAGAGGGTGGCAAGCACAGAACTATTCTGATGAAAGCTTTTGGTTGCCATGAGCAACGCCTGATTCTCGGCTACATCCTCAACTCTTTCTAAAGCTACCTCCGTCAGGTGAGAGCCACATGAATTGGATGAAAATACTGTGTCCCTCAACATTGAGTGTTGAGTTTGCCCCAATTCTTCGATTGACGTTCCCGCAAGATACTAACCGCATAATAATGATCCGTAGTTAACCTTCAGACGTCAGTTTCCACCAGTTTCAGGATGCTGCGGACTTCAAGTGATAACACCGCATCTCTAAGCGTTAATACCCTATTTTTCGACGTTACCGTGCGCTAGATTTAAGGCACGCTGATCGTTGCCCTAGGAGATTTACAGGCGGAGCAACTCAGATGATTGAGATCAATCATCGTAAGCGCCATGAAGTTCTCCAACTCTGTAGTATCTGTAACGATGAATGCATTTTGAAGAGGAAACAGCGGTTTTCATCGATTACTGGCGATACTCAATCAGTCGGGAGTAAGCGTCTCGCATGAAAACCACTTTTATGTTTTGTCTTTTGTCTTCTAATCGTGACCTAAGACTTCGCCACTGGCCGAAACGGTTGCGATTAAATGCATAATAACCGTCATAGGGAACATCGCAAATTGAACTCAATCGCGGATGGAAGGAGGACCACGGCATGAAAGCGCAAATCAAGCTCGGTCGCATATTCGGAGTTGAAATCGGCCTGCATTACAGTTGGTTGATTATCGCACTGCTAATCACCTTTTCGCTCGCCGGTCAGTTTCAGCTGCATAACCCCGGCTGGAGTGACAGCTTGAGGTGGGGCTTGGCCATCGTCACCGCTCTTCTATTCTTTGCAGCGATTGTTGTTCATGAGCTTTCGCATGCTGTTGTCGCGAAAAGTCGCGGCCTGCCAGTGCGCTCCATCACGTTGTTCGCATTAGGCGGTGTCGCACAAATTGAGAAGGAGGCTGCCGATGCCAAAACGGAATTCTGGATGGGGATCATTGGGCCAATTACCAGCTTCGTGCTCGGCGTAATGTGTCTCGTCCTTTGTGTGGCGCTCGGATGGAATCCGCCGGAATTCCCGCAGAGACCTCTGCCTGCGATGCTGCTCTGGCTCGGCATTGTCAACATCGGCCTGGCCATCTTTAACATGATCCCTGGATTTCCACTTGACGGCGGCCGTGTCCTTCGCGCGATCGCATGGTGGATAACGGGCAATCCAAAGCGTGCGACGACAATCGCAGCTCGCGTCGGTCAGATCATTGCATTTCTGATGATTCTTTACGGAGTGATGCAGTTTTTTAGAGGTGCCGGGTTCAACGGCTTGTGGATCGCCTTTATCGGTTGGTTTCTGCTAAGCGCCTCACGTGAAAGCTATTCGCAAATGGTAGTTACGGAGGCACTGCGCGGCGTGCGCGTCCGAGACGTAATGTCACAAAACTACGTCACAGTAGATGCATACTCGAACCTCAAAACATTGGTTGATGATCATCTGGGACGCACAGGACGACGCTTTTTTATCGTCACCTTAAATGGACATCCTGAAGGAATAATCACCACAAATGAAATTAACAATGTGCCGCGTGCCCAATGGCCATATAAAACGGTGTCTGATGTAATGCGACCGTTCGATCAGGCCCAAACTGTTGGACCAAACAGCGATGTCACCGAGGCACTCGAGCTGATGGCGAGTCAGGATCTGAACCAATTGCCGGTAATTGCCAATGGCGCGCTAGCGGGATTGATTTCGCGCGGCAACGTGCTGCAATTAATTCAAACCCGAGCCGAACTGCATTTGTGAGCATTACTTACCCAGCGAACTCGCCGTCGATAGTTGCAGGCGACATATTGAGGATGGGTGACATGCCAGAACATTGGGACTTGCTTCACGGTGTGCTGGAGGAATCGGCCAAATATAATACGATGTTCTGCGACTTAATTTCCTAATCAACTAATATCAGGTTTCTACCCAGGCGACGTATCAGGTTTTGAGGTAGCAAGGCAAAAGCGAGATCGTTCAGGGGAAACTCTTCTACGAAATGGTGGCACATGAAGCGGATCGGCGTCAGATAATACAACGCCGACCATTCACGCGAGGAGTATGAATATGGCAAAGCCAATGCCTGCCGTTTTCTTCGGGCATGGCAACCCAATGAACGCGCTTGAAAAAAACGAATACACGGTGGGCTGGGCGCGGATTGGTAGGCTGCTACCGCGCCCGAAAGCGATTGTTTGCGTTTCCGCACACTGGTATTTTCCAGCGACGGCTGTGACCACTGTCACCCAGCCTCGCACGATTCACGACTTCGGCGGCTTCCCGCGCGAGCTCTATGAGGTCAAGTATCCGGCGCCGGGCCACCCGGAGCTTGCGAATCGCGTAAAAGATTTGCTCGCGCCAATCTCGGTGGGATTAGATACAGGTTGGGGTTTAGATCACGGGACTTGGTCGGTGCTCTGCCACGTCTTTCCTGAAGCCGATGTTCCGGTCATACAGCTCAGTATCGACGAGACGCAACCGGCGGAGTTCCACTACGAATCAGCAAAACAACTCTCCAGCTTGCGGGATGAAGGAGTGCTCATCATGGGAAGCGGCAATCTTGTACACAACCTGCACGCCTATGCGTGGGGTCGTCAACAGGTTGAGCCGCTCGACTGGGCAATGCGATTTGAAGCACGAGCGCGCGAGCTGTTGCTCGCGGGCGATCATGATCCACTGATCGCTTACGAGACGTTAGGACGTGACGCGATCTTGTCGATTCCCACACCAGACCACTATTTACCGCTCCTCTACGTGATCGCTCAAATGAGGGAGGGTGAGCAGATCAGCTTTCCGGTGGAGGGTTTCGATGGAGGCTCAGTCTCCATGCTTTCAGTCCAACTCGGCTGAAGTATTGAACGCCACAGCCTATCGCGTCATTCGCCTTCTGGCTTGTGCCTCCAATGAGGTGAACTGATGACCTTTCATTTCTGAACATGCGAACATTTATGATCTTCTTAACTTCGCTTCTCGCCGTGGCGCTTTTTCCATTAGCCACTAGCGGTCAGGCAAATACCTTTACAAATAAAAGCGTTGACTACGTCATTGAGTTTCCATCGTCTAAGTGGCGCGCGCTCCCATCTTCCGGCATCATCGTTTCAGCTCGCACACGCAAGGAATTCATTTACTCGGATGCAAACACTGTCAGGCTGCTGGTTCGCAGAAAGTTGGTGGACGTTAGCGTGACGCCGTCGGATATGGTTCGGCGGCGGCAAATTTGGGCTCACAATCTTACGGGCTTTGTATCGCTTAAAGAAGAGAGTTTCACCGGGGCGTTGAGCGGCGCTAAATTCTCGTACGAATACATCCAGGGTGGTAAGCCCACGACCGCCATAATCTACTATTTAGAGGCCGATAAACGCACCATCTATAGTCTTCTCTTCAGAGGAAGGCGTGACGAAATACAAAGCCTCCAGAATCAAGCAGACTCTATAGCGGGCAGCTTCCACCTGAAACATTCCCGTGGCCCTCGAGGTTGAACCGGGTTGACTCCATATGCTCAAGGCGATCTCTTCTTGCCTTTGTGAAACCCGCGCGGCAAGTGTCCCCCTGTCAACTAGGGTGCGCAAACCATCTTCGTTGCTTGGGCCATCATAAACCCTCAACTGAATGCTGTGACTGATTGGACGAACCGATAGAGCCCAGTGCTTTGGCGTTACTCAACCCGCTCAAGATGAAACCTTATGCGGCTCTCTCTTCCGCCGAATGCTCGTCGTCTGTCTGAATGAAATTAGGCAATCGTTGATCGTCGTTGAGTTGTTTCAGTTCTCTATCTTTCGCTTCCAGGTTTGAGAACGCAACCACGAGCAGAAACCCACACATTGCCAGAGTCGCCAGGACATAAAGGACTGCGCTCTGTTCCCAATACAATAGTGCGCAAACGGTGACGGTACTACCTACCAACCATAGAAATGTACGGCGACGGCGCCACCGAACGAAATTTGAAATGTTGATACTACTCATGAAGCAAAACTCCAGACTGGCAAAATACGGGAATCCTTGGTCCATCTGCCCTTCTTACGCTCGACGGTTATCTCTCCGTCCAGTCGTTTCTCGTCGATCGCAGAGTCAACTTGACCAATTGAAGGAGGGGTTGCTTGTATAGAAACCTTACCTCCTTCGTTTTCCCACCTTTCAATGGCTCGCGCCTGGTTCGGTGATTGATGGTGGTTTTTCATCATAAGGCACTCTTCCCTCTAACGACTTTCATAATCTCTACGACAGGTCTTGTCATGCGTTACCAGAGTCCGAAGGTCTTTCGTGAGTTAATAGACTCCGAAGCATCCATGCGGCCTTCTCATGGACTAGCAGACGTTGGGTCAAGATATCTTCGCTAGCAGGATCAACAGCTGTCCGTGCAACCGACAGCGCCGAGCGGGCGGTACGGGCACAAGTTTCGTGATCTGATAACAACTCGGCAATCATCCCGGTAGCAGTCGGTATAGACTCCGATTCGCGGAGGTAACTGAGTTTCGAGAATTCACGATATGAACCTGGAGCACTGCAGCCTAACGCCCGGATTCGTTCTGCGAGGGCGTCACCCGCCAGCCAGAGCTCCTTATACTGCGCCTCGAACATCAGATGGAGCGTGTGAAACATTGGTCCATAGACATTCCAATGGAAGTTCTGAGTCTTGAGCGACAGAATGAATGTGTTAGCCAATACCTGTGACAGTGCTTCGGCAACCTTCTGTGTGTCTTTGTCCACGTTTGAAGTTATTGGCATTACCTTCGATTCGATTCTAATGGCGGTCGACATTTTTTCTTTGTACCTCGAGTTGAATATTTTTAATTGCGATCTCTCATTGACCAACGCCTTATTACTGTTTCAGCGTAACGGCAATTGTTTACCGCGAAAACCGTGATACCACGTGAGTTTGCAGGTGTTTTCACTTTCCTTCCATATGTGTCACTGCAATCAAGCTGTCGTCAAACTCGGTTTGTGCTGATCGTTGCCGCGCGAACATTTTTCCGGTGCGCGACATCAGCATCTCGCCCCGAGATGCTGCACTGCACACCCGGTAAGTTCGACGCGTGCAACGATCAGCATTGACGACCTTAATCAAAGGTCAATTCACTCTAAAGAGTGATTACACCTGTCGAACTAGCGTGTTATCACTCGAGTTTTTCCGATCATTCAATTCTCTAGGTGTGCCCGTAAACATTTTGATCACCCGAAGGTTCAAACTAACTTAAGTAGCGGGTTGCTCGTGTGTATCTAAATCACGTGTAAACACCCGGACCACGCGGGAGTTAATACGGTCGCGATGCCGCAGTTCCTTAGCTAGGCTTGCCAGTAGCAACAATGAAAGGCTGCTTAGCTGAAACGAATCCTACGCAATTTGATGCTGGGTCCGCCTTAACTAAGCAGAGAGAATCTGTGAGTAGAAAGAACAACCTCAATGTGGACCATTACAAGACCAGGAGTAGTGGACGACAAGGAGATGGAATTGTGTGCGAAGAATTTAAGAAAGCTTTCATCGAGTTTCAACCAGAGTCACGGGCTTTTAGGGCGAATGAGGTTCGCCTGGCTAAACGGCGTGCTGTAGCATTGACAAACAGAGTTTCTAAGTTCAGAAGACAAAGCTTCAAAAGAATAAGAAAGGTCAAAGGTTTGTCGGCCAGACAACTAATGGAAAGAAAAAGGAATAAGCAACTTAGTGCGGAGCCGGTCGCGCAGTCTGCGCACCAAGTCGTCGCGTTTGCAGCGAACGATGGCATCTGAGGATTGAAATGAAGCCAATCATTAACTTTGAACGAATTCTATGCCCGGTAGCTGAGTCTCATGAGACAGACGAGGGCCTACAATATGCGCTTGCGTTGGCACGCTCTTACCACGCCAAGCTCTTCGTCTTAACGTGCACCGATCAACATGCAAATGCGGACGAAATGGAACAGACAATGCGTGTCGGCATTAAGAGGGCGCTCGAACATTCGTTCATTCTCTTCCCCGATAACGCCGACCACGTCGATTGGGAGTTAGTCGTTCTCCAGAGCAGACGGCCAGCAGATTCCATAAAACAAAAGGCTGAGGACGAGAATATCGACCTCATCGTCATGAGTTCGCATTGTCAGCCGTCAGCCGCTGTACTACTGGGATCAACCGCCGAGACCATTTCTCGCACGGCTCCCTGTCCAGTCTTGGTTACTCGGGGGAGACGACTTGATCATCTGAGTGCAATTGGTAGCCCTGATTTCAACAAGTTGCTCGTTGCTTCGGACTTCTCAGATGAGTCCGAGTTGGCACTTCGTTACGGGCTCTCGCTGGCCCAGGAATACGAGTCGGAGCTGCATTTGCTTAATGTTATGCCTGTGGCAGAGGTTAAAGAAACTGAAATGGCATGGAACTCACAAACCGAGGAGGGTCCATATCACAAGGCAGCGAGACGACTTCATGATTCAGTTCCTGCAGAGGCTCATTTATGGGCTCAGGTGACTCATGCAGTTCGCCAGGGCACGCCCTATCGAGAGATCGTGTCGTATGCAGTTGAACAAAAGGTCGATCTCATTTGTATCGGCGCACATGGACAGGGTCGTAAACTGGACACTTTGTTCGGATCAAACGTCGACCGCGTTTTGAGAAATGCCCCTTGCCCGGTGTTAGTCATACGACCGTTGAAGTTGGCTGCACCAGGATAACCGCAACGCAAGCGCTGACATACAATGGTCACGAAGTTCTATCAGCTATTCGTGCACGGCGTTCAAGAGAGGTCCCGGCGTGCAGGCATACTAGCGAAAGATCCAATGATCCGGTCCGGTCGTTCACGAAGCAAAGAGAAGCAAAGAGGAATTCGTGCGTCTGTTCATCAGTAGTTCGATTACGTGTGGTTTCAACAGTGTCTACGAAAAACACCAGAAGCTTGTATGATTTGCGCGACACGACTCACTGTAAGCGATGTGACTCGGAGGGACCGCGCTTAATCGAATTCAGGACCCCAAACAATCAGACGTATTACCTGTGCCCGGCGTGTGTGGAACAAGAGGATAAACGTGAAATGAGATTCAGTCCTTCCTGGAAACGTTCACGACGTCCGATGACGATTTTGGCTGTTCCTTCTTAGGGTAATAGTTAAAGTGGCCGCAAAGGTCGAACTGCCGACTTCGGTTAATGAATCGCAGGTCCGCCGCTGCCGCGCCTTCCGAAGTAAACAATCATTTTCAGCAGATGCTGCAACTCTGTGGCCGATGCTCCTGGCAAAGCAATACAAATAGGCTAGTGACAATCTTTTTGCGAATCGAACAGTACGTCGCGTTGAACCACGCTTCGCTCGTTGAAGGTGGCCGGGATATCTTCCCAACGTTCCAGATGATCTGTTACTGATTCGTCTTCATCCCAAAAATCTCTGGCGCCATCTAGACTCCTGGTTTTTCTCGCAAAGATGGAGGTGTGTAAGGGTTAGCCGATCAACAAAAGCCGCCCGATACCAAAGGCCTGTTTGACGAGCGGTACTAAAAGGGATAAAAAGAGGGTGCTTTCTGATGCACCTCTTTGAAACCTGCGATTTTTTTTAAGCCCGCGTAGCTCAGTGGATTAGAGCGTTCGCCTCCGGAGCGAAAGGTCGCAGGTTCGACCCCTGCCGCGGGTAATCAACTTTCCACGACACCTCAATTCAAGTTCACGCTTCTCCGCAAATTCTGAAATAAACACACATTAACCAACAAAAAAACACGAGGCCTGCTTACCATCCTCCCACTTTCCCTTAGCCCTTCGATTACCGACGAAGAGGCTATTCCCCAAAATAACTCGGTTCACTACTGCGATTGACTGTTTTGTAATTTGAACAAGGGGGATCTATGTTTCAATTCCGTCAACTTCTCATCTTAGCGAGTGCGTTTATCGTCACCGCATTTCTCGTTGGAACTGCTCGGGCCGACACAATCACGATAGTTGGAAAAGACACCCAACAAGGCTCAACTGCCACTGTGGTCTGCGAATTTAATTCACAGACCAATACCTTGACTTTTACCATCACGAATACATCGGCCATCACTTCGCCGGGATCCACATCAACAATCACAGGCATTGGCTATGATTTGCCGCCGACGGGCAACGCGAGCGCTTCAGGGCTTAATGGATTTACCGGATCGCAAGCGCCGAGCCTATCATCTAATTTCACCTTCTCAGATGCAGACCTTGGAACCGTGCCCCTTTTTAACAGCGCCGTTCTGGACTTCGGATTTATAACGGGCAACTCGGGCACTTTCAGTGGTGGGTCGGTGAACGATGGATTATTGCCAGGTGAGAGTGCTTCATTCACCGTTACTGGTGCGGCTTTTACAGGCTTTACTGAAACTCAGATCTGCAACGCGATCCTTGTGAGGTTCCAAGGAATCAGCGGAGCGATTGGCAGTGATGTCGGTACGCCGTCGTCGGTTCCGGAGCCGTCCACTATGTTTCTGCTAGGCACGGCGCTCGTCGGATTGGGTGGGCTTGTGAGGCAAACAAGAAACCGCAGGAAATGATGGTCTTTGGCCTTTGGCCTTTGCAAGAAACTAATGTCAAAGGCCAAGGCGGCCAAGTCCAATGTCCTAAATACTCTTAGTTCTGTCGTAGACCTTCTCATAAACACGCAACGTCTGACGCGCGGTCTCTTTCCATTCGAAGAGATTCGCGCGTCTGATTCCTTTTTCGCGTAACTCCACCCGTAATTTTGAATCAAGAAAGACTTTGACGATCGCCTCCCGCAGTGCTCCTTCATCAAACGGGTCTACCATCAAACCGCCATCGCCAATGATCTCAGGGAAGCAAGTGCGATTTCCGGTGATAGCCGGTGTTCCGCAACGCATCGCTTCAAGTGGTGGGATTCCAAAGCCCTCGAAGTACGACGGATACACAAAACACTTTGCCCCGGTGTAAAGAGCCGGCAGATCGCTCTCAGGAACATAATCAGTGAATAGAATCTGCTCCTTCACCTTACTGTTCTCAGCGGCGTGAAGCGTTTCTTCGTAAAGCCAACCTCGCTTACCGACAATGACTAGAGCGGGCAAGGGTCGAATCGCATCCTCTCGACAGAGCGCAGCGAAAGCACGGATCAATCTCGGCAAATTCTTGCGCGGTTGGATCGAACCCACTGTGAGAATGTAATCACCAACAATGCCGTATCGCTGACGGACCCGACCAATTTCATTGAGATCTTCCACAGGTTTGAATTTTGCGGACGCGGCCAACGGAGTGGCAGTCACGCGATCAGGAGCTAGCTTGTACGTCCTTATAATGTCGTCACGCGAGAAATTCGAATCCGTAATGATTTGAGTTGCGGTCTGTGCCGATCTGCGAATAGTCAGTCGCATCTGACGCCAACTGCGACGCTTAAATGTTTCTGGCAAATGTTCGAAAGAGAGATCGTGTATTGTGTTTACCACAGGGCATGGAGTGAGCGGTGGCGACGTATACTGTACGTGAAGAATGTCAACAGGCCTTCTACGTAATTCAAGTGAAAGTGTTATAGGTATTCGCACCAAAGGTGTGTGCGGCAAAGTTTGACGAAGCTCAACGTTTGGCCAGCGGTCTGCGAAACGGTCAATCGCAGCCGTCTTAGTGACGTAGAGTGTGTAACGATTTACTGAATCAATTTCAGCGAGCGCTTCGATCAGGTTTGTAGCGTAAGTCTCATTACCGCCAAGGCCTGAACCAACAGAATGAGCATCGATGGCAATATGCAAATGTTCACCGGACCTGCGACTAAGCTTGTAAGCCTTGTTCAATCTTAAGTTTTACCACGAACACGATCACGCTGTGCAGCGCGCGAGCGGACCGTGGTTTGGCCCGGCAGAAGTTACCGTACCGGATACACGAAAGCCCTCTGTCGGAGCGCGTCCGTCCTCGGCCGCACCCGTCGAACAGAACCAACTCGACCCGGTACACGCAACCTACTCTGTCGGAGCGTGTGTTCATCACCGGCCGAGGCGGACGGAATGTTGACCGCGAATTTTGTGCGGCCCGAGTACACGCTTCGACGATCCCAATGTCGGGGAGTTGGTTCTGTTCGACGGGGCGCCCGAGGAACCCTTAGACTCACCACGCTTGCACAAACACGGACACGAAAATATTCTCGTCTCGCTCTTGGTCATCGTCAAAACAACTCGGACTTTTAAGTAACAAATGAACAACGTCTTTCTTGAGTTTCAGGACATTACCTCTGGATTCCAGGAGATCTACATCACCAGAGACATAACACGTCTCGGTCGCGAGCCAGGGTTGGAGATAGTGCTTGCACCTACAGCCGCTAACGTTTCTCGCAGACACGCAGAAATTCGGCATCAGGAAGGAATCTACTTTCTCGTTGACCTCGGCAGTTTTAATGGAACGTTTCTCAACGGGCGCCGGATCGTCAATGCGGAGGTTCTTCACGAGAGCGACGTCATTCAACTTGGTCCAGGGGGACCCAGCTTTCGGTTTCGTGCGCCGTCGAGTCCGGACTCCGTGCGCAAGGCCCATTTGGCTGGGTTGCCGCAAAGGAGCAGCACTATCGTCGCGAGTAGAGAGAGCGGGCCTCTGCAGGACACGCTTCGCGGCGCTGAAACCAATCCCAATCAGTCACGGATCTTTTTGCAACGAGCCTTCGACCAGCCACAGTTAACAGTCGGACGCAGCGACCAATCTGATATTCGCCTGGACGGGCTGTTGATCTCAAACAATCACGCGCGCATCTCTCAAACTTCACACGGCGTGGTGATCGAAGATCTAAACTCAACTAACGGAACTTATGTTAACGGTCAGCGAATCACGGGACGGAAGGCGTTACCCGCAGACGACGTTGTTCAAATCGGCCCCTTCCTGTTGCGCGTCGATCCGCAGCGTGGCGTGACCATCTTCGACACGCGGGCTAAGACCAGACTCGACGTACTGAAAATCACCAAGGAAGTTACCAATCGATCGGGCGGCGGAAAGATACGATTACTGGACGAAGTCGATCTCAGTATTCAACCGAATGAGTTCGTTGGTTTACTCGGTCCATCCGGTGCCGGAAAGTCAACGTTGATGGATTCGCTCAATGGTATGCGACCGGCATCGAGCGGAAGTGTGTTGGTAAACAACCTGGATCTCTACCATCATCTCGAGTCATTAAAGCAGTCAATTGGATACGTTCCGCAGGATGACATCATTCACCGTGAACTGACGGTTTACCGCACACTGTACTACGTTGCCCGCCTTCGCTTGTCGCGAGATATCTCTAGGAAGGATATCGACCAGGTTGTTAACGAAGTGATGGACATTACAGGGCTAGCCGAAAGGCGCGACGTGCCAATCTCTCAGTTGTCCGGTGGCCAGCGTAAGCGCGTTTCAATTGCAGTCGAGCTGATCACTAAGCCTTCCGTTATTTTTCTGGACGAACCCACGTCAGGTCTCGATCCGGCGACTGAAGAAAAGGTGATGAAACTGTTTCGGCAGATCGCCGAATCGGGAAGGACTGTAATCCTGACTACTCACGCCATGGAGAACGTGAAGCTTTTTGACAAGCTTGTAGTGCTCATGCGTGGCAAGCTCGTTTTCTATGGTAAGCCGGAGGAAGCGTTGACTCATTGTGGCGCTGAAAGTTTCAAGGATCTCTACGACAAACTCGAAGCACCAATCTTCGATCGGCTCAGAAACAATGGCAATGCCAACAAGGATCAAATTGCTGAACAGGTCGCTGAAGAGTGGAAGAGGCGCTTTCTGCAAACAGAAGAGTATCGAGTGAATGTGGAAACCCCTCTTCGTTCTGTATCTGCGAGTGCTCATGCAGAAGCACCGACAAAACGGCGAGGCTCATTTGGAGATTGGTTACGGCAGTTGACCACCCTGTCGAGTCGCTATTTGGAGGTCCTCGCATCAGATAAATTCAACTTGCTCATTTTATTCGGGCAGGCTCCGATCATCGCACTGTTGACTTACCTTGTCGTTGGGACAAAAGCGCCGCGCGATTTTATCTATTTTGTCCTGGCACTGGTTTCGTTGTGGTTCGGTACGTCCGTGGCAGCGCGCGAGATAATCAGGGAGCGCGCAGTTTATAAGCGCGAGCGGATGGTAAACCTCAGATTACTCCCCTACGTGGGCTCTAAGATTGTCATCCTGATGTTGATTGTAGGTCTACAATGCCTGCTTCTCTTTGGCACTTTAAAACTGCTTGATGTAACACGCCTGATGTCGTTCCCAGGCAGATTTGCCGGCACGCCTCAGTTGGCTGTCATGATAGTGACCAGCATGGTTGGAATAGCTCTGGGTCTATTCGTCTCTGCCGTAGTCAAGACTTCAGAGATGGCGACGAGTTTGATTCCTTTGATTCTGATTCCGCAGATACTTTTTTCAGGCCTGGTTGGCATTCCGACCGGCATGTCGAAGGTCGTTGGCGTGGTCATGCCGGCAACGTGGTCGTTTGATGAAATGAAGCGTCTCTCGCAGTTGGATGTTTTGCGCGCGAAGGATGAGGATGCACAACCCTCTGAAAAAGAAGAAGGCCGTGGTCTCTACAAGCAAGTGGAACGCAAAAACGATCAGAACATCGATGACTCGCGCGCCAAAGTGGACAAGTACAAGGAAGACGCTGAAAAGAGCATCAGCAACTTTGAAAAGAAGATGGAAGACTACCAGAAGGATTTAGCCACGGGACGCTCGACGAAGAAGCCGGCTACTCCAAAACTAGGTCCTGTTCCGGAGATTCCGGCTGCGCAGAAGATTCCGGATGACTTAAGTACTTACGTTGATTTCCTTCATCCGTGGGGAAGTCGGACGTTTGATTTTGGGGTACTAGTCGCAATGTTCTTCACGTTCTCTATTGCGACAATAATCGCGTTGCGAGCTCAGGATGTATGAGTACACCACCAGGCTTCTATGAAGCCGGTGGTGTCGTAGCCTGTTTGTAATGGAAGCCGATCGGGTCAAATGGCAATCGCGGCCCGCACATTGGAGCGAAGACCTATGGACGTGGCTGGTAAGTTCATCGCGTTCGCTCTCGCTTTTGTCATGATGTAAAGAAGCACCTCACATACTTCGCGAGTACCCGTTCCTAGTGTGTTTCCTCTTTCGTCGCGCAGGGCATAGATGTTTGCGTCGACGCTTAATGCCTGAATAGAAGGTTCACCCTGCATACCTGAGACTCCTGCTCTAATTTTCGGGGAAACGCTTTCGCTGTGGGGAAGCTAAATTCGAGTAGTGCAAAACGAATTTGGCACACACTAGGGACGATTTTTGTCGGTTTTGTGTTCATAGAATGTTTATTGCATCTAACTTGTCTTTTCAATAAGTCTATAGACGATCACACGAGAACGCCTTAGTATTGGCCACTCCTTTTTTAAGCGTTATGCAGCAGGAATTCCCAGCAAAACACTTGGCGATGGCTCCCTCAGCACAACATCAGCCGACGATTCTCGTTGTTGACGACTTCGACGATACGCGCCTACTCCTGCGCACGTGGTTAGAACGAAGAGGTTTTCGTGTAATTGAAGCCGAGGACGGCGTGGAAGCGGTGAAACGTGCGACCAGTGAGTCGCCTGACCTGATAATTATGGACATGGAAATGCCGCACCTTGATGGTCTTTCCGCCACCAGAAGAATCCGACAAGTCAACGGCCTCGGACGGGTTCCGATCGTGGCAGTTTCGGCCTATGGAGCTGACCAGTTCCGGGAACTCGCCCTTGAAGCCGGTTGTGATGAATATGTATCAACTCCGTTCGAACCAATCGCGCTCGAGAAGATTATTCGGTCGCTAATGGCAGCTTAGAGTCCGACTAGCTGTTGACACATCTTTCTGTTTCGCCTTAATTTTCCCACTGAATTCCCACATTTATTTAGGACGGTCCGCCCATAAGAGCGTCATGCGTATTCCTCTGGTGTTCCTCTTTTTATTGATTACCATTGCCGCGACTGTTTCCACGGCGGCTCAATGCACTCAAAAACTCAACGACTTACCTCCAGCTCCGGAGCTTTTGGGATTTCGACTCG
Source organism: Pyrinomonadaceae bacterium (assembly GCA_036522415.1). Classification (GTDB taxonomy): domain Bacteria; phylum Acidobacteriota; class Blastocatellia; order Pyrinomonadales; family Pyrinomonadaceae; genus PSRF01. The sequence continues at coordinate 44,513 of DATDFV010000073.1, read as the reverse complement.
GGATGACTAAGAACGAAATCAAGGCGCGAGTTCCACAAACCAGATTTGGTCACACGGACGAATTCGGCGTCTCGAAAACTACAATCAACCCGTATTTTGACGAAAGCATCGACAAGTCGAACCTCGAGAGTGTGCGCAGCATTTCTCTGGACTTACTGGATGATCACTTGACCTCGCTTTGGATCGGCTATGACGAAACATACAAGATTCAATCAGTCGAGGAGTTCATCAAGACAATATCTGCTTCACTAAAGCTCACGGGATCATGGTCAGCGGCGCGCAGTAAAGGTCAACAATTGAAGTGCGCGGACTTTGAGGTGTTCGTCTCCACTGTTGCTCGAGCACCGAGCTTGCGCATCGTTGACGTGGCCGCCGAAGAAGCTATCGCCGAGCGAAGACAGGCAAAAGAGGAACACGATTCAGCCGCCGCTGAAGCGACAGCAACCGCAACAGAAGAAACGGCGGAGATTGTGGGTGACAAGAAAGCGAAAGTCTATTACCTGGCAACGTGTCAGACGACTATAGAGATTCCTGCGGCAAATAAGGTCCTCTTCACGAGTTCAGAGGAGGCGGAGAAGGCGGGATTTAAGTTAGCGAAAGGCTGTCATTAAGGATCATTTGGAGTGCGGTGGCCTGCCACCGCTTTGTCACAGCGCCACTCCACGTACAACAAAGCGACGGCAGGCCGTCGCACTCCAAAAATAAGGAGATGCCATGTTTAAAGAATTCAAAGAATTCATAGCGCGTGGAAACGTAATGGACCTCGCTGTTGCTGTAATCATCGGCGCCGCTTTTGGAAAAATCATCACATCACTTGTTGAAGGCGTGATAATGCCACCTATCGGACTGCTGTTAGGCAAAGTCGATTTTTCGAATCTTTTTTACGATTTGTCTGGACAGCACCCGTTATCGTTAGCCGACGCAAAGGCCAAAGGGTTGCCAGTGATAGCATTCGGCGCATTTTTGAATGACATCATCTCATTCCTGATCATCGCGTTTGTTGTTTTTATGATTGTGAAGTCGGTAAATCGCCTGAAGGCAGCCCCACCCCCTCCTCCAAATACAAAAGACTGTCCGTACTGCTTAACGGCAATTCCCGTCGCAGCGACGCGGTGTGCTGCTTGTACTTCGGACGTGGCGGCCGCTTAAATAGTTCTCAGAGTCGCACGAAACTGAACGCACACCCACGGACTCTTCTTAAGAAATCAGAACGGTGCGGAGAGTTCGTGTTGCTTCGTGTGAAATTCGTGGATCGTTGGGCGGTTGTCGGCAAAAGCACGATCGACTAAACACACGAACAAACACGAAAGCGCACACTCAAGTAATCTTTGCTTAGTTCCTCTGCTATCATCGACTCAATGCGCGAATGCCCCCGATGTGAACTCTGCTATGAAGACGAGACCCTGACCTGTCCTCAGGATGAAGCCTCCACTAAAGCAACTCTTCCTGGCGGAAAACTCCTGGCCGCCCGTTATCTTCTCGAAAAACGTTTAGGTCGCGGCGCGATGGGTCAGGTCTACCTCGCCCGCGATCAAAATCTCCAAACGCGGAGAGTCGCAGTCAAGACCGTCAGACCAGATATTCTCAACGATGAGGATCTCCAGGAAGGTGAAGCAATCGCTCGATTCGAACGTGAAGCCCGCTCCGCTGCGTCTATTCAACATCCAAACGTCGTTGACGTAACAGACTTCGGAAAAAGTCCGGACGGCGTTTTCTTTCTGGTGATGGAATACGTCGAAGGAGAAACGCTTTACGATCTGTTACGACGTGAGGGAACAATCAATCCTCAACGCGCGGTAAACATCATGCGGCAGGTTGTTGCCGGAGTCGAAGCTGCGCACGACGAGGGAATTCTTCATCGGGATCTGAAACCAGCAAACATTTTTCTGATGCAGCAACGACGACGTGCGACTGCAGAAGATGGGTTCGTAAAGGTCGGTGACTTTGGCCTGGCAAAGATCGTCAGCTCCGATCGTTCTGAAGATACCTCCGCCAGCGGACCCGCCTCCCGCGGAATCATTGGCACACCGGAATACATGGCTCCCGAACAGATGCAAACGGGGTTGCCACTCGATGCTCGCGCTGACATCTATGCGCTGGGAACAATCGCATACCACATGCTCGGCGGACGTCCACCGTTCACCGGAAACATAACTCAGCTGATTGCTCAAAAATTGATGCAAATGCCTCCGCCGTTGTCGAGTTTGCGAACAGACGTGAGTACTACGCTCGAAGCGAGCATCATGAAGGCGCTCGCGAAGGAGCCTGGTGATCGACCGGCAACAGCAAGTGAGTGGTTCGAAGGTTTTGCTGCCGCCGCATCTGCAAACACCGAAGAGATTAAAAGAGGAGACTCACGATTAATTATCATGGCTCCGTCAGGCGCAGAGGTTTACGTCGATGATGAGCGATATGGAAGCGTGGGTCGATCTGGCCGAGTTATCCTGACTTCAGTTCCGCCAGGCAAACATGTTCTTCGGGTAGCACGGAGCGGAGAACCCGATGACGAGCGTGTAATTGAAATCCGTAGCGATGTCGCCGAACAGATTATTGAAGCGCAGGCAAAGACTGCGACATCCAGCCACTTAACTCCATCGCGGGGCGGGAGTTTGGATAGCAAAACCGGTGGACAATCTACAACGTTGGTCGTCGTGATGTGCACGAGATGTCAATCGCGATTTGCAGAAGGCGTGAAATTCTGTGGACGCTGCGGCAACACAACCTTTGAGCCAGTCGCGCACACAGGATCACTAATACCACCGACAACACAGTCGCCCGTGAGTACGAAATGTGGTCGATGCGGACAAGTCTACCCTCCCGGAACAAAATTTTGTGGACGCTGCGGTATCCCGATCGGCACGACGCCACTCGAGTGGCGCGCTCCGAGACCAGTAGAGGTCATCTGTCGCACCTGTGGCACGAGCTACGCTGCCGGAACCCGATTCTGTGGCCGTTGCGGCAAACCGATCACGAGTTGAGCGGTTGTACGACAGGCTGTTAGCCTGTCGTCCGTTCGGTTAATTACACTTCGTTGAATAGTTAATTGGCCAGCTGCCACGACAGGCTGACAGCCTGTCGTACCGTCCTTATAATTGTCGGACGGTTTCGACCAACCTTGAATAAGCGAGTCAGTGAATGAAACGCTGTCCCAGCTGCAATCGCAGTTATACCGACCCATCACTCAATTTTTGTCTCGAGGATGGAACCCCGCTCGTTGTTGATGCGCCGCCACCTTCCGATCCCAACATGACGATGCGTTACCCAGCCGCTCGTGAAACGGCTGAGCCACCACCCACGGAGATCTATCGACCGGACACGCTTGCGAGCCAGGCTCCCGCTCCGCCGTCTCCTTCATTGGCGCAACCACCACAACAGCAGTGGACACCGATGCCGGTAGCGGCGCCGCAAAAAAAGTCGAATGCAATCTGGTGGATCCTGGGAGGACTGCTGGCGCTCGGCGTGATTGGTATTGGCCTGGTAGTGATGATTATTGCGTTGGCAAGCATGAGTACCACCAACGCCAACAATACGAACAACGCAAACGTTGTCAATCACAACGACAACCGAAATGCCAACGTTGTGGCCAACACCAATGCGAACACAACACCAAACACTAACTCAAACAGCCTGCCGGCAAAGTTCGTCGATGATTTCAGTCAACAGAACTGGGGAACCGGAGACTCGCGATTCGGCAGAATCTGGTATACAGACGATGAGTACCACATGAGTTCGAAGGACAAGACCTTCATCGTCATGTACGCACCTTCGGATCAGTACAGCACTGAGAATGCAACAGTGAAAGTGACGGCGAGAAGTGTTGACGGAACGGTGCCGTCGTCAGGCTTCGGTCTAATGGTCCACTGCGCCCAATCCAAGGCGAAGCAACTCGAAGATTATGCATTATTGATCTACCCGAGTGATGATCCGGAGTATGAAGTGATCATGCACAAAGACGGTAACCAAACTTCGCTGGTGAATAAGACGAAGTCGAGTGCAATTCATACCGGGTCGAACCCAAATCAGTTAGAGGTGCGAATTAACGGGACGGAACTCTCATTTTATGTCAACGGCCAGTACTTAACTCGCATTACCGATACTGCAAATTACAAAGTCGGTCGAGCGGGGCTGTACACCAGCGATGCGACTGAAGTTGCCTTTGATGATCTGGAGATTGATCGTTCAAAGTAACGCCACTGACGGATCGAATTTCCCTGAATGCAGGTCAATCTTAAAGTCATAGCCGGCCCCTACCAGGGCCGGATCTTCTCCTTCACTCACCACGACACATTTCTGATTGGGCGTTCGCCTGATGCCCATCTCTATCTGCCTGACGATCGGTTCTTTTCTCGGAATCACTGTCTGCTTGAAATCAATCCACCACACGCTTTTATTCGCGACCTTGGTTCGACGAATGGCACATTCGTAAACGGCCAATTTATTCGTGAATCGTTTTTAACGAACGGCGATCAGATTCGCGGCGGCGAAACCATTCTGGTAGTTGAAGTCACCGCAAGCGATAACCGGCATCTCGATGAAACAACTCAGGACATCAATCCGGCTCGGCCAGTGCTGGTGATGGTCGAATGTTTGAACTGTGGTCGACGCGAACAAGCACAAGCAAGTGCCCCTGACGAAAAGATGACGTTTCTCTGCGAAGAGTGTCGAATCGAATTGAAACGCTCGCCGCAATCGGTTCCGGGTTACGACACTGTCAAACTACTCGGACGAGGCGGTATGGGTTGCGTCATGCTGGGTCGAAATCACAAGACAGGCCGGGCAGTAGCAATCAAGACCCTGCTGCCTGAATTTGCGGTGAGCGATAAGGCAATGCGACGGTTTATGCGCGAGATAGATGTCGCCGCTTCGCTAAAACATCGAAACATAGTTGAGTTCATTGATCGTGGCACTCACAATGGTGTCGTATATCTTGTCACTGAGTTTGTTGAAGGAGCTGATGCTTCGAAGTTAGCAGAGTCGCAGGGAGGGCGGCTCTCGTATCGCGATGGGATCTCAATAATCTCTCAGGCTCTCGATGCGCTCTCGTACGCACATTCCAACGGTTACATTCATCGAGACTTTAAAGATCAGAATATATTGGTGGGTGGAACTTCACCGAACTACACTGCAAAGCTTACAGACTTTGGCCTTGCAAAGAGTTTTACTCACTCGGGGATGAGCGGAGTCACAATGGCTGGCGAGATGGCCGGCACGTTGGCTTACATGCCGCCCGAACAACTTCGCAATTTTCGCGATGTGAAACCGCATTCAGACATCTACGCCGTTGGGATGACCGCTTATAGTTTACTAACCGGCCGACTTGCCTTGAACCTAACCGGCAAGACCAGCGTCAACGACACGATTCGGGCGATCTTTGAGCAACCTTGCATTCCACTCCAGCAGCGTGCTCCCGAAGTACCGCAAAGAGTATGCGAGATCATTGACCGCGCCCTCGCGAAAGACCCAAATCAACGCTGGCAAAGCGCCGGTGCGATGCGGAATGCGTTGCTGAATGCGATATAAGGTCTTTGACCTTGGTCTTTGACCTTTGGCCTTTGGTCTTTGGCCTTTGGCCTTTGACCTTCGGTCGGTCAACAGGAAACGAAGCTAAGATCGTAGGGCCGACGGTCAAAGGCCAAAGACGAAGGCCAAAGGCCAAAGGCCAAAATTAACGCTTTACTTGAGGTCTAATTGCCCCGATAATACGGGCCTCTTCGCCGGTAAAATTGGGTGAAGACACACACAGCGCGGGCATTCGCCCGCGTTTCGCATGAGGAGAGGTGGATATGAGGTCGATTTGGAAAGGTCACATTCGCTTTCTGTTAGTTGCCATCCCGGTACGCATCTACAACGCAATCGAGACCAGCGAAAAAATTTCGTTCAATCAACTCCACCGAGAAGATTACGGGCCCATCGGTTACGACAAACGGTGCAAGAAGTGCGACCAAATAGTTACCAACGACCAGATTACGAAGGGCTATCAGTACGAACCTGATCGTTACGCCATCGTCGAGCCTGACGACGTCGCAAAGATAAAGATCAAGACTACCAAAGCTGTGGATATCGTAGGCTTTGTTGATCGCTCTGAAATTCCTACCACCTTCTACGACGCTCCATATTTCGCCGGACCGGACGGACCTGTTTCTGAGAAGCCATACGCTCTCCTGCGAGAAGTCATGAAACAGACTGGGAAGATCGCCGTCGGAAAAGTCGTACTGAGAGATCGTGAGGATCTGGTGGCTGTGTTCCCGCACGATGATGGACTGGTTCTGCAGAAACTTCACTACCCGCATGAACTGCGGAAAATGGAAGACGTTCCTGAAATCGATGGCGTTGGAAAACTAACAGCGCAAAAGTTGAATAAGAATGAGTTGAAACTTGCGTCGACGCTGGTGCAGGAGATGGTTACGACGCTTTCCGAGATTGATACTGAAGACAACTATCACACCGCCTTGCGCAACCTGATCGATTCCAAGATTAAAGGACGCAAGGTTGTCGAGATGGAAGAGGTTGAAGAACTTCCAAGACTTGATATTATGAGCGCGCTGAAAAAGAGTTTGCAGCAATCGAATCGCAAACCCATGGTGAAGGCACCAGCAACGGCGGCGAAGAAGAAACCGGAAATCACGCTGGTGAAGCCAAAAACGACGACGGCAAAAAAGCGAAAAGCGTCCTAAACTCGCTGACTTGTTTGTTCGCCCATAAATGAAAGACAAGAGCACTAAGGTAATCTCCTTCCCCTCACCTGTCCCGTCTAAGGCAGACTATCAACGGGTCAAATCGTCTTACTCAATCAAAGAGATCAAACAACTGTTTGGTCTCAGCGAGAAGACGATTCGTCGCTGGACTGAACAGGGCATCATTCAAGCCTCAACTCCTTCTCAGACTCCCGATTTCATTTATGACTTCCAGGCGTTAACTCAATTCAGACGCGTGCGTGAACTGCGCTCGCAAGGTCAAAGCATTCGCCAGATCGAGGCCGAGCTGCAAGGTCAGTTGAGTCTGTTTCGACCTGAGACTGGCCGCGTCGCTCGTCTTCTGACCCCGTTTGAAGAGGCGTTGTTGTTACACGAGCAAGGCGATCCAAATGCGGCTGAACACTACGTGGAGGCAATTAACGAAGGCGACAACGTGGCCGAGGCCTATTGCAACCTCGGTATCATAAACCTTGAACGAAACGAACTCGCGAAGGCGCTCGACAACTTTACTCTTTCTCTAAAAAACGATCCGCGTCACGTTGAAGCCCACTACAACCTTGCAAATCTTTACTACGATGCGGGCGATCTTCAGTTGGCCAAGCTTCATTACGAGGCTGCGGCGCAAGTTGAGCCGGGGTTTTCTCTTGTCTATTTCAACCTCTCGTTGGTCTATCACAAACTCGGCGATCTTGCAGCCGCGTCTACGACGTTGCAGAAGTATCAGGAACTGGAACCTGACGACGAAGACATCGAGGTGTTGAATCAGATATTAAAGGCGATGCAGGTTGGACTGGCGCTGGAGAAGAAGAAACCTAAAGAAATTTAAGATTGAAGATTGTCCGACGAACTTTAGTCTGTCGTCGCAACCAAACACGCGCGATCGATCTTTGCGGGTACCAACCCGACGAATGACAAACTAAAAAGTTCGTCGGACAAGCTATTAATCTGAAGTTGAATAAACCAGGTGGGCAGGAGGTACTGCCCACCTCTTGTTCCTGGGATCGCAAGAAAGGGAACGATCCCTCGTACGGAGGTATTTGATTAAAATCGCGAATGGCGGGTGCGTTCCAGAATAAAGGTAGTCAGTCTCGGTAGCCGGTCGCATAGGACGTATAGGACTTGTGGGTTCTATTCGCTGCGCACTGACCAGCCACGCTAGCGTAACTCCTCATTGCCGCTTATAATCGGCGCGCTCGTTTACTTCTCCCAAACCCTGATGAGCACACATGAACCATCAAGGAGGGTTCCCCTTGCCAGATAAGAAATGCCGAATTCTGTGTGTGGACGATCACCGGGACACGTCTGAGATGCTGTGCCTCTTGCTCGGCCAAGAGTATGAGGTAGAGACTGCGGCCACGATGGAAGAGGCGGTAAACCTCGCAGCAGAAAGAGAATTTGATTTGTACGTTCTCGACAAACGACTGCCTGATGGTACCGGTTTACAACTCTGCCAAACCTTAGCCTCACTTAATCCACGGGTTCCTTGCATTTTCTATAGTGGTGATGCGTATGCGATCCATCGTTCACAAGCATTCGAGGCGGGCGCAACTGCTTACATTCCAAAGCCCGACATCGATCAATTAATCAACACCGTGCACGACATACTTTCGGAGAAAGAGTGCGCGGCCGAGTCGACGGCCTGATTGTTCTTCCGATTTCCGATGGAAGATTTCAGATTTAAGGAATCCTGCAAAATCGATCTGAAACCAATCTTCAATCTGAAATCTTCAATCTGCAATCGGCTTGACTCTTCCCTTCTCGACCGTATAATTCAACGTCGTCAATCACGATGGGCCGTTAGCTCAGTTGGTAGAGCAGCTGACTCTTAATCAGCGGGTCGGAGGTTCGAGCCCTCCACGGCTCACCAGTTTTTAGGTACGCAGATCAAAGTGACGAGGCGGGTCAATGTTCCAACGTTGACCCGCTATTTAATTCGGTTCGATGAGTACACCTCAACAATCTTTCACAATCCGTCCGGCCACTGAAGCGGATGCTGAAAATATCGTTGTCCTTATTAACGACGCGTTTCGGATCGTGGAGTCGTTTTTCGTTGAAGGCAATCGTATTACCCTCAAAGAAGTGCTGGAACACCTCCAGCTTGGTGAGTTTCTACTGGTAGAAGATAACAATCGTCTAGTCGCGTGCGTTTACCTCGAACCGCGTGGTGAGCGAACTTATCTTGGACTACTGTCGGTTGATCCAACGTTGCAAAAAGCCGGAATTGGATCGTTGTTGATGACTACCGCAGAGGATCGTTGGCGAGAGAGAAATGCAAAATACATCGACATCCTCACTGTAAGTCTTCGCGAGGAGTTGTCGGATTTCTACGGGAAGCGAGGTTATGTGAAAACCGGAACTTCACCATTTCCATCCAACGTAAAAACCAAATTGCCCGTGCACTTCGTCAATATGTCCAAACGCCTGGATTCCTGGTGACAGCGAGTCAAACACTATTTCTCGCGCTTGCCCAGCTTGAGCTCCTTAACCAACCATTCGTCACGATCCGACGCAATTTCCGGCAACTTCATTTCATGCGGAGCGTCGTAACGTTTGCGTTGCTTCGGCTCGTTCGCGGCGGCGAACAGAACGGCCGCATCTGCCTGCGAAACAAAGAAGTCAGCTTTGCCGAACTGAAAGAACGTGCTCGCGTTCTTTGATTGTCGCAGGTAATCCGTTAACTCCAGGTTCGCGTTTTGTTTTAAGTACACAGCCTTCGATTTCGGCTGCGGACCCAGGAATGCCCAATCATTCAGGCTTTGAGTCGCCGCTATGAATACGTATGTATTGATTCGATTTTCTACACCTGCCATCAACATTCCGTACATTGCGCCATAGTCGTGACCTACAAAACCTATGCGCGTTCTATCGACGTTTGATTGAGAGAGCAACAGATCCAAGGCCCTTCTCAATTCAATGACCTGGCGAACGGAGTTCTCGTAGTCCTTTTCGGGAATCCTGTTTCCGAACCAGCGAGGCGTCGCCCACATCGCGTCAACCAAAAGCGAGACGACACCCTTTTGCGCAAGATCCACAGCTTCATCCAGAAACTGCGTTCGGTTCGATTTCTCATCCCCTAGCCAGTGCACCCAAAGAATACCGGCGAACGGACCCTGTCCGGGCGGGACAACCAGATAAGCCTTCGTGGAACTGCTTCGGCCATCTGAAAGTGTGATATCGCGCACGACAACATCACCTCGTTTTTCCGATGACACTTCTTTGAAAATGACAGGGGCGTTATGGTCGTACTTAAAGATCGCAGCCCGCACGGCGATCTCTCGAGATTGCGCCTGAACCGCTACGGCGACTGCGATTAAAAAAACGAAAGAAAGTATTCTCATCTTTTTCTCCTCAAAGAACCGAGCGCCCAAAGGTTTTCCAATATCCGACGAACTTCAGTTTGTCATGCGTCCTTATGCTGGTACTCCAAATAATTTGCTGGCTCGTCGGTAACCACGACAAACTAAAGTTCGTCGGACATTAGCTCATGAGCATAGTAGTTTAACTTGAGTCCGTTCTTGAGAATTTACTAATGGATCTCTGATAGATTCCTAAAAGCTGGAAACTGCATTCTGCTGCGCGCGAAATACGTCGCCACGCAGACTTCAGCGTTCCTTCGGAGATGAAATGAAGTCTGGGGTCTATGAAATTCGGTAATCTGTCCGTTCACACGGATTGTCGAGGCACTGATCTGACACCGCAATAACAGAGCCGAAAATGTCCGATATGCTTTAGCTTGTCGTGACGCAACCAACCAGACCCTGAGCTGTCAACAGAACGCCTTATCTCTTAGCGTCTGGTTGGTTGCGTCACGACAAGCTAAAGCATATCGGACACGCCAAATTATTGCTTGATGAAACTCAGTAGTTGCTGGGCGAGATTCTGATCGAGGCTCTTTAGGGCTTCGTACTCATCCATTGCCTGCTTACGATCGTTAATCGCGAAATAAGTTATGCCGAGGTTGAAGTGTGCCTGGGCAAGTTTTGGTCGCAGTTTTATAACCTGCTTATAGGCTTCAATTGCTTCCGAATATCTTTTCGCGTTGTAAAGCGTCAGCCCGAGGTTGAAATGCGCAGCCGCGTTGGTTGGTTCAATCTCGGCCGCACGCTTTAGCGCGTCTGCAGCATCTTCATAACGTTGCAAACCATTGTAGGCGTTGCCGAGGTTCTTATAAGAGTACGAGAGCATCTCATTCCGTTCCTGAAAACCCTGCGCATACGCCTGTCCCGTGTCACCTAGAAGTTTTATTGCATTCAGGCTCGCATCCACACCGTCCTGAAAATGATTTGTATGGTTGTAGGCAAAGCTCAGGTTGTTGAAGATTTCCGGATTGGACGGTTCGACCTTAATTGCTTGCTGATAGACATCGATTGCTTCTGGATATCGCTCCAGGCGGGCTAACGAAAAAGCGAGTGGCAACAGAGCCGCACTGTAGTCTGGTTTCACTTTTAGCGCTTGCTTATAAGACTCAACCGCATCAGTAAACTTACCCTGATCCACAAAAATATTTCCCAGGCCGGCGAAAGCACGCGCGTCGTCGGGTGCAATTTTGGCAGCGAGCCGGTATTGCTCTTCAGCTTCAGCATAACGAGGCTTCGGTGCACTGCGAGCGGCGTTGGCCCGGGCGATAATATTGTCCTGTTGACGCACCGGCGGTTTTGTCTGTTTACGTCCTTTGGTCTTTCCACCACCCAGGCTACCAGCGACAACTGCGGCCACGTGCACTATCGGATCCTTCGGCGCGCGGAAAATCAACGCCGCGCCACCCGTGATGTCATGAAGCAGGCTTCCACCACCCGTCGGCTCCTGGCCCCTGATGGAGGCTGAAACGACCAGTCCTATTGCAATGAGAATCAAAAAAATCTTCTTCATTTGACCAGCATCTCCTCGGCCGATACCAACTCATTTCCGGGATCGTTGAACACGACAGCGATCTGCAAGCAGTAAGCAGCTTAACAGATCATCGCGCCGTTGGAGTTAGGATTTTGATTGCGGGTTGCCCAGACGAGGCTATTTGAGGTTGTCGAGTTGTAAGCCGATAGGCTCGGCGCCGCTGCCTTTGATACCGTCGATGAGTCGCGCGATCTCGCCGTAAGGAAGCGCCCGTGGGGCTTTGATAAAGACTGTTCGTTCAATGCGCTGTGACTCTGGCAGATCGGATCGGGTCGCCATTTTATCGCTGTAAACGTGGTTCTTCGTGCGTTCGTCAAATAGCGCCACAAGTCGTTCATTTAGTTTCGACATGTCATCGACTGTTCCCATATCAGTTAGACCATTCAGCTTTAATGAACGATCAGGATCCACGGTGACAACCAGAGTTCTTGGATCAGGAGGAAGTATTCGACCGTCTGGAGGCGATGGTACTTTAGCGCTGAATCGATGCGGCTTCATCGGAGCCGCCACCATGAAGATGATCAGCAAAACAAGCAAGACATCGATTAGGGGTGTGACATTGATAAATGGCGAGGCCGCTGTTGTCTGTTTGGCTTTCTTCATGGGAACGCAACCTTTCAGGAAGTTACAGCCTTAGACAACGGCGTCAAAGAAAGGTTCCAGGAAGAAGTTAGTGGTCTTTGGCCTTTGGTCTTTGGCCTTGGTGTTCAGACAAATAAAGCCGTGACCGAAGACCTAAGATCGGAGACCAAAGACCGAAGACCAAAGGCCAAAGACCACTCCTACTTCAGCTCTTTCATTCCTTCAATCACCACTTTCGCAACCGTTGGAATGATCTCACGCTCATTCGCGTGATCAGTTGTAAACGTGACAAGAATAAACTTCGATCCACCCGGCATCTCGAAATAAGCGGCGTCATGACGCGTTGTACTTGTCCAACCTGCTTTCGACCAGAGCTTGACGCCTTCAACTCCTTGCAGCGCGATGCCACTAAATCCATGTCCCTGATCGTCAGCGTCGTTGCTCGTGCCGGTGTAGTCGCGTTTCAGCAGGTCCATCATTAACTTTGTTCGCTCTGGAGTCGCGGCTTTACCTGTGACTATCTCCATTAACAACCTCGCCGTCGCATCCGTTGTCAACTTGTTCCGGTTCTCTCCATTTGGACCGCGTGATACCTTCTCACGCCCATAAGCATCTTCACAAAAAGTCTTCTGATTAACGTTGATGTTGGAGTAGCCGAGTGACGTGAAGTAACGATTCACCGCATTACGCTGATACTGCCATTCTTCCATCTCCTTTGGCGGCAGTTCATAACCTCCGGTTGTGTGGGTGATCACATCAACAACGTATTGCGTCGCCTCATTTGAAGAGTCGACAATCATGTCGCGAATCGCACGAGTTAGCTCAGGCGACTCCTGAATTTTCTTGTCCTCGAGCCATCGTTCCGCTGCCACCAGGTAAAAAAGCTTGACGACGCTTGCAGGATAAATTCGCTCATTGCCCCGGAAACTTGCGGTTACCGGATGTTGTTCATCGCGCAGGTCGATCAGCGTTATCGACAGTTGTTTCTCTTCGAGTTTTTTGGCGGCGAAACGATCGAGGGTTGTTTTAGCAGCGCGGTTAACTAGATCCTGCAACCCTCCTTTTGACGTTGGCGTTTGGGCACTAGTCAACGCCACGAAACAAACGATTAGACCAGCGCTTAGTGTTCTCTTGAGCATAGTGTTTTTACTTTTGGATTCTTGTGGTGGTGGAACTTCGGTCGAAAGACTATTACGAGAGATGAATGAGAGCAAGGCGTGTTCGGCTCCAGGTAGTTCTCTGCCCTCTGATCGCACTCCGCTAAGGGAGCGGAGAAGCGGTGAGCGAAAGGAACGTCAACATTTCCTTTGCCTGGTTCCCCATTTTTTGTTTATAAGCACACGCGCGTGCAGAAAACTCCCCAACGTGCCCTGGTCCGAGGCATCCGACGATGGGATCTCGTTGCCATCACTATTAACGGCATTATCGGCGCCGGCATTTTTGGACTCCCCGCAAAAGTCTACTCACTTATTGGCACTTACAGCCTCATCGCATTCGTCGTCTGCGCGTTCGTCGTCGCGTTGATCATTCTCTGTTTCGCTGAAGTCAGCAGTCGTTTTGCAGAGACTGGCGGTCCCTATCTCTATTCACGCGTCGCGTTCGGAGCAACCATAGCTTTTGAAATTGGATGGCTGATTTGGCTGGCGCGTCTGACTGCATTCGCGGCTAACTGCAATCTGATGGTCAACTATCTGAGTTATTTCTGGCCGAGTGCCGCCTCTTCGTTCTGGCGACCAACAATTATTATTGTCGTCGTTGGAGTTCTAACCCTGATCAATCTAATCGGTGTCAGAGAAGCAACTCTTGTCAGTAATGGATTCACGATCGGGAAGTTAATCCCGATGCTGATGTTTGTAATTGCGGGAGTCTTTTTCCTGAATCGAGCGGCATACACCTTTGGGACTGCCCCTACAACTGGAGCATTCTCTCAATCGGTTCTGTTATTGATTTACGCTTTTACGGGTTTTGAGATGGCGGTGATACCGGCCGGCGAGGCACAGAATCCTCAAACACATCTGCCGCGAGCGCTGCTCATCGCCCTCGGCGTTGTAGCCTCGATATACGTCATGATCCAAATTGTCTGTGTGGGAACTTTGCCGGAGTTGGCTCAATCGACTAAACCGCTGGCGGACGCCGCATCACATTTTCTCGGCACAACCGGCGGCGCGATCATTTCGGCTGGGGCAATTATTTCGATTACGGGTAACTTGAACATCCTCGTCCTGTCAGGATCGCGAGTGCCTTTTGCGATGGCAGAAAAGAAACAGTTGCCAACAGCAATCAGTCGAGTGCACACAAGATTCTCAACGCCTTACATCGCGATTCTCATCACGGCTGTAGTTATGCTTGTGCTGACGCTGAAGAGTTCATTTGTCGCTGCACTCACAATCAGTGCGATCGCGCGTCTCGTGACGTACGCGGCGACCTGTGTTGCTCTGATTCTGCTTCGTCGAGATAAGTCGTCGCCCGCGGCTCGGTTTCGCCTGCCGGGAGGAATTCTCATCTCCATCTTGTCGCTCTTACTGATCGGGTGGCTTGTATCAAACAGCACATCCCAGGAGGCAAAGGTTGCGGCGATTGCGGCCGCTGTCGGCTTACTGATCCACTTTAGCTACAAAGTCTACTCGCGTTCGTCGTAAACAACGCGTCCGTCGACCATGGTCAGCATCACTTTCACGTTTTCAATCTCTTTCGGATCGATCTTAAAGATGTCTCGTGACAGGATGACGAGATCTGCAAGCTTGCCGGCTGCGATGCTGCCTTTCACGTTTTCCTGAAACTCTGCATAAGCTGAACCCATCGTGTACGCCCGGATCGCTTCTTCGACCGATATCTTTTGCTCGGGCACCCAACCTTTTGGATTCTTGCCGTCCAACGTTCTTCTCGTCACTGCAGCATAAACCGTTAATATCGGATTGAGCGGAGCCACCGTCCAGTCCGTTCCAAATGCCAACTTCGCACCCGAATCCAATAGACTGCGAAAAGCGTATGTTGTCTTCGCACGCTCCTTGCCGATACGTTTCTCAGCCCAGCGGCCATCGTCGATTGCATGGTAGGGCTGCATTGATGCGATTACTTTGTCGCGCGCAAAGCGCGGAATATCCTGCGGCCGAAGGTGCTGAGCATGCTCGATTCTGAACCGTCGATCGCGGTCGCCATTTTCACGCTCGACCTGTTCATAGATGGTTAGGATGAGATCATTCGCTCGATCGCCGATAGCATGAATCAATATCTGTAGGCCCGCGTTGTCGGCTGCGCGCACACGTTCGAGCATTGCGCCTTCCGGATACATTTCATCTCCGGCGATGCCGCTGGTAGACGGATCATCTCGATAGGGTTCGTAGAAAAGTGCAGTCGTTGAGCCCAGTGATCCATCGGCGAATCCCTTCAATCCTCCGACGCGAAGCATTTCACTTCCGAAGTGAGCTCTAATTCCTGTGTGAGCCAATCTCTCCCATGCGGGCAATGGTGCAACTGCATAGATGCGCGTCTTAAGCTCGCCTCGATCGAGCAACGTTTGATACACGCCGACATCGACACCTGCCGACATATCCTGAATGCTCGTCACTCCTAAACGTGCTGCATAGTCAGTGGCGGCTTTGGCGGCAGAGAGCTTCTCTTCAAACGATGACGGCGAGACAACCTTCCAGACAAAACTCTGAGCTGCATCTTTAAGAATGCCTGTCGGCTCCCCGGTCTTCGGATCGCGAACGATGACGCCACCGGGAGGATCGAGTGTCTGGCGAGTCACACCAGCAAGTCTTAAGGCGAGACTATTGGCCAGTGCCATGTGTCCGTCGAGACGATTAACGAACACCGGCGTGTTTGGAGTGAACGAATCGATCAGTTCTTTGGTTGGCAGTTTCGCATCAGGCCAGCGTTCGTGATCCCAGTCTCCACCCGTTATCCACCTGCCCTGAGGAAGTTTTGCTGCAAACGCTCGAATACGCTCAGCAAATTCTTTCGGTGTATCCGCATCGCGCAGGTCTACGCTTGAGAGTTGAAAGCCTCCACTAAGGAAGTGTGTATGAGAATCGTTGAACCCGGGCAAGACCAATCGTTTTTTAGCATCGATGACACGGGTATTGGATGCGGCCATCTTCTTAATATCTTTCGACGAGCCCACTGCGACGATGTGATTTGCGTAAATTGCAACTGCTTCTGCTGTAGGTTGAGCAGGATCCATCGTATGAATCACTGCATTCGTAATAATCAGATCAGGTGCGACCGACTTCTGCGCGTTCGATGGGAGATTCATAAGAGACAGACTCAAAAGGAAAATGAAGACTAAGAGGGTTCGTCGTTTCATGTTTTTTTTGGAGTGCGGCGGCCTGGCGCCGCTTTGTGAAAGCGAACCTTAGCAATGGAAACTTATGTTGGCAACCAGCCGATGCGGTGTAGCGCCATAACAAAGCGGCGCCAGGTCGCCGCACTCCAAAGAGCTGCGGTACACTATGGGCAAAACTTCCTTGGACACATTAATCAAAAATCTCAGCGCAATCGTCGGATCAGATCACGTTCTTTCGACACCTGACGAACTGCTCGTTTATGAGTGTGACGGTTTACCTCATCATAAACATCGTCCGCGAGCAGTCGTATTCCCTTCCTCTACGGCTGAGACAGCAGCGGTAATGAAGGAGTTGGCGCTTGCACAAGTTCCGTTCACACCTCGCGGAGCAGGAACCGGCCTATCCGGCGGAGCTCTCGCTTTGAATCAAGGTGTGGTGATTGAGCTTGCGCGGATGCGAAAGATTCTCAAGGTCGATGTGCCAAATCGTCTGGCTGTCGTTCAACCTGGCGTTGTTAACCTGCACGTGTCGCGTGCCGTTGCGCCTTTCGGTCTTTATTACGTTCCCGATCCATCGAGCCAACCAACTTGCACTATCGGCGGCAACATCGCAGAGAGTGCTGGTGGCATTCATTGCCTGAAGTACGGAACAACGACAGACCACGTACTGGGCTGTCGCGTGGTGCTCGCAGGCGGCGAAGTAGTTGATTTGGGAGGCAGTGGGATCGAGATTGGCGGTTACGATTTGCTCGGAACTTTCATCGGCTCTGAAGGAACTTTTGGCATCGCAACCGAAGCGACTCTCCGTTTATCGCAAACGCCCCCGGCTGTTCGAACACTGCTGGCGGAATTTGGCGAAGTCAACGATGCAAGTCACGCAGTGTCTGCCATCATCGCTGCCGGCGTGATGCCCGCCGCTCTTGAAATGATGGATCGAGAAATCATACGTGCGATCGAAGCCAGTATCTTTGCCGCTGGTCTTCCGCCTGACGCGGGTGCTGCTTTGTTGATTGAACTCGATGGTATCGAAGCCGGTATAGACGATGAAGTGGCGCGCGTGACAGACATCTGTATGGAGTTCGGGGCGCGGAATTGCCGAGCGGCTCGCGATGAAAATGATCGAAAAAAACTCTGGGCTGCGCGCAAAGGTGCGTTTGGTGCGATTGGTCGCGTCACTCCCGATACGATGATCCAGGATGCCGTCGTTCCACGTTCCCGTTTACCCGAGGTGCTCTCCGCAGCTTATGAAATCGCTGGACGACATCGATTGCGAATGGCAAATGTGTTTCACGCAGGCGATGGCAATCTACATCCTCTGATCTGTTTCGATTCGCGCTTTCCTGATGAAGTTAAGCGGGTCAGAGAGGCGGGGAGTGAACTGATGCAGGTTTGCGTTTCCGCCGGAGGGACAATAACGGGCGAGCACGGCGTCGGCCTGGACAAGCGCGAACTCTTGCCTCTTGTATTTTCTGATGTCGATATGAACTGCATGTTGAGGGTTCGCTCCGCGTTCGATCCGTTGGGTCTCTGTAATCCCGGCAAGGTAGTTCCCATGCTGCGTGGCTGTGGCGAAGGTCGAGCCGTGTCCTTCGATTTGTCAAATGCGAACTCAGTAGTAAGTGAAACTTTTGAGCGTGCTCGATCAACGATGACGGGTAAGATGACTCCAAAGGTGTTCGATGTTGAAGCTGCCGCTAACAAGATCGAGGCGATGTTGGGCGCGCAAAATCTCGTCCAAAGCGAGTCCATCGTTGTTCATCCAGGATCTGTTGCCGAAATCATTGAAGTAATGAAGCTTGCATCAAGCGAAGCATGGACCGTTCGCCCCGCGGGAAGTATGTCGTGGCTTGGCGTTAAGACGCCTGCAAACCTGATCGTGAGCATGTCGCGACTTAATCAGATCATTGAGCACGAGCCTGCAGATTTAATTGCAATCGCACAGGCTGGCGTTCGGCTCACAACTTTTAACGAGGAACTCTCGAAGAATGGTCAAAGGCTACCACTCGATCCTCCTGATGATGGTCGCGCAACACTCGGCGGAGTCGTCGCTACGGGCCTGGGCGGCGCTCAACAGGTTGCTTATGGTCGTCCACGTCGTTCGGTGATCGGAATGAAGGTTGTTCTCGCAGATGGCAGTCTGGTGAAAGCAGGAGGTCGCGTTGTTAAGAACGTCGCCGGCTATGACCTCTGCAAGCTCTTCACGGGCAGCTACGGAAGTTTAGGAATCATTACCGAATTGAACTTTAAGTTAAGACCACGACCTGCAATGGAACGAACAATAATCGCGCATGGCTGTCATACTGATTTGATAACTCACGGACAGAGAGTTTTGTCGTCAAAACTTTTTCCGGTCGCTGTAGAGCTGTTATCGCCAGCTCTTGCGCAGCGACTTGGAGTTGACTCACGGAATAATGAGCCGGTTCTCCTCCTGAGATTTGCCGGCAATCGCAAAGGGGTCGAATTCCAAACTCGGGAAGTACTGGCGCAACTTAATAAAAGCAATTGCCAGTTGATGAATGACGATGAATCGTTGTGGGCGTCAATTGCTTCCGTACCGTTGATAGACACACAAGCACTGAGTTGGCGCGGAAGTATCTTGCCGTCGGAATTGCCGAAGTGCATTGAATCTCTGATTCAGATCTACGGGAGTTCATTTTTCGAGTCGCTCTGGCAAACAGGAGTCGGTGATGGTCGGATTCGAATGATTGAGCGTGACGACAACGGTTACACTGAGAGAGTGTCACAAGCGGTGCGCGAATTGGGCGGTAGTTTCGTGATCGAAGGTGCTCATATTGATTTCGAATCATCGCCATTGATGACCAGAATTAAGGATGAGTTAGACCCAGATGGTGTTTTTGTTTAGGTAGAATCTTTTTCAAACAGAAGATGACTGAACAAGTAGCAGTCGAACAAATCAAGTAGGAATCGAAGAGGTAACTAGCAATTGAACAAGTAAGGAAGGGCGGTTTACCCCCCGCTGTTTCCCGAACACTTATTTGGGGTATCAGCGGGGGTAAACCGCCCTTCCTCACTTGTTCGATTCTGCGTCAGTTGTTTCAATCCTACTGTTTTAATCTTGACGGTGGCATTAGAAGTTGCGCAAAGCGCCGTATATCAAGGAAGGCATCATGATAACTAAACGATTTCAACGACTCATCGTCGCAATCATTGCATGTTCATTTCTGAATGCGTCCTTTGTGCACACTACAAAGGGAGTTGCTCGTGAACCAGTCAGAGCAAAACACGGCATTGTTGCCTCCACAAATGAAGTTGCCTCAAGAGTCGGAGTTGACGTGCTAAAGCGAGGTGGTAACGCCGTCGACGCGGCAATTGCCGTGGCCTTTGCTTTACAGGTAACTCACCCCGCGGCAGGTAACCTATGTGGCGGCGGATTCATGATGATTCGACTGAAGAACGGAAAGTCTACTGCAATCGATTATCGAGAGATGGCTCCTGCTGCGGCGCATAGAGATGTCTATATTGATAAAGACGGAAAACTGATTGAGGGTGAAGGTGGCTCATTAGTTGGGTACAGAGCCGCTGGAGTGCCGGGAACAGTTCGCGGGATGGAATTGGCTCTTAAGAACTATGGCTCAGGTAGGTTCACGTGGACCCAGTTGATCGAACCTGCACGAAGACTCGCTTCAAATGGGTTTGAAGTTACATATGAGTTAGCTCGTTCACTTAAAGGAAACGACGACTATTTGTCGAAATATCCTGAGACGAAACGGATCTATTTAAGAGATGGCGACTTTTACAAAGAGGGAGAAATCTTCAGGCAGCCCGAACTCGCAGCGACCTTTGCGCGCCTGCAACGTGGTGGTCCAAATGAATTCTATGAGGGCCAGACAGCTCGTTTGATCGTCGAAGACATGAAGCGTCACAACGGACTCATGACTCTCGAAGATCTCCGAGGATATGTGGCCAAAGAACGCACGCCGTTGCGCGGAACTTATCGAGGGTATGAAATCATTTCAATGCCCCCGCCATCCTCGGGCGGTGCGGTATTGATTGAGATGTTGAATATCCTCGAAGGCTACGATCTTAAGAATATTGACGCTAACTCGAGCGATCGATATCACCTGATGGCGGAAGCAATGCGTCGTGCTTTCGCTGATCGAGCTGAATACATGGGAGACTCAGATTTTGTTAAGGTCCCGGTCGCCGGCCTGATCGACAAATCGTATGCAGCAAAGCTTCGTTCTACCATCAGCACTGAACGAGCCTCGACAAGTGCCGAAGTCAGAGCAGGTCGTCCTGCAGGATACGAATCTGACGAGACTACACACTTCACTGTTGTCGATGCTGAAGGCAACGTGGTTGCAAATACCTACACGCTGAACAACTCATACGGATCAGCTGCGGTGGCAAAAGGTACGGGGCTGCTTTTGAATGACGAGATGGATGACTTCGCGGCCAAGCCTGGCACGCCAAACATGTATGGTCTTGTTCAAGGTGAACGGAATGCCGTGGCGCCTCGCAAGCGACCATTGTCAGCGATGACACCGACAATCGTGCTTCGCAAAGATGGTAGCTTCTGGTTCACTGTGGGCAGTCCGGGAGGACCAACCATCATCAATACAGTTTTTTGCATCATCACCAATGTGATTGACTTCGATATGAACATTCAACAGGCCATCGATGCTCCGAGGATTCATCACCAGTGGCTGCCTGATGAACTTGTTGGTGAACCTTATGGATTGTCGGGTGACACGCAGCGAGCTCTCACCTCGCGAGGTCATACATTGGGCAAGCTACGTTATCTCGGCGATGCGGAGGGAATTATGATTGAAGAGAAAACGGGAATGCGTTTGGGAGCGACTGATCCGAGAAGGAGCGACGGGTCTGCGATTGGGTATTAACGTGGAAAGGAAAACGAGTAAACACGCCGATTTGCAAGACTCCGTTTGGACACCGCGAACGTTCTTGTGGCTGGCGCTGATCTTCCTGTTTATTACGTTGCTCTTCTGGTCGCTCTACAAGTTTCGGTCAGCAAAGACAGGGCCTTTTCGAACCGAATATGAAGGCCGCATCATCGATAAGTGGGCCAACCACACCCAATCCGAACAAGGAGCGCAACCGTACTTCAGACTTGTCATAAACGGTAACGACAACCAGCGGTTCACAGTCGCTGTGAGTTCTGAAATCTATGATCGCGCAAAGGTGGGCATGTCCGTGAGAAAGACTGACGCTGGAATTGAGTTCATAACTGATGAATCGAACATTAATCGATAATGTGTGCTGGAAGAGGAGACATGATCGACTCTTTCATCTCGGAGCGCTGGCAAGGCGATCGGATTCCAGGTTATAGGTAAGACTGAGCACCTAGTACCAGTCCTCACGAGGTACGAGAATGAGATTTAGTGAACTGGTTCGATTACTCGAGAAAAACGGCTTTCGCGTGCTTAAGCAGAAAGGTTCTATCCGCTACTACGCTAAGCCTAATCATGACAAGCTCATCAGAGTCGATTATCATGGCAGCAAAGAGGTACCCACTGGAACTTGTCAGGCTATCTTGAAAGCGGCAGGTATCCGGGATAGATAGAAGATGTCGCATCTCAAGTATTCACTTATTATTGAACCCACCAACGATCCTGACTTTTTCTGTTTCTACTCACCAGAACTCGAAGGCTTTACTGGGACGGGTGAGTCGGTTGACGATTGCATCGCGAAAGCCAAGCTCGGCATTCGCGAACACATCGACCTTCTACAGTCTGAAGGGTTGCCCGTGCCACCAGAAAATCCAAACGCCACCGTAACGCTACGGGATACCCGGCATATCGTTCCGGCTGCCTAACACGTCTTTGTCCGCACAAGAACTCAAAACGGCTTTAGCTGATCAGGAGCAAAAACTTCTCGCTTGCATCCATTGCGGCCTCTGTCTCGAGGCGTGTCCGACCTACGTAGTTACCGGTGACGAAAACGACGGACCACGCGGTCGACTGTACCTGATGCGCGCAGTCGCGGAAGATAGACTACCTAACACTTCCGAAGCTTTTAGCAAACATATCGACCGCTGTCTTGGCTGTCGCGCTTGCGAGCAGGTGTGTCCCGCCGGCGTCGAGTATGGGCAGTTGTTGGAGGCGAGTCGTCACGAGTTGCTGACTGCTCAGCCCAAACAAGCTTTGACTCACAAGTTACTTCGATTTGTGTTGCGCTCAGTGTGGACCTCGCCGAGCCGACTTCGCTTTTTCTTTGCTGTTTCACGTCTCTTTCGAGATCTACGACTGGCTAAGCTTCTTTTCAGGTCGGGGATAGCCAAGCTCATTTCTTCTCGGGCCCACTTTGCACTGGCGTTGTTAGAGAACTCACGCGATCAGCTCTCTGCTTGGAAACAGTCAGTACCACCTCGCGGTAGGGGGTGGATACGAAGTCTTTTAGGTCGTGGGTCCTCGCTTCACTCAAAATCTATTAAGTCTGCCTCGTCAAAAACCGATCAGCCACTTGAGCCCGTAATGTTGTTTGCAGGATGCGTCGGCGAAGGTCTATTCGAGAGGGTAAACACAGCAACCAGACGTGTGCTCGAGGTAAACGGATTCCAAGTAAGTACGCCGAGAGATCAGGTTTGCTGTGGCGCTCTTCATGCTCATGCCGGAGATTTGGAAGGAGCTCGTAAATTAGCAAGGCAGAACATTCAGGCGTTTGGTGGATCGGAACCCGTAATCACAAACGCCGGCGGTTGTGGCGCGATGTTAGCTTCGTATGCCCACCTCCTTCTAACAGACGAAGCCGCAGCTTTCAGTGCGAGAGTGCGCGATGTGAGCCAACAGCTTGAGACTTGCGAAATTTTAAAAGGTGCGCCGGTTGATGAACGCACGACTTACGATGCGTCGTGCCATCTACTCTACGGACAACATGCAGGAGAGTCGTCGTTGAGAATGCTGACGTCAATTCCGAATCTGAGTTTTACAAATCTGGAAGGAGCGGAACGTTGCTGCGGTGGCGCTGGAATCTACAACCTTCTGGAACCTGAAATGTCAGCGCGAGTGTTGCAAGAGAAGTTGACTAATGTTCAAGCGACGGGCGCTGAAGTATTAGCCACAGGGAATGCCGGATGCCAGATGCAAATCGGAGCGGGAGCACGTTTGAACGGCATCGCTCTTAAAGTTTGTCACCCGGTTGAGTTGTTGGATGAATCGTATGAGAGAGCGGGCTACTACGAGTGATGTCCGACGAACTTTAGTTTGTCGTTCGTGAGAGTAAAGTCAGCTGAAAGAATGAAGTACTCTGAATTCGAACCACGACAAACTAAAGTTCGTCGGACTGTCAGCAATCTTGAATCTTAAATTGTCATGTTCCCCGACAAACTAAACCGAACAGTCTTATCAATCTTCGCACCGGTGCTGATTGTCACGGGTATAGCGGGTTTCCTGGTTCCGCCTCAGTACAGCCTTACGAGTGGAGCAACGCCCTACAACGTGTTTCACATCACTTTTGGTTTTATCGGATTGCTCATTGCCATAGCAGGCAAAGTTAGACCGGCAAGTTTTTTTAATTTCTGCTTTGGATTAATCGATCTCTATCAGGCGATTGCCAGTTTTCTAAATCTGCCCCCCAGGGGATTGTTTCTCTGGACACGAGTCGATGATATCTTGCACGTCGTTCTCGGAGTCGCCCTCGTTCTCATCGGCCTTTTCGGCATCCTCAGACAAAAGGAGGAAATCACATGAGTGCCACCGCACGCTCAAGGGAAGAAAGTCCGGGTATTGATCTCACTGCGCTTCAACAGATGACGTACGTCGAACTGGACGAGCTCTACCGCAATTCGCCGCGACCCAGCGAACTGTCAGATCTGAATGGCGATGCGGTTGGGGCAATGCTTGCCTGGCGTAAACCGGCAAGTGGGCTACTCGCTTCACTGCTGCGTCGTTTTGGCAGGTCATCAACCTTTCCGTGGAAGGGAAAATCATTTCAGAGCAAAGACAGTGAGTCGGGTGAAGGCATCAATCGCGTGACGTTCTTTGGGAAACGACGCTGGTTTCCATTCAAGACGCGCTTTGGGCCTTCATTCCTCGACGGCAAACCAACATTTGTTCTCGATTACTCTGGCCCGGCGAATCCACCGTTTATTCGATCGATTGTTGATGAGGTTCGGGAAGTAGCTCCGGGACTTTACTTTGGACCAGCGGCGTTATTGGTGAAAGGAAAACCAAAGCCCATACTATTTTTCGCTGTAAGTTTTCAAGGCTAAGACGAGTTATCCGCAGATTACACAGATTACGCAGATTTCATTTTAGAAAGGCGGTAGCTGGCTCTCCATCAGTCAAAAGAAAATCTGTGTAATCTGCGTAATCTGCGGATAAAGTTCAGCCCCGAAACGCCACTTCACCACCAACGATCGTTAACTTCACCTGTCCGTTCCCATCGATCGCAACCAGGTCGGCCCGCTTCCCTTCTTCGATCGATCCGCACTCGTCATCGATTCCAAGTACACGCGCCGGATTCGCCGACGCCATTCGAGCGATGTCAACATCAGAAACACCGAGCGATCGCATCATCTTCACCGCATCCAATAGCGTGATTACGGAACCTGCAATGCTTCCGTGCGAGTTACTCGTCCGGCCTTTCCTCACGGAAATCGTTTCACCCCAGATTTGATACTCGCCGTCACCTTTGCCAGCCGCCGCAATCGCGTCGCTGATCAAACTCAAAGCGCCGGAGCCTTTTATCTTGAGCAGCAGTTTCAGAACAAACGGGTCGAGGTGTATTCCGTCGGCAATAATGTCGCAACTCACATCACTCCGCGACATTCCCCAACCAATAGGACCAGGATTGCGATGATGTATTGGCGCCATGGCATTCATAAAGTGAGTCATGTGACGAGCACCCGCATCGAATGCTCGATCGAGCACTTCCACATCCGCACGAGTATGTCCAATCGAAATGATCCAACCTTTTTCCTTAAGGGCACCGACAAGTTCGATCCCGCCTTCGATCTCTGGAGACATCGTGGTCATCTTTATTCCTGTGCGCGGAATCGGGAGGCTGTCGAGATCAATCGGTGCTTGATAGGTCTTGAAGTACTCTGCGTGTAGCGCTCCGCATTGAGCCATATTCACAAACGGTCCCTCATAGTGAATGCCCAGAATTCGAGCGCCTGCTCGAGACTGCGATTCAACGGCATCGGAAATCACCTTTACGGCTCGGCGGTAGGTTTCATCCGAAGCCGGCACGAAAGTTGGCGCCCATGCAGTTACACCTTCCGAAGCCAGGAATTTTGACATGTCAATTAGATCTGAAGGCCCGGCATCCATGATATCCACGCCGTTGGCCCCGTGAATGTGCATGTCAATAAAACCCGGAAAGAGAGTCGTGTTGGCAAGATCGATTTCAATTGCGCCTGCAGCCGAAATCTCAGGGCTCATTTTGCTAATCCGGTTCTCGGTTATCAGCACTGAGGTCGAAGCGACTTCGCCATCAGCAAGCACAACTCTCGGGGCCTTTAGTATGATTGACGTCATAGATGAATCATATCTCGAAGATATTTTAGGAAGCTCTTATTAAGTACGACAGGCTGTTAGCCTGTCGGCGGTTACCCAATGTTACGCAAATGGAACCACGACAGGCTAACAGCCTGTCGTACGAAAGATTGCCCGCAACACCGAGGCGTTGCGGGCAAGCAGGTTACCTTCATTCAATGTCAACTAGAAGTTGAATTTTACTCCTAGTTGCATTGTTCGAGGATCACGCACATTCGTCACAGTTCCAAACGTCGAAGTGGTAGTGAGAGCGAGTCCCAGTGTCGTGAAGTTTGTATGATTGAAAATGTTGTACACTTCCCACCGTAGTTGGACTGATCTCGATTCGCCGAATCTAATATTCTTCGACAGCGTCGCATCAAATCGAGTTGTTGACGGGCCTTCAATAACATTTCGCGACTCATTACCAACTCGATTTACACCGGCAGGTGGGTTGGCAAAGCACGCCTTATTGAACCACTGTGCGAAGGTGTGAGGAGCATTCTGATTCGGATCACAGATCATGTCTGGGCGGGCACCGGATGGTGACGTCCCAAGCAGTCCAAGTCCGGCAGGATCGTTTGACGAGGTGGTCGCGCTAAATCCCAAGCCGGTAAAGTAATAAGTAATACCCGAAATCTGCCACCCGCCAAGTACCTTTTCTTTAAAGTTGGCCTGACCTCGGAAGAATGGCAATTCGTAAATGTAGTTGACGCTTAGAACGTGTCGCCTGTCCAGATTGGCGCGGGCGTATTCATCCTTGAGGTTATAAGTATTCTGCGGCGCAGTCGCAGACTCGTTCTGACTGTCTGTCAGGTTCTTCGACCACGTGTAGGCAACGTTGATCTGGCTGTTCTGTGAAAGCCTTTGTTGAGCGGTCGCCTGAAGGCTGTGGTAATTTGAGTTGAACCTGGTTTCGAGTATTCGAACGGCGCCGTAGCCTCTGAACGGTCGAATTTGATTGAGTATCAACTCCTGCGTTGAACTGGTAAAGACCTGTCCGGGACTTTGACATGGACCAAACGTCGCCGGCGTCGTGTTATTGGTTCGGCAAGTCTTGGTAAGGGCGAATCCCGGTGGCAAAAGATTCTCGTCAACGAGACCGGATAGGTGAACGCCTCTCGACCCAAAGTACCCCACCGTTACGAGTGTCCTCGGGGCAAGTTGATGTTGTATATCAAGGGACCAACTTTGCACATATGGAGTCTTAAAGTTCTGGTCAATACCACCGACGTCTTGAACCGAAAGATTAACCGATGTAGTTCCGGCAAGCGGATTGTCCAGGGTCGTTGGATTAATAACTACCTGTTGCTGGAAAGGCGGATTTCGTGCGACCAGATCCGTTTCAGGAAAACTAAATGAGAGTTGATCAAAATAGATTCCGTATCCAGCCCTGACCGAAGTAGTACCCTTCTTGAACGGATCCCAAGCGATTCCTACTCGCGGCGCGAAGTTATTGCGAGTCGGGGCGACGGACTTACCCCAGGGTGAAGCGGTCGCGCCGGGAACCGAAACCTGACTGTTCACCATGATGCCGTTAAGCGGATTTCCAGTACCTGCTACTCGCAAGCCGTTTGCCAATACCTGAAAGGCCTGACTGGGATCGTATGCAGCTGGATTGAAACTCGTCATGCGCCCATTTTTGTCCCATGGCTGGCCAAAGCGAGAAAAGCGTACGCCATAGTACAGCGTAATGTTGGGTCTATATCGCCATTCATCCTGAGCGAATGCCTCGACGCTAGCGGCACTCAAGTCGGCAGTTAGATCAAACTGGTTCTGGGTGTAAACCTGAAAATTGCCGAGCAAAAAGTTGGCCCAAAGTTGATTGGTGGTACTCGTCGCCGTGGTGTTTCCTGGAGGTCCAGCTATCTGAGTGGTCGGGCGCGTCGGCGTAGTCGACACGGCGCTATATCGAACTTCATTGAAGCCACCCAGAGAATTTTCGTGTTTCCTGATTTTGGCAAAATTGACCCCGTATTTAGTCGTGTGACTACCAAAGACTTTCGAAAGCGTCACAAACAGGGACTTGTTGTAGGAGAAATCGCTGTAAGGACCAAATGTTTGCAAATTGGTAAATCCGGACGAAGTAATCGTAGGCACTCGACCCCTGGTCGCAGGGAACGTGAACTGCGGCAAGTGATTAACAATGTCAGGTGAATTTTCATTGGCCAGTAGACCGATAACTGTACTGGGAACATCGCCCCACGAGTACGAGCCACCAAACTCCCAAACTATGGTTGGTGACTGAACCCACGTCGCGCGCGCAACGTGCGTGCGTCCCGGAGAGTTTGTTTGGGTAGTTGAAACGAAGGGCTGGCCGCCACCCTGACCGAATAGACCGATTGGATCGATCGTGGGGATCGAGTCGTTTTCAAAGCGATAATAAACCGAGAGGTTGTTGTTGAACTTGTGATCGACGCGGATCAACTCTTGTGTGAAATTAAAGACACCTCGCGCCGGGAAAAACAGATTGCCAGCAGAATCGGGCAACGGCAGCTTGTTGAAGATGTCTTGCACGTAAGCAGCGGCAAGCGGACTTCTTAGATTCTGGGGAAGTGGTTGGCCGGCCGGTAGAATCGTCGAACATGGACTGGCAACCGGGCCGATGCAAACATCTTGAGCGAAGATCCCCTGGCGTTGACCTGCGGTAGGTACAGTAGTATTAAAAGTTGGATAGACAATGACTCGTCTCAACTCTTCTGAGAAAAAGAAGAAGGTATTGTCGAACTTCTTGTAAGAAGGTCCGCCTTCACCGAATCGCGGCAAAGCTACGGGACCTCCAAACGTACCCCCGAAGTTGTTGTACCGAAAAGGAACGCGTTTGGCCCTTCCATCAGCATCTCTACCAAGGGGAGCGGTCCGGTTTGTCAAAAACGAATTAGCATTCAACCAATCGTTACGGAAGAACTCATAGATGTCACCGTGATACTCGCTTGAACCGCTTTTCGTAATAACATTAACCTGCCCGCCCGCGCTCCTCCCCGACTCTGCCGGGTAGAGACTGCGAAGAACCGAGAATTCCTGGATCGCATCGATTGAGGGATACGTCTGTACCGTAAGGTTTGCGCCGCGGTCCGTCGTATCCGCGCCGTCCACAGTATAGGTATTGGAACTTGACCGCACGCCATTCACGGCAATTTGAAGTGCATTCGACTGCCCAATTGGATTCGTGGACCCAACATAAATCTGGTCAGCAATGTTCGCTGAAACTCCCGGCGACAGAGTGATAAGTTGTGCCCAGTTGCGGTTGTTCAAAGAAAGCTCTCGCACCTGAGCACCGTTTATTATGTTGGTGGCCGCGGCCGATACAGTGTTCACCTGCAGAGCTTCCGATGTTACGTTGACGGTTTCAGAGATACTGCCAGCCTCTAAAACGACCTCGATGGTTCGCCGCTCATTCACACTTATTTTTACACTTGCCTCTACATGTTTCTTGAAGTTAGCAGCTTCGACGGCAAGGTCGTAATTTGCAACCGGGAGAAGTGGTATAGAGAACTCACCGTTCTCGTTAGAAGTAACGGTTCGCACCACAACCTTCTTGGCAGTGTCGGTAAGGGTCACCGTTGCACCGGAAACAGCAGCCCCATTCGCGTCCTTAACAGTTCCGGCAAGACTTCCTGTGATCTCCTGCGCGGATGCACTCGATCCAATCACGAGCAGCGCAATAACAAAAAGCACAACTCGTACAAACTCTGTGTGATGTCTCATATTTTCCTCTTTACGAATGATGATTCGGTAACTGTGGCAACATGGCTTGCCTGTAAGCCCGGGCCAATTAGAATTCAACAGATGTGTAATCAGGACAGGCACCTCTAATAGCAATCCCCGGACTTTGGATATGCAGTTGTTCGAAATCATGGACGCCGTTTGGATTTTCGGAGAAAGTACCCACACCGCTTGCTAAGCGATTTGATCACTTAAAGCCCTGTAATCTCGTATATCGCAATGAAATCGCCTGTACCGCGACTGATTGGATGGAGTTCTGTCTGGGAGTCGTCATAACTGACAGCAATCAGTCTTTCACAGGCAATCGCTGTGCTCCGCGTGGCCATGCACCAAGCTTCTCTCATCGCGAGCTGCTCTCGGAATGCTCCGTCTGCTCGAGAGTTCCCCAAGGTTGCAAAGGCTTTGCAGTTACCTGAAACTCCTTCTCTCATAAAATACGACCCGCGGAAATCACGGATCTATTTAGTCGAGAACAATCAAGCCCACGCGAAAGCACACGAGCCTTCCAAGCAGAATGACGATGCTCGTTAGCTTCGGGCGAGAAATAGTTTCCGGTTTTTCCTTTAAAGATATGGCGCGTGACCCGATGCTAAAGTTAATTTCGCATCGATAGTTCGCGATTATAGTTTTTGCGCCGAGATAATGGTAGCTAAATGTTCTTATCCTTTTGATAAGGATCTCTGATGAAAGAAATCGCGGTCAGGAGCACCCAAAGTCAGGAAACAGGCACCTCGCTTTTCGGATGGCCGGGAAGCAACGATGGCTGGTCAGCATCGTTCTCGAAACCTTCGTCAATCCTGACTGCAAAGCATCTTGACGAGGTAATCCCCCTGTTGCATTGCGCAGAAAAGGCAGCACTGGCTGGGAATTATGTGGCCGTGCTCCTCTGTTATGAAGCCGCACCGGTCTTCGATCGTGCGTTCTTGACTAACTCCTCATTAACATTGCCGCTGGCATGGGCAGCAGTGTTCCCATCAGTCTCCGAATCAGGACTTCCCCTTCACGGGGGTTCATATTCAGCGGGCGAGTGGTCAACCCACATCTCGCGCGCTGCATACGACACAGCGATTGATCGGATCCGCGAGTTGATAGCCGCGGGAGACACTTATCAAGTGAACTTCTCGATTCCGCTCAATTCTGTTTTCTCTGGCGACTCACTCGCCTGGTACCACGATCTCTGCCTCGCGCAGGGTGCACAATTCTCGGCCTTTCTCGACATCGGCGACCATCAAATCCTATCGCTCTCGCCCGAACTGTTCTTCGAAAGATACGGCAGCAGCATTCGTGCTCGTCCAATGAAAGGAACGATCAAGAGAGGGCGATGGTTAGTAGAAGACGAGGCGCTCGCGTCATGGTTGGCCACTTCAAGTAAAGACAGAGCCGAGAACGTAATGATTGTCGATCTACTTCGAAACGATCTCGGCAAGGTATCGGTAAACGGAAGCGTCAGCGTGAAATCACTCTTTGACATTGAACGCTTCGAGACTGTTTGGCAGATGACCTCAACAGTTGAATCGATCTTGAAACCAGAGATTGGCCTCGTTGATTTGATGCGAGCTTTATTTCCCTGTGGTTCAATCACCGGCGCGCCAAAGATTCGAACGATGGAAATCATTCGCGAACTTGAGCCAAACGCGCGAGGCGTCTACACAGGAACGATTGGGTTGCTCCGGCCTGGCGGAGACTGCACTTTTAACGTCGCAATTCGTACTGTGGTACTCGATAAGACGACAGGCGAGGCAACGTTTGGCGTTGGTGGTGGAATAACAATCGACTCTACTGCCGACCGGGAATATGAAGAGTGTATGTCGAAGGCTCGCTTTCTTGATACCAAACCTAAAGTCTTCAACCTGTTTGAGTCGATATTATTGGAAGATGGCGAATACTTCCTGGCAGACATGCATTTGCAGCGATTGCGCGACTCAGCCCAGTATTTTGCCTTCAAGTTTCCGGAAACTGAGATCACGTCAAAACTTGCGGCACTTCGGTATGTTCACCGCGAAGGTTCGTGGAAAGTGAAGGTAACGCTCCACAGAGATGGCGATGTCTCTTTCGCGTGCGGTGGACTCGCACCGCTTTATGACAGCGCTACGGCAAATGATCGTTTTCAAATACTCGAGCTCTCTCGGTCGGCTATTGACTCATCTGATCGTTACCTCTTCCACAAAACTACGCTTCGCGACTTTTACAACTCCGAGTTGCACGCACACCCAGACTGTGACGATGTCTTGTTCTACAACGAACGAGGTGAAGTGACTGAATCGACGATTGCGAATGTAGTTGTCGAATTGGACGGCAAGTTCGTCACACCACTAGTCACCGCAGGCTTGTTAGCTGGAACGTTTCGCAACAAACTACTCGCAAACGGCGAGATTGAAGAACAAACAATCAAGATTGCAGACTTAAAGCGGGCAAGCCAAATCTTCCTGATCAATTCGGTGCGAAAGTGGATGGGTGCAACTATGTCCGACGAACTTTAGTTTGTCGTGCGACCCAAACACGAACGATGGAGGCTTCATGAAATCCTCGAATTCGGCGGTTCGTGTTTCGGATCTCACAAACCATTACTGATACAGCAGGAACTCGGCCCGCGCTTTTCTGAAGTCTTCGAGTTGAGCGTTCCACGAATTAACAATATCCCGAGCGCTATCTCCTCGCTTCAATCGTTCCAACGCGTTTGCATTCACGAGCAGACGCAGATAGTTGTCGATCTTCCAGTCGTTTGGATAAAGCGTGCGAAGTGCCACGGCAATCTCGACACCTGTTGAGATCGATCGAAATCGATCGCGCTCGGTCACGATGATATTAACGCCTTCGCACTCCACGTCCTTAAAGACTGAAGATTTCGGGGTGAATCGTAGAGGCACAAACCTTACACCTGGCAGCGCGCGTTGATTGAGATAATCGGCAAGCTTGTCTCCACGAACCCAGGGTGCCCCCAATACTTCGAAGGGCGTATCAGTACCTCGACCGACTGAAACATTCGTCGTTTCAAGTAGGCCGATACCAGGATAAAGTGTCGCGGCACTCAGGCTACGCATGTTTGGCGAAGGATTGATCCAGGTGAGGTTCGTTTGATCAAACCACATGGAGCGTTGCCAGCCGTCCATCTTGATCACCCGCAAGTCTGCCCCGATGTTTCTTTGCTTATTAAAGAGCTGCGCCAATTCGCCGAATGTCATTCCATGACGGGTCGGGATCGTGTGGTATGAAGTGAACGATAGCTTGTCAGCATCGGCAATTGGTCCCTCAACATCAATGCCATCGATTGGATTTGGACGATCCAAAACAAAAAGCGGCAACTTCGCTTTGGCGGTTTCTTCGAGCAGATAGCCGAGCGTCGAACTGTACGTCCAAAAGCGAACGCCAATATCCTGAACATCGAAGACGAGAGCATCAAGGTCTTTTAGCTGCTCAGGTTTCGGACGGCGCGTCTCACCGTACAGGGAATAAATCGGTAGCCCGGTTGCTTCATCTTTGGAGTCAGAAACTTTTTCATCAGCGGTCCCACGTATTCCATGTTCGGGGGAGAAAAGTGCGACCAACTTCACACCAGGGGCCTTGTTTAGAATGTCGATTGTAGATTTACCTTCACGATCGAGACCTGTCTGATTAGTCACCAAACCAATCCGCAGCCCTGCAAGCTGTTTGAAGTTATCTCGTTCAAGTACGTCGATACCAGTTAGAACTTTGGCCGAAATTGGTGTTTCGTTTGCTGTCTTCTCAAGAGCTTTCACGACCTCGGCATAGTAGGTAGCGGATTGTTTTCGCGCTGCCTCGACTGCCATATTGTCGGTGACTGCCGCAGCCACTATGGATGCAACTCGGCCGCGGAGTGGACCAACATCGCCCTTGCCGTTCGGATGCACTCGGTTACTCAAAAAAATCAAGAACATTTGACTGGATGGATCGATCCAGATTGACGTGCCGGTAAATCCAGTGTGGCCAAAAGAGCCCAGGGGGAAAATATCTCCCCGATTACTTGAAAAGCTCGTATCGATGTCCCAACCAAGTCCACGAGTTCCGCCGGTGCTTGTCACCAAACGAGGGCGTGTCATTTCAGCGACCGTTGTAGGCGCAAGAATGCGAACTCCACGATACTGCCCTCCGTTAAGGATCATCTGACAGTAAATCGCCAAATCACCTGCCGTAGAGAACAGACCAGCATGGCCTGCGACTCCATTCATCCGAAACGACGTCGGGTCGTGCACTTGTCCGCGTAACCAAACATCAGCGTCCGCGCCCGCGTTTGCCGCGGAGTCGCCAAGATAATTCAGTTGTCCGCGACGTTTCTCGGTGGGAGCGATCCGAGTAGTCAACGAATGCGCCGGTCGAAAGCCTGTGTCGCGCATACCGAGCGGCTGGAAAATATTCTTCTGCGCAAACTGGTCGAGTGTCATTCCACTGACTCGATGTACAACCTCACCCAGCGCGATGTAATTGATATCGCTATATACGAAGCGAGTGCCGGGTGGTGTGCGGAGAGGCTCTTTTATCAGCCGCTTGATGGCTTCATCGTAACCAACCCATTGTTCGCGCAAATCGAAATCGGGTGCGTAACCCGACCTATGAGTTAGGAGCTCCTCAATAGTTAATCTCTCACGGCCCTCACCTTTCAACTCCGGGATGTAGACGGAAACCGGATCGGTCAGTCGCACCTTCCCTCGTTCAACCAGGATCATGATGCTGGTTGCAGTAGCGACAACTTTCGTAAGACTTGCAAGATCGAAGATCGTGTCAACGGTCATCGGTTCGCGAACTGGCTCGACAGCTCGAGCACCATAAGACTTTTTCCAAATTACTTTCCCGTTGCGGCCTACGAGAACGACTGCACCCGGGAGCTTGTGCTGAGTGATGGCTGCTTCGATGACCGGATCCATCAAAGCCAGGTGGCTTGATGAAACTGAGACAAGTTCAGGCTTGGTTTGAGGAAGCTGAGCTTGCAGCCATTGACAGGCCAGGAGTAGGAGAAAAAGCGTCAGAAAACGATTTCGGTATCGAACCATTGGTGGAAAATTTGTTCTTTAATCAGTCGCGCTTTTTATCAAAATGTTTTAGTCCTGGGACCGCAGACGTCCCCGCCTACCCGCGTCCAAACTAACCAAGAACAATTAGCGGAGCCACTCTGTGAAAACCGACTTGGTTCTTCTCGACGCGGGCATGCGGGGACGCCTGCGGTCCCAGGCACGACGATCATTGTTTCGCGACAGCTTTCAACTGTATTCCCGTTCCACGTGGATAAAGGCCCGGCAGTGAAATTGGCAATTTGCCAACAACATCAATCTCACCCAGCAACGCGCGCGCTGTGGCTTGCTGAAGACTTGGCATATCACCATAAGCAACCATGTACGTCCGTAGACCCGGAAAACTCTCGAGTAGATATGGATTGCCGAAGCTGATCGCAATGATAGGTGTTTTGCTACTTATCAATTCATTCAGGACTCTCGAACCGGAGTCAGGCAGACCAGCACTTCTCACCTGGCCGGTGCGAACCTTTCCGTATAACGATGCGATGATAAGATCAGCCGATTTTGCTGCTTCGGTTGTTTTCTGAACTTCAGCCTCTGACGAGCGATCATCGAGCACGATTGTGTCTATTTTTCGTCCTGACTGAGCGAGGCGCGTCACGAAAGAGTTTGCTACGAACAGGCGATCGTCCCCGTTGGTAATTGCAATATTCAGGACTTTCGCATCGGGTCTCAGCGCATTAATCGGAATGCGTTTGTCCTCATCACGCACAAGTGTGATCGCATGTTCACTAATTTCCGTAGCCAGGCTTCTGGCTTCCTTGCTTGCAACCGTACGATCGATTGACTCTATCGGCGTCAGTCTCTGCGCAACCAAACCGAGATCATATTTTGCCTCGAGGACTTTGCGCGCCGATTCGTCAATTCTCGTTTCTGTCAAACGACCGTTCTTAACTGCATCACGAACGCCTCGAAACGCCGCTTCGACATCTGACGGCTTCAAAAGTATGTCGGCGCCTGCTTCAAGTGCGCGAACTGCAGCTTCATCCTGACTAAAATAAATCGTTAAGCCGCTCATGCTCAGTGCGTCAGTAACGATCATTCCTTTGAAGTTCAAATCGTTTCTCAGAATGCCGCCGATAACAGGTGACATCGTTGCGGGCATGGTAGCTTTCTCTTCTATGATTTCACCCGCTTCATCGGTGTCGGTTGGTTTGGACTTTACCGCTTTTGGTAAAGGTTTGATCGGCGACGAATCTATTTGCGGCAACGCAATGTGTCCGACCATCACGGAACCTATACCCGCTTTGACTGCAGCCTCGAATGGTATTAGCTCAACAGAGTTCAAACGACTACGAGCAACATTGATTTCGGGCAGACCGCGATGCGAATCAACTGCTGTGTCGCCGTGGCCCGGAAAGTGTTTGGCAGTAGCGATAACTCCGCCAGCTTGCGCTCCTTGAGTAAACGCGGCGGCGAAACGAGCAACGTCAGCCGGGTCTTCGCCATAAGACCGCACGT
Organism: Pyrinomonadaceae bacterium; assembly: GCA_036522415.1. Taxonomy (GTDB): domain Bacteria; phylum Acidobacteriota; class Blastocatellia; order Pyrinomonadales; family Pyrinomonadaceae; genus PSRF01. Next base: position 8,386 of record DATDFV010000073.1, on the reverse strand, counting down.
TTATAACTGGATTGGCGGCATTGTTGTTGACATCGACAACCGGCGCAAAGACGTGTTGGACTCCGATGGCGCGCGCTTCACGAGCAGTGATCTCGCCCTGTCGTCGCGCATAATCCGGATTTCCGGTTGCAGCAACTGCCATGTTCCAGGGGAAACTGACAGTGTCGTCGAACCTCATTCCGGATCCCGACTCCAGATCGGCAGAAATGAGCAACGGGTAATGTGCGAGCTCTTGCATTCTGTTTACGAGAATGACGGATTCGTAAACAGGGCCACGAAATAAAATGATTCCGCCGATGTGGAGATCCTGGACCTGATGTTTCAGTGTTTGGAAAGCCTCACTGTCCTGATTGAGAAATGTCGCGTTGACGCCTACAGAAATGAGCTGACCAATCTTTTCGTCGAGCGACATGTGAGAGAGTTCATTGTTGGCCCACTTCAGCGCGGCGGCTGAAGGGTCGACGTGGTATGGCTTGATGACGGGGGAGCTCTGCGAAGATACCGACGCTGCTAACTTAATGCATAGCAGCACCATCAACATGACAGCAAGAGAACGAGAGGGTGGTCGCATTTTTCCGTTATTCATCGATCCAAATCTTACTTTCCAACCATCTCAGTGGCAGCGGATCAGTACCACCTCGCGGTAGCGGGTGGTGCGAAGCCGTAACCTTTTTGCAGAACAAGCTTCGCACCCACCCGCTACCGCGAGGTGGTACTGACCCGCTGCCACTATGATGCTTCACTCCTCGCTCACTACAGGCGCCAGCTCATTACGCATAGACTCCGGCGCCGGACTAAACGCAAAACTCGCCACCCATGCCACCACCAAAGTAATCAGGCTGCCTAAGAGCACATACCATGTCCATGCAATTGTCGTTGCGAAGAAGACGTACAACATCGCGGCGATACTCGCGAGCATTCCAATCAACGCGGGAGGCTGGCTGACTCTTCGCAAAAATGTTCCAACCAAAAACACGCCCAGCACCGGACCATTAATGAGTGAAGCAATCGAGAGCGCCTGGCTCAATGCCGAACCCGCCTGGTTGCGCGCGATCAGTGCAACGCCGATCTGTACAATTCCCCAAACCAAAGTCAGCACGTGAGACACCTTCAAATAATGTTTGTCGTCGCGATTCGGCTTGAAAGGTTTGTAAAGATCATTGACGGCAGTGGCGGCGATGGAATTAAGCGATGAAGACATCGCGGCTGCGAAGATCGCTGCAACCACCAGACCAGATAGTCCTGTCGGTAAATGTTGCGTGATGAAATCGGGAAAAACACGATCGCCGCCTGTAAACGGAAATGCCGAGGATGCAGCCGTCGCATATTCCGGACTCGCGAAGGGTCGATAAAACGCGAAGAGTAAAACACCGATAAAGAGAAAACCTATGAACTGTGCCAGGACGATTCCGCCGCTGGTAAGTAATGCCACGACGGCGCGTCTTGGTCGGTCGGTACATAGATATCGCTGCACAAGATATTGATCTGTTCCGTGCGTACTCATCGTCAGAAAGCAACCGCCGAGCAACCCTGACCAGAACGTGTAGGTCTTCGTGAAGTCCAACGAGAAATCAAATAATGAATACTTGCCGTATTGAAGCGCCAAACTGTTTGCCGTTGCGAGCCCGCCGTTGATCGAACTAATTAGAACAAGAGCCGCAGCGAGAGCGCCCGCGATGTAAATTCCCAGCTGAACTACTTCGACCCAAATCACCGCCTCCATTCCGCCGAAGTAGGTGAACACCAGCATTGCCAGGCCGATCAAAACAACTGAAACGATAGTGATCGTTTCAACATTCGCCGTTGGCTGAAATGAAACATAGACGGCTGCCAGCACGATCGCAGTCAGCAACAGGCGAATTCCGTCAGCGATGTTTCTCATCACTACGAACAGCGATGCTGCGAGCATTTTGATCTTGCCGCCAAATCGTCGATCCAGAAGTTGATAGACGGTCATCAACTCGCCGCGGAAGTATGAAGGAATAAACAACAGAGAGATGACGACGCGACCAAGAAGGTAGCCAAAGACAAGTTGGAGAAACTGGAAATTCCCTCCACGCGCGAAAGCGATTCCGGGAACGGAAATGAAAGTGATGGTTGATGTTTCGGTAGCCACAATGGAAAACGCCACGGCCCACCACGGCACCGATCGATCACCAAGGAAGTAATCCTTTGTGGTTTCCTGCTTTCGGCCAAACCAGGTTCCGAAGACGACGATCCCGATCAGATAACCGAAGATGATGATTAGATCGAGGGGCTTCATATATTGCCGACTTCCGATTGCCGATTGCCGATTTGGTCTTTAAGTTTCTCTCTGCGTCTCTGCGTTCTTTGCGTCTCTGCGGTTAAAGAAATGTGCGCCCGATTCTTACCTCAGAGACGCAGAGGGTGCGCAGAGTTTTCGAATCAACCAACCAGCTTCACCGCTTCTTCCACCTTTCCTTTGGTTGAACCTAACGCCTCGACTGCTTTGTCTCTGGATGCATTTGCCTTTGCCATAACCAATGCCACACTCAGATTATTCTCAGATTCCTGAAACAGACGCGCAGCCTTATCAGAATCCAAACCCGTCTCCTGCATCAAGATCCTCAACGCGCGGTCTCGTAGTTTGGAGTTCTTCGCCTGCAAGTTCGACATCCGATTGCCGCTTACATATCCAAGTCGGACCATTGTTGCCGTTGAAATCATATTCAGGACCATCTTCTGTGCAGTGCCGGCTTTCAATCTGCTGGAACCGGTGACAATCTCTGGTCCAACAACGGGCACAATGCTGACTTCAGCCGCGTGTGTAATTGGAGAATTGGGAACACAGGTCAAACCAACCGTAAACGCGCCGAGTTGCCTGGCATAGGTAATTGCACCGACTGTGTACGGCGTTTTACCTGACGCTGCGATTCCAACCAAAGCATCGGTTGAACCAAACGATCGTCCTTTCAAATCTGTCTCAGAGGCACGTGCATCATCTTCAGAAGCCTCCACAGAACGATAGCAAGCGTCATAACCACCGGCGATGACACCCTGGACTAACTCAGGCGGCACACCAAAAGTTGGAGGACACTCAGACGCATCCAAGACACCCAATCTACCTGACGTCCCGGTGCCGATATAGAAAAGACGACCGCCTGACTTCAATCTCTGAACAATCGCCTCAATAGCCATTGCAATGCCTGGAAGGACGCGTCTGACTGCATCACCGACAGTCGCATCTTCGTCATTCATTAGCTGCACAATCTCGGTCGTGGAGAGTGAACTGAGGTTTTCTGATCGGGGATTTGCTTGTTCTGTTATTGGAAGTAAATCGACGTTTTCGGTGTTCATCTGGTCTGTAGACTAGACCGCTAGAGCGATGTGATTAATTCGTTCGCGAGCCATTCTAGCGGCCGCGACCGCGGGAGCGAAATGCGGCGGCTCAAAGTAGGCTCGCGGAGCGACTCTCTGTACTTCTGCTTTCAGCGGCTTCAGGATCATTTCCCCACTCGCTCGAAACACGCCACCGACGTAAGCAATCTGAAACTCTTCTCTTTCCATCTGCAGCGCCTTTATGACAGCGACGGCAGCCAATCCGAGTTCTCTGCCACCTTCCAGAATGATCCCTTCGGCAATTGGATCTTTTTTCTTTGCTGCTTCCACAACATCTTTTCCGAAACCCGCGATGCGCTCGTTGGTGATGGTTGGGGCGTAAATCGCTGTAGTAAGGTCGTCGGCGGTCGACACGTGGAAATAGTTACAGGCGAGTTCGGTCAATAGAGTTTGTGGGCCGCGGCCGTCTGAGGCCCACGCGATTGCCCGCAAAGCGCGGCGCGCAATCCAGGCTCCAGCGCCTTCGTCACCCGCAACAGGTCCCCAGCCGCCCGCGCAAAACTTTTTTCCTCGCGCGTTCATTCCACAGCAGATGGATCCCGTGCCCGCAATCACCACCAGTCCCGGCGCGCCATCGGTCGCTCCGTACAAAGCAATGTCGGCATCGGTGACGACCTCGAGATCGTGAATGCCCAGAGGCAAAAGAGTTTCACGCATTCGTTCGCGCAACTCTTTGCGTCTTGCGCCGCCTAAACCCACCTCCGCCGCCTCAAGATCAGTGCGACGGACTTTTGCCGCTGCACACGCACTGTCAATTGCCTCTCGAACGGCAGCTGCCGCATTCGTAATCCCCACGCGCAAAGGGTTCGAAGCGCCTGAGCGACCTTCGCCAATAACGCGCAAGTCCGCATCCATGATGACGGCTTCGGTCTTCGTCCCACCGCCATCCACGCCGGCGACTGCGTGCTGCGACCTCATCCTGCGCGCATTCAGTAAATCGTTCTGTCGTCGTTCAGTGGTCACAGTTTTGGCAGGCTCGGGTTCAATTGAAGCGGTCTGAATGTTCGTGGTTGATCATTCTAGGTGTACTGCATTTATAATGGAAACTAAAAGATTTTATTATTCCGATAACCCATCGTGATACGGAGACTAACGTGGAGATTCGACAACTGAGGGCATTCGTTGCCATCGCGGAGTCAGGAACTTTCACATCCGGCGCACAAAGGGTGCACGTAACCCAGGCTGCCATCAGCATGCAAATCCGCCAGCTCGAAAATGAAATTGGAGCCAAGGTATTTGTGCGCGCGCCCCGGCACGTAATTCTGACTGAAGCCGGCGAGCATTTGCTACGGCGAGCGCGTCAAATTTTGAGAGAGCACGATGCAGCCGTCGATGAGATTGCAGAACTTGCTGGCGCCGAACGTGGACGATTGCGTATTGGAAGTGCCTCGGCAATGGTGCTGACGGATCAACTGCCGGTTATTCTTACCGAACTCCGGAAACAACATCCAGGTGCAGAAATCGCGGTCACCTCAGGCACAAGCGAGGCCCTGGTGGAACAAATTCTCGCCGGTGAGCTTGATATTGCTTTTGTGTCGTTACCCGTTGACGCGCGCGGCATACAAACTGAACGACTCAGTGAAGACCAACTCGTGGCCATTGCTTCTCCTCATCATAAGTTGGCCAAACAGAAAACGATCAGTGCCTACACGCTCGCTGGTGAGCGACTCATTCTGGGAGAGCGAGGCGGAAATACGCGACGGCTTATCGATCAGTTTTTCGCGCAAGCGGGCGTAACGCTGAAGGTCGCGATGGAGTTGAGCAGACAGGCAGCAATTCGGCGAATGGTCGAAGAGGATATGGGTGTGGGGATTGTTCCGTTTGAGTCAGTGCGAGAAGAAGTCGAAAAGGGACGACTCGTTCGCTGGTGGATCGAAGGTGCGGAGATCAATTGGGAGTTGGGATTGGCGCAGCTTAGTGGTGGTTATGAATCGCCAATCATGCACAAGTTTGTGGCGTTAGCGAAGAAGACGTTTACGAGCGGTGAGGTTCCTCAAGCTTCACCAAAGGCAGGCGGCAAAACCAAAAAATCCAGCACAAAGGGTAAGCCCAGGCCAAAGCGGTAACGACTTGGATGAGGTCAGCACCACCTCGCGGTAGATCGCCCTGAAGCTTCGCACCCACCCGCTACCGCGAGGTGGTACTGACCTCATCCAAGCTGCTTCAACGCTTCAATCAGTCTATCGACATCCTCTTCGTTATTAAAAAAGTCAGTTGCCACTCTGAAACCTTGCGGTTTTTCAGTTACAAGGATCTTCTTCACGGCAAGTGCCGACACGGTTTGCGCAGGACTCTCCGCTGCAACCAAAGTCTCAGCCGATCGATGAGACTCTTCATTCAACGGTGAAAGAACCTTCCAGCCAGTCTCAATCAATCGATTCGTCAGGTACCGATTCAATTCCAACGCACGCTCTTCGATCGATTTCAATCCTAAGCTCTGCATCATTTCCACTGACGCGCCAAGTGCAAAGATCCCCGGAAAGTGCGGACATCCAAGTTCAGCACGGGCCGAAACGTCATGACGCAGATGTACCTCGTTGTTCCTGTCTCCATAAGGATCCTGCACACTCAACCAACCAATCATGCTTGGTTTGGACTGAGCCTGAAGTTCTCTGCTGATGTAAACAAAGCCGGAGCCGTATCCAGAGAGCATCCATTTGTGACCAGTCGAACACAGCGCATCGATCTTCATTCGCTTCACATCGATTTCAAACACGCCTGCTGCCTGACTCGCGTTCACGACTAACGCGTGCTCTCCTTTGTTTTCGCCGAGTTCCTGTAGATTTACACGGAAGCCGTTTGAGTACTGCACGTAGCTGACTGAAATGATTCCACTCCGAATGTCTCTTGCACGTCGAAGTGCTTCGGTGGTCACCACTCCGTCAACTGACTTAACGATATGGACGGGAATACGACGATGCATCCAGGGAATAATTGTGACCGGAAACTCCAGATCGTTTGAAATGACTTCGCCATGATGCTCCAACGCATCAACGATCAGGTTCATCCCGCTTGAAGTGTTGGTCGTGAACCCGATCTCGTCGGGTTCGGCGTTAATAAAACTCGCAACCTGCGCCCTGATTGCTTCGCGTCGTGCCAACCAATCGTCCCAATGGACATCGCCGTCGTTCATCATCAACTGGTAATACTCGCTGGCAGCTTGTTGAGTGGATACTGCCAACGGACCTGCGGCAGCAGTGTTCAGATAAACCGAACGCTCCGTGACAGGAAACTGTTTTCGAATGTCGGACCAGTTGGGCATGGGTTCTTCTCTGCGTATCCTCCGCGTTCTCTGCGTCTCGGCGGTTTTTTTCGTGTGCTTCGTGTTATTTCGTGGACCGTATTCTCATGATCAAGCAAAACGATCCACGAATTAACACGAAAACACACGAAAGAACTTGCTAACCGCAATACATTATTCCAACTCAAACCACAACGTACTCAACGGCGGCAAATCAATCGCAACCGAATGTTCACGCCCAACTGCGGCCACGCCCTCACTCTCAAACCACTCGGGAACCCGCTTCCCTTTTCCACCGTACACCTGATCATCTGTATTCATAATCCGTTTGTACTTACCTGCTCGTGGTAATCCCAATCTGTACCCTTTGCGCGGCAACGCCGAAAAATTCCCGACGCAAATCAATTCATTCGTGTCGTCTTGAGGTTTCCGGACAAACGCCACGATGTTTTCCATTGCATTGTTAACGTCGATCCACTCGAACCCTTCAGATTCCGAGTCACACTGCCAAAGCGCTTTGCGGTAACTGTAAACTCGGTTGAGGTCGCGCGTCAGTTTTTGCAGTCCGTTGTGGAGATTATCTTCAAGAAGATGCCAGTCTAAGCTCTGTGTCTCCGTCCATTCTCGCCACTGTCCCAACTCACCACCCATGAACAACAACTTCTTTCCGGGATGCGCCCACATGTAACCATAAAGCGCCCGCAGGTTGGCAAACTTCTGCTGAGTTGTGCCGGGCATCTTGTTGAGCAACGAGCCCTTCATGTGCACCACTTCGTCATGAGAAAACGGAAGAATAAAGTTTTCACTCCACGCGTAGAGCAGACCAAACGTCAACGCGTTGTGATTACCAGCACGAAAGAGTGGATCGGTTTGGAAATACTTCAGAGTGTCGTGCATCCAACCCATGTTCCACTTGAAATCGAAGCCAAGGCCGCCGGCGTAAACCGGGCTGCTGACTGCAGGCCACGCTGTCGACTCTTCGGCGATCATCATTATTCCCGGCGACGATCGGTGAGTGGTCTCGTTTAGCTCCTTAAGAAATGAGATTGCTTCGAGATTTTCACGTCCGCCAAATTTGTTAGGAATCCACTCACCTTCTTTACGGCTGTAATCGAGGTAAAGCATCGAAGCGACAGCATCCACGCGCAACCCATCGATGTGAAATTCCCTGAACCAGTAGAGTGCATTGGCCATCAGAAAATTGCGAACTTCATTGCGACCGTAATTAAAGATGTAGGTGCCCCAGTCCGGATGCTCGCCCTTGCGTGGGTCTAGATGCTCATATAAAGCGGAGCCATCGAAACGGCCAAGAGCAAACGCATCTTTCGGAAAATGAGCCGGCACCCAATCCATGATTACTCCTAACCCGCGTTGATGCAGGTAGTCGATCAGGTATCGCAGGTCATCCGGTGTTCCATATCGAGCTGATGGCGCGTAGTAATAACTAACTTGATATCCCCACGAAGGACCATACGGATGTTCTTTCAAAGGAAGAAACTCGACATGAGTAAAGCCTAGTTCCGTGACGTAGTTCGCCAAAGCCTCAGCCATCTCACGGTAATTCAAGGGCCGGTTGTCTTCTTCGATTTTTCTACGCCATGAGCCGAAGTGAACTTCATAGATCGACATTGGCTCGCGAAACGGTTCACGCTTCGCCCGAGACTTCATCCACCTGGCATCCTGGAACTTGTAATTTGATTGATAGACGATCGAGGACGTGTTCGGCGGAACTTCAGCGAGTTGTGCGTAGGGATCAGCTTTCAAAAACGGTAAACCGCGACGACC
>DATDFV010000072.1:0-2147 GCA_036522415.1 Pyrinomonadaceae bacterium | reverse complement strand
GGCAGACAGGGTTATTAAGGCAAAGCCGTCGCGGAGGGCTTTGCCTCAAAAGTCCTCACAGCCCGGTGCTAAGGTCTTGAAAGGTCGGTAACCGTTTTAACGGTTTTCGATAGTGACTACCTCGAACTGCCCGTCCTGCCGCCGGGTAAACCTTTAAAGCGCTAGACCGGGCAGAAGCCCGGTGAGGATGAGATGAAGAAGCTTCACCGTGTTCCGCACGACGGCTGGGCCTTACACTTAGCAGTCGTTGGATCGTTGCCACAGTTAACAAGAGTCGCCTTGATGCCGTCGGCGCTTACTTTGAACACCAGATAATTGTAGAAGGCATTCGGATCGAATTCCTCTGCCTGTTCTTCGTCGTCTTCCTTGTCGCCCTTCAAGGGAGCCCCAGCGCCGCCGCTCACGAGATAAAACGGCGGGCAGTTTCGCTTCGACGGACACCACGGCTTGGACACGCACGGTGGCGGTGAATCGTCCTTTGTCAACGCGTTGTAATAAAGATGTTCGTGTGCCGCGAGCACGAAAGCGATGTTCTTGTACTTGGCAAAGATCTTTTTCAGTTTCTCCGTGCTTACTGCATTGAGTCCGACACCACCACTCTTCGGCAGCATCGGACGGTGCATGAAGATGAAGATGTACTGGGCACTGGCATTGGCATGTAAATATGCGTCGAGACTCGCGAGCTGTTCGTTGTTGACGTAGCCTTTGTTATCAAAGTTCTTCGACGGCGGCTTGCAGTTCGCGTCTTTCTTTAACGAGTCGGTGTTCAAGGCGATGAAGCGTGAGTTGCCGTAAGCGAAAGCTCCATAAAAGTCGGTTGCCTTCATGTTTTGTTCATAGAGCTTGGCCATCGTGTCGCAGGGCGCATTCTGAGCGGCGTTCATCTCATGATTACCGGGTGCATTGAATACCGGTACTTTAGCCGTCTGCACCAAATCGAAGAATGCCTGATACTCAGAATCGATCAGTGATGAATTCGTCGGATCCTTACCCGCGATCACGTCGCCGGTCCAAAGAATGAATTGTGGGTTGTACTGCTTCATGTCGGCAATGAGCTGACTGGTGATCGCAGATGGGGTTGGAGTAGGCTTCGAGGGCCGATTATCACCGAGGACAATGAAAGTGAAGTTAGTTTTACTGCTTGGGGGCCCGAGCGTACCAGTTTTTGGGACGGGCGCGAGCACCGGCATTGGATCAGCCACTTTGGGTTTGGATTTGGAAAACTTTTGTTTAGTGGTCTGAGCGAGTCCGGCTATGCCCGCGACAGCCGATAGCAATAGTAGTAGAGCCAGAAACAAGCGAAAGCGGGTGGCTATCGTCATCAGGAAAACTCCTTTCAGCCGCTATAGACTGCAAGGCTAAAGAGAAGAATCGTTATTGCGTGCTGTGTTGATGAAGCGAGGTGATCTGTATCTTACCACTCTTTCCAACTCCCGTGATCTGTTCATCGGAGTGAGTAATCCATCGGTTTCCGTTGATTCTACCTATTCCTAGGCGTAGCAACGAGACGCTAAAAGTCTGCCGGACTCAGATTAGGACGTTATCGTACGGGTTCAATTCTTGACACCTCCAAACCCCGACTGCTACTCTTCCCGGTCTTTTTGGGCACGAAATTCAAGTCTATGCACACATAAAGGAGTTTGCTTGAGTACCGAATCCGGCTATTTGTTCACCTCCGAATCAGTCACTGAAGGCCATCCCGATAAAATTTCCGATCAGATTTCCGATGCGGTTCTTGACGCAGCTCTCGCTGCCGACCCCAAGGCACGCGTCGCTTGTGAAACGCTTGTCACTACTGGCCTCGTTGTTGTCGCTGGTGAAATCACAACTGACGCGGTCATTGATTACACTCGAATCGCACGAGATACCGTCCGCCAAATTGGGTACACCCGAGCTAAGTTTGGTTTCGATTGCGACACCTGCGCCGTACTTTCAGCGCTGGACAGACAATCGCCCGACATCGCTATGGGCGTTGATACAGGTGGCGCTGGCGATCAAGGTCTGATGTTTGGCTTCGCGTGTAATGAAACACCTGAACTGATGCCCTTGCCAATTCAGCTCGCTCATCTGTTGGCGCGTCGTCTCTCCGAGGTCAGAAAATCAGGTGAACTTCCTTATCTCCGACCAGACGGCAAGTCTCAAGTAAC
>DATDFV010000071.1:0-43548 GCA_036522415.1 Pyrinomonadaceae bacterium | reverse complement strand
GTCAACAACTCGCGAGCGTCCTCTTCGTCGTCAATTACAAGCACCCGCAATCCTTTTAAGATTGTGGCCGGCGCAGTGGTCGCTGACCCCGCTGGGTAGAATGCGTGTTTCCCATCGATCGCGTTTCTATTCACAGCGAGCAACGGAAAGGTCACTGTAAAAGTTGCTCCCTTTCCACGTCCTTTACTGGAGGCGCTAATCGTTCCACCGTGCGCCTCGACGAGATGACGTACGATTGCTAATCCTAAGCCGAGGCCGTTATGCTGCCGCTTGCTCGTGCTTTCTGCCTGACGAAAACGATCGAAAATGTAAGGCAGGAACTCAACACTTATTCCCTCGCCGGTGTCGCTCACAACGATGACAACGCTGGAGTATTCGCGTTTGAGCCGCACCGTGACCTGCCCTCCTTTCGGAGTAAACTTGACCGCGTTACTCAATAAATTCCAAACGATTTGCTGTAAGCGCATGCTATCACCCGAGATCAACCCGGCGCCCTGCTCGAGCTTGAGATGCAAGACGATCCCCTTGGCATCAGCAGCCGGACGAACGGTCTCAGCGGCTGCCTCAATCACACGATTTAGATCGACCACGCCGCTTTCGAAACGTAACTGGCCGGAGATAATGCGCGACACATCCAACAGGTCAGAGATGAGTTGATTTTGCGCAGAGGCATTTCGCGCGATTGTCTCGAGCCCCCGAGCAGAAGTTTCTTCGTCAAGCTTGCCTCGCGTTAGCAGATGCGTCCAGCCCATGATTGCGTTAAGCGGCGTACGCAGTTCGTGCGACACCGTCGCCAAGAATTCATCTTTGACTCTATTCGCATTCTCGGCTGCTACCCGGGCCTGCTTCAAATCTTCGATGTCGGTGTTGGTGCCGAACCAGCAAACGATGTTGCCATGTTCGTCGCGGACCGGCACGGCGCGGGAGAGGAACCAGCGATAGCTGCCGTCGCTGCCTCGCAGCGGAAAGGTATCTTCCCACATTTTGCCGGTTTCCCCCGCACGCTTGACGAGCGCGACTACACGTTCCAGATGATCCGGGTGCAGCACCTTGGACCAACCCCAGCCCTTCATGTCCTCGAATAATAGGCCCGTGTAGTCCAGCCAGCGCTGGTTGTACCAGGTCACGTTGCCGAGCTCATTGCAGCTCCAGGCAAGTTGCCCCATGTTGTCGGCCAGCGTGCGGAAACGTTCTTCGCTTTCACGCAGCGCTTTCTCCGCCTGCTTGCGTTCGATGAGGTCCGCCGCCTGTCTCGCTAGCACGTCCAACAGCCGCAACTCGCGTTCGTTCGGTTCATGCGGCTCGCGCCAGTGCGTGGAAATCATCCCGAGCACCTGGCCGGCGCGCGAACGCAGCAGCGTGGACTGGGCAGCGCGAATCCCGGCGCTGCGATACGAGGCCAACCCGGGTGTGCCGGCCATGAATTCGCAACTCTCGAAATCCGGAACGATGACACGCTCGCCCGTTCGCAAAGCTTCGCCGCAGATGCAGGACGAATCCGTGCTCACCCATTTCCACGTATTCGCGGCTTCCGGGGCAAACCCGCGATGCGCCAGCAGGAAAAGTTCGCCTTGGCCATTCCGACGTTCGGGAACCAGCATTTGCATGCTCGCGAAGTCTGAGTGCATGATGCCGACGGCGGCATCAATGATCTTTTCGTAGAGGCCTTCGACGTTCTCCTCATGGATCAGTTCGGCGCTGACGCTCGCCAAAAGTCTCGTGTCCGCCAGTTCCGCTTCAAGTTGCGTTTGCGCGCCGTGCAACGCTTCATCAGCCCGGCAACGCTCGATAAAATCAGACGCTTGGCGAGCATACAAATCCAAGCGATGCAGCTCAGGCTCCGTAGGTCGATGCACGGACGCGAAGTGAGTCGAAATGATGCCTAACGGCTGGTCGCCGCGACCGATGAGCGGGGTGCATACCACGGCGCGGTAGCCCGCCGCGCGGATAACGTGAAGCATGGGCGCGAAGGGGGCACCCAGTTCGACATCTTCAACGATGATTCGTTCACCTGAGCGCAGCGCCCGGCCGCAGGCAGAATTATCATTTGCCGACACCTCACGAAAGAACTGCAGGAAGTCTTGCTTGAATCCGCGCTGTGTCTCGATAGTTAGCACGCCTCGATTGACGTTCAATAACTGAATGTTGCCGAAGTCAGCCCCGAGCATCTCGATAGTGGCGGCGAGCATTTCGTCAAGACCTTCGCGCAGACTGCGCATGGTCCACAAACGCGAACTCAGTTCGTTCAACTTGGTTAGAGCCTTGGCGTCGGATTGGATTTGCGCTTCAGCGTTCTTGCGCTGCGTGATGTCAAGGAGCATGTTGATGCCGCCGATTAGGTTGCCGCTCTCGTCAAACAGCGGCGTCGGGTACGGCTGAAACCAGAAGCGCGTACCATCCGGGCGCTCGGCAATCGCCTCGGAATCGTTAACCGGACGCCGTTCTCGAAGACAGACGGCCATCGGGCACTCATCGTGACGCATGGGTTTGCCATCAGGGTAGTAAAGCTTCCATGTCACGCACCAATGGTCGGTTCCGAGTTCGGGGACTCGGCCCGACAACTCGACTGCCGCCCGGTTAAAGTGCGTGAGCCGGCCCTCCGCGTCTGTCGCGTAGATCGCCGCCGGCAACGCGTCGATAATTTCCCCGAAATGTCGTGCGCTTCGGCACAGCGCTGCGGCTGCACCCAGAAGATTAATGTTCTGAGTTCGCGTATCTTCGACCAGCCCGCCAACCACCTTCAGATTCGCGGCCACTGATTCTCCGAGTAAGCCGTTGGAGTCTTTACTCTTGCGCACAGTTTTCATGACAGTTTCCTTGGTCAGATCAGAACGTCCTTAGTACTGGTGACGAGAACGCAGGTGCAGCCGGTCTCGCTCCAAACGCGCTCGTCGCCGGCGCCAGGTGCACCGTAGTTGTAGTCGCCCGGGAAGAGCTTGCGCTCGTCGATCCACAACTCGCCGTCGAGGAGATGCAGCTCTTCTACGCCTGCATGAGTATGCGCTGGGTAACTGGCGCCGGGCGCGAGACGTACGAGCATGCTAACCCGGTGTCTTGTGGTGTCGGTCGCGAGCAACTTGCATTCAATCCCGGGCGCAACTTGCTCCCATTCCGGCTCGGACCACTGCTGCGCCAACGGCAGGACTGGTGGCTCGTTCTCCTCGGCGATGCGCAGCGCGAGGCGAGTTTGCAACGATGTAGTTGGACGAAGCACATCGGTAGGCCAGGAGACGAACGTATCGAGCACCGGACGAAGGCTCTCCACTTCGCGCCGACAGTCCGCGCACGAGGCAATATGCTCTTGGATCTCGGTCACTTCGCCGGCAGATAGGACTTGCAGGGCGTAAGAGCATGTCAGCTCGCACATTTCGCAATCGGTCAGGTTTGGCCTCGAGCTCATTCGCTCAAATCCCGTCAAAGGTCGAACGTCCGTGTAGTAACAAACGGCGACAGGGGGCGCGGCGAGTGTTCTATACTTTAAAACGTCAAACGTGAGCTTTTGGATTGGTGCGAGGGTGGGCGTACATCGCGACGACTTGGTCGCAGGGTAGTCGGCGTATGGAGATCGTGCGCGCCGAGTCGCTTCAGCGAAGAATATCTTTGGTACTGGTGATGAGAACGCAGGTGCAGCCGGTCTCGCTCCAAACGCGCTCGTCGCCTGCGCCGGGTGCACCGTAGTTGTAGTCGCCCGGGAAGAGCTTGCGCTCGTCGATCCACAGCTCACCGTCGAGTAGATGCAACTCTTCTACGCCTGCATGAGTATGGGCAGGGTAACTTGCGCCGGGCGCGAGGCGCACCAGCATGCTGACTCGATGCCTTTCTGTGTCCGTCGCGAGCAGCTTGCATTCGATTCCGGGCGCAACTTGTTCCCATTCCGGCTCGGACCATTGCGGCGCTGACGGCAGCACTGGTTGCTCGCCGGTCTCCTCGGCAATGCGAAGCGCGAGCCGTGCCTGCAACGATGTAGTTGGACGAAGCACATCGGTGGGCCAGGAGACGAACCTATCGAGCACCGGACGGAGGCTCTCCACTTCGCGCTGACAGTCCGAGCACGACGCGATATGGGCTTCGGCCACGGCGGCCTCGCTCGACGTCAACGCCTGGGCCGCGTAGGCGCACGTTAGCTCACTGTGCTGGCAGCGGTTATTATCGAACGCACTCATGACTTCGCCCTTTCCACGATCAGCATGTCCCGCAGCTTGTGCAATCCTGAACGAATGCGCGTCTTGATGGTGCCAAGAGGTTGGTTCAGCCGCACCGCGGCTTCGGCATGCGTCAGGCCGGCAAAGAACGTCGTTTCGATGGCCTGGCGCTCGTCTGGTGTTAGAGCTGCCAACGCCGCGCGTAGCAATGCGCCTTGCTCGCGTAACTGGAGCACATCGCGCGGATCGGCGGCAACGTCGGCCGACGGATGCACATTCGTGTCGGGACTGCGTTTCTTTCGGTTCTCGAAGCGCAGGCGATCGATCGCGCGCGAGCGTGCCTGGTTCATGATCCAGCCGAGCACGGTGCCATTCTCGGCGTCGTAACGCGCTGCGCGTCGCCAAACGTCATGGAAAACATCGATTGTCAGCTCTTCAGCAGTTTCCCGGTTTGCCGTGATTCGCATGATCAACGTGAAGACAGGGCGATGGGCCCTTTCGTAGAGCGCGTGAAGCGCGAGTTGGTCGCCCCCGGCAATCGATTCGACGAGCGCCGCCCATTCCTGCTCCGGTACCGGAGCTTTCGACGTGGCATAGAGAACATCGCCGAGTGTTGCCGCTGGCTTACGTGTAGGTTCCTCGAACATATCTGACAGATCTCATTGCCCGAGATTCTGCGGCCGGGCAGTCATGATCGGCGGCGGAGTATGGCCCCGCCGGGTGGCAAGGTAATCCTAGCGGTAAGAAAGCCGGAGCACGCCGCCCAGCACCGGGAGAGAATGACAACACAACTACTGCCGAGCTCACCAATCGCACTGCACATTTCGTGATCGCTGGCGCGATCAAGGTGGGAATGTGCGAATTTGCTTCTACTTTCGCCTGAAAGCATATCCTGTTCTATTCAACAGCTCAGTAAAGATCAACCGTCGAGTGCTGTGGTTATCGGTTAGTTGAACTCCTTGTATATAACAAAAGCCAGTGCATTTCAATCAGCATAGAACCTCAGCGGACAACAACGAAGGGTAATTCAGATTGCCGTCGCAACCACACTAACGGGCGCAGTTGCCGCGCCGCCCGCGGCAGCGACTGCTGCGCCAAACAAATCGCTGGATGTGAGGAGGCTGGAGCGTAAATTAATGGTGGATGATGAGCGATGAATGAAATTGCGCCGCCGCGTCGGCGTATGTACATTCGGTGTTACTTTGTCGAAGCATATTGCCATTCGGTTGTTCCCAACCCGCAACTCGATCGAAGATGAATTCTGGGATTTTAGAGTTCACCGCGCACGCGGTCGGCCTTCGGTGTAACGGACGCCATCTTAAGCAAATTATCGATTTACATCTTGCCGAGCGCACGGTTCCGAGGGTGAAGAATTGGACCACCGGTGAGTAGCGCTTTCAATCTTTTCTCGTTTTTAGGCGGTTTTTTGCAGATTCGGACAGAGGTAAGAGTGGTTAGTTCCGTAAATTGAAAAATTTTTGTCCACAAATTGGCCACAAGGCGAAAAAAGTCCGTTAACGATCACGACGCTATGAGGTTGATGGAATGTGAGTTATTGGTCGGGGCGAGTGGATTCGAACCACCGACCTCACGGTCCCGAATGAAGAGAAGTAGGAAAAGTTAACTAATGATTTTGATTCGAGTTGCAGCCACGAGCAAAATCAAGGGTTTTTGAATCTGTTGACATCCGTTCCTATCCGTTACCAGTCGCTTTCCATTTATTCCTGCCACAAATCTGCCACAACGAATTTTGGCTCATGATCGGCGCCAGGAGTGCTGAAGTCACTTGGACCAGCGCCTCAATCCGCGCAGCACGCTTTGATTACCAGCGGCGCCACCCCTGACGGCTGACCCGTGAAGGGCGGACCAAATTCGGGTCCGACCAGCGGAATGGCTCGATCCATGAACGAACCAATGAAATCGACTCAAATAGGATCATTCCTCACAACCATGTGTTTACTTATCCACTCGCTCAACTCGATCCTTGAAACCCTTCCGCTCGCAACGTCGATAATGATCTTCTCCTGGTCACCAACTGATGCATCAATTTCATGGCCGTTGAGCAAAAGAAATACTTCCATAGCGCCATGACCGATACGCTTGTTGCCATCGACGAACGGGTGATTTTGAATTAGCGAATGGCCCAACGCCGCAGCTTTGCTGGCGAGATCTGGATACAAATCCTCGCCACCGAAACTAGCTTCGGGTTGCGCCACGGCAGATTCCAAAGCGCCACGATCTCTTAAGCCACAGCTTCCACTACTTTGTGAGATTAAGAGTGAGTGTAGCAAGATGACTTCCTGAAGAGATAAGTAACGCATCAGGAAAGCCGGCGATAAAGGTCCGCATTCTTCTGGAGCACGTATTCAGCCGAGCGGCGGAATTCGTCTTCGAGTTGGGCAAGCTTCTCTTCGATACTCAGGATTGACAACTGCTCAGGAGAAACACTGAGGCGCTCAGCCGCTTCCTGCAATTTTGAGGCGGTTTGTTCTGGGAGTTCAAGTTCCAACACCTTCATAACTGATAATCTACCCCAACGGGCTTATTCGGTCACGTCCAACTCTCCTGTCGTGCTTGTGGGCAGACTCTTGTCGATGTGGACGTCTTTGCACGTTTTAGAACGCTGCTCAGCGTTTACTGCAATTGCCTTGACCAACTACGATGACTCTTACGATATGTCAAGCACTCATCAGTAACTGCCTTGAAAGGGCCTTCGTTATTTGCCAGAACATTGATGAATCATTCAGGCCGAGCGTAACACCGTAGCGCAATTCTTTGGCGGGGTGAACAAAGTTCCGGTATTCCTTGATGGTGTCGGCAATGGCTTTCGCAGATTCTGTGATCCATCTGAGCTCGTGCCCAACTTTGATATACGAATCGAGCATCCATTCCTGATAGTTGAGTGTTTTTCCTGTATTCTTGTCTTTCGGTGCGTTCACAGCCGACGTAAGAGGCTTTTTATCACCCATCTTGTTGGCTCGCGCAACAAAGAGTGCCTCCAGCAGTCCTCCCATCATGACGATTGCCGCCAAATGCGCATCCGCCTTCACGCACTTCGCACATTCATACCAACGCCTAGTAAGTACATCCCGCATTTGCTGATTCCCGGCAAGTGGTGAGAAATCAGGGGCAAGGTCATCCGTACTTGATTCCGGTACGACTGCTGGAGCGACAAGTGCCGATTTTCTAATATTAATAAGCGCAGCTTTCGCCAACTTCAGTGCATCGACGTATGTACCCTTCGACGCAGACTTTGTTGTTGCGTCGAGCACAGCCGCGTAAGGTACGTCAGCAGAAGTAAGATCTAAGGTTGGTGCGTTCTTGACAATCACCGGCCGATGAGTGTGAAACCAAGTGTCGGCCGTGGCCTTGAGCATGCCGACGTCATCTACATTGCGCACCTGTTTCGACTTCACCTTGGATAGGCGGCTCCGAGCATTTGTGATCTCGCGTATCGCGTCGTTAATCGCCTCATGAAGGGTGAGCATCATCTGTACTTCTTTCACACGGGTATCGAGGATCAACCGCGCTTCGCTGACGTTTTAGTGGACCTTTTTTTCTTCTGGCTATTAGTTGCGCCATTCGTCCGTCTTTTCTTGCCGGGGGCTGCAACACCAGAACCGGCATCGCCCGCCAAACTGATCGCAACTAGATTTTCCCCGACAGAACTCAGCTTGTAATTACCATCGCCAACTGCATCCAAATAGCCCGCGTTCTTAGCATTTTGAAGTGTGAATTTCCATTCTTTGCGTTGTTTCCGACCTGCAAGCCTGGCCGCGTTCTTCATTGTCTCGACGTCGATAACCTCCTTGCGTTGCTCGGGCGGTACTTCAAACTGATAAAAGTATGCGACAACGGCAGCGAATTGCTGATCAGATTTCGGCGCTTTAAGCGACGTAAATGTCTTGATGTCCGTCGAGTGCCCAGTGCTGGCAGAGGACGTCGTTGGATCGCGGAGTGGTGACCCTGGCAGCGTGGAGTGTCCATGAGAGACTGCCGAAGTCTGCAACTGCAAGCCCAGCGTCTCCATTGAGAACTTCAGCGCCAGCGCCTGATGCTCCGGAGTCATTCCTTGCAACTCCGCGACGATTTTTTGCGCTGCGTCAAGGGGAGTCTTCATGCTGCTCGTCTCAGTACTTCCTGACATTTTCTAAATCTCCTATTCTCAAGCTAAAGGACCTCTCGCCAACTGGACATTAGGGTATAAACGCCAGGCTTAGGTGAATGCAGCCAACCATTATCTCTTGCTCGTGTTTCATAGGCTGAATTGAACGGACCACCCATAAGCGTCTTCATCTTATTCCAGGCCCTGGAAACTTCTACTCTTCCGATTTGGACATCCGATTTTCCTTTAGCAAGCCATGCGACAAGTAAAGTAAGCCGCTTAGGCCCGCTCATCGAGTGCGAATACTTCTTGATGAATGGACGTAACGGTAAATCAAAATTCATGTCGGCAGAATCTAAGAATCTCTTGTTTGGTTCGGGCTTTTCCTTTGGCGATTCATGCTTGCTCGATGACGCCTTGAGTTCTATTTCGCCGACATACACGATGCCTTCGTCATTTGTAAGGGTCAGTTGCACCTTCACGTTTACACCTCGCTATGGATTGGAATATCTCCAAACGACCTTGTTGCTATCTTTCACACGTTCTCGTCTTAATTTTCGCCTTTGAACCAATGCCTGAAGGGTTCCGCTGAGTGTGGTCACTGGATAGTGCCAACCGTAAGTCTGCAGACCCTCTCGAACTGCTCCGATTACTTTTGGTGTATCGAAGAATCCGTCTGCCTGCAACATGAGTATTCTTTCCGATAGAGTATTCGCCTGTCCGGGTGCCGAGGTCGCCACTCTTTTAGACCCGCGCGTTTTTCCGTTTGTAACTGGCTGGGAACCACCGGTCGCCAATAAGTGCTGGAGTGTCACCTCGAATGCCTTAAGCTTTAAATCGCCCTCCGGCATGTCGGAAACAGACTTTTCCGCCATTAATCTTGCGTCTCTCAGAAACTTGTCATCCATACGCACCACCTCCGTAGTGTAGGCAGGATATCTGAGTGCTATGGAGCTGTCAAGTATACGAATACATAGTTCGTACGCGAGCTCATCTTTTATGGGATTATGCTTATGCAGACATGATCCTCATAGCATCAAAGGATACGTCGCCGCGAATAATCGATTTGCCGGAAGTCTCGTCTTCGACAGATCGTCGCGTTGACAAGGCAGGCCGTGATGTCTAATTACCTCAGGTTTTCGCACTTATTGACCTCTCGCGCATCTAACTATGACTCTCCAACGGCGGCCAAGCTCCATATGAAGTATTTATGTGCTTGGCGTGTTACTGGATAGAGAATCATGAGCGGGGCCTTAAGTCTTCTTGCTTCAGCTGATTTTGCTCAGAAAAAGCTGATTTTGGTGAGCACTTGCAGCCGGAGCATACGAACATCAGAGAACGGGCCAGGAATAATCGATTTGCCGGATGTCTCGTCTTCGACAGATCGTCGCGTTGACAAGGCAAGCTGTGATGTCTAATTACCTCAGCTTTTCGCACTTATTGACCTCTCGCGCATCTAACTATGACTCTCCAACGGCGGCCAAGCTCCATATGAAGCTCGTGCCCGCACAACTTGTTTACAGTTGGACGTCTTTAAAGAAAACGAGAAGTGCAGGCTCTAGGGTCAATTTCACTGCGTTCTGAACCACGCCTGACGGGGACAACCGGATAATTCTTAGTCAACGACTAGGAGGGGACCAAGATGAAAGCCCAGTCCGAAGCTCGCATGTCAGCCTATCAAGAGTCCCTGACGCGGCAGTTTCTAGGAGTCACAATCTGTTTGCGACTCTTGATCGATAATCCGCCAAGGCTCGCTCGGCCGATGATGTAGACTTTTCCTTGGCGAAGCGACGGAGCTTTCCCCTCATCAGGTGTCATGTTGTCGCCGGTAAGGAGCTGGAATGCGTTACCGACCAGGGGTAGTGCGTGCGGATGAACTCCTGAAAGAGGAGGCGTTCATTCTTCGTCAAGACGTATTCCTGATTCAGCCCGTACAGCACCACCTAACACCTCTCTAGTCTTCGTTCGCGGTAACACTAACGCGATGTATCCAGTGATAGACTATTTCATCAAGAGGTAAGCCAGCGCTAGGAACTCCGTTGAGATGAATGACTCATCCATTTGCCTGAAACCAATCACGGGTCTGCTGACCGATACTGAAGGCAATCCCACACGTTTCTGGATCCCTGCTTATCAACGAGGTTACCGATGGAAGCCGCTTCAGGTCACTCAATTACTTGATGATGTATGGGAGTTCGTTCAGACCAGCGAAGGTGGAAATCGACACGCGTTTTACTGCCTGCAACCTCTGGTGATCAAAGCGCACAAGAGCGGGGAATATGAGGTCGTGGATGGTCAGCAGAGACTGACTACGATCTACATTCTGCTGACTTATTTAAAAGACATGGCATCCATGCTGGGAAAGATTCGTTTTGAAATCGCTTTCGAGACGCGGGGTGAGGCCAACGAACCCTTTCTAGCAGACATTGACCTCAGTCGTGCCGAGGAGAACGTGGACTTCTTTCACATCTGCGAGGCCTACAAAGCGATTGCTGACTGGTTCTCCAAACGCGATCCTATGCATAAACTCAAGCTTCTACAGCATTTCCTCAACGACGATGAAGCAGGCAGGAACGTGAAAGTGATCTGGTTCGAACTTGCTGAAAATGATAATCCTGTGGATGCCTTCACGCGCCTAAATGTCGGAAAGATCCCGTTGACAAACGATGAGCTTATCCGCGCGTTGTTCCTCCGGCGCGCTTCTTTGGAAGAGTCCGAGGCTGCAGCGCTCCAACTGAGAATTGCTTACGAGTGGGATCAACTTGAGAAGGCACTGCAGTCGGATGCCTTCTGGTATTTCCTCAATAATGAGGTCGGACCGAAGCAAAACCGGATTGGGTTCCTCTTTGAGCTTGTGGCTCACGCTGATGGCCTGCCCAGCGGGGCCGAGCATGATTCCTATGGGATCTTCTACGCTTATAACCAGAAGTTAAAGAAGCATGGAGCCAAAGCAGATGAGGAATGGCTCAGATAAAACAAGCTTTCATGATGCTAGAGGAATGGTTCGAAGATCGGACGCTCTACCACATCACAGGTTTCTTGATTCAGCAAGGGATCGGAATAGCCACGTTGAGGGAGATGTCCGAGGAAAGCACCAAGGGTGATTTTGAGAACAAACTGCGTCAAGAGGTTTTTAAACGAGTCATCGGTGACGGAACCCTGGCTGAAATGAGTACGGATGAACTGAAAGAGAAGGTGGAGGAAAAGCTCGAAGGGCTAGAATACGGAAGACACCACACAGCAATACATTCGGTGCTCCTCCTCTTCAATCTCGCAACGCTTTTAGGAAGTGAGCGTTCCAATCTTCGATTCCAATTCGATAGTTTCAAGCAGGAGAACTGGGACATCGAGCATGTGCGATCAGTAACCGAGGACCAGCCCAAACGACATAGCAACCAGGTACAGTGGTTACGGCATTCTTTGGGCTACCTCCAAACTCAGAACACAGAACAGGGACTGCAACAAGAGATTGTAGCCTTCATCGCCTCGTCCCACACCGAGGAGAGCGACAATCTTTTTGATTCCTTGTATGAGAGAGTCCGGGAGGTCTTCCGTGAGACTGACAATGATGAAACCGATCACGGCATCGCCAATCTAGCTCTGCTGGATCAACGAACCAACCGAAGCTACAAGAATGCTGTCTTTGCAGTAAAGCGACAGCGCGTACTGTCTCTGGATCAAGCGGGAATTTTTGTTCCATTGTGCACCCGCAATGTTTTCCTCAAGTGCTACAGCCCACAAGTTGATAACGTGATGTTTTGGAGCAAGGCCGATCGTAATGGCTATATGGAAGTCATGCTCAATACGCTTGTCCGATTCTTTCAAGGAGGGCCGTCCCCGATATGAGTGAGTTTGGAAATCAGATCAACTTTGCACAGCTACTTGACCGTCATCGGACAGTGCAAGTGCCAATGATCCAGAGAGATTATGCGCAGGGGCGCGAATCTGAAGTTGATGTGCGAAAGGAGTTTCTCAATACACTTCACAACGCACTCGCCCTCCCTGTAGATGCTGCAGGCCTACCGCTGAACTTGGATTTCATTTATGGGAATGTGGAAGGCAATGAGGCGTCTCGTTTTCTACCACTTGACGGTCAGCAACGCCTGACCACCTTGTTCCTACTTCACTGGTATCTCGCATGGCAGGACGATAGCCTCGAGGAATTCAGTCAGTTGTTTTTTCCCGATGGTCATTCACGATTCTCTTATAGTGTGCGACCGAGCAGCAAAGAGTTCTACGATGAGTTAGCAGGATTCCGACCGGCGTGCTCGACAGACTCTGTTGAATCCTTGAGTCGGCTAGTGACAAACCAGCCCTGGTATTTCCGCTACTGGCGGCTTGATCCCACGATCCAGTCCTCGTTAAGAATGCTGGACGCAATCCATGAACGTTTTCAAGGGTTTCGCGGTTTCTATAAGAGGATCATCGATACCGAACGACCAGCGGTCACTTTCCAATTGCTAAATCTCGAGAATTTCGGCCTTTCCGACGATCTCTACATCAAGATGAACGCCCGCGGTAAACCGTTGACATCCTTCGAGACCTTCAAGGCCCGTTATGAACAAGAACTGGTGATTGAGTTTGAAGGGGAGACCCGCGCGATCGAAGGGAAAGATTTTTCAGTCGCCGAGTATTTCTCACACCGCATGGATACAACTTGGGCAGACTTCTTCTGGGCCCATCGGAATCGGGACACAAACCTCTATGATGATGCTGTAATGAATCTGTTCCGAGCCGTAGCGATAGTAACCAGAGACCCAGAAAGCGAATCTTATCTTAAAGACATTTCAGCACTTCGCAACAAAGGCTTGAAATCATCCTACTCTCTTTTTCATAGTGAGGGTTGGCTAGATCGGAGCTTCTCTGAGGTTTTGATACTGCTCCTGGACGAGTGGAGCAAAGGAGGCGGAGATTTTTCGTCACCGCTTCCCAACAGCCAGTTTTTTGACGATGCCCAAGTTTTCGCCAAGGCTTTGCGTGAACCGACAGACCTAGGCTATCTCGAAATTGTCCAGTTTGTCGGGTATATCATTTTCTTACGTGAGCATAGAGGTGCTGGAAATCCTGACGTTTTCCAGGAATGGATGAGGATTGTCTTCAACCTTTCGGTCAACACTTCATATGATCGCGCATCTGACATGCAAAGGAGTATTTCTGGACTCCAAAGCATGGCTTCGCACTCTGGAAATGTTCTCCAGTTTTTCGCTGCGATCGAAAAGCCCACTGCCGGATTCAGCCCGCAGCAAGTATCCGAGGAGAAGTTTAAGGCAGAACTAATTCTCGCAAACGACAAATGGAAGCCGCTGATCGATCGCGCCGAACAGCACGGTTACTTTAGGGGCCAGATCGATTTCCTACTTGATTTCTGCGGGGCCTTGGAGATGAGAAGCGTGAATTTGCCGTCGGCTTGGGAGGTCTCAGCCCATTCTTCATTGCTAAATAAGTTCGAAGACTATTTGGGCAAAGTTGAAGCGATCTTCACGCCTCAAGGACTCACCGATCTGAGGAAGTATCGACTGGAGCGCGCACTTCTGAGCGTCGGGGATTATCTTCTACCGAGCGGAAGCCAAAATGTTTCATTCCTCGTCAACTCATCGACTGAGCAAGCTAGCTGGAAAAGGCTGCTTCGTGGAACGGGCACAAAGGTGCCCGAAGCCCGTGAGGTCTTTCACCATCTATTGGACCGTCTTACATCGAGGGATTCATTGGCTACGCAACTCGATGAGATTATTGCTAGTGCGGGCGGCTTAGAGCCATGGAGGGAAGCAATTGTGCGAACCCCGAAGGCCATTTCATACTGTGAGAAAAAAGCGATTCGCCGGAACTCGGAAACGGAAATTTATCTACTTAGTAAAACACAGATGAATGGATTGCACGCAGAACTTTTCTCTTTCTGTCTGTATCACAATTCACTGTCCAAAATGGCTAATGAAGGTAAACTGTCACCTTTCGCCTCGATAAAGTACGAATCGGTTGTTGGCACCGGTGTTGAGCCCGGAATACGGTTGTTTTTTACTAACCAAAATCGCGAAGCTTACTTCGACATTGAATTCAAACGCGGCGAGTACCTTTTTTATGTGGGAAACCAATATTTGGAGAAGTTGCCAGAACTTGTGCTCCCACTTAAGAATGCTGGTTTCTCAGAACAGAATGGTTTGTTGTCTAAGCGCGTTGCTGTAGAAAACGTCGAAGCCACGCTGCTCGGACTAGCACAAACCTTGGCAAACACCTTTCCCTGCACCACACTTAATACCGACGACTGAACAAACGATCCGTTTGTGTGAACCCCAAACGCTGCTTTAAACAATGCTTTAATTCGCAGAATGCAATGTTTACCTGCTTCAATCCAAATAAACATCCCGGACCAAAATGCGAATGGGTGGAGGGCAATCTTCGTTGCTTTGTCGACCGATTCAATCAGATTAATGGTACAACCTATGAGCTTGCAGAATGTCTGGATGTTCCGAATCCCAACCGTCCACTTTCTACACTCAAGCAACCCGAAGTATTAGTGACCGGCAACCGAAGTGAACAGCCTATGGTGATAGAGCGAAAACAGGTTGTGACCGAATCCTACGCAAGACACCACGCAAACCAACACCTGTTGCATGAAACAATACCCAGCATTCTCGCGACACACTTTGTGGATGACCTTTACGTTCTATCTATCGACGAATCCAGTTTGGAAAACAAGACCAAAACAGTCATTCAGGCGGAGGCCTTGCAAATAGCGGGCATGGTCCTGGATGAAATCGATTCCATACGGACTGGTCGAACTATTTCAAGTGGAAGACCGTTTCCTTGGGCCTTTGGAAGATGCATTGAAGCCTTACGAGATGAGGATGCGCCGAAAACGGGTATTGGAATCTACATAAGCTCCAAAGACAGTCTAGATTTGAAACCTGAAGATTCGAGGCTCGTAATCGACAAGGCCCGCAACGATTGTCGGCACATTCTTGTGCGCCGATTATCTGAGGCCGAAGAAAAGTTTAGAGGATATGGAGATCATCTGAAGGTGGTAGTCTTGGAGTGTTACGGGCCTTGGTGGGCACTTGATGAAAATGATGTCGCAACATTTCTTAGCCAAGAGTCACTGCCTCCTCTGATCGACCAGATATGGATTGCGGTTCAAGATTGGCTATCAGAATGGGATTACGAAATTGGATACAAACGACTCCGATAGTCCTAGGTATCTGCCTCATATCGATTCGATTGGTTACAGTGTTGAGTGATTACTTACCGAAGCGGCCAAATCGTTGATCGACGAAAGTAGCCTCCCCGAGGGTTCGAATTATTGCCTCACAAACCACGTTAGTCTCAACACCATCATCCACAGCGGCATCTCTCAAAACAATAGAACCAAGAAGGTGCTGCGTCCCTCGATTAAAAGAGACACGTCATCTCCGGCTTGCGTGACCGTCGCGTTTACGATGTTACTCGCGTGTTTACATTGTTCACTTCTCAGTGAGTATTCACGGACTAGAACTCCTATTACGTTTCGTTCTGGCAGCGAAAGATCTCGCATGGCACTGAGCGACGGGACGGCAACAAATCGTTCAATGAGGACGGTCGTCTCATAAGACCGGATTACGTTTTTTCGCAAAACCGCGCCTGGTCGGCGCGCTCAAACATAATCAGTCTTATCAGGTCGCCCCGCCTTCTCTTCATTTTTTCTGATGGCCACGCTCCTGCACTCAGTTCTTCGTCGCAATTATGCTTACGGCCTTCACTCGCCTACGGCTCGTGTCTGATTGCCGAAGTCCGACGATGCTCGTGTATACGACGATGAGATCCTGGTGACGCTCGAGGCAATCATTCGTCCACGGCAGCCAGTTTCAAGTTGAGTCCGCCTGCAAATTCGGATGCGCGACATCCCGGGAACGGCAAAAACAAAATCAAGAATCGAAATCAGGTGATGCAAGGATAGAGTTGAAAGAGAGATTCTCACAGCAAGTTCGACATCGCTCCCAGTTAGTCTTCGTCGAAGACGGTGTTGATTGTCATTGCATTTGTGCCGCCTGGGTGGCGTTTGCTCTCCATGATTAATTGAAACTCTTCTGATGATAGTTTGACGAGGCGTTCGACGTTTTGCCGGCTGTAGTCGCGATACTTTCGCCAAAGCTCGACGGTTAGCTTGTCGTCGGCAAGGACATCAAAACCATGCCCAACCATGAATTGAGTGCGAAGGATTTGATGGAGGAAGTATCGCTCTTTTCGCGAGAGGCCAAACTCGTTGTTGAGTCTGTCCAGGACAACAAGTCGGCACCAATCATGGGGTGTTAGATTGGTTTCGGTGATCTCTCGTTGGATCTGAAACCAGGTTTGATCAGTTACCCGAAAACCGATTTTGTGAGGGTAGTGGACCTCCCGCTTTGCCATCATGTTTCCTTTCTCTTCACGTCGTTTGTGAGCCGGCTAGCCGCGCTAGCGAGTCCGCTGAGCTAGCGTATAGCTAGCTGGGCGAGCAGCAAACGACGATCCTCTTCAATTACGCCGGTTAGCACAGCTAGCCGAAAGTTAGCTGCGTTAGCACGACACGAAATCCTTTAGGGGTGACGTGTCTGAAAATTTCAGGTGCAAAGCGCCTCCTCGACAAAGGTGCTCCTTAGTTGGAATGAGATTCTGCGATGTACCGGACGCGTTTGAAGTCTTGTTAGGCCGGGTAACTGATCTCAAATTGCGACCTAACATGCGACGACTTTTTCGTCACTGCGGCAACTATTTCGTCGTTCCTCCATAATGTTGACGCGGGGCTTTTTTGTACGCGAAGTTCGTTTAGCTGGAGCAGCGATCGTTTTAGGGTTTCTGTCTCGAAGACCACCTTCAGGCGAGGCGCGATTTGTCTCACATTCCCTCACATGGCGCTCCTACGGAGCGCAAGTCCTTCCAGGGTTGCCGAGCTAGAAACATGGTGCTCCTACGGAGCAAAGCACGGGCGTTAAGTACGTTGATATCGTTCGATGGCACACGTGTTGATCTGAGTTCGTCGGCCCTCCATTCGGTGAAAGTACATTCGCTTTTGAGGTGAGTTATGAGTGCCAATCCTGATCGGTTTGCGGCGCGGCGTCGTCCCCAGTTTCTCAAAGTCCCGGAGGTCGCAGAGCTGCTTGGTGTGAAACCGCGGACGATTTACGAGATGGTTGCGACGGAACGCATTCCGTACCGTAAGCCTCCCGGCTCAAGCATCCTCCGGTTTGATCTTGATGAGATTTTGACTTGGACAAAGAGACGCGATGATGGATCGAATAGGAAGTGAGCGAAAGATATTTGCGCTGACAACGACGCTTGGGTTTGACCCTTTCAGGGTCGGAATCATCATGCGTTTGAACCGTGGGCTTCGCGCAAAGCCGCTCGCCCACGGCTACTTACTTTCATTCTTTCAGGATGATGTGCGCACGAAGTGATGTATAGTTCCGCTGCCCGTGGCTGCACCTCGGGAAAGGAACATGACAATGCCAGTTCACAAACGGGGAGACAGATGGCACTACGCATTCTGTATCCGCGGAGTCCGGTATCGGGGAGCACTCCCTGAAGCACGGAATAAGGTCCAAGCTCAAAGGGCGGAGACAAAGATTCGCCAGGAGGTTTACGACGGTCGATATGGTAGACCGACCGGTGAGACATCTTTCGAGAAGTTTGTCGAGGAGGTTTATAAACCCTGCCAGAGAGAACAAACGTTCTTTTGAAAACAATGAGAAGTACAAGTTGCCGATGATCTGTGAGAGCAAGAGTCTTAAGGGCAAGACGTTTGCGCAGATCTCGCCGCTGCTGATCGAGAAGTACAAGAAGGAGCGGAGAGAATCTCAACTGAAGGATGGAACGACTAGGAGGCCCTCAACAATCAATCGAGAGTTGCAGATCCTTTCTAAGATCTTCTCACTCGCGATTAAGTACGGAGTCACGCAGAACAATCCGTGCAGCGAGGTTCCACTTCTGCCTGAGAATAACAAGCGAGTCCGTTATCTGATGGACGAAGAGGAACACAAACTCCTATCAGTCTTGACAGGCCCTCGTGGGCATCTGTTGTCACTCGTGGTTATTGCGATTGGCACTGGAATGCGACGCGGCGACCTGTTCAATCTGACCTGGGAGAGGATCGATTTCCAGCGTGGTCTCATCTACGTCCCGAATTCAAAAACCGGAAGAGATTACTCCGTGCCGATGAATGAAGACGTTAGAACCATGCTTCTTGAGTTCCGAAGAAACATTCGTGGAGACGGGTATGTGTTCATCAACCCTGACACTGCGAAGCCTTACACCGATGTTAAGAAGGCCTTTGGAACTGCCTGCAGGTTAGCCGGCATTCACAACCTGCATTGGCACGATTTGCGTCACACTTTCGGCACCAGGCTCGCTGAGGCTGGGTTTAGTGAGGCGACGATCGCAGACCTAATGGGCCACTCCGATCCGCAAACAACGCGACGCTATACACATGCTACTGACCGAGCGAAGCGAGCTGCTGTTGAGGCTGTGAGACTTTCAGGTGATCGGTTCTGCCACAATCCTGCCACAAAACAAGAACGGCCACCTTTGCAGGTAGCCGTAAGTGCTTGAAATAATTGGTCGGGGCGAGTGGATTCGAACCACCGACCTCACGGTCCCGAATGTTAGGCGCGGCAAAAACGTAAGTATTTGCCTTTTCGAAAGTTGCAGCCACCAAGGAATTTCGAGGGTTTCACATTCGTTCCCATTCTTTACCATTCGCTATCGGTTGTGTGCTGAGAGTTCTGTCCACAAATTGGCCACAAGTTTTTATTCTCATTGGTCCATGTTCATGTCAACGTATCAAGACCATCTCACCTATTCAGCGTGCCCGACACGATTTATATCGCGAACTTGCTAAACCATAACTCGTTTCAGTTCGTTGACAAACGAGACTCCCATCTGTGATGTCCATCTGGTCTGACGGCCTAGCGGCGGTCGAGAGCTTTTTTTATCACTCCTGAAAGACGCTCATCGTGGGTAGACCTAATTGCGGACCGCTGACGAATTCGCGAGTCCGTTGGTGCAAACGGATTTCAATGAACGTCAGGCTCAGTTTTCTAGGGAACGGAAAATATATCGTGGACACGATCTGACAAATCGCCTTCGCAGATGCGTTATGCATCTCTGAACGTGAATTGGTCTGCGAGCCTGTAGGATGCGCAGTGAAAGATTAGAGTCAGGCACGCCGTACTCTGTACGCTTCGCTATGCATTAGTCACATAGAAACTTGAACGGCCTTTGAAAGTATGTATCATCCCATTATGAAGCTCGTTTACTTGTTCACCATCATCGGCATTGCGACGGTCGGGGTCAAATCCGGCATCAATAGCGAAGTCCAGCGCGATTTCGGAACGGTGGCTTCGAGTATGGGTTATCACGTCGTTCATGGATGGCCCGTGCTTCCGGAAAACAGCGTCCTCGATGAAGTCTCAGCAGTCGCGGTGAATTCATCTGGCAATGTCCTCGTTTTGCAACGTGGTGGACGGAAGTGGCCTGAGTCAGACGTGCTCGATCAGACACCAATCGGCGTTCCAACTGTCTTCGTATTCGACGGGTCGACAGGTCGACTGCTGAGAAAATGGGGTGCAAACCTGTTCGCGCTGCCTCATTCTGTAACGGTCGATCGGCAGGATAACGTTTGGATTACGGATGTTGCACTGAACCAAGTTTTCAAATTCTCGCACGATGGTCGACTCGTATTAACAGTCGGAGAACGTGGCATTGCGGGACAGGATCATTCTCACTTCAACCGACCGACGGACGTTGCAGTCGCATCTGACGGTTCGTTTTATGTGAGTGACGGATACGGAAATAGCCGTGTGATTAAGTTTGATTCTGGTGGGAAGTTCCTGAACGAATGGGGTAAAAAAGGAAGGGAAGCAGGTCAATTTGATCTACCCCACGGGATTGCGCTCGACCGTTCCGGCCGCGTTTTCGTAGTTGATCGGGGCAATGCGCGAATACAGGTATTTGATGGTAAGGGAAATTACCTGGCGCAATGGAACGGTCCATTTGTTAGTCCCCAAGACATCGCCATCGCGAATGACGGTACCACGTTTGTCGTGGATATCGGCGACGACAAATTGCCGGACCGGTCCGGACTTCTGTTAATGCGACAAGATGGAAGTCTCGCAGCGCGATTCGGCCGTTATGGAAACTATGACGGACAGTTCCTGGTCGCACACGGCGTTGCAGTGGGACAGACCGGAGAAGTATACGTAGCCGACTTTAGTGGCAGACGCGTTCAGAAATTCGCGCGGAATAAAAGGTAACATCTTCTAACGATTTGTTTTTTCCGCGCATCGTGATCGCAACATCCCAACGACCACGGCCCGATCGATAGCATCGGATGAAGTCGGCGCGACTGGATTAGCACATCGGCTTGGCGCATACGCAGACGTCGGCGCAGGGGCGCGCTGCTGCGCGAACGCAGGCACGGCCAACGTGAAAATCGACAAGACAGCGGTGATCGCCAACCAGTGCCCGCGCCGGTCCACGTTCGGATTTCGGATTAGCATAAGTGATAATTCAGCTCGTCCACGAACGGCGGAGTTTACGTAGCCGTTGCGCCAACTCGTCACTGCTTTTGGCGCGCTCACCTTTAGCGATTTGTTTGCCGGTGGCGAGTTCAGTTGACACGATTCATGGCGTCGAGGAATAGTCCGCCGTTGTACACCATAGCCCATTCTCGCTGACTGCTCTTTACGAAGTGAACCTGTACGTTCTCGTCAATCGCGTACACGTTCTCCGCCTGTCTTTAACAGCACGCCTTCAGTCTGTGTTCCCGGGATTCGAAAATGCAGCTTTCCATCGCGGGCAAAAATCTCCGCCATTCCGTCGTCCGAATCGTACTTTCCGCTGAGCGCCGCGAGTTCTGCGCTCGGCACGCGCAGATCGAGTAAGGACCTCTTCTTCAATCCAAGCACGGCCCGCGCAATCTCTGCGGCCGTGCCAGCAGGCGGCGCCGATCTGTCGTCCGTGTTTATCAGCACGACAACGCTCAGATGGTCAGCCGGAAAGGACGCCAAGACCGTGCGATACCCGCCCCCGCCTCCCGTATGCCCAAGCACCCGATGTCCATCGAGGGATCCCAAACGCGTTCCCAATCCGTAGTCTATCTTTGTCCCATCAGCCAACCTGGTGGGTGTATCCGCCTTCGCCGTCATAATCAAAGCGCTACCATCGCGGAGCCAGAGCACGCGCGCAACTGTTGCCCACGTTTGAGGAGTAAGACGCGTTTTTTGGCGACGGACTCGTTAACTGCGTCCGGTTTGACCGCTCTCAGATCGCGATGATCGGCTGCTCACCGATGTGAATCGCACCGGCAGAAAACTTTGGCGGACAGATTTGGATGGGGGTAATCCGAAACAACTTACGGACGGGAACAGCTATGACTACCATCCTGCTTTCTCAGCCGACTCACAGTGGGTAATTTTTAACAGCAACAGAGTTGGAAGCATCAGTCTTTGGAAGGTTGGCATAAACGGCGGCCCACCCATACTACTGAGCGATATGTTCGCCGCGTTTCCGACTGTCTCGCCTGACGGCAAATGGATCGCCTGCTATCACGTTGACAAGCAGAATCCGTCCCAATTGATTATCTTTCCGATTGAAGGTGGCCAACCCGCTAAAACAATTAACCTCCCCAGCACGCTCGGCCCACTTAATGGTCATCCGTCCTGGTCTGCCGACGGCAGATCTGTCATGTTTGTGAATCGGGTAAACAATACAACTAACATCTGGAACCAGCCGATTGACGGCAGTCCACCGAAACCGATTACCAACTTCAAATCGCTATGGATTTACTACTTCGCGACTTCACGCGAGAGCAAACAGATCGCTTTGTCTCGTGGTGATCAATACCAAGACATTGTACTTATCAAAGACTTCCGGTAGGAACTGGAGCATCAAAGTCGAATCACCACCAGTGTTGAAGACATTTGCGTACAGACTCTACCGGCTGGTGCTTACGGTTGTGTGTCTCGGGCTCGTACATGTTTTATTTGGAAGTAAGGACAAGTCAAATGTTCCGGATCCTGAAGACCTAATTCGTAATTAAGGCGCACCCTCACTGCTAAAGGAATTACAAACGATGGTATCCCATTTAGATTTTTCTGTGCGGTGATAGCCACGGCACCGGCTAAGGCATGAGCTAATAACGGCTCGGTGGCTGGTAACCGATTTTCACTCGGTTTGCTCACACGAGTTCGTTCCGAGGATGGCATCAAAACAGAGAAAGCACTCACGATGATGAATGGCTAGCAGAAATGAAGCTGCCGAGGCAGTGAAGACGGAATAGTCCAAGGGTGATTTAACGCCCAGGCCAACAGACATTCCGATAGCGAACAGGATTAACAACGAACCGCTTACGAATGCCGTTTCTCTTATCCGAAAGCCAAAAATGAGGAAGACGGCAATACTTGTCTCCAGAAACGTCGCAATCCAGCCAATCGTTGGTATGAAAGATCTTGGTAAGAATGGATTGAGCTTGGCTGTGTAGTCGAGGAAGTTTGCAAAATTTCCCCACCCCACCCCCGCGCCCCAGAGGCCGAACCGATCAGCCACCGATGAGAGGTAAGCAGCGGCAAGAGCCAAGCGCAGATAGAGCGTTACATATCTCGCGAAATTGGTGTGACTCACTGGTCCTGCTGCTGCTGCAAGCTTAGCCCATCAATCGATGAGATCAAGGATCTTCAGGCCGTGTTCTTGACAATGCCTCCGATACAGATCCAACAGAGTATCAGCAGTGTAAACACTCGTGACGGTGTCGCTTGGGCCAAGGTATTCAACCGCACCCATGACGACAACAAGCACTATCAAAGGCGTGTCGCCGACGACTCTCCACGAGTCGATATTTCCCGCAGGCTCGTACACGTAGTCTCCGGGCCTAATGATTTCGCCGCTGCTTAACTCCCGTGAGCCTTCGACGTTGAACGCATGTACCTCTCCCGTGTGCCGATGCGTGGAAATCTCCGATCCTGGTTCAAGTCGCAACAACTCGACAAAACCGCGGTTGCCGCTGAGAAATCGAAGTGGCTTAAACGATTTTCCCCCGGCCAGAGGGACCCACGGAATCGCCTCGTGAGTGAAAGTACGCGCGGCAGCTTCAGTGAATTGTTCGATCGCCATGGGCGCAGCTTAACTTGAAATTGCCTTGCCGAAAACGTCCAATTTGGTGAACCTTAAGTAGTCCACTTTCTGATAACGGATCTAAAACTGTCATTCATCGGCAGATGCACCTTTACCGACAGGTTAGGTACATGTGAGGCAGAATGGACATCGCGTCCGCAGTCAGCCTAACTAATTGTAGGTATCCATTTCGCGATCGCGCGCCCAATGGCACTAGGTGACACTTCCTGAACCCAATGTGGTCCGTAAACAGTCACTTCTGTCTGTTTCCGAAATCCGCGCACGAACTTCAATTGTTCGGGACGCGTAAGTATTCCGCCCGGGTCAGCATGGACAAAGAGCTTTGGGATAGTTGCATCAGCCGCGAGCCAGTCGGAATAGCCCCGAACGATGGCGTACATTTTCGCGGGGACGCCTCCTAACGGAAATTCTCGCGGCCACGTGAGCGTCGGTCGACGACTCTCGCCGGGTTCCAGAAATGGCCTCCGATATTCAGCAGCGTCTTCGGCAGTCAGATAGAGATCCAATCCACTGATCAAGCCTTCAATGAATCCGTTTTCGATTAAAATCAGATGCTCGCCTTGCGGCGACCTTAGAATCGCGAATGGAGATCCGGGCCCGGGAGCCGGCGTCGGCGAACCAGGCGGCTCGATTATCGATTCCATGTATGCTATGCCGCGGATGCGTGAGGAGTTCATCTGAGCCCATGTAAGACCAAGCGCCGAACCCCAATCGTGAATAACCAGTGTTACTGCATTTCCCAGATTCAGTGCGTCGAACAGAGCATATAGGTATTGTTGGTGCTCTTCGAACGAGTACTTCCCAGGCCCGCTGTTCGGTAACTTATCTGAGTCTCCCATACCGATCAGGTCTGGTGCGATGCAGCGGCCCAGATGCTGCACGTGCGGAATAATATTCCGCCACAGATAAGACGACGTGGGATTTCCATGTAGAAAAACGATGGGCTTGCCTTCGCCGATCTCGTAATAAGCCATTTGCCGGCCAAGAATCCGAACCTTCTTCTTGCGCTGACTCCACGTGAGAGTTTGAGCCTGCGCGGTAAATGGAATCAATGCAACTGAACCTAGTGCTGCTGAACCAACAAAGGCACGCCGAGTTATTCTCGCCATGGTCTCAGCTCCAACTTTCGGATCTTTGCGACAGCTACAATCCAGACGTTCGTCTAATTACCAGTGCTGGAAGCGATGCTTCGACGCCTCATGTGATGCTCCTCCTGTAGGAACCAGGACTTACCGCTGTCGTGGGAGATTTCACCTCGCCATGTGAATGTATCAGGTTTGATCTCATTGAATGACCAGCGCAGCGAATTGCCCTCGTCGTCCTTTCCAAGCAGAACGATTCGGTCTCCGACCAGACCGCCTTTCATGACCGTCACGCTATTGAACGTTGGCGCGATAAACACGATGCACCACCGCTTTGTTTTCGTGTCGTAATAGCGGAGTGTCGTCCCGATACTGCGTTCAGCTCCGGGTTTGGTTGGGTAAGCGCTGAAGATATCCTGCACGGCGCGGCCGTCGATAATCCAGCCAAGGATGACCTCGCCAGAGTAGTGAGTGGCACTGCCGTTTTCTGTGTAGTTAGTGTAGTTGGCGTCCCAGCTTCCTAAGAGGCGACCGAAGACTTGCGCCTGCTCACCAAGCGATGGGTGCGGAGCAAATGCCTTTAGCGCCTCGATCATGTCGCGCCGATGATCGGGGGTAGCTGCTTGAGTGACGGTAGCTGACGAGGTATCTCGCCGCTTCATGTGATACTCGGCATATAGACGCCAGGTTTTGCCTTGGTCGTTGGATTTCTCGCCGCGCCAAACAAAAGAATCCGACTGAATGTCGTTGAACGACCACCGCCTCATCGTTCCGTTGTTTGTTTGGTTGCGTAACACAATCCGGTCCCCCTCCGCTCCGCCTGTCACAATAGACAAGTCGCCCGCAGCAGGGTCCACAAAAATGACGCGCCATTGCTTCAGTTTCGTATCGTAATAACGAACGGACGTGCCGATTTCGCGCTCCTTTCTCGTGCTGTCGGGATACGCGATCCAGACGTCCTGCAAAGCATGACCGTCAAGAATCCAGCCAAAGCGCACTTCGCCTAATGAACGGCTGATGCTGCCGTCGTCGCCATACTCGGCGTAAGTCGCATCCCACGTACCGACGAAGCGATCGAAGAGCCGAGATTCCTCGCCGAGTGACGGATGTGGACCTAAGGCTTGAAGCGTATCAATCATCGCTTTCGATGGGTCGAGGTTCTTTTGTTGTCCCGAAGTTCTGACTATATTCCAGGACGAGAAGCACACCATGCTGGCTATTACACTCGCCCCGAGAATTCTACGAATTGCCGCTCGTACTGATGACATTGGCTATCCTCCAATTAGCCGAGTAGACCTTCTGTATTTGAAAACGGCGCAACGCCGCGTGCGCTCACACTTCTATGAAAACAGAAGATAATGCTGCGGAATTATCGGACCAGTGCGCCTGCCAAATCAGTGTTTTCTTGCGAAAAAGAATGGGGTGATGGAATAAAGACCGAATGCCGTCCTCTGATTGCTCACCCACCTAATCACGAAACCTGTTCATGACTGAACACAAGTTTCACGCCGAATGCGACCATTACACATGCTGTGAGGCGATTCATTGAGCGCTCAATTCGACCGTAACATTGGCGCACTCTCCGGCTTGAAAACATAAAAGCTACTATTCCGTACCAAACGAGGGTGTCAAACAAAACTATTGACACGGCGAGCAACTGGACTAGAGCTGGTGTGCCTGGCCGCATGAATAAGGCAAAGATACTTCCGAAATAGACTACCGATTTCGGATTCGAGAGGTTCGTCAATAAACCTTGAATGTAAGCTGTGAAGATCCTTCTCTCTGATGATACGTCTGCCTGGACGTTTTGCGGCTTTGCCCACCACAGACTTATACCGAGATAAATCAGGTAGATTCCGCCCAGGAGCTTGAGAATAACGTAGAGCCACGGCGCAATCCTGAAGAGCGCTATCAAGCCGAAAACCACAGCAGCACACCAAACTGCGTTTGCAGTCATCAGTCCCAGCACCACCGCTGCGGCATGGTGGCGCGTTCGCTGAATTGACGTTTGAACAACTAACAGAAAATTCGGACCAGGGCTCATCGCAGCCAGCATGTCCACGGCAAAAAGCGATAGTAATAAAGAAAAGTAGATCATAAACGGCGCTGCTTTAGGGAATGATCAGCATTTTGTTATGAGGGTAATACTGATGCGCGAACCCACACGTCACCCCAGTTCTTTTCATCTAGGATCTTTACACTAGAAACGTCAAATCGGTAGAAATGGTATTGACGAGCCGGGTCATTCTCGCTGAGCGCTGCCTTCCAGTTCTTGTAATCCTCAAATCGACGGCCGTACGAGCTCTCCGCCTCTTCCGCAGCAGAGCCCAAAGTAGCCTCCGCAGTGCCGAACAACTGTATACCCTGACCCGGACCAACCCACGGCTGCTCTGTTGAGAACACTGTCATAGCCATGGACTTGTTGTGCAAGAGGTTACGGCAATGGAGGGACTCAGGATGCGACCAGAAATAAAGCTTGAGCTTTTCGGAGTAGCTGAAGAACGCGGTGTTGATATGAGCGCGACCCTCAGGAGTCACGGTAGCTATCGAGCAGAGAAGACTGTTGTGGAGAAGCTGGAAAACATTTTCCCGGACTTGTTCTTCGGAGAATTTCTTGTCGTCAACACACGCGCCCATTACATCGACAGCCTCTATGTTTGTGAATACGAAGTGATCCATAACACCCCTCCATCACTGGGAAACGTGTTCAACGGCCTGATGTTTGAATTGGAGCGGCGTCGCTTCTGTTTTTTTACATTGCTTGACACGTCAACTATTGACTTGTAAAGTATGCTTTTTTTCTGAATGAAAGGTCAACGCAAAAGTCCGTCGGCAACCAAACGAACGCGAATGCCTACTCGCGGCCCAACGGCATATAGCATACTCCTGTCTACCGCCGACAAAATAAAAACTCTATTCGAAGGAGTCTGCGCGCCTTTCGATATAACGGGCCAACAATACAACGTGCTCAGGATTCTGCGCGGCGCAGAACCTGACGGGCTCCCAACCCTTACGATTGCCGAACGCGTGATTGAAAAGACGCCTGGAATCACGCGGATGATAGACCGGCTGGAAGCGAAGGGCTTAGTCGCGCGAGAGATCAGACCACACGACAGACGCTGCGTTTATTGTCGCATCACGACAAAGGGTTTGAAGCTGCTTGATCTGCTGGACCGGCCGGTGAACGACTCTAACCGAAAAGCGTTCGCGGCTTTAGACGACGACGAGCTGGAAAAATTAGTCGCGCTTCTCCTGAAGATTCGTGACTCTCATGAAATCGACACCCAATAGGAGTTGTAGGAAATGATTAACCATCGGAGTGCCGCTTATGCACTGATGAGAGCAACATTTGGAATAGTATTTTTGTTCTTCGGAATCACCAAGTTCATACGAGGTATTAATCCATTCGCCCAGGGGATGCAGCAGCGGTTCGCTGGAAAACTACCAATGCTGATTGTCGTGCCGTTCGGTTATTCATTGCATTTCTTCGAGGTTCTTCTGGGCGCATTTCTTCTAGTGGGTTTGTTTAATTCACTTTCGCTAATAGCAACCGAACTACTCTTGATGGCGCTCACCTTCGGCACGGTCATTCTCGGTGATACGCCCACAGTCGCAAACAATCTCACATACGTGCTGATCGACTTCTGCCTGCTGTACCTAGCCGATTACAACCTTTATTCAATCGATCGATTTCGCGGCGGAAGTTTGGCACCAAGTGGATAATTTCCTGGATCACAATCAGCGGAAGGCGAAATGGAAAAGAAAATAAAAGTATTGGCGTTTGCAGGTAGTTTGAGAGAACACGCTCTGAGCAAACGCGTGGTTAAGACGGCGATCAGAGGAGCTGAAAGCGCCGGGGCTGACGTGACTTATGTCGATCTGCGCGATTATCCGATGCCCATATATAACCTCGATGATCATGAAACTAATGGATTCGATGAACATGCTCTCAAACTGCAAGGACTCTTCACCCAACACGACGGGTTCTTAATCGCTACACCTGAGTACAACGGCTCACTGTCGGCAGCGCTGAAGAACGCGATTGATTGGGTCTCTCGACCTAGCGACGTCTATCCGCGCAGCGCAGTCTTTGCCGGCAAGTTTGCAGCGATGATGGCTTCGTCTCCCGGCTCGTTAGGGGGCGTCCGGTCACTCTCGCATCTCCGCGGCGTGCTCACCAGTATCAGTGTAAACGTGTTGCCGCAGGAAATTGCCGTGCCTTTTGCAGAAGAAAAGTTTGCAGGTGATGACGAAGAGATGATCGACGAAACAATGAAGGGTAGGTTGGAAGAATTAGGAGGCCTCCTAGTGGAGATGTTGAAGAGAACGCGCCGCCCTGTCAAATGACTATTGATTCAGAATCAAATAATGAAGAACATCCTCGATTGGTCAACGTTGACCTTATTCATATCCGTAGCTTCGATCATGGTATTCATGCCGGGGCCTAATACTCTTTATATCATCGCTCGCAGCATTCAACAGGGACGGTTGGCCGGATTTGTTTCGAGCTTGGGAGTGCAAGTTGGAACCATGGTCCACATGATTGCCGCAGCCTTAGGTATTTCAGCACTGTTGGTCTCGTCCGCTGTGGCTTTTCAGGTCGTGAAGTATGCTGGCGCGGCCTATCTGATTTACCTGGGAATCCGCACGCTGTTATCAAAAGACAAGGTCGAAAAAACAAACGTGCATAGAGCGAAATTAAGCCGAGTTTTCTACCAAGGCGTTGTCGTCAACGTACTTAACCCCAAAACAGCCCTGTTTTTTTTCGCGTTTCTACCGCAGTTCATCAATCCGACTCGCGGAGCGGTGGGAATACAGGTCGCTTTACTTGGATCGATCCTTATCTTTCTTGGAACACTTAGTGATTCTATTTACGCTCTGGCATCAGGCAGCATAGGGAATTGGCTGCGGGGCAATTTGAAGTTCGTCCGGGCGCAGCGCTACTTCGCCGGCACGGTCTATATAAGTCTCGGAGCGGCCACTGCTTTTAGTGGAGTGCATAAAAATAGATAGAAATATAGCATCCGCGAGTCTCGTCACTTGTAGTAGCAAATATATGCTACGTCGCCGGTTGTTTCGACAGCGAAAGAAGAGTTCGCGCGTGCGATGTACTGTTCATTCTTACGAACAACCTTCCAGTCTTCATCCGGCAATTTAACACGCAACTGACCGCTTACGATCGTGACTCGCTCTTCTGATTCAGCCAAGAAAGTGTACTGACCTTCTTTGATCACTCCAACAGTCGCGTATCCGTCTTCTGCGTTAAGACCAAGGCTTTGGACTTTTCCTTCAAAGTACACGTTATGCTTCATTATCCTGCTCCTGGATACCGAACGCCGTCTTCGCGATGAGAGCCAAAGATCGGATAGATTTCCTTGTCTGCCAGCGAGCCCGATTCGGTATACACCTGCGCCTTTTGCAAGCCCATCTCTTTGAGCCTCCTCAATGACAAGCCCAATAAGTAGCGGCCAATCCCCTTACGCTGGTGTTCGGGCAAAACACAGATGCCTGTTAGCAGGTTTTGATCGGTCCAGTGCTCTTTAGCTATGCCAGAGACAGCTACAATTTCTGCGCCGTTGCGCGCGACGAGGTAGTCTGAACCGTCAGTTGCAAACGTAGTCCTTATCCTTTCAATCATTCTGTTTTGAATGTCCATCATTATGGGTTGCCAGATTGGATCTGAACCGTACGCCGACTGAACGACCTTTACAATCTCTTGTTCCTCATCTGATGACGCCGAATTAAAGATGTAACCGGCTGGAATTTCCAACGTAACGTTAGCCGTGTTTAGGTCCCATGAGTGACGGACCCATATGATGTCAGTTGTCATTAGCTTTTTGTGCCACGAAACTGCAAAACTGAACTGATTACGTGGCCGACCGCCGCTCATGTTTCAATTCACTCAACACCGCCCTTGCTCCGAAGAAACTCCGCCATTTCAGTTTTCTTATTTTCAATTGCTACGGTGAGCGGCGTTTTCCCACTATCACCGCGTGCATTGATGTTCGCGCCGTGGTCTAGGAGCAGCTTGGCAAATTCAATGCGACCAACGCCTGCAACCTCGTGAAGCGGAGTATAGTCGCCTTCGCCGCGTGCATTGACGTCGGCGCCGCGATCTATCAACAACTTTGCGATCTCAAGATGTCCAGTTACTGAGGCCGATCTCAGCGGCACTGCTTTCAGGAAGTTGTTTGAGGGAACATCAATTTTCGCTCCCTTATCAAGCAGTAACCTCACCGTATCAAGATGCCCGAAGAATGAAGCTAATCCCAACGGCGTGAAACCGTCGGGCGAGAACTCATTGACCAACTCGCGTTTGGTCCCAAGAAGCTTACGGACACGTTGTGTTTCGCCAGTGGCCGACGCCTCAAAGATGTCTAGTTTTATTCCGGTAGCGATCAAAATGTTCGCAATTTTGTCTCGGCCGTTGTAAACGGCTTGCAGCACAGCAGAGACGCCTTTCTCATCTTTGACCTTTGCAAAGTCAGCATTCGCTTTCAGTAAATCGCGTACTTTGGTTTCATCACCGGCTTTAACGGCGTTCAGAAATTCTTGTTTCTCCTCCATGGTGATAGGTCCCCTCTGCGCATATGCGTCAGTCGCGACGACTGACTGGAATAGAGCGAAAATGAGAATGATGGTTTTGGTCGAAGTGCGCATGATTAATTTGGACTCCTCAGCCTTTCGAAACACAGAACGTACTCAATATTTCAGCGGCTGCGTTTTGGCCTTCGGCCGACGCAACCATAAAAGGGGTTCGGTCTTCATCGTCTTTCGCGTCTATGTCGGCGCCTCGAGCGATAAGCAGCGGGA
Organism: Pyrinomonadaceae bacterium; assembly: GCA_036522415.1. Taxonomy (GTDB): domain Bacteria; phylum Acidobacteriota; class Blastocatellia; order Pyrinomonadales; family Pyrinomonadaceae; genus PSRF01. Next base: position 12,271 of record DATDFV010000071.1, on the reverse strand, counting down.
TCAACTCGACGAAGCCGTATGCGGCTGCGTAATGAAGCGCAGTCCATCCCGATCGTGGAAATCTCTGTCCCCCACGCTTCATTGTGACGTCTGCCCTTCGCTCGATCAGCAGGTGAGCCATATCTCTCTTGCGACCGTAGAGCGCTGCATGCAACGCTGTAACTTCCAATTCGTTCCGCGACACGGCATCGATATTGACGTTCTGCTCCAATAAGAATTCGACTGTTTCGCGGTGACCGAAATGTGCGGCCAGCGCCAGCGGAGAAAAACCTTCAGGTGAATAGCTGTCAAAGAGTGCGGGCTGTTCTTGTCCGAGAGTCGCAACCAAATCCGCCTTGCCAATCGCCGCCGCTTCGTAAATGTCTGGCTGAACGCCTGAACTCAAAAGCAATTCGGCGACCTCTTGATGGCCTGAATCCACGGCCATTATTAATGCTGTGTTACCGAGACGATCCTTGGCAGTCAACAGCCGTGGGTCTTTTTCGAGCAGCGTTTTGACTTTCGGCAGATCGCCCGACTTCGCGGCCTTAAGAAGGTGCATCACGTTGTTTGCAAACTCATCATCACGTGAGGGACGTTGTTCTCTCAGACTGTCACGCAATAGATCGAACAATATCCCGCGCAGGTGCTTGCGGGCTGAAAAAATCCTCTTTTTGATAGTCGTCACGGGTACATCGAGGAACTCGCCGATCTCCTTCTGCGAGTAGCCACTGATGTAATAAAGCGTTGTCGCTGTCCGCTCTTGATCCGGGAGTGAGTCAACGGCTTCCCGTAAACGTTGTCTCATTTCATGCTGCTCTAACTGTTCCGCTTGATCACTTTTTTCGGCTGGCAGATTGTTGACGGTTTGCAATGGAACTGTGTTTACAGTCTTCTGCCGGAAGATGCGGTCGCATTGCTTGAAGACGATTCGTCGAAACCATCCCGGAAAAGCTGCAGGTTCTTTCAGGCTCGCCAGATTCCGATAAGCTTCGATAAAAGCCTCCTGAGCTGCATCCTCAGCAGACTGAAAATCGCCGAGAACCGCATATCCATAGCCGACGGCCATGTCTTGAAACCGCCGGACGATCTCCGCATAGGCGTCTGCCTCACCGATGCGAGTGCGCATAACAAGAGACTGCAAGCTGTCCATGGGCTAACGCGTAAGTCCTCTACAGTAAAGTCCCAATCTGCGGACGAAAGGTTACCAAAAATCGCTCTCGTGTCCCGCTGATGGGCGTAAGTTGATGCGCGAAATTAGATGGCAGAACGAGTGACGCAGCGGAAATGTTGAGTGGGCGCTCTTTGCGTATACGGTGAGTTTAGTTGGGTAGAGTGTCGCCGCCTTCAAGGAATGACTGAACTTCCCGATACACTTGATAGCGACTCTTTTCTAAATGCATCACGTGTGTCGCACGGTTAATCAGCACATCGCGTTTAATTGGGGCGTTCGTTAGCGCTTTGTAGAGCCAGTGCGCGTCTTCATCAGTCGTGATCGTTTCCCATTCACCGCGAATGATTAACGTTGGCGATTGAATCTTCGCCGGATCGTAGATGAATTTGGCCGTCCAAGCATCCGTAGCATCTGCGTCTGGACCTCCGGGAACTTGCACGCTCGGAGGCGTTCTGGAACGGCTTGTCGGATCGCTATCGATGTAAGTGGGTCCTAATTTCTCAAAGTGCCGCTTTTCCAAAACCGGAGGCTCGTTTGCGGGTGCCCAACCAGAAAATCTCTTCCACTGTTCCTCTTCTGTAACGTATGAATAGGCGGGCGAAGGATCAGTTGATGTTTTAGCCTGATGCCTGAGTGCTACCGGGCCATAGAGAACCAATCGATCAAGTCGCGCCGGCTCTTGGGTGGCGAAGACACCTGCTACAAGCGTGCCCCAGGAGTGCGAGACGATCGACACCTTGGATACGTTCTGGTGTTTGCAGATGAATTCGACGACGGCGTTTACCTGCGAACTGACTTGCGCCGCGCGGCCCAAGGGTGGATTAGAAGTAGCCGGAGCGGACATTTCTGGATATCTGTCCGAGCCGCCGTACCCGAGATAATCCATCGCCCAAACGTCGAACCCATGATCAGACAAATCATCCATCCACGAATGTCCGTCGAATCGGAAGGCCGCAGAAGCACACGAAGGCAACGTGCCGCCGTGCAGAATTAGAACAACGCGACCCGCCTTAACTGGTTGCCGATTTGCCGGCGAAAGGTGTCGCACGAGCACTTTCAAACCAGAAGCGGTCACCAAGACTCGAAACTGCTCTTCTTTTACGTCAGAAGTAAGACTGGTGGCACTCATAATGGCGATCGCCAGTGGCGTGGTAATAACTGTCAGCAAAAGTCGCCCACGAAGCATACAACCGTCCTCGCTTTGTACGTATTCGCAAATCACTATAGTGCTTGTCACGCCGCGACGTTTCACCTATTATCGAAATATGATTGCAGAACCAAACATCGCGCAGATTGCAGCTCTCATGGGCGAGCCGTCACGGGCGACTATGCTGATGGCACTGTTGACAAAGGAGGCTCTTCCGGCCAGCGAACTGGCCTTGCAAGCTTACATATCGCCTCAGACAGCCAGTTCACACTTATCCAAGCTAGTCGCCGGAAGGCTTCTCAGCGTCGAACAACACGGGCGCCATCGTTATTATCGCCTTGCAAGCGATGAAGTTGGTCGAGCCATTGAATCACTGGCCATAATCGCGCCGGCTCCACGCGGTGCCGAAAGTGCTCACGAAGATGAACGTTTAAAAGAGGTGCGATACGCACGAACGTGTTACGACCACCTCGCAGGTAAAATCGGCGTAAGCATCGCAGGAGCGCTGGAGGAGCGGAAATTTCTTATGCGCTCAGGCCGCAATTATGAAATTACCGAAAGCGGTAAGGAATGGTTTAGGAAGCTCGGAATCGATACCGACAGCCTTCGCGCGTCTCGACGCGCATTTGCGTTGCAATGCCTCGATTGGAGTGAAAGGCAATATCACATTTCAGGAGCGCTAGGTGCCGAGTTGTTAAATAGGATGCTCGACTTGAAGTACATCGCGCGGTCCAAGACGCCGAGGTGCATTCGCGTCACCTTAGAAGGCAGGAAGGCACTCAATCGTCTGCTGCGGCTGAATCTCTGACGCCAACGTCCATCACTAGCGGCAACTGTAGTGAGTTATTCTGAGAGCCTAATTGGATCTTTGAACAGCATCTTCGCCAGCAGGATTATTTGACCAGTGTGCATCGCAAAATGCTCTACCGCGTGATAGATCGCCCAGAGCACACTAACTTCTTCTGTTCCAGCCGACCTTCTTTCAAGTAGACGATCCACACTTATGTTAGATAAGACCGTCGCTGAATCAGTTACTGTTCGCCTAAGCTTCGTTAGTAGCTCGGCCTTCGGAATCTGTTCTCGTTGATCGAATTCTTGTTGGCGTTTTCGAGGCGTGTAGGATTCACCAGCTACGCTAATGACCCAGTTGCGCGTGCTTCCTTCCAAATGCATCAGTAAATTACCGATGCTGTTTGACTCAGCGTTCGGCCGCCACCAGATTTGTTCATCAGTTAATTCGGCCAAACAACTTTCGATTTTCGGAAGGTAATCCGAAATCAAAAGTCACGCGATTCAGCTATAAACTGTTTTGCGAAGTCGTTCATTTGCGTGGGTCTCCTGCTCATTATTCATCGATGTCTGATGGCTTCGTCATGTAACCGTAGAGAAAGAATTTGCCAGTGCTTCGCACCCAACCGTGCCAACCATCTTTCCGCAACCGCTGCTCGAGAATAGCCGGCTGGTAGAATACTTTCACTATCCGAAACTCGCGGCCATCGTTCAGCTTCCGTTGAGCGAAACCTGATTTTTCGATCGCAACGTGATCCAGCGCAGTCGAGGCTTGCTCGAACAGACTATCCATGAAGAAGGCATGGCCGGTTGGCCTGAGTGCGCGTCGCACCATTTGCCAAAACGAGGCGAAGCGTTGCGGCGGGATGTGTAATAGCCAAAAAGAGAAGAAAACGACATCAAACGTCTTGTCCGGCTGCCACGAGAAAATGTCAGCCTCCAGATACTCCACGTTGACCGCGCCAATTTGCTCTTGGTTTATTTGAAGAGCCTCAGGCGCCGCGTCGACAGCTAGTGTGTGGGCGGTCCAGCGCGCTAGATACTTCGTCCATCTTCCCGTTCCGCAGGCGAGTTCAAGAACCTGTTTCCCTTTGACAACCGGCTCCAGCGCCGCCTCCAAAATGGCGACTTCCGAAAACCATTCTGCGCTGTGTTCCGGACCGCGATCGTACCGGCCAGTTCTCATGAACCATTCGTCGTACTCGGGCGCACGTGCCCGATAGTAAGTAAGTTGTTCATCGAGAATCTTGTTATCGTTCATGTCCAATCCTCCCTATGTGTGTCATTGAATTAGGTTCAGGCCGATCCAAAAAGCGTCATAGTTGTGGAATGACTCGGCCGCCGCATCCCTGCGTAGTGGCCGGTTGAAAAGCATTGGGACTTCACGCTCTGCTAAGCCACCGTGAGATCTAAGCGGACGAGTAAGCTGCGACAGATCATGATCTTCGCGACGCGTACCTAGAACCGACTGACGATCAGCACACACTACAACGTCACCAATCCGATCTGCCGGCAACTCCAATTGTGTAGCGGCAGCATCACCGTCGAGCACAAGTTCAATACCTTTTACCTCGATCAGCCGATTAATTAGTTGCGTTGTCAGTTCTCTGTTCCGCAGGTAAATACAGGCGAATGAACCCAGAGAGCCGTGATGGGCGACATAAGGGTCAGTGATCGGCAGAACGACGGTTGATGAACATCTCCCAAACCAATCATCCAGAAGTGTCTGAAGAAAGATGACACACGGCTCACCCGCAGCATTCGTTTTCGAGTTCATCCCATGATCGGCGGTGATAACTAGCGTGACATCGTAAGCGTGAAATTCGCTGAGGTTGGAATGGATCATTCTGTAGAACTCATTTGCCTCCTGAGACCCAGGCGGGTGACGATGCTGAACGTAATCGCTTGTTGAGAGAAAGATGAGGTCGGGCCGCTCATTCTCAAGTAACGCAAGTCCTCTTTTGAAGACGTGTTCGCTTAACGCGGCGGTGTAGATGGGCACGCCTTCCTGCTCCGCGGAAATGCAGGTCCCATTAACGCCGTAGGCCAGCAGTCGGCGCAGCTTGTCTTTCGCAGTTACGACCGCGACCTTCGCGCCCTCACGAGAAAACGCCGCAAGAATCGTCTCTGCTCGCAACAGAGACGGGTCATTCATCATTGTTGGGTTGAGGCTGCCGCGTTCGAGATAGAAGTTTCCGCTGATTCCGTGGCATGCCGGCGAGACTCCCGTAATGATTGACACGTTGTTCGGATTAGTGAAGGTCGGCATTGCCGCTTGAACCTTCCGAATGTTTCCCGCAGCGATTAATGAACTGAGGTATGGCGTGAGACCGACTGTCGAAGCAGCTTCGATGTAATCGAAGGATGAGCCGTCGAGGCAGATGACAACCAAAGGCCGTTCTGGCCATCGATATGCGCGAGTATTAACGCGTATTGATTTGAGCGAATGAGTTCGGCCCAAGGATTACCTCCGAACGCGGGGCATCACAAATCGCCACACGACGATGTTTACCTCAGGCCTTTTATGCCGTTAGTTGTATCGCGATCGAAGATTGGGACCGCGACTGGTGCCGCTCGGTCGCTGACCTCCCGGCAACGCCGTGTGGCGTTAGTAGGAGCGGAACCCTAGGCACAAGCTGTCCGCAGTTTGGCTTGGGCAGAGCCTCAAGTCAAATGTATGAGTGCACGCAAAAAGATCTACTTGCCATCGGTAGCAGCTACTTCGTAATGAATCACTCGTGAATCAAAACGGCTTAGAACCTTTCTCGCCTCGTCCGAGATCACGGCTGATTCATAATCGTCTCCGGCGAAATTTTCTATCGCTTTTATGGAGTCAAACATCGTAAGCACCGCAAATTCCACTTCGTCATCTAACTCGCGACGAAAAAGAAATGCCTGCTTGCAACCCGAGACGCTGTGCAGATGAGGCAAAACGATTGTGTTGAAGACTTCTTCGTATCCCGCGGCACCTTCTGGTTTTGTCCAGCCGCGCCACATTCGCGCAATCATTGATGCTCACCTCTCTATCTTGTTAGTCGCGAAAACCTGTAGCATCTGACAACGAGGGCATCGAAGCGCCGTCGCCGATGACCGTGGCCCATTCACGCACTCGCCATTTGGTTACAAGACCGGTGGTTACATAAGGATCGGCTTTGGCAAACTGCTCAGCCGCCTCTGCCGTCGGTCCTCGAAATACTAACATTGCGCCATCGACCGGATTCGCGAGCGCGCCAGCTAGGAGCAGCTTGCCAGCCTCGTGCGAAGCCCGAACTCTTGCGAGATGCTCGTCGCGAAACGGCGTTCGTTTTTCAGCAAAGTTATCAACAATGTCGTAAAGAAGTACAAAGTGCATGGCATTCACCTCAGTTGAGCACCACTGCGCTGATTCGAATAAGTTCCGTCCATCCATACGGGTCGGCTTCGCGGCCAGTCATAATGTTTACCAAACGTTCCCGTACTCGCGGGCCGACGGTTCGCTGCTCAACATCAGGAAGCGTCACCTCCCGACCTTTGTACGCCAGACGCTTAATGTGAGAAACAGTGGCTGCAGTGCCGGTTCCAAAACACTCGGTGAGACTTCCATCGCCGTGAGCGGCGAACAATTCGTCCACAGAGAATCTTCTTTCTTCAACTTTCAGCTTCATCTCTCGCAGGAGTGTAATTGCGCTGTCGCGAATCAATCCGCCGAGTATTGTTCCACTCAGCGGTGGTGTGACAACGGTCTCACCGAGCACAAAGAAAATATTCATGACGCCGCACTCTTCGATGAAGCGGCGTTCGATTCCATCGAGCCAGCCAACGTGATGAAAACCCGCATTCCGCGCGTTCTGTTCGGCAATCAAAGTAGGCGCGTAGTTGCCGGCCGGCTTGACGTCTCCCGTGCCGCCTGGGAAAGCTCGGACATAGTCCTCAGTAAGCAGCACTTCCAGCGGCGCGTTAAAGTAAGCTCCCACGGGGCAGGTGAAGACGACGAACAGATATTCCTCAGCAGGCTTTACGCGAATCGATGGATCAACCGAAAAGTATGTAGGCCGAATATAGAGTGAGCCGTTTTCGGCATCCGGCACCCACTGATGGTCGAGCGCGATCAGCGCTCGCAGCCCATTGACAAAATATTCGTCGGGGACAGCGGGCATCGCCAGTCGGGCACTCGATCGATTTAGCCGTCGGGCATTGTCGCGCGGACGGAATATCAGGATGTCTCCTGAAGGCGAACGGTGCGCCTTCAGCCCCTCGAACACCGAAATGCCGTATTGCAGTGCGCTAATGTTAGGAGGCAGTGAAAGGGGAGCGTATGGCTTGATCCTCGGTTCACTCCATGCGCCATCGCGATACTCTGCGATTAACATGTGGTCGCTGAATAGAGTTCCGAAAGGGAGATTTGAAAAATCAACCGTCGCAATTCGCGACCGTCGAGTACGTTTGACCGCGAACTCCGTTGCCATGGCGCTCACTGTGTGCCTCCTTCCATACCCTCGACGAGAATCATTTGCGTAACGGCCGACGCTTGCCGCATGCCCTTGAGTTCTGCGTACTCTGAGGAGGCCCACCATGACTTAGCAGCTTCGGCAGAAGGAAAACGCACTACGACGACTCGATTCGGCCGCCAGTCGCCTTCAAGCACGTCGACGTGGCCGCCCCTCACGAGGTACTCGCCGCCCACCGCGCGCACGCTTTCATTGACGCGGGCGCGGTATTCGGCATATGTCTTATCGTCGTGAATAGCGGCGATGTTTACGATTAGGTAAGCGGCCATATTTGTTGTACGCTGTCCTTCTTGCCTTAGAATAGTTGACAGAATCAACGATTCTGCTGCCGTTGTCAACTACTAACGAGCGGCGACGCTGCAAGGCTGGGCAACGTTAGGATTCCGTGGGTTTATGAAAAGAGACGAAAAAATCGAAGCAGTCCGACGCTTCAACCGTTTTTACACACGGCAGATCGGAGTCTTACGAGAAAGCTGGGCGGAAAGCCCTTTTTCGCTCGCCGAGGTGCGGGTCCTATACGAGCTGGCGCACCACGATGATCTGACAGCGGGAGAGCTGGGCACGGAACTGGGACTAGATCGCGGGTATCTTAGCCGCATCTTACAAAGTTTTGAAAAACGCGGATTCGTAAAAAAAACCCGTTCCGAAAAAGACGCTCGTCAAACGCACCTAGCGTTGACCGCTAAGGGGCGAAAGGTGTTTGCGCCTATTAACAATCGATCGCAACAGGATGTCGGCTCGATGCTGGATGCCCTTCCGGCCACTGACCAAAAGATTCTCATTGAATCGATGCACACGATTGAGCGATTGCTCGGTGACAAGTCGGAGCCAAAGGTCCCGTATATTCTTCGCACTCATCATCCAGGCGACATGGGTTGGATCGTCCATCGACACGGCGTCCTCTACTCTGAGGAATATGGTTGGGACGAGCAATTCGAAGCCCTTGCCGCACGGATCACTTCAGATTTCGTAAAGAATTTTGATCCTAAGCGCGAACGATGTTGGATCGCCGAGCGTGAGGGTGAAATCGTAGGGTCAGTTTTTCTGGTGAAGAAATCGAAGACTGTTGCCCAGTTGCGTCTGCTACTGGTCGAGCCGAACGCGCGAGGACTTGGCATAGGGACGCGTTTGGTTGAAGAGTGTATTCGCTTTGCGCGCCAGAAAGGCTATCGAAAGATTGTTTTGTGGACCAACGACGTGCTGAAAGCAGCGCGGCGCGTTTATGAAGAAGCCGGTTTCATTATGGTTCGAGAGGAACCCCACCACAGCTTCGGCGGCGACCTCGTAGGCCAATATTGGGAGCTCGCACTTTAGAAAATAGCCACGGCAAATAGGTCTAAGACGATCTGTTCCCACGCAATGATGTGCAACACAACTTCCCAAATACTGTGCGCTCCGCGCAGGCGCTTGGCCGAGGCTGTCGAGGCGTTCACATTGGCCAGCACATCATCATTTACAGAAGACCCATGCCAGACGTCTCCATGAAGAGATCTTCTAAGTTGATCCGCGATTCTCCCGACTTCCATCATTACCAGCGGGTGCTTCGTCATTGCGCTTCTGGAATTATCAGGTTTCGCGGATACGTGAGCTTTGCGCGATTTGCCTCTTCGAGATCTATTTCGACAGTCACACATGGCGAATCCAAATCAGTTTCGCCAAGAACTTCACCTTCAGGAGAGACTATCGAACTGCCACCGGCGAAGGCTTTGCCATCTTCAGAACGGCGGTTCGCCGAAGCGACAAAGCAGCCGGACATAACAGCGGCGAGACTCGCGGCTATCGGCCAACGTCGATGACCGCCAGTTGCACGTGGCGCGGCAATCAGATGCGCTCCCGCACGACCAATCTCGTGCGAAGCCTCAGTGAACAGAAGTTCGGTGCATATCTGGAAACCAACTGTCAGGTCGCCGATAGCTACCGGAGTGAAATGACGGTCCCCGCGAGCAAACCACGTCGCTTCGCGTCCATCAGGTTCATCCGGCAAGTAGTACTTGCTTCGTATCGCTTGATAACCGATTTGTTTCGTCCAGCAAAACGCCTGATTTAATTGCTTTCCCTCTTTTTCAACTGGTCGCGAAGAGAGAACGATGTGCACGTTCAATTCCGAAAAGCGAGCTAGCATGTCTTCATGGTCGCTAACAGCGTGTCGCCAGGTATCTGTATTGACAGTTGGGTTTGTAAACACGCTCCATTCGCAAAAAGGCATCTCCGGCAAGACGACAACATCGGTAGGCTTTGGGCGCAGGAACCGTACCAAATCTTGCCACGCACCCTCCTTTCGAGAAGCTTCGTCTGGAAACTCGCACACGGTTAATTTCATTAAGTTGCTTATTGGATCTCCTCATTCCGCAGTCTTCGGTCGTGTGAGATGCATTTCCTGTCCTAACCGCCAGGTTTTCCCTTGATCGGGTGAGCTTTCACCTCGCCAAAGAAAGGAATTTGGAAGGATATCGTTGAACGACCAACGATATGGCGAGCCGTCTCGGTCAATCCCGTTCAGTACAATGCGATCGCCGATGGCGCCACCTTCCAACCTCGCGACGTTTCCACTGGGCGGCGCGATCCAAACGATCCGCCATTTACCGGCCTTGGCGTCAAAAAAGCGTAAAGTCGTTCCACGCGCGATTCGCTCGTTGCCGTGGTGCTCAATGATCACGTCCTGCTCGAGCTTTCCATCGAGGGCCCAACCAAATCTCCATTCGCCAACCAAACGGCTCGTGTTGCCTTGAGGATCGTAAAATGTGCAGTCCAGATCCCATGTTCCGAGAAAGCGATCAAACAGCTTCGCTTCAGAACCCAGGCTCGGACTCGGACCTGAGCTTCTTAACACTCTAATCATGTCCAAACGCGGGTCGTTCGCGGGGTCGGATGAGCTGCCGCGCTGCGAAGGCACTCGGCGGGTCATGTGATGTTCTTCCTCTAACTTCCAAGTCTTGCCGCCGTCGTGCGATTTTTCACCGCGCCAGACAAATGAATTTGCCGTGACGTCGTTGAACGTCCAGCGTAACGAAGTGCCTTCGTCATCGATACCGCGCAGCACAATGCGACCGCCCTCGTCGCCGCCGTTCATTTCTGTTAAGACGCCGTACTTCGGATTTACGAAAATGATGCGCCACGTTTTCAAGCGAGCATCGAAGAACCTTACGGTTGTACCAATATTTCGTTCCTTTCCAGGCTCGGTTGGATAAGAGATCCAAATGTCTTGTATGGCTCGCCCGTCAAGGATCCAGCCAAACTCCAACTCGCCTTTCGCATGTTTCGTCGTGCCATCTTCGAGGTAACGCGTGTAGTCACAATCCCATGTGCCTACGAACGGATCGAATACACGCGCTTCCGCTCCGAGTGACGGATGCGGCCCCAGAGCTTGAAGCCCGTCGATCATCGCCAAGTGTGGATCGTAGGGCTTGTCCTTAGCCATTACGCTGCTGCTAAGAACTGTTGAGATCATGATCACGACTGTTACACCGGCAGTTAAAATCAAGCGAGTTGCAGCACCACCAAAAAGCATAGTGTTCTCCTCGTACTCTCGTTCAAGTATCGGATGTTGACGACGGAATTATCGAATGTCTGCGCGAAGCGAATCAGTGTTTTCTTGCGAAAAAGAATCGCGCGCGACCCGTGGAAGCATGAAATACGTGGTTGCCAAAACGCTCCCAAGATTCGCCGGATGGCAGCTACTTTTTCTGGACGAGCACTGGGCTTTGCGGATAAGCCACTCGAAAAACGGCTCAGCTATCAGGAGCTAACGAACAGATTGAGAAGCCCGCGCAACGGTCTGGGCGATATCTACCAAATAGACATCGACGTGTTAGGCATCGAGAAATGAATAGTCAAGCACTTGGGGATTAGGAGCAATAACGCGAGGGAGGTGCGCCGTAGCGCCGTTGGAAGGTCTTGCTGAAGTGATTGACGTCGGAGAATCCACTCTTTACTGCTGCTTCCGTTACGCGCGCACCGTCATGCAACATTCGCGCAGCACGATGTAGTCTCGTCCGCAACAGATAACGATGCGGCGGCTCACCTACCAACTCCGCGAAAACCCGCGCAAAATAAAATGGACTCATGCGCGCGTCCGCTGCAAGTGAAGTAAGGGAGTGGTTTTCTTCACAACGAGCCGAGATAGCCATGCACGCGTTTCGTATTCTGTGGCCGTGAGCGCCGACGCCTGACAATCGCGGTCTCTTTTCCCAGCGGTGAGGACCCAGGACAATCGCGGAATGAAAGGCAGCGCTTTCGATCTCCATGTTGCTTGATGCATTGATGGCCTGAATCAGCCAGCGATAGGCAAAGCTGGAAGCAGCACCGCTCGCGATCTTGAGGCAGTGAAGAGTTGTTGGAATCCGGCCGAGCGCAGTCTCTACTAAGTCAGGTGCAAACTTTACCGAGAAACATACATCGCTTGGACACGATTCAAGATGTCGATAGCTACGTTTCAGACCCGGGGTAGAGACGAGAACGTCGCCGGGATCGAATCTCCACCATTCTCGATCCTGCATCACGTCGAACGCGCCACTCTCAATGAAGGTGACGACCATATCTTCGGTCTCTTCTGATTTCGGATCTTCATGAGAACAGCCTTCGGGATGATCAAATCGTTCGATAACGATGGACTCGCTGGCGAAGATGGTGCTTACACGGTTCATAGCAGGTACGACGCAGTCGAAGTATTAAGGCAATCTCGTTCTTGAATCAAGT
>DATDFV010000070.1:0-2650 GCA_036522415.1 Pyrinomonadaceae bacterium | reverse complement strand
GCCTGTTCCGGCTGAGGTACCATCGCGACCGCCAACCATCGTAAAGCCGGAAAAGTTATAGATGAGGTTCAGCGTGAATGGTTCATTCATGCACATCACGCGGTCGCCGTCATTAGCTGGCCCGGTTCCAGTTTGCCGAATAATCGTAGTCGCGGCTCCCGCGCCGACTATCGACATGGTTTGATTGGCGCCAAGGTCGCCCACGGCGTTTCCGTCACAACCGCCGGCGCTCGTGCCATTTGTGGATAAGATGTAAGTGTTCGCCGGAAGACTGATCGTGGTGTTGTTGTTGGCAGCATTGTTGGCAAATTGGAGGGCACCACGCAAACTACAGTCATTGGCCGCCCCGGTACATGCAGAGGCCGCTGCCAACGAAGCGCCAGACGGATCGTCGGTTCTATCAACCGTAATCGTCGTGTTCGGTGCGTCAGGAACAATAGACAGGTTTGTGCTCGTAGAGTCGAGCACAACCAGATCCTGAACACCGTTGAGCTTACTCGGAAGCGCCAATGCCGCAACCGGCGTACTCTGTACGTCCATCGTTATTTTTGCTGTGTCCCCCGAAACTAAGACCGCCTGATCAGGGGCCGGCGTCGGATCAGTTGTGCTAAGGGGACGTAAGATCTCGAGCTGCGATTGCGACTGTCCCACCAGCATTACTTCATCCATCTCTTTATGAGCGAGATTTGTCTTCATTAGCGGCTTGGGCAGGTCAGCACTGAGATTGCTGCCGAGGATCTGTTTGCCGTCCTTCCACCCAGCACTCTGCGACGATTTCCAACTAGGCCCGGACTCTATGTCCTGCTGAGTTAGTTTTTTCGGCTTAAGATTGGCTCTTGTTCGCAGGGCCTTTTCTGCGTCAGTGAATGGACGCGTATCCAGCTTGCCATTTTCAACGATATGCACGGTGCCGTCATAGGTAAGGGCGGCGATTTCGCTTCGACCCTCGCGGTCCCATTCAAACTCACCTAGGGCCAATCCGCGGACGCCGGACCCAACATTGAGTCGCTCGACGCGTGATTCTGCAGCCACCTGCTCTTTGCGCCCCCAACCATGGACAACAAGCACTTCACTGCCGTCACCTACGACGACATCGGTATACAGATCGTCGTCCAATCCGCCAAATTCAATCGCACTTGCCGGGGACGACAACTGATACTGCACCAGCGCGTTCGAGAATCCATCCCCGCCGTTATCAAATATCAATAAGGCGTCACCGCCAGAGCCGCTCACACCTACCGCCAAATCAGTAATTCCGTCAGCCGCACGGAATTCCCCTGCTGCCAAGGCCGTCACTGGCCCAGGCAAATTTATCTGTTCCGGATCACCAAATCGGCCGTCACTCTTTCCCTTCATTAGATAAAGTCCGCCACCCTTGGCCGCAAACACAACACCCTTCTTACCGTCCTTCGTGAAAGTTCCGGTCACGAGAAAGTCGGGTGACACGGGGACGGAATAAACATCCGCGCCCGGCAACAACGAATCGGGGTTGTAGCCCTGTTGTATGCGCGCAAAGACTGAGTCATCCGTGGGAGCGAACGCGTCCGGATTTCCGCGCTGAAGAGTAATAATGCCCGCGCCATTGAAGGCATAACCCGCCACTACGTCAGGTGTCCCATTACGATCAAAATCCGCCGAGGCTAATGCTCGCGGTTGCGCGCCACCACTCTGCAAGGCGGCGACTGCGGCTTGATCTCCTCGGTAGGTGACACTCATCTCGTGTCCGTTCTGGAAATTCAGGAAAGGCTTGCCACGACCTGCGGCCTGCACTGTAACGGTATCTTTGGCACGCCGGGTACTGGTGACGAAACGCTCCGCCTTACTAAATTTCGGTGAGTCCTTTGATTTGACTCGTACGTAGAGAGCAACAGGAACTGTGACGACTATCAAGCAAATAGCCATCAGCTTTACACCGGTTCTAATTGTTATTCGAGAAGATGAAGCCTTGACATGGTGAGTCGGATTCATTAGGGGACGCATTAGAGACCTTTCCTTGGAAACAAGCGTTTGGAATTGAGATTGTCAGGAAACGAGAACGGTTAACTTCGGAGGACAAACAGACGAGCTTAGAGAAGGAAAATTCCGAATGAAACCGCTTTGGGACGGCGATACTTTACTTGCGTAACGCAGCGACGTCAATAGCATAATCCTGTGTGTTTAGAACTCTCCAATCATGCCAAATTTGCAGAAAACAACCATGAAAAACGTGGTTTGCATTGATGCGAAAAAAAGGAGGGCGCGGGTTTTTCACCCGCGCCCCGCACGACAAATTAGTACAACAACTAGCTATTGGTTACCACAATCGCGAGCAGTGGAGTTGGTTATGGTCCACGTCGAGTTTTCCGAACAACTCACGACTTGATACTCGAAACAGCCTTCCTGGTCTTCGGCGATGACCTTGATATTAGAGTTGCTGCAGCTCACACCATTTATTGTAAACGAGCCACCGTTTGGTGGAATGACCGAATTCACCAGCTGATCAGATCCCCAGTTATTTTGATCGGGGGCTGACAGATACACATGGCGAATTTCACGGCTTGAGTTGTTCACTATCGTAATGCTGGACGCAGTACCGTGGGCACGCGACAGCAAAGGCGCACATATTATCAAGCCGATGAAGATGGTCAGTCCCACAAAAACCGTCGAAAGA
>DATDFV010000069.1:0-16153 GCA_036522415.1 Pyrinomonadaceae bacterium | reverse complement strand
CGCCACTGTTAGTTATTCCCGGCGTGATTAACCAAGCGGGTTAATGATGGTTGCTTCTCCCGTTACATCTCCCTTTCCTCAGCGACAGTCGAAGACCTCGTACTCACTTCGATATTTCCTTGAGGCACTCGCTTTCGTTGTAGTCTATTTTGCAGCCGCTCGACTTGGGCTGTCGCTCGCGTCGATCAACGCGAACGTTTCACCGATTTGGCCACCAACTGGTCTGGCTATCGCCGCAGTTATTTTGCTCGGCAACCGAGTTTGGCCGGCGATCTTGATTGGTGCATTCCTTGCCAACTACTTCACTCCTGTCTCTCTGCCTGTGGCTGTCGCAATCGCCATTGGCAACACACTTGAGGCAGTGACAGCTGGTCGCTTTTTGCGATGGTTCGAGTTCCATCGAGCGATTGATCGAGCGAAGGACGTCTTTCTTTTTGTTGTCGCATCTTTCCTCTGCACAATCATCAGCGCGACCCTGGGAACATTTAGTGTTTACGCTGGCGGCTTTGCGGCAAAGGAGGCCCTCGATACTTTGTGGTGGACCTGGTGGCTGGGAGATTCAGTAGGCGCGGTAATCGTAGCGCCGTTGATTCTGGTTTGGAGCAAAGGTTCAGGCGCCTGGTCGAGCAAACGCTACATCGAAGCCACAATTATTTTCGTTCTCGTTGCGATCTCCACCATCGCCACGTTTAGTGGGAGTCAACCTGTTATACCGGTCAGACTCTATCCAATCATTCGCCTGACAGTGCCCTTTTTCCTTTGGGCAGCTTTCCGATTGGGACAAAGGGGAACAACGGTAGGGTCGGCTATTGTTTCGATTTTCGCAGTGTGGGGTACTACCAAAGGATTAGGCGTCTTCGGCGGAAGATCAACCAACGAATCACTCATTCTTTTACAAATGTTCCTCGGATCGAATGCGGTGATGTTTCTCTTCCTGGCTGCCACCGTGGAGGAGCGAAGGTCTGTCGCGCAAACAATGCGGAAAGGTCAACACCTGCTCGCCGCCAATCTTGCCGTTACTCGCATCCTGGCGGAATCGCCCGCTCTAAATATCGCTACAAATCGGATACTGGAAACTATCGGCACGATGCTGAACTGGCAGGTTGGTGATATGTGGACGCCGGATGGTGACGGAAAGAGTCTCAAATGCCTATCCGTCTGGCATCAGCAACAAGCTCCTGTACTCTCCTTCAAACAAGCAAACTTCGAACAGTCTTTTTTGCCTGGCATAGGTTTACCCGGACGGGTCTGGTCAAATCTTCGACCAGTTTGGATCAGCGATGTAACAAAAGATCAGAACTTTCCACGAGCGCCATCTGCGCGAACTGCCGGACTCCGTTCAGCATTCGCTTTTCCAATCCTCTGCGGCGATCGATTCCTGGGAGTGATGGAGTTTTTCAGCACCGATATTCGTGAGGCTGATGACACCCTCCTGAATATGTTCTCAAGCGTGGGCACTCAGATTGGTCAATTTGTGGAACGAAAGCGCGCTGAAGAGGAGAGAGAGCAACTTCTCAAACGTGAACACCTGGCGCGCTCAGAAGCTGAACTGGCAAATCGAACCAAAGATGAATTTCTGGCAATGGTGTCGCACGAACTCCGCACACCACTAAACGCAATCGTCGGATGGTCAGCAATGATGCGACGCGGTTCGCTTGACAAGGATCGTGAGCGCGATGCGGTTGAAATCATCGAACGTAATGCCAAAGCGCAAGCGCAGTTGATCGACGACATCCTCGACGTTTCACGAATCGTGTCAGGGAAACTTAGACTCGATCTGAAACCAACTCAGCTTCATGAAATCATCTCGACAGCCGTCGACTCTATTCGACCTCTCGCCGCTGCGAAATCGATTCGATTGAAGATGCATCTTGATCGTGACGCCGGACCGGTGTCAGGTGATTCGGATCGGTTGCAGCAGATCGTTTGGAACCTCCTTTCAAACGCCGTCAAGTTTACGCCCGCCGATGGAGAAATAGATATCAGTCTGACAAATGCTGGTGAACGGGTGGAGATAATCGTCAGCGACACAGGCCAGGGTATCTCGACGGATGTGTTACCTCACATATTCGATCGCTTTCGCCAGGCTGACAGCTCCAAAACCAGAAGGCATGGTGGACTCGGCCTTGGTCTTGCTATCGTTCATCATCTTGTCCAACTACATGACGGCACGGTCACAGCTCACAGCGACGGACAGGATAGGGGCAGTGAGTTCAGAGTTGTAATTCCCTGCATTGTCTACGACGCAGCCGCGCTGCAAAGTGAAAGTCAGAGAGTATTACTCGGACCGAGTAGTGAGCTGTCCCATCTTTCAATCTTAGTTGTTGACGACGATGCGGATTCGAGAAAGATGCTCGAGATGGCTCTGCGATCACAGGGTGCGAATGTCGCAACAGCGGCGTCGGTCCGAGAGGCGCTTGCCGCTTTGGATCGACAAGATTGGAGGCCGGCGCTCCTACTGTCCGATCTGGGAATGCCGGAAGAGGATGGCTACGATCTAATCCGAATTCTTCGCGCAAGGACTGTCGAAGATGGAGGGCAACTGCCGGCAATTGCTCTGACAGGATATGCCGGCAAAGAAGAGGGCGAGAAAACCCTGAAAGAGGGATATCAAGCACATCTTTCAAAGCCTGTTGACTGGGCGGAGTTGATCAGAACGATCGCATCCCTCACTCAGAACGGACGATGATCTTCTCTGCGCTTCCTCTGCGTCTCTGCGGTGGTCGTGGTGGTTCGTGTTCATTCGTGGTTCGGGCGCGTATAAACCTGTACAAAAGACGACCCACGACCACCGCAGAGACGCAGAGAACGCAGAGCGAGCGCAGAGAGTTCTCAGAAGGTCCAGATCTCTCTACATACTGAGCCATCTGCAGCATATGACTCTTGACGAACTGCGACGATTCACTGTCGCCAGGAATTTCCCTAAGCCAACCACACTGAAACACGCGATCGATCGGATCGGTTTCGTTCAGGCGGATCCGATTCGAGCACCGGCACGCGCTCAGGATCTAATCCTGCGCCAGCGCGTGAAGAACTATCTCGCCGGTGATCTGGAACGACGTTATGAATCGTTGCGGATTGAAGAAGACTTCTTTGTCAACTACGGCTATGTTGCGGATTGGCTTCATGGCCTGATGCATCCACGATCGAATTCTCGTGTTCCTGCTGATGATGCGGGGCGGCCCTGGCCAGCCGCGCAGATGAGGCGTGCGAACCTTATATTGGAATTCGTGAGAGCGCGCGGAAACGTTCACCCGCGTGAGGTTGACGAACACTTCGCTCACGGAAAGGTAACGAACTATTGGGGCGGATCCTCAAACGCGACTACGCATTTGATGGATGCGATGCATTATCAAGGATTCCTTCGGGTAGTGAAGCGTGAGAAAGGAATTCGCATCTACTCAGCACGTGAACAAGATAGGCAAACCGTTGATCCAAACGACATCAATAAGCGCATGGATGACCTCGTCGACGTCCTGGTAAAGATTTATGGTCCGTTACCGGCGCCGAGTCTTTCATTCTATGTCCGTCGATTGCGTTTCGCGGTTCCGCAATGGAAAGATGAGGTGCAGGCGACTCTAAAACGTGCGAAGGAACGACTGCAGCACGCTCATTTGGACGTGGAGTGGTATTGGTCTACTGATGAAGAGGTTGAAGGTAATTCTTCTCCACAGGATACGGTCCGGTTTCTCGCGCCATTTGATCCGCTGGTGCATGATCGTTGGAGGTTCGAAAGACTGTGGGGTTGGACATATCGTTTCGAAGCCTATACTCCCGTGCAAAAACGAAAGCTCGGTTACTACGCTATGCCAGTGCTTTGGAGGGACCAGGTAATTGGGTGGGTGAATCTGTCTGTCAATAACGAAGACCTTAAAAGCGATTTCGGTTACGTAAAAAAGCCACCGCGCGACGGCACGTTCAAACGGGAACTCTCGCTCGAACTCGATCGCGTTCGTGCCTTTCTTAAATTGTAGGATGCGATCCTCAGGAGATCGCTAGTAGTTCGTGAGAATCTCTTCCTGTTTGAAACCCAGGTTGATTAGGGTCTCGCGAGTCTCGTCGATCATTTCCCTCGAACCGCAGATCAGTGCTACTGGCGAACTCAGATTAGGCAAGACGTTATCAAGCAACGATTGCACATAACCCGTGGGACCTGACCAGTCATGACCCGCCGGCCTCGAGATTACCTGGCGAAGTTCGACGCCTTCATCCGCCCAATGATCAATCTCGTAGCGGTAACAAAAATCGTCGGGAGTTTGCGCGCCATACAACACAATCAACTGACCAAACTCTTGCTTTCGTTTTAGCACGTGTCGCAGCGCAGAACGCAGGGGCGCAACACCGGTCCCCATTGCCACAAAAACCAGGTCTCTGGTTTTGTAATTATCGAGCGGAAATCCATGGCCGGCGATTCCAAGCAGCTCGACGTTCTCACCTTCTGTCATATCGAAGATCAACTTACTCGCGCCTACTTTCTGTTTGACCAGGATCTCAAGTTCAGGATCGTCAGGTGCACTGGCAAACGCGAAGTATCCCTGTTCATCTTTCACTTGAAGAACAGCTACCTGACCTGCCGTGAACGCCACAGGCAAGTGGTCTTGCGGTCGAAGAATAAAGGAACGAGTCAGTCGCGCCTGGTCGCGAACGCTGGTGATGAGTAATTGGTGCCGCTGCATCTATCTTACGACAGGCTGTTAGTGGACCTGTCTTCCTCGACAGGCTAACAGCCTGTCGTACAATTTCTAAGTGTACAAAATGTCGTGCATTGGATGCGAAGGTGCTACAATCCGACCCGCCTGCTCTCCCCAGTCAATCCACATGAAAGTCTTAAAACGAACAACGGCCGTTTTCTTGCTCTTAGTGCTGTATATGTTTGTCGTCGAAGCCCAGTCAGGGCGCCGGCAAACAAAGCCAGCACCTGCTGCCCCGATACCCACGCCAACACCCGAAGCAACACCAACACCAAAGAGCCAACAAAAAGAACCTGAGATCATTTTTTACATCGGCTTCGACAGAAATCACACGTATAACTATTACCCTTCCAGCTACTACGATGCGGTTCTGAGTGGTTGTGCTGGGGCACTCCGGCACTCATCGGCGGGTGTGGACGTTTCTCAAAGTGAACTTCCCAGAGGCGAGGCAATCAAAAAATCAAAAGCTAGCACGAATACTTATACAGTGTTACTCCAGTTGTCCGACCAGAGAGCTGGCGGCATGACGAGCAATCAACGCGACGATCAACTTGAACTCGAGTACGTTGTGTTTGCACCGACCACTGCGAAGGTTGTAACGAATGGTCGGACTTACCAGAACGCGAATCGGAAAGGTCCAATCATAGTGGGACCCACAGGTGGTGGCTCGACGAGCGGACTGTATCGTGAAGCGCTATTGAAGCAAGCCGGCCAGGATGCGGGCGAGCGCATACTTCGTGCTTTGCATATGAGCGTGCCGAAGACGAACTGAAATGTACTTGGATCTTTGTGCTTTGTGCTTTGTGCTTTGTCGTTTCACCTTAAGTAGTGAAAAACACAAACCACAAAGTACAAAGAACAAAGAACAAAGCACAAAACACAAAGCTCAACCCTCAGCCTTAAATTCCGCCTCCGCCCGCATATACATCTCATCAATCAGATCCCGGTACTTCTCATTAATTACACGTCGCTTCACCTTCAATGTCGGCGTCAGCTCGCCACCTTCAATAGTGAACTCGTTTTCGACTAGAGCGATTGCTTTGATCTTTTCGTAGCGCGCCAGATCGGGAGTGAGACGCGCAATTTGTCGCTCAAACAAATCGATAATGCGCGGGTTACTGCACAACTCAGCACGTGACTGTGCCTGGATACCCTTCAGTTTTGTGTACGAGTCAATCAACTCCCAGTCCGGAACGATCAATGCAGCTGGAAACTTTCGACCATCTCCAATTAAGACGACCTGACTGACAAAGCGTGACCCTTTGATTGCTTGTTCTATCGGCTGCGGCGAAATGTACTTGCCGCCCGACGTCTTGAACAACTCCTTCTTCCGATCGGTAATTCGCAGATATCCATCACTATCGATGCTTCCAATATCGCCAGTCTTGAACCAGCCATCCGGCGTAAACACGGCCCGGGTTTCTTCAGGCCTGTTGTAATAACCAGCCATCACGTTGGGACCACGTGTTTCGATTTCACCGTCCGCCGCAATTCGAATGTCAACGTTTGGAATTGCTTTTCCAACTGTTCCGACTCTTATGTTGTCTATTTCACTTGTGGTCATGACCGGTGATGTTTCAGTCAGCCCGTAACCTTGAATAATCGGAATTCCAGCACCAATGTAGATGTAGGCCAGGTCATCTGGTAATGCTGCGCCGCCGGAGAGCAACAATCGAATACGTCCACCAAAAGCACGATGCCATTTTGAAAACACCAACCAACCCGCGATCGAATGTTTAAGCTTTAGCAAGGGCGGAATTTGTTTGTGCGCGAGGCGATACTCGGCGTACTGTCGTGCGACTCTTACTGACCAGTTGAGCAAAAAAGTAGCGAGCTTGCCGCTCTCAGCAGCGCGTTCCTGAATGCGATCGTAAATCTTCTCGAAAATGCGAGGAACACCGACAAAGACCGTCGGCCTCACTTCTCGAAGGTCGGCGCCCACGGTTTGTAACGACTGCGCAAAATAAACTGCGAAGCCCTGGTACAGATACATGTACATCGCTTGTCGTTCGTACACATGCGACAGCGGCAACACCGATAACGCGCTGTCTTGCTCGCCAAAATCAAGATGGCCGGATGAGTCGATTAAGTTTGTTACGAGATTCGAGTGCGTAAGCATCACACCCTTCGGTTCGCCAGTCGTTCCCGAGGTGTAAATAATGGTCGCCAGATCATCCGCAGTTGTTTGGCTCGATAACTCGTCAACGATTCCAGGCTGTTCGAGCTGCAGTTGCTTTCCTCTTTCTTCGACTTGTTCGAGCGTCCACACACTCGCTTCAGTATCATGCTCAGATTCGAAGATCAGGATGTGTTTTACTTGTGGGCATTCGGAAAGAATCGTCTCGAGCTCGTGAAGTTTACTGGAGTTCTCGAGCACAAGAACCGAAGCACCAGAATCATTGAGAATGTAACGGACCTGCGGGGGCGTGAGAGTTGGATAGATCGGAACATCGATCACACCCGCGAAAATGCAACCAGCATCAGTTAGGGTCCATTCGACACGACTCTCCGACAGCAGAGCCAGCCGGTCGCCGTGCCGCAATCCAATACTGTAGAGTCCCGCGGCTATTCTGCCTGCTCTCGCCAACAACTCATCGGATGAGATGGAGATCCACTGCCCGTTTCGTTTGTAGTTGAGGGTATCGGCTCTTTTGTGCGCTCGCGCTACGCTTTTGAAAACGTCGACGAGCGTGTTTGGTTCATCCGCGCTGGTACGAACGCGAGTTGTTTTTTTTGTCTCCGGCTTGATGATGTCTTGAGCCGGATTCACCTTACATTCACTCCGCTGAGGAAAATATCAAGGACTTGATCTGCCATCGGTGCGAGCTTGTATCGCCGCTTCGACAGGATCCAGTTCGTGGCCATTTCGTCCAAAGCACCAAACAGGACCTTCGCAACTACTTTGGCATTGAGCTCAGGTCGAAAGAGTCCGGCCTTCTGACCTTCTTCGAAAGTTGAACGAATCAGAGTGAGATACTCTGCAAATCCAGCAGCTGAAAACTCTTCCATGAACTTAGTTGATCCGCGTAGTTCCACCTGGAAGACCACTGCAAGATCTCGATCGGCGCCCAACCTTTCAAGGTGAAGCAAGGCGATCTGGCGAAGTTTTTCTCTTGGATCGGAGATGCTTTCGATCTTCTTCTTTGCTTCGGCCAACGCGGCATCAACGCTGCGATCAAAGATGGAGTGAAGGATCTCTTCTTTGCTTTTGAAATAAAGATAGACGGTGCCGTCAGCAACTCCAGCCTCGCTCGCGATATCAGCAACTTTCGAATTGAAGTATCCATTGTGAGCAAACACGACGATGGCCGCGCGGAGAATCGCTTCTCGCTTATCACCGGGCTGTTGTCGAACAGAAGGAAGTGAACGAATGGAACGCATTGTGTCTATTTAAGATTTCAAATTCAAAATTTCAGATTGAGAGAGTTCGCTCGCGGGTTTAGCCTAATCTTAAATCTGAAATCTTAAATCTGAAATCCTACTGAATGAACCCTCACTCAGTCCGTAGCCTAGACCGTCAACAGGTTTCTGTGCAAGTGGAATGGGTGAGGGATTACTGAAGTTTTACATGGTGTGGATTTCGTGCGTGACGCTTTGTCTTCACTCCTTCTTGGAACTCTGGAGACAAGTGACTGCGATCAAACACGAAACGTGAAAAGAACAAGTCGGGAAGGGTGGTTTACCTCCGCTCATACCGGATCTGAATGATCGGGACAAAGCGGGGTAAACCACCCTTCCCGACTTGTTCTTTTCACGTTTCATTATGTTATCTGCTTATTCTTCCACAAGCAGCGACGCTCCGGAGTGGCGGCACAACCACAATTCAAACAACAAGCAGGAAGCCCCGCACATCTTTCCACTTTAGACTTTATGAATTGTGAGGCGTTCGGTCGCCGTCACCAAGCTTCTCAGGCTCCAATAGCGATGGTTCACGGTTGTCGTTGTTTGCCCGTAATAGAAACTCCTGCGTCGGATATGGAATCCGGATCTTCCGCTCTCGAAACAAGCTTGCAATCCGGTAATTGATATCACTCCTGATCTGAGTGTGCCGTCGAGGCTGGTTCGTCCACACCAATAATCTGAAATCGAGCGAGTAGTCCCCAAATTTCAGAAACTGCACCCGCGGCGGCGGATCAATCAAAACATTCTCGATATCCTTCGCAGCATCGAGCAAGGTATTAGTGACCAACTCTATATCTGAATCATCGGCGACTGCGATCGGAATGGAAATTCGCGCGCGTGGATCGCCGTAAGACCAATTGATTACTCGCTGACCCACTAGTTTGGAGTTCGGCACAATGATCGCAATTCGATCGTTTGTGGTGACAACGGTCGTGCGCAGGTTGATACTTTGAACATCGCCTTCGTCTTCGCCAATCGTGATCCGATCGCCAACGCGCACCGGACGTTCAAAGAGCAGTATGAAACCCGAAGCAATATCTGCCGCCAGGTATTGCAAACCAAAACCAATGCCGACTGAGAGCGCCGTAAAGATGACCGCTATCGACGTTAGATCGACTGCGAAGGCTTGTTTCAGCGTGATCAAAATCCCGCAAGTTAAAATGAAGTACCGTACCAAACGTACAATCGTGTACCGCAAACCGGGGTCGATGTGACGCCGGTGTGCCATACGTCGTTCCATCACTGTGCTAATCAGGCGCGAAGCTACGATTGTCATGGTGAGAACGATCGCGCCGATAATTAGACTTGAAAAGGAAACTGTTATTCGCCCGAAGGTGAATTCAGTGGTGAGGTAGGACCCAATCCGTTTCAGCAGACCCACATCGTTTTGCCAGATTAATAGACCATCAGCACTTTCAATAAGTACGTTGCGCATTGGACCTCATCATAAGTTGCTGGTGAAAGCAGCAGCAATTGTACTCGTTAATCGGTTACCTTTTTCAGCAGATAACGTTGTAACTTTCGTAAAAAGTGCGATTCCGCTTCCCATCGAGCAGAAGTTCCTTGACCGGGGTGAGTGGGCGAGTGGGCGAGCGGGCGAACCGGCGACTGGGCGAACCGGCGATTTTTCCTTCCAATACCGTCGTGTCCTGATTTGATCGTTTGCTCAAGTCCAAATCTCCTTTAATCACCGCCCACGCACCCACTCTCCCACTCGCCCACTCACCCACTCGCTCACTCACCCCGGTCAAGAAACTTCTGTTCGGCAAAAACTTCCCACCCTAAGACCTCCTGACAACCTTCCTTCGCATCTCAATCACCGGCAGATAGAACTCGCGCGGTCTCCCCCGCCTTACATCCAAGCTATTACAACTGAGACGACACTTCCGTCTCGATCTGAAGACAACTGAAGCGTTAACTCGTGCGGCGACTCTCGCGGTTTGTCCTCGGGTAGACGTGCGTTTGAAAAGCACATCATCTGTTCTCGGTTGTACCGATTATCAATGGAGGCAATATGATTTCCACGTCAATCGAGCAGGCTCGCAAGTTCCTACACAAGCTACCCCTGCTTTCAACTCTCATGCTTCTCGCCGTTCCAATCGTAGCTCAAACCAACTCTGCTACCGCCGAAGGTTGGGTGGTACTTCCTGTTGATGAATATAGAGCACTGCGTCGCGCCGCATTTCCCACCGACGCAGATCCAGCTCAATTCCCAGTTGAAGCAACGCTCACGCGCATCGATTATGAACTGAAAGTCGATGAGGAGATCGCCACTGGTGAGGCGCGTCTAACTGTAGACGTTATCAAAGATGGCTGGGTCAGTATCGCCATTCCCGAAGGCTTGATGGTTCGTGAAGCAAAACTTGATGGCAAGCCTGTAACTCTTGTAGCACGTCCGAAGGAGAAGGGACCCGGAGGCGCCGATCTACTGCTGTCAAATCCCGGGCGCTCAGTCCTCACGCTCAAAATCGTGGCCTCGGTCTCCACAGTTGCGGGAACAGAAATTCTAAAGCTGCCGACGAGTAATTCAGCGGTCTCGCACGCCGTCGTGGAATTAGCTCGTCATGACATCGACGTACGAATCACCGGCGGGTTGTTACTTGAACACTCAGACGCGGGAACCGGAAGTCGCTGGATTGCAAGTGGCCAGGGTGCGGACTCGCTAACGTTCGCCTGGCAACGTCGAATTGACGACCAACGGTCCAATCAGCCGTTGCGTCTGCGGGGCAACGTGGCGCAGTTAGTCGCACTCGGTGAAGACTCAACTCAAGTGACCGCCGAAATCCAGGTTGACGTTTTGCAGGGTACAGCTCCGGACATTCGGGTACACATCCCCGACCAATTCACCGTCAATCAAGTAGCTGGAGCAATGGTGACTGATTGGGACAGCTCCGGAGGTGATCTGATCGTGACCTTTATTGAACCGATCTCACAGTCGACGCGATTCACGATCAACGGAGAATTACCATTGGCGCGCGAAGGCAAGGTCAACATTCCGCTCTTGCGACTCGCAACCGTTGAAAGAGAAACGGGTGGTATTGGAGTCGAAGTATTGGGTGCCGGTGAGATCAAGGATAAGCAAGCCACTGGGCTTGATGAAGCAGAGGCTGGTGATCTGGGCCAATTGATTGCCGGCCGGCAATCGCCCTCTCTGATAGCGTTTCGTCTGGAGCCAGGGGATGGCAAATCGAACCGTTCCCTTTCGCTAAGTGTTGCCCGGTACACGCCTCAGGCAGTTCTGACTGCAAACATTCAGGAAGCAGACTACAGCGCGCTTGTTACCGCTGACGGAAAAATTCTCGTCCAATCGCGCTTTGCTGTCAGAAACAATCAGAGAAACTTCTTGAGGGTTATTCTTCCAGTTACCGCGAGATTGTGGAGCGCATCTGTCGGAGGCAAACCCATCAAGCCAGGGCGTGATGCAGATGGCTCTCTGCTTTTGCCGCTCGAGAAGATGTCGTCCGGCGAAGACGCGCCGGCGTTTGCTGTCGAGATTTCGTACCTCGATCAAACCAATCAATGGAACGAACGCGGACGAATACGCCTTTCATTACTGTCGGTAGACTTGCCTATCTCAAAGTCGCGCTTGCTGCTACATCATCCGCCGCAGTTTAGAGTGACCCAACCGCAAGGCATTATCAGCAACTTTCGTACAGCCGCTTATGAAGAACCTCAATCACAGGCATTGCGCGCGAGTTCGTCAGAAGCAATTGAGACAACTGGTCCACAACCCACGGCGCTACTAACGCAACGCTTCGCGACGCAGGCAAAGCCCCCCGCTCGCAACCGGCCGTTACGCGTTCCATTTCCGCATTTTGGTCCCTCCGTATTTTTCATTGCGGAGCTGACTGGCGAAAACCAAACACCATCGATCGAATTGGATTTCCAACGTGATAAGAAAAGAGGTGTGAAATGAAACGAGCAATTCTTCTAATACTCGCTTTAGGCAGCGGAGTTTTTCCCCAACAACGTGATGTTCGATCGACTATGCCTTTGCCATCTCCATCATCGGCAGGGACCGTCACACTATCACTGGCAGAGTACAACCGCTTAAGTGAACTCGCGACTAAAAAGCCAAAAGAACTGAAGACTGCTCCGCAGCCTTACGCATTGACGCAATCTGCTTTTCGTCTGCGTGTGGAGGACTCGTCCGTTCGCGGTACAGTCAATATTAGTGGTGAGGTACTTGCGAATGGCGCAGCTAAGGTTCCATTAACTTCTGGACTAACCGTGCTGGAAGCCAAACAGGTTGGAAACTCACTCCCACTGATACAGCAATCGCAGTCGCATTTCGCAATTCTTAAAGGACCAGCATCTTTTGATGTCTCGTTGGACGTCGCATCGGCGGTTACTTCGGAAGCTGGCCGTGCATCGATTACCTTTCCGGTTCCAAGTGCGAGTAGCGCACTGTTAACACTGGATCTGCCGGGCAATCATGCAAACGTTCGAGTTGAACCGGGTATCATCACTAGTCGAACCTCACTAAATGGGCACACGGTCGTAGACGCGAGTCTCGAGCCAGGTAAACCGGTGAAGCTTTGGTGGACTACACGTGAAGTACTGACTCCTACGGCTCAACGCGAAGTTCGCTTTCTCTCAACTACGAAGACGGTAGTTGCAGTGGGAGATTCGCAACTACGTTCTGTAGCTTTGTGCGATGTCTCTGTGATACAGGGCGAACCGACGGAATTCAGTGTGAGACTTCCGCAAGGCTTCGAATTAACTGAAGCAACGGGCAGTACACTAGAGTCAAAGGAAATCCAGGGCGATAAACTGATTCTTCATGTTCGCGAGCCTGCGCAACGTACCCATCAATTTTTGATAGCAATTGAACGGCCGAACCGCGAAACCAAAGCAGAAGCGCCGCTGTTAACGTTTTCTGGATCTCAACATGAGTCGGGTGAACTGTTAGTTGAAGGTGTCGGCGCGATGGAGCTGGTGCCAAAAGAGAGCGGCGGCTTACGCCGTATGGACCTGCGCGAAGTTGGAGCCATCGCGAAATCACTCGCCCGTTTTCCATTACAAGCTGCGTTTCGCTACAACCGCCGACCAGGTGACGAACCCAGGTTGAACCTTGAGTGGAAACAATTTCCCGATGATACCCAGGTGCTCTCGGCGCTCGTTGAAAAAGCCACAATTACGACGTTATCAAACGTCGCCGGAAAGTCACTTACGGAGATGACGTTGCGACTGCGAAATCACGCGCAGCCGTTTGTAAAAGTACAGTTACCTCCCGGCGCAACGTTGGTGACTGCGGAAGTTGGGGGCGAGCGAGTGCAACCATTGAATGCAGCTGATGGAACACGCGTACCATTATTACGCGCGGGCTTCAATCCGGCCGGTGCGTACACCGTCTCATTTGTTTACCTCAACGACGGTAACGCTTTCACCAAACGTGGCGCCTATCAAATGGGCCTCCCAAAAATAGACATACCAATTAACCTTCTCACGTGGGAGATATTCCTGCCCGAACGATTAGAGGTTCGTGAGTTTGCAGGAAATGCGTTGTCAGCGGAATTGTTCTCTGCGGCGGCGCAAAATCTCATCGACGAACTGCCTGAAGAAGTCGATTCAAGCAACGTTAATGCGTTTAATAGTGCAGACTTGACGGAGATATCACCTGGTCAGATCGGCGGCATCATCGTTGGCCCCAATGGAGCCGTAGTTCCTGGCGCCACCGTCACGGTGACAAACAAGCAAACCGGTGTTTCGCGTGGCACCCAATCCGACGGTGAAGGTCGCTGGTTGATCGACGGAATGGATGCCGGCCCGGTAAGCATCAGCGTGAATCAATCCGGATTCAATCAGGTGACTGAGGACCTGGAACTTTCGAAGTCAAGACCGACACGGATGGGAACTACGTTGCAGGTTGCCAGCATTTCGGAAACGGTGACCATTCAATCCGGACTCGCAAATGCTGAGCGTGAAAATCGTCGGCTTGAAGAGCAAGTACGAAAGGCTCAACAAGCGCAAATGAATGCGCCATCACAGAATGTCTACAATCTGCAACGGCGAGTCGCGGGTGTTTTGCCAGTGCGAATGGAGGTGCCGAAGGCTGGCAAATCTTACCGGTTCGTCCGTCCGCTTGTGCTGGATGAGGAGACAAATGTGACGTTTCAGTACCAGACGAAGTGATAACGCGACAGCTCATCGGACAGAAGCCCCTGACTGGATATACGAAAGCTCTTCTGTCGGGAGTGCGGCCGTCCTCGGCCGCCCCCGGTTCGAACAGAACCAACTAGTAGGACACAGTTTCCACCTCGGTAAGAATGAGTGGGTTCTGTTCGACGGGGGCCGGGGACGGCCGCGCTCCGACAGAAGAGCTTTCGTGTATCCGGTTAAGGAGCTTCTGTTCGATGAACTTGGTCGAAGAACGGGCGGAGCTTTTCTGGATCAAGTTTGCCTTCCGTTCGCAGTCCGCTGCAGACATCGACTCCAAACGGTTCCACGGTTCGTATTGCCTCAGCGACGTTGTCCGGCGTCAGTCCACCGGCCAGAAATAGCGGCGCGTCGATCGTCTCACGAATTTTGCGACTTAGGCCCCAATCATGAACTCTACCAGTTCCTCCTAACTCTTTTATCCGAAGGGACTGGTTTCCAGAGTCCAAAAGAATCGCATTGACGTGTGGCGCAATCATTTGAGCCTCATCTACTGACTCCAGATCAGTAACATGAATCACCTGCACCAGTGAGACACCTGGCAGCGCTTGTCGCAGATCACTGTAAGTTCCATCCACCAACCGATCACAAATCTGAATCGTGTTAACTCGCAAACGACGCTGCTGATCGATGATTGATTGAACATCCTGTTTGCACGTCAGCAAGAATGAGGCAACTCCCGGCGGCACGACCTCGGCAATTTCGGCAATTAGTTCTTCTTCGATCGGTCCTGGGCCACTTGGCATCGCAGATACTAATCCGATAGCGGACGCACCGTTTTCAATCGCCAGCCATGCTTCGGCAACGCTCGCAATGCAGCAAACTTTTACGCGTGGTCTATAGATTGGTTTCATATGAATGAACTGTCCGACGAACTTTAGTTTGTCGTGCGACGGTTGAGAGCCCCTTGAATTCTTCTTCGGCTACAAGACAAACTAAAGTTCGTCGGACATTCTGCCCAACCCTCCAGTGAAGTGTTTCGTTAGTTCCGCAATGCTTTCAATGTAAATGTCAGGCTCAGCTGCCAACAACCTCGAACTGCTCGGATAGTTGCTTCTGACGCCAACTGTAAGAACATTACTGCGTTTACCCATCTCGATGTCCTCGGGAGCATCTCCGACGTAAGCCGTCTCGTGGGGTTTGCAGTTTAGTTTATCGAGCGCCAGCTCCAACCCTTCCGGATGAGGCTTCTTGTTGGTGATGTGCTCATTACAAATCACTGCGTCGAGTAGTCCATTCAGAACGGACACGCCTAGCTCCCGGGTTACACGTGATTCACTGCCGCTGGTCACAACTCCAAGACAATAGCCGGCTGCGTGAAGCGTCGTTAGTGTCTCTCCGACGTCGACAATCAACTCCGCTGTTTCCTCACCGTAATGCTGTAACCACAATTCATCAGCGCGTTTCCACAAATGCTCGGGAAGATTCAGCGCTCGATACGTCGTGTACCAGTTTGGTGAATAGCTTGACTCATAGATGTCGATAGGGAAGACGTATCCGAGTTCGGCGAAGGTTTTTTGAAAAGCCAACAGCCCGAGATGGGCCGAATCGACAAGCGTTCCATCCCAGTCAAAGATAAGAGTGGTTACATCGGATTTTGTAACTGGCATTGCGTTTGATATTGCCATAGCTGGAAGAAAGGATGAAGGATGAAAAGGATCTCAGATTCCAGATCTCAGATCTCAGATCTCAAATATGATTGTTCAGGGGAGTTCAAATCTGGGATCTGGGATCTGAGATCTGAGATCCTTTCCCATTCGGTGTTTGATCTTTAATATTGCCGGGGCTTTCAATCTGAGATCTGGCATCTGGGATCTGAGATCGCCGATGGACGACTTCATCATTGTCATCTACCTGTTTTTCGTACTCCTCGTTTTGGTATGCGCATTGGTGCTGCCGAT
>DATDFV010000068.1:0-16069 GCA_036522415.1 Pyrinomonadaceae bacterium | reverse complement strand
AGACGCTCCATGAAGGGTTCCCAGTTCCAGCGACTACGCTGACTGCGCCGCCGAAGCTGCTGCAGCCACATACGTAGCACCTCCTGCCGAAACGCCTCCAGCCGCGCCTGATTATCCGGAATCGCATGGTATTGGAAGTAGCCCCGCACCACGGACTGTAGCCATTTCACGGTCTTCACGTTCGACTCATGCCGACGCATTTTCAGCTGTGCTTTTATTTCTTTTAGCTTGGCTGTCATGCGCTTGCGATTAGTCTGACGCCGGATGGTGAAGTGGCTTGCCTTTCGTGTGGTCCCACTGATGTGGGTGAAACCTAAAAAGTCAAAGGTCTCCGGTTTTGCCTCCCCACGCTTCTTCCGGTCCTGAGTGGCATAGCGTCCAAATTCAATTAGACGCGTCTTTTCAGGGTGTAGCTCCAGTCCGAACTTGGCCAATCGTTCCTGCAACTGCTGCAGAAAGCGCTCAGCTTCGTCTCGATACTGAAATCCCAGCACTGCATCGTCAGCATAGCGACAGGCTATTACGTCACCTTTCGCTTGCCGACGCCGCCACTGGTGTACCCAAAGGTCGAGAACAAAATGCAGGTAGAGATTCGCGAGGACAGGAGAGATCACCGATCCTTGCGGAGTCCCTTCCACCGTCTCGAACCACCGGCCTCGTTCCATTACACCCGCTCTCAACCATTTCTGGATGAGGCGGATGATTCGTTTGTCGCCTACCCGATGCTCGACGAACTTGTCCAGCCAATCATGATTGACTTTGTCGAAAAATGATCGGATGTCGAGCTCCAGAATCCAGTTCACTTTCTTGCGCTTGATTCCAACCCATAAGGCATCGAGCGCATCATGTTGACTGCGCCCCGGTCTGAACCCGTATGAGAAGCCCAGAAAGTCCGCTTCCCATATCTGATTGAGGACTTTCCCTACTGCGTGCTGGACGATCTTGTCTTCCAGCGCCGTAATACCCAATGGTCGTTGTCGGCCATCAGGTTTGGGTATCCAGGTTCTCAGTGACGGTAACGCTCGATAAGCCCCGCGATGGATGCGACCATGGAGGTTTCTTAAATGCTCCTCCAAATCTGGTCCATATTCTTGCCACGTGACGCCGTCCACTCCCGGGGCAGCCTGTCGCTTGAGCGCGTAGTAGCTGTCCCGTAGTAAATCGACTGTCACGTGGTGCAGCAGAGCGGTGAACTGTATCTTCTTATCCTTCCTTGCTGCTTCACGCACACGGGCCAGCCCGCTAGACCAGTTTACCCGTCTCAGTGTCCGGCGCTGGTTAGGTTGGTCCATGTTCTCCTTGGTCAACGGCCTTCCCTCCACAACCTCCGCCAGCGGTTTCACGCTTTTGTTCGGCTGCTTCGCAGGTACTATTACGCTGTGCGACTCCCTGTCACCGTGCATGTGGGTCTTATCTGCTCATCGCTTTCTCCCACCGCTCCGCCGCTGTTCGTTTCAGCGGACAGTAACTGGGCCTCTCGGTTCTCGCGCATGGAGTTTCTATGCATGCATGGGGTCTTCGACTCCGCAGGGCTGCGACGCACTCGCGCTAGCGCACGCCGCCTCGTTGCCTTCCAGTCCTTGTGACGCCGTCGGCTTCTCCCCTGATTGATGGGCCATTTCGGAGCTCTATACCCAGCCTACATATACCTTTGTCGAACGCTTCGAGTGCGACCTCACGACCGCCCCCGCATGACTCGAGGCCAGGATGGTTTCGCTACGCCTTTCCTGTATGACTCTTTCATTCACTACTCCACGCCGGTTTATCCCGACGCACCACAAGTCCGGCCCGCTTCTTTTTTGATCTGGTGAGTCAGTAGCAACCTAGCGCAAAAGTTTTCGTTTGTCACCAGTCGATTTGGTCGTGCCCTTAATTTGATTTTTCAATAAGTGATCGCGAATCTGGTGCCTTACGCAATGAGCCACTGACGTTCAGCGCGGAGAAACGCATTCCAGTTTAGATGTCACTTCAGAATCAGATGCGAGTAGTCGATGCCGGAACTCGCGAATCGAACTGAATCCTGCTCGATCCAGCTAAGCCTCCTTGAGAGAGATTCGGAAAACAGAAGTAAGCTACCCTTTTGAGAAAAGCGAGTCCCTGCAAACTATGTGTCTGCCTCCTTCGATCTCGATTGAATGTAAGGACCCGCATCTAACCAATCCAACCAGCTCTTCCTCAGCTAATTCTAAAACCTGAGCCGCTTCGATATGTGAGAGGAATTCCACGTAGCGTTCGCACTTTTGGCAGTACCCTGTTCGGCTGCTGGAGGAAAACACAATCGCCTGCCGTCTTATCTGCTGAACCTTGAGCTTTAGTTTTCGCTTCACTTCGCCTGGCCCGTCCTCACCGAGAATAGGTGTCGCCAAATTGATCCTTAAGTTGGGCGCCATCTAAGCGCAAATAGATTACCCCTC
Organism: Pyrinomonadaceae bacterium; assembly: GCA_036522415.1. Taxonomy (GTDB): domain Bacteria; phylum Acidobacteriota; class Blastocatellia; order Pyrinomonadales; family Pyrinomonadaceae; genus PSRF01. The sequence continues at coordinate 13,655 of DATDFV010000068.1, read as the reverse complement.
CCCGATTTCCATGTTTCGCCACGGGAATAGTGAGGGTGGCGGTATCGCCAGACGAAGTCCAGGTTCCGTCGAATCTACCTGATGCGTACATCGAGCCCGGAGGACCGCCTCGATTATCCACCCAGGCACCGGTCCCATCTGCATTCAACTCTACCCCTATCTTGCAGGGACAGACCCAGGCTCCGACGAAGCGTTGATCAACCGTTGGCCTCGTCGTCGCGGTGCAATCAATCGTGGCGTTCCACGGAACAGGTCCGATAACATTACCGCGATCATTGCATGTGTATTCACCACTTACTGAAACACCATCAGAGCCAACAATGCCGTTATACGAACATGTGTTACCTGCGACATTTGGATCTTGTCGGAAAATACTGATTCTTCCTCCCGAAACTGAGATCGTTGCTATCTGATCGATTGGTCGCCAGCCAGTTCGCTCCCAGTGTGCATCGAACACACCACTGTCACCGCGACGCGTCCACGTGCCTGTCCAACCACTTTCCGATTCTCGCCATACCCTACCGAGACCACAACGAAGCGTGCCTCCGCCAGCACCTCCGCCGCCACCACCGTTGTTGTCGTCACAATTGCTCTTCATGCCAGAGCCGCCGCCACCAACTAAACCAGCCTTTAGAACAAGTTCGGGAGCGACGGTAACGTAAGCCTCGCCAGCTCCCTTCTGCGAAAACCTGAGAGTGACCGGATTCGTCCCAATGCAAATATCTTTTTTCCTTCCCGGTTGCTGGTCGTTTTCAAGATCACGCGCCGGAGCGCTTATAAACATTCCCCAAAGGTATCCAGGAGTGGGAAAGTATCCTGGTCCTCCTGAGCAAGTATGCCCAGCCCAGTTATACGGAGCTGCGGTCTCACCACAGTGTTCCATTCGCACAGTTTTCAGTCGATTCCCACTGATGTCTTTATGATCACCAAATGAGTTGTCCATCTTAGGACAATCCACCCTCAACGGTTCCGCTGAATTGCTTATGAATCCTCTGATGCAGAAGGAGATGGCCATGGGCTCTCGGCCCCATCCAACCCACAGTTCTTTTGGCCCTTCTTCCACGCTAACACTCAGCTGACCCTCATCGGCCATGGACACGGTCACACAATATTGGTAGTTAGAATCGAGGTACGTTAGGCCTTCCTCAACCGGCAAGTTAGCTTTAGCAGGCGCACCTAATTCGAGTTGGCCATCCTGCGTGGCTGTGACTGTTCCTTTACCGCCGACGTTTTCTATCTGATTGCCAATCCTGGCCTTGAGACTCCATATCCCGTACATATCTCCACCAGGCCCAAACTCGATTCTCGCGCCATCCTTGTACCTGAAAGTACCGGTTGCCGAGATCACGACTTTTTGACCGGCTTTCAATTGCAGGTTTGTAGGTGTCCAAGCCCCGGGTCTGACAGAGTGTTGACAAACTTGCTGTGGAATTAGCGAGCCAGCATCGACAGACTTTGAGATCAGGATCGAGAATAGAAATGACCCGATGACGAATGATGCACAGACCATAAGTGCTAATCTAAAGCGACTGGAGATTATCAACATGTTGGGAACCCTCCTTAAAGTCATTTACCGCCCTCGGTGTCGACGGGTATAATCCGCGACCAAACGCCTTTGCAGTCCGCCGTGCCCACGCCCAGGGATCGCGGAGCCGCCACTATCAACCAGTTCGTGAGTGCGACTCTGCTCTAAAGCGGTATTTCAGTAACGAACTAAATCCGAAATTCTTCCGAAATCGCCCTAACAGGAAATGGCAGCAGGAGAAAAGCAGATTTATCGCTTTGGCGATGTCGAGGTCGACACATCGCGCGGATGCGTGAGGCGTGCCGGTGATGAAGTTCACCTTCGGCAACAGACATTCCAGGTACTCGTGTACCTTCTTGAACAAAATGACCACCTCGTCAGCAAGGAAGAGTTGGTCGAATACATATGGAAAGGCACCGCTGTCACCGATGACGCATTGGTTCAATGTATTACCGAGATACGCAGGGCACTTGGCGATGATTCACGGCGACCGCGGTTCATCAAGACTGTGCCGAAGGTTGGATATCGGTTCATCGAAAAGTTTTCAGAATCTCCAAGCAGACAAGTTATCTTTGCAACCGAACAAGTCACAACTGTCGAGATCGATTATGAAGAAGAATGCCCGCCGAAGACATCCCCTGCAATTCTTCCTAAGCTCACACTCAGTCGAAAACTTGCACTAGCAACTTCGGCAATCGTTTTGAGTACGGCCATCGCATCCGGCATATATGTGCGGCAAAAAATTCGAGCGGCCAAAACGCCCGAACCGGTCACGACTCTAGCGTCGGTGCCTGGCAAGCACCGGGTCGTCGTGATGTATTTCGACAACCAATCCGGCAGTGCTGATCTGGAATGGCTACGACAGGGATTTGCAGACATGCTGATAACGGATCTGTCTGCCGACAAGAACCTGACCTTGCTCGGTAGAGATCAGCTCAACTCGATGTTGGAGAGGCTAAGTTACCATCGTGACCAACCAGTCCCCTTCGCCATCGCTCGAGAACTGGCATTCAGGAGTAATGCAGACACTTTTGTGACCGGGAGTTTTTCCAGGCTTGGGACCGAGTTACGTATCGATGTACAACTATATGATGCTTCAAGCAGTCAACTTACGGCGGCGGAAAGTTTGACAATTGATGACATTAACAGGCTCTTCGCTCAAACAGATCTACTTGCGTTAAAGATTGAGTCTCACCTGGGCAACACGCTTGACAAACATGAGAAGCAAACCAGCTTTGCGGCCGTAATGACAAACAATCTGGAGGCCTATCGTTACTATTCAGTTGCACTTGAAAAAGCGCAGGCTCTTCATAACGCCGAGGCTATTGATCTCCTGCAACGTGCTGTTGCTCTTGATCCGCAATTTGCAATGGCCTACGCGCGTATCGGTTATTCGTATGGTTTAACCTGGGATTTTGGACAAAAGGCCAAACCCTTCCTTGAAAAGGCATTTCAGTTTTCTTCTCGTCTGACCGAGAAAGATCGCCTCTACATCACAGCGTGGTATCACATTGCTAACCTCGATTTTCCGAGCGCAATCGAAGCCTTCGAGAAACTTATTAGTCAGTATCCTTTAGAGGTCGAGGCTTACGAGAGACTCGGTAGGTTGTTGGGCGGCGAAGGTCGTATGGAAGAAGGAGTTGAAGTGCTGAAGCGTGGCTTGCTCGTAGATAATCAAGCAAAGGACCTCTACAACGCGCTGGGTGCTTGTTATTCGCTTCTTGCTCGACACAACGATGCGATTGCTATGCATCAGAGGTATGTAGAACTCGCTCCGGATGAGCCTAACGCCCATGACAGTTTGGGAATGAGTTACCAATGGGCCGGGGAACACGAAAAGGCAATTGCTGAATATCTCACCGCCTTGAAGTTAAATCCGAGATTTGAAATTGCTGTATTTCATCTGGCCAATACTTATTATCAACAAGGCCGATATCGAGAAGCACTAGACCAGTATCAACGCTATATCGAGTTCGCGCAGTCAAGCCTGGAGCGTGCGCGGGGAGCCGATGCCGTTGGACAGATCTATCTAAACAAGCGCGATCTGGTGCAGGCCGCAACGTGGGCACAAAAAGCAGCACGGTACGATAAATACATGCTTCGAGTGTCAGTGCTGGTTGCACTTCAGCGCGGGGAACAGGAAAAAGCAGAGCAGCTTCTAAAGGTCTATGAAAGTTTTCCCTACCTCCAACGAGGAGCAAGGCCAGCCCAAAGACATTACTCTTATCTCGAAGGTTCGCTCGCACTCAGTGCGGGACGTGCTGCCGATGCACTGGGAAAATTCAAGTTGGCCCTCAGTCAGTTTGCGCCGACGTTTGAAATCGATCCTTATGAAGACTGCCTGGCGAGTGCCTACCTCGAGACAGGCCAACTGGACGAAGCCATTTCTGAGTATCAAAGATTGCTCCGGCTCAATCCCAACTATCCACTAGCGCATTTCCACCTGGCGCAAGCCTATGAACGTAAAGGGCAAATAACTGAGGCGCGGAATTCTTACAAGGAGTTCCTCCGAATTTGGCGGAACGCGGACGGTGATCTCGTTGAAGTTGTTGTTGCACGCGCGAAAGCAGGTTAGCCACCGTAATCAAAGTCATTAGACTTGCCGGCCGCGCCGCTCACTGAAGCGCCTCCTGGAATTGAACCGGCGGGTGAAGACGAATATGATGCTCGCCACGTGTGACTTTGCTGAAGTGGTGCGTGCACCGCCATCTTCCAACGCGCGACCTTCAGCTTAGAAGTCCGTTGCGCGGCTCATCCTGCGTTCCCTTCCTTGACTCAAAATCGAGACGAGCATATGCTCGGCCCACACATCCACTTTCGTGAGTTCCAAACGGCGCAGAAGTTGTGTTCAGACTTCTTCATTTAGTTTTGGGACTCATCACTTTGTTGCGATCCGCGGCAGCATCCCTTTAGACCCAAGAAGGGAGACAATAATGAACAGAAGAATACTTCTTGCACTCCTTGCTCTCTGCATTACGATTAGTGTCTTGACACCGACGGTGAGGCCAGGAGCCACGGCCTCCGCGTCCAGTTTCTTCTTTACCACAGGTGAGCCGGATGGCCGGATGGCTGCGGCTTCCCGGCCCGAAAGCCGCCACAAGATCGAGATCGAGGCGGCCGATGACTTTATCCTCACGTCGCCAACGATCATCGACCGAGCCACCTTTACCGGGCTCCTCTTCCACGGTGGTCATGGCGAGATACGCAGTGTGACGGTGGAGATCTATCGCGTGTTCTCGCTGGACTCAGACACTACGCGCACACCCAAGGTGCCTACTCGAACGAACTCGCCTTCAGACAACGCGCTTACGGAGCGTAGTAGCGCGGACGGGAGCCTGAAATTCATAGCAACACTTGTTAACCCTCATTTCGAGGCAGCCAACTCGGTGATCGATGGCATCCATCCGTCCCCGGATCAAGTTACGGGGGGCGAGGGTCCGGTGGCGGGACAGGAGGTTCTCTTCGAGGTGGTGTTCGACGAACCAATAGAACTGGCGGCCGGTCATTACTTCTTCGTACCGCAGGTCGAGTTGGAAGGTCGGGCTGGCAACTTTCTTTGGCTGTCTGCTCCCGGTCCACCGTTGTTTACCGGTGATCTGCAGATGTGGATCCGCAACGGGGATCTGGATCCGGACTGGCTGCGGGTGGGCGGCGATATCGTCGGGCCCACGCCAGCGTCGGGCCCGAAATTCAACGGAAGTTTTTCGTTAACGGGAACCACTCCTTAAGAATTGCGGTAGTAGCGCATAGGCCATAGTGCAGGATTAGCGCCGCACTGCAAGCCGCTCTTCAATTACTTGCAGTGGGGTCCTGATCGGAGTAGACACTTCAGTTGAGTGGCGTGGCGGTTTCCATTTATTCCAACTTAACTTGAATCTTTGCCGGAGAGCACGAGATAGTACTGCGCGTTTGAAATTTTGGAGTATGGGATCAGATTACCCCGAAATGTTTGATCAGGCCCGAAGAGCCGCCGATGCAAAACGTTGACTGCCTCGGTCGAGTGCGTTCTTGTGCGGGTTTCAATCAATTTTTGAGTTTGATGATCGAGAAAATTTCCACGAAAATCCGATCGCGAGGCCATTCACTGCCAAACCATTCAAGCCGGTAATCGTTCCCAGGGAGCCGACGTTAATGTCAAAGGTGCGGTTCAGCGAGTATGTGACTCCTCCTCCCAGACGGAAGTAGCTCGTTCGCAGTGCGCGATCGTGGAACTCAAATTGTTCTGGTCCAGCTTCCTCAAAGTCGATGGGTGCTCTAAGTCCACCATACGTCTTTTGCCACGAAGCAAGTAAACGCAAAGTGAGTTTCCTGTTGGCAAGCCATCCAACCTCGGCGTCGAAATTGCTGCGATTGAGATTCAGTCCTTCAAAGTGTTTGAGAAGGGCGAAGGAATATCGTCCTTGCACGTAGAGTTTCGGCAAGAACGGGACCAATTGGCGGCCCGCATTCACTCCGACTAATAACTCGGTAAAATGACGGCCAGTTGCACTGTGTCCACTTGTTTCATAGTCATGCGTCGGAACAGTCACGCTTATGAAAGGAGTAAGCACAACCGGTTTCTGAGTCGTGTTATATCGCAGTTGAAAATGGGCATCCTGAAATTCTGCATGATACCGTCCATCATCAAGAGGTGCTTCAGGAAACTCGCCGTTGTATTTTGAGGCGACGTAAAGTACGTCGGCGTTAAATGCGAGTCGATCGGTTAAACCGTACTCAATTTCGACGCTTGTGGTCTGGGCGCGATCCGTTCCTATCTTCGCTCGCGCTCCTGTAAAATCAAAGTGATCATAGCCCACCAGTTTTTGGTAGTTAATCGAAACGGAGCCTTCGCCTTTCTCCGGCACCCAAGCTTGAGAGAATGCCGTGCATGCGAACATTGTAAGAACACAACAAACTGCTGCACAGAGGAGGACCAACCGAGGAATTGGTTTGGAGTGCATAGTTCGTCGCATGGATTGGAGAAGGTTAATGACCGTTAGCGCTGGGTAACGCTATCTCTCGCCTTCATCGCTGCGTCGATCGCGTCAAGATATTCATCGCCATCGTTGGAATCTCTTACAAGACACTTGTACTGCTTTTTTGCGGCGGCTCGTTCGGCCTTGGTCGCCTTGATCGCGATAGGTACGATTGAGGGTTTCGCCGAGAAAGTTTCGATCTGCCTTTGCAACCCAGATGCATCGGATAGGGCAGCTAAAACAATGTCATATCGTCCTGAACTTAAGGCTCCGCCAAAGCCTTCAGGTCCCTGAACAACCCGTGGCTTGTGGCCCGCTTTCTTCAAGAATGATTGAAGTTTTGAAGCGGCACCAGTCGGAGTATCCGAAGGTACGTAGATAAGAATCGACGCCGGGGAGACTGAACGCTGAAATCGTGCACCGCGACCAATGCGTAGAGTCTTATCACCGCAGCCATTAACAAGGGAGACACTCATCAGCAAGCCCACAGCGAGGAAGAGCGCGATCAAGATCTTTCGCATATAGAAACTCCTTGAGAAAAGAGAACGGAAATCTCAAAAAATGTGGCGATTGCAATCTGGTAAGGTTGCACGCATGCTAAATCGAATTTCGTGGGCCAGTCAAGAATTTGCATCGCGTTATTAGAGTTGCATTACCCTATTTAAGACCGTCCAAAACGAATAAATCGGGGGTAAATGTCCAGTAAGTGTAAACATAAGATCTGCCGTCGGGCGTGATCTGAATCCCTCCCGGTTTGACCTCGATGCCAATGAGCCCCACAGGATCCGGAACGATCTCTTTGAGAAGCTTTCTATCACCACTCGAGAGATCAACCCGATAGATTCCGCTCGAAAAATCTTCATCTTCACGCACGTATAGAGCTCTGCTATCCGCACTCCACTGAATTGGAGTGTCGCCCAGTGCGAGTCCAGCAATTGGAGTTGCTTTCTTTCCATCTATCGAACACACATAATATTTTCCGCTGGTGTGGGCGCCAGCTGTAAAGCCCAGGAAATGTTTGCCGTCGGGAGAAACCAACAGCGCAATATTTCCTTCTTCTGTAATGGGACGTGGTTCTCCGCCCGACAAGTCCTGGATATAGGAACGCAAACCGCGACTTGGATCTGTGAGTCCTGTGAAGAGAATTTGTTGTCCATCTGGAAACCAGGATGCATAGTGATACTCCTTGATGTCGCCTCGCGGAAACGGCCGCGGTTCGCCAGCCTGTTGACCTGCGCCCGTTGGCAAAAGGACGAGCTGCGATGGTGGACCCTCTTGAACCGCTAAAGCCCAGTTTCCGTCAGGCGACAACCCCATTGCCTTGCCCTGACCGAGCATTACTGGATCGGTTGGACCATCGAGCTTGCGCAAGTAAACCCGAGGAACTCCACCGGTTGCCACGCCCCACTCGTAAAAGAGCAGGCTCTTCCCATCGTCAGAAAGCGCAGCCGATGTAGACCAATCAAACCAAGACAAATCCTGCTCTGGCTTGGAGACAATCGCGGAACCCATCATCCGACTACGCGGTTGTCCACGGCTTACCAGGACTTGTCCGTTGGACGAGATGTCAAATAGCCGGACATCACCAGGTGCTTCGTACAAAAGTCGATACTGACCAGAGGTGCTGACTGCGTGTAACGCGATAGTTCGTTGCTTTCCGGCAGAGAACCAAACTTCATCACCCTTCGGTGACCAAGCGAGTCCCTTAGCCGTTTGCCACCCGGCTGACAGAATTTTCTGATTGCCGCTCAGATCAACCACCACGATGGATCCGCTCGGATCGTCTAGTATGGGGTGATCGATGAAGGCCACCCTGTCGCCCTTCGGTGATACCCTTAGGTGATCAATAAAGCCGGAAGCTTTGTACAAGACTTTGTTGATCGGATATTCAAGCTGGAACACTCCTTCTACGACGCGAATGATTGCTAGCTCTTTACCGTCTGGAGACCAATCCGCAGAATAAACATGCTCCGCTAGTTCGTGTGGCGTCCCTCCATCTAATGGCACGCGCGCAAGTATTCCATTGACGCACTCTCCCCAATTCAACTCACAGTCAAGCAGAAGAGCCATCTCACCTACACGGGAAACTGATTGCACGCCTGCGATGCGTCCGCCGAGCTGTGCTTTAAGCGATCTTGACTCGGGACTCTCCAATCCGCTTGTGAATACTTCAGGGAGCTTTCCATCGAACGCGGCACTATAAATGAGGCGACCGCCATCTGGCGCAAACCTCGCTGAGCTAATCGTGCCTCGACGAAAAGTCACCTGACGGGGAATCGGGTATGAGATTGCCGGCGCTTGCTTTCGCCCGAAGTTGAATCCGATCACTGAGAATAGAGCAATGACAGCGACGGCGGCCATAATCGTGATGAGGCCAATCGCGACCTTCCTACCTTGTTGTTTACTCCCCGTAAGAATGGTCTCAGTAGTTGATGGTGCGTTCAAAGTCGCCGTATCGAAGCCTTTTATTAGCTGGTCCCTGGTCGTCGTTGGTGTGAGGTTTTGCGGTCCTGCTGCAAAGCCTTCGAATTTTGACTGGAGTTCCAACTCCTGCTTGAGCCGTCTCAGATCAATCAGCAACTCTTTGACAGTTTGATACCGTTCCTCCCGGTCTTTGGCTAAGCCCTTTCTGATAATCCACTCAAGTTCCCTGGGAACCTCGAGTGAATCCCGCTTCAGTGGTGCCGGCTCCTGTTTGAGGATTGCCGCCACGATATCGCTAACCGTTGCGCCGTTGAACGGCTGGTGCGAAGTAATCATCTCGTAAAGGACCACAGCCAGACTAAAAATGTCAGTCCTTGCGTCGACCGGAAGGCCGCGCGCCTGTTCTGGTGACATATAGGCGGCCGTACCGAGTACGAGCCCGAAATGTGAATGAACCTTCGCCAAGGTTGACTGATCCGGACCACTTGCTATCGACGCGGTTTCAATTAGTTTCGCAAGACCAAAGTCAAGGACCTTAACGTACCCATCCGTACGCAGCATGATGTTGTCAGGCTTAATATCTCGGTGTACAACGCCGCTGGCGTGGGCCGCTGCCAGCGCACCTGCTACTTGAATACCGATGTCGAGCGCTGTGAGCAGACTAATTGGGCTTTGTAGCAATCGAGCGCGAAGGGTCTCACCCTCAACGAATTCGGTAACGATAAACTGTGAGCCGTTATCTCTCCCGATCTCATGAATGGTAACGATGTTAGGGTGATTTAATGCTGAAACGGCGAGCGCTTCCTGTTCGAAACGATGCACGCGATCCGGGTTTATAGTGAATTGCGGTGGCAGCAGTTTAAGCGCCACCTTGCGTCTGAGATTAGTGTCGTGAGCAAGATAAACTTCTCCCATTCCACCTGCGCCCAAAAGCGATAGGATTCTATAGGAACCAACGTGCTGATCTACTCGTAGGGTCGTCTGCTCCTTGCCAAACAATTCCGCGGCAAGATCAGAAGCGGGTGCTTCAATGAAGCTCTCAGCCTGTTCGTGAGAGGCAAGGAGCGCTTCAACTTCACTACGAAGAGTTTTATCTCCAGCGCACTTTTCTTCAAGAAAAGTCACTCGCCGGTTGGGCTCTTGTGCCAACGCCAAGTGAAACAGCTGATCGATCTGCTGCCAACGGTCAGGTTGCATCAATCGTGCTCACCTTTCAGCGTTCCCAACGTCAGTTTTTTGGTCTGAGACTAATAATAGTCCCTACTATTAGACGCGGATTTTTCTCGCTAAACCTCTAATCAATCTTCGAGTTGTTACCGGTAATCTGTTTTCTCAGCCACGCTTTTGCCAAAGTCCAGTCGCGCATAACCGTACCGGGCGAAATACCGAGCACGTCCGCGGTCTCTTCGATTGATAACCCGCCGAAAAAGCGAAGTTCAACTATCTGACCCTTTCTTGGATCAAAACTGGACAATTCTCGGAGGGCCTCATCCAGAGCGATTACCTCGGCACTTCGCTCCTCGGAGACGATTAAAGTATTTTCCAATGGAACCTGCTGAGTATCGCCACCTCGCTTCAGGTTTCCGCGCCTTCGCGCATAATCGACCAAAATACGTCGCATCATTTCAGAAGCGATTGCAAAAAAGTGTGACCTGCTTTCCCACTCAACATTTTTTTGATCGACCAACCTAATGAAGGCCTCATGTACAAGGGCAGATGTTTGAAGAGTATGCCCATGGCGTTCCCGGCGCATGTGACGGTGAGCAAGTCGACGTAGCTCTTCGTAAACGAGAGGTAGTAACTCATCGCGAGCAGCCAGGCTTCCCTTGGTCCACTCAATGAGCAGCTGGCTCACATCACGTGGGGACGGGGTCATCATCAGCCTTCAGTCTTTTAAGAAAAATAATGGATCGTGTTGCGGATTATGGTCTTCGAGAATCGTTCATCTTCTCAAACTTCAAAAACATTCGCCTGTATTTAGAGGTTTTGGACACAGTCTGCGCGCTTAAATGTAGGAGGTCCAAAAGCTAAACGAAAGTAGATGCAAATAACGCTTAGGTTTGCCCAGTACAAAGCAGCTGTGCGGCCATCTGTTGGAACCGCACTGTGAAGCGACTACCCATTAGCTTTGTTTGATCTGTGACCTCGATTAATTCGATGAAGTCGTAAACAAGAACCGTCCATTTAACCTGCTGGTTTACCCGGCGCACAGGAGACTACCAATGAACATATTTCGCAAATTCTACACCCTTATCTCAGTTTGCGCTTTGCTGACAGGAAGTGCAAATATTGGCGGTCGAAAAACCAATGCTGCAACGTTCGTAGTTGATGATCTAAGCGCACCCACCCTCCAGGAACTAGCGATTGCGCGAGCAGCTACGGCAAAGTATCACGACGTTGATCGAGCCATTGCAGATGGTTATATCAACGTTAACGACTATGAATCCGGAGAGGGGTTCCATTTCGTTAAGCCACCGCTAATTGACGCAACGTTCAACCCAGATGAGCCGGAAATACTGCTCTATGCACCCGTCCCTAATGAAAATCGGCTGGAGTTGGTGGCTGTTGAATATGTCGTGCCATTACCGCTATCGGCGACCGCACCAGAAGGCTTTAGCGGCGACGCTGACCAGTGGAGAGTAAACAACGAACACGGAGTGTGGGAGATGACAGCTTGGATCTGGCTCCACAACACAAACGGCATGTTTGCTCACTTGAACCCGCGTGTTCCGTAATCCGTCGCACAGCTGAAGGGCGTGGGACTCACTGAACCTTAGTCCTCGAGTTATGCAAATCACTGCATAACTCGAGGCACGACTCGAAACAATTTCAAGCGGAGGTCTCGCAATGCGTCTGCCACTTTTCAAAATTACTCTCATAGTAATACTCAGCCTCGCATGCATTCTGATTGTGTCCCAAAACGCTGCGAACGCAGACGACAATTCACTGGATCAGGAATTACTCACTCGACTTAGCGAGCTCGGGTTTACTGGCCGCATCGAAACAACACTTGAGCAACGTTTGGGTCGTCACCTGGACCAACGCCGAGCCAACCTCGGCCGCCTGCTGTGGTTCGACACCATCGGGGGATTGAACAACGATAACACCTGCGGCGGATGCCACTCACCCACAAATGCTTTCGGTGACACACAGTCGATCGCAATTGGCATTGATAATAACGGGATCGTCGGACCAGATCGACGTGGACCAAGAAACCAAAGACGTACTCCGATGGCGATTAACACTGCTTTCTTTCCCAATCTGATGTGGAACTCGCGCTTTGCCTCGCTCGCAGGTAATCCTTTTGATAATAGCCTGGGATTCATGTTTCCACAGCCCGAGGGCCTTAGCTTGTCGTACCTGCCGCAGCTACTCGATGCGCAAGCATTTATTCCACCCACTGAACGCGTTGAAGTCGCCGGGTTTACTTTTCCAGGAGACAACTATGCGATTCGTGCCGAAGTACTCAATCGGCTAAACGCAATCGAGGCCTACCGGAAACTATTTGGCGAAGTCTATCCCGAAGTGAAGAACGGAGCACCGATTGATTTTGATATGTTCGGCAAAGCGATTGCGGAATTTGAGTTCAGCCTGGTTTTCGCAAATGCTCCTATAGATCAGTACGCGCGAGGTCAAAAGAATGCGCTCACCGATGATCAGAAGAAAGGTGCTTTACTATTTTTCGGCTCGGCGGGTTGTGTTGCCTGTCACCAGGTTTCCGGTCAGTCGAATGAGATGTTCAGCGATTTCAAGCAACATGTAATTGCGGTACCACAAATTGCTCCCGCCGCAGACGATCCAGCAGCCGGAAATGTCATCTTTGATGGTCCAGGTAAGAATGAGGACTTTGGTTTAGAACAAATCACCGGTGATGCCAGTGACCGTTATAAGTTTCGCACGAGTCCGCTTCGTAATGTGGCCATGCAACCCACTTTCTTTCATAACGGCGCGTTCACTCGTCTTGAAGATGCGATTCGGCATCATCTCCACGTAATCGCGTCCGTCGATCTTTACGACCCCACGTTGGCTGGGGTCGCACCGGACCTGAGGGGTCCGCTCGGACCAATGGCCCCGGTTCTATCGAGACTTGATCCACTGGTCGCTAATCCGATTAATTTGACGGATAAAGAGTTCGGCCAGTTGGTCGATTTTGTGAAGAATGGTCTACTTGACTCTCGTGCAAGGCCGGAGCATCTCAAAAAGCTGGTGCCAAAATCAGTCCCAAGCGGAAGGCCAACATTAAATTTCGAATTCGAGTGAGAGAAAGGAGACTTGGCACATCAGTTTCCAAGTCCTTGAAAGACATCGTCTGCGCCGTCGCTTTCGTCGCCATGATCAAAAAGTTGATCTGCGGGACGAAGAATGGTGCCCCCGGCGCGATTCCAACGCGCGACCTCTCGCTTAGGAGGCGAGCGCTCTATGCAGCTGAGCTACGGGAGCACGAATCGTCAATCGTAAATGGTAAATCGTGAATCGTAAAGCAGGCGTTCGTCGAGGCCTAAGATTGGTACTTAATTAACGAGCGCACGTCACAGCCCGCTAGTTTCTCGCGGCCCGGTAGAAACTCAAGCTCAACCACAAACACCAATCCCACAACAGTGCCGCCGAGCTGTTCGACGAGATCTACAACGGCGCGGGCGGTGCCGCCCGTGGCGAGGAGGTCGTCGGCAATGATCACTCGGTGGCCGTCGCCAACTGCATCGCGATGAATCTGGAGTGTGTCTTGTCCGTACTCGAGATCGTAAGAGATG